>AXWR01000018.1:0-20774 GCA_000482765.1 Meiothermus taiwanensis DSM 14542
ATCAACGTTTGGGATGGGGCGGGGGTTCATCGGGGTCGTAGCCTATCCGAGCTAGCGGGGAGTCGTATCCTTCAACCGGCCTATTCGCCCGAGCTCAATCCTGCCGAGCGGGTGTTTGAGGAGGTCAGGCGGGCCATTGAAGGCAAAGTGTACCCTTCGCTGGAACACAAACGCCTGGCTGCCGAGGAGTTCCTCACCCAGCTTGCGGCTGATCCAAACTAGGGTCAAGCGGCTTTGCTTTTGGCCTTGGATTCAAGAGGCTTTATGTGTCACCTCGTCGTAGAGTTGGTATAAGAACCCAGCGCAAAACCTGCGGCAGGCCCTCTACCTGCTGCGCCGGCTGCCAGGGGCGGGAACCTGGCTGCTGGACGGGGAGCGGCCCGCGCTGTATGCCGAGGTAGACGCACTGGCGCCCACCCTCGAGGCCCTGCGCGCGCCGCTGTTACCGGGTCTACCGGATGACCTGCCTCCTGCGTTTTGGGACTGGCTGGCCCTCGAGCGCCAAAGGCTGGAGGGGCTGCGCCGCGAGCGGCTCTGGCAGGCCGCCCAGACCGAGCTGGAGCAAGCGCTCGGGTACCTTTACGAGCTCATCCAGCTTGATCCCCTGCACGAGAGCGCGGTACGCGAGGCCATGCGCCTGGAGGCCCAGGCCGGGCGGGTGCAGACGGCCTGGCAGCTTTACGAGAGCCTGCGCCAGACCCTCCAGCAGGAGCTGGGGGTAGAGCCCCTGGCGGCCACCCAGGCCCAGGCGGCCTTGCTCCAGCCCATCGCCCTGAGCCCGCTGGCCCAACGCCTCTGGGAGGCCCGAAGCCTTTACGCCGAGGAGGTTCGCCCCGAGTTCTGGGCTAGGGTGCTGGAAGAGGAGCCCTACGCGGTAGCGCGGGCCTGGGCAGAGCTCGAGGCCACCCCACCCCCACCCCTTTTGCCCCAGCCTTTGCGCCGGCACCTATGCCGCCGGATTGCGCTGGCCCTGGAAGCGCAGGGGGGAGAGCCCAGTACCACGGCCCGCTACTGGCTAGGGGCCTTGGAGCCGGAGCGGGCCTACCCCCAACTGCAAACCGCTGGGCGGCTGGCACTTCAACAGGGAAAGCCGAACGAGGCCCGGCTGGCTTTCTTTAGGGCCCTCTGGACGGCCGATACAGCGCCCTTGCAGCTCGAGGCCCTGCTGGGGCTGGCCCAGGTGGCCGAGCTGCAGGGCGACCTCGACTTGATGGAGGCCCTGGTGCAGAGGCTGGGCGAGCTGGCCCGGCGTCACCAGTGCGACCGCGCCTATTTTGAGCACCACCAGCGCAAAGCCGGGCTCCGGTTGCGGCAGGGCAAGCCCCAGGAGGCCGCCCTGGAGGCCCAGGAAGCCCTGGAGGTGGCCCGGCGGCTGGCCGACGAGGAACGTATTGCCCTGGCCCGGCTCTCTTTGGGCGCCGCCCACCTGGTGGCCGGGGCCCTGGAGGAGGCCAGGCCCCACCTGGAGGCCGCCACAAGCCCCAAGCCCCCAGACCCGGCTGCGGGCCCTGAGCAACCTGGGGGCGCTGTTCGGTTTACGCGGTGAGTACGAGGCTTCCGTAGGCTCTTTGGAAGAAGCCCTGACCCTGGCCCGGCGGGAGGGGCAACTGGCCTTGGCCGGCAGCCTGTTGCAAAATCTGGCCGCCACGACCCTGCGCTTGGGCCACTATGCCAAAGCCACCAAGCGCTTTGCCGAGGCCATCGAGCTTTCGCGTAGTCTGGGCGATGCCCGCACCGAGGCCACCAGCTACCGCAACCTGGGCTACCTGTACTTTTTGCAGGGGCAGTTCGGCCCGGCCTGGAACACCCTGGAGGAAGCCCTCGAGCTGGCCCGGCCCCTGGGCCCCGGTTTGCAGGCGCAGGTCTTGTTGGTGCAGGTGGAGCTACTGGGCTATCTGGCGGTCTACCCGGAGGCCAAAGGCCGGCTGGAAGAGGCTTTGGCGCTGGCCCAGGCGGCCCAGGACGAGCGGCTGGGGTGGGCCTGCCGCTACAACCGGGCTTTGCTGGGTCTTTGGCGCTGCCCGGAGGAAACCGCACCCATCGAGGCTCTGCTGCCCGGCTTGCGCGAAGCCCGCCTGGGCGACCTCGTTGTGGGGGCCGAATTCGACCTGCTGGCGCATGCCCACAAAGAAGAATTACTCGAGCTCCTTCTTGCTCGCTGCCGGCCCCAGACCCCGTTGCAGCACCTGGCCTGGCGGATGGGGGAGCTGCGCCTCTCGCTTTGGCGGGGCAGCCCCGACCCCGCGCCGCTGGCCCAGGCCCTGGCCCAGGAACCCCTGTGCCTGAGCGTGCCCGCCTACCGCTTGCTGGGCGAGGCCCACGCCCACCTGGGGCAACACCCCCAGGCCGCCGCAGCCCTGCGGAGGGCCCAGGAACTCCGGCAAAGCCAGCTAGAGGGGTTGCCTCGGCGGCTGCGCTTGGGCAGCAACGCCTCCGCTTGACGCCCAATTGACGCCCCCCCTTCTACCCTGGCAACCATGCCAGAGGGTCACCAGGAACTGTGCTATGTGCTCCGCATGTGGAGCGATGGCGAGCAGCAATGGCGCTACAGCCTTGAACCCCTGCGGGGCGGAGGCCGGCAAGGCTTTGCCCATATGGAAGACCTGCTGATGGCCCTCGAGCGCGCAAAGGAGGAAGCATGCGCTACCCAGCCGGAATCGCAGCCCTAGCCCTGCTGCTCGCGGCCTGTGGGGGTGGCCCCCCCAGCCGGATTGAGCCCAGGATTGACCCCGATACCCGGGTGCTCAGCCCCCAGAGCCGGGCCTCTTTGTCCAGCTTCACCCTCAATAACGCCCCGACCTGCCTGGACTACACCAACCAAAACCGCCCGCTCTGCCAGGCCACCCTCACCTTTAGCGCCGACAACCCCCAGCTCCAGGCCCTCGAGGTCGGACAGGTGCTGGTGAGCGAGCCCACCCCGGCGGCCCCTTATGGCCTCTTGCAAAAAGTCAAGAGCATTAGCCGCGCGGGCAACATCGTAACCGTCCAGACCGAGGAAGCCGACCTAGGCGAGGCCCTCGAGCAGGGCGAAGCCGAGTTCCAGAAGACCCTCACCCCCTCCGACCTGCAGTCGGCCCGGGCCCTGGCCCAGAGCGTGCGCTTTGCCGGCGGCCTCACCTCCTACAGTGCCCAGAGCGGGGTCAGGCCCATGGCCACCCTGGACTTCAGCTTCGACGAGGTGCTCTACGACCAGGACAACAACCCTTCCACCACCCAAGACCAGGTGCGGGTCTCGGGCAAGGTCTTCTTCGACGTGCAGAATGGTTTTAGCGCCGGGGTGAGCTGGAAAAAGGTCTTTGGGGTGCCCGCCTACCCCAACGGGGTCTACTTCAAGGTGGCCTACGGCATCAAGCAAAGCGCCGAGGTCAAGGTGAGCTCCGGGCTGGGCTACAGCATCAACAAGGAAAAAGAGCTGGCCAGCTTCAACTTTTCGCCCATCACGGTGTTTGTGGGGCCGGTGCCGCTGGTGTTTGTGCCCAGCCTGAAGATGGTGGTGAACGCCTCCGGGCAGGTGAGCGCGGGCCTGAGCTTTGGCGCTACCCAGAGCCTGAACGTTCAGGCTTGCCTGGAGTACAAGGACGGCTTCAACAACTGCAGCAGCTTTGGCGAGAGCTTCAACGCCGGCCTGAGCGGGGCCCAGGTGAGCGCTTTGGCGCGGGGGAGCCTGTTGGGCAAGGCCGAGGTGCTGCTCTATGGCATTGTGGGCCCCTACGCCAAGCTGGGGGGCTACCTGGAGATGGACGCGGTGGTGCCGCGCAACCCCATCTGGCGGCTTTCCGCCGGGGTAGAGGCCTACCTGGGCCTTCATCTGGGCATTGACCTGGGGGTGACCGAGTTCCGCCTGGACTACGACCTGAAGGTTTACGACAAGAACCTGGGCACCATCGCCCAGGCTACCCCTCAGCCGCCCAGCGTGACGCTCTTGCCAGGAGGCATAGGCTTGCCGCAGCTCCTCAAGCCCTATACCCTTTGCGCCACCGCCTACGACCCGCAGGACGGGCCCAAGGCGGTGAGCCTAAGCAGCAGCGTGGAGGGCAGCCTGGGCAGCATTGCCGCCAACACCAACCCGCCTTGCCTGAGCTACACCTTCACCACCGAAGGCCCCCGCACCATCACCGCCAGCGCCAGCAACAGCGCAGGGCTGAGCAGCAGCGCCACCCTGAGCCTGAACGTGCAAGACCCCCGCCCAGCGTCCAGATCCTCAACCCCAAGCCGGGTCAGAGCTTCTATGCCGGGCAGACGGTGCTCCTGCAGGGGAGCTGGCTCGACCCCAGCCTTACCACCCAGAACTGCGCCAATGCGGTCTGGAGGAGCAGTGTGGCCGCTGACACTCTGCCCACCAACGCCTGCGGCAACCCCACCGTAACCCTTAGCAGCAGCACGGCCTCCCGCACCTTGACCCTGGAGGTCAGCAACGCCCGGGGCAAGAAGGGGAGCGCCACGGTGAACATTAGCGTAAGCCCGGCTCCCACCAACTACCCGCCCAACGCCTCCATCACCCAGCCCGCCGGGGTCAACCCCGAGGTCGGCTACACCCAGATTGCCCTTAAGGGCTGGGTGCAGGACAACGAAAACGAGACCCTTACCTACACCTGGAAAATCCAGCGGCTGGACGGCAGCGGCAACCCCATCTCCGGCACGCTGCAGAACGTACCGGGCGGTTCAGGAAACGTCAGTTTTACCAGCGGCGGCACCGACCTGCCCACGGTGACAATCACCAACCTGACCTCGCTCTACCCCGGGGCTACCTGTGGGTTGCGCTTCCGACTTTTCCTCGAGCTCACCGACGGCAACGCCGGCCCCCCGGCCCGCCCCACGGTCGCCACGCAGGACTTCCGGCTGCCGCCCTGCATCAACTAGGAGGAACCGATGCGCTACCGCTTGCTTTCTTTGCTGCTGATTGCGGGCTGTGCGGGTGGAAACCCCACACCCCCACCCCCGCCCGTGGTAGGCGACTTTCAGATTGCCCTTTCGACCGGCACCCTCAACCTCGAGGCCGGTACCACCGGGAGCCTCGAGGTCACGCTGGAAAAAACCGGCGGCTTCGACGCCGAGGTGCAGCTTTCGCTGGTGCGCGTTCCCAGCACCCTGGGCGTCAGCGCTAGCTTTAGCCAAAACCCCATCCAGAGCAGCAGCACCCTAACCCTGAACCCCTCCGGCGAGCTGGCCGCGGGCGAGTACACCCTGCTGGTGCGGGCTACGGCCAGCGTAGGCGGCCAGGTGCTCAAGCGCGAGCGCCCCCTCACCCTGGGGGTTTCGGCCAGCGGCCAGATAACCGTGAGCGGCCAGGCCAGGAACCGCTTCGGGCAGCCGCTGGCGGGTGTGCCGGTCTGCCGGGGCAGCCGGTGTGTGAACACCGACGCCGAGGGCCGCTTTAGCCTGAGCGGGGTTCGGCCCCCCTACGACCTCACCGTGCGGCCCGCCGCTACCCAGGAGCACACCTTTTTGGGCCTGAGCTGGCCCGACCCCCTTTTGTTGCTCTTCACCAGCCTGGGCGGGGCTCCCGCCGAGCAGACCGCCAGCCTGAGCGGCACCCTGCTGCCCCAATCGGGCAGCGGCATCACCTTTCCCAACCCCGCCAACACCGGGGTGCAGGTGGTGTTTGGGGCGCCCCAGGCCAAGCCGACCCAGTTTGTGCCCCCCGGTTACAACCTGCAGGCCCTCTTTCCCGGCCAGGGTCCGGCCTACACCCTGAGCACGGCCTGGAATGGCACCGGCAGCGTGCAGGGCCGGGTGTATGCCCTGCAATGGCGGCATGCAGCCGGTGCGCCCGGCACCCCCGAGGCCTTTCTGGCCTACGGCAGTCGGGTGGTCTCGCTCGACCCTGGGGAGAGCACCAGCCTGACCGTGGGGGTGGCCCCCATCGGCACCGGGGCCTTGAGCGTGAACCTGACCAACCCCGGCGGCCTGACCCTGCGCTCGAGGCAGCTTTACGTGAACCTCGAGGCCCGCTCGCTCTTCCTGATTGCCTCCAACAACGCCGAAAGCCCGCTAAACCTGTCCTGGGCCACCCCGGTGATTCCGGGCAAAACCCTCACCTTCGCCGCCTACGCCGACGCCCCCGATGGCCGCACCCTCAGCTTCCAGCAAAACGGCCTGGGGCCCAGCGGCAGGCCCTTGGCCTGCTCGGGGGCCATGTACTGCGGGGTGCCCAGGGTGTAACCGGTGCGGGTCAGGTGGCGGCTCTCCTGGAGCAGATAGGCCAGCCCGAAGTCCATCACCTTAGGGTTGCCCTCGGTGGTGAGCAGGATGTTGCGCGGGGTGAGGTCGCGGTGAATGACCCCCCGACGATGTAGGTGCTCGAGGGCATCCAGTACCTCCAGAGCTGCCTCTAAAAGCCGCAACCCCTCCGGGCCGTCCTCGAAGGGGCCCAAGCGGTCAAAGCTGCCTCCCTCGACGAGTTCCATCACGAAGTAGGTTTTGCCCTCTTCTTCACCTAGGTCGTAGACCTGCACCACCCCGCGGTGGGATAGCCGGGAGAGAGCCTTGGCTTCTTGGAAGAAGCGGGCCCGCTCGTTGGGGTGGACGTAGGCGTGTAGGATTTTCACCGCTACCGCCCGCCCCACCCGCTCGTCGTAGGCACGCCACACCTCGGCCATGCCGCCTTGGCCAAGCGGGGTTTCCAGGCGATAACGACCGGCCAGCTTCACAAGCCCATTCTATGCCGCTACGTTATTAAGACCGGTGTTAGCCTTCTTTGGGTGCACTGCGGACCCACCCACACCAACCCAATCCGGTGCCCTAACCTGCGGCCTCGAGCGGCAGTTCGCCCAGCTGAAAGCTCCGGGGATAGCGCTCGAGGCGTAGTTTCGCCGAGCGGAGCGAGGGGTGGCGTAGTTTCGCCGAGCGGAGCGAGATGCTACAAGACGTGTTTGCCTAACGGGCAAAGCAGCTTTCGCCGCGAGACGCTACAAGACATGTTTGCCCTACGGGCAAAGCAGCTTTCGCCGCCGATAGGCGGGGTAGCGGGGTGGGGTGGCGTAGTTTCGCCGAGCGAAGTGAGGGGAGGCCAGATAAGGCAGGGGTCTTTGGAGGGTGCCCAGGGTCAGGCGGGAACCGCTTGAACGGCCACCGGCTCGGATGGAATCTTGGTCCCAAACGGGGGCCGAAACCTACGCAACCTGAGCGCGTTGGAGAGCACGAACACCGAAGAGAGGCCCATCGCCGCCCCGGCCAGCACCGGCGAGAGCAGCCAGCCCGTGAAGGGGTAGAGCACACCCGCGGCCACCGGGATCAGCACGATGTTGTAGGCGAAGGCCCAGAAGAGGTTGAGCCGGATGTTCTTGAGGGTGGCCCTCGAGAGCGCGATGGCGCCCGGTACCCCGCGCAGGTCGCCCGAGATCAGAATCACGTCGGCGGTCTCGAGGGCGACGTCGGTCCCGGTGCCGATGGCGATGCCCACGTCAGCCTGGGCCAGGGCCGGGGCGTCGTTGATGCCGTCGCCCACGAAGGCCACTTTGTAGCCCTGGGCTTGAAGTTCTTTTACCGCGTCGGCCTTGCCCGCGGGCAAGACCTCGGCCAGCACCTCGTCGATGCCGAGCTGGCGGGCGATAGCCTGGGCGGTGCGCCGGTGGTCGCCGGTGATCATGGCCACCTTGAGACCTTGGCGGTGCAAGGCGGCGATGGCCTCGGGGGTTCCTTCCTTGATGGGGTCGGCCACGGCCAGGATGGCCGCCAGCTTCCCGTTAACGGCGGCGTAGAGGGGGGTCTTGCCCTCGTCGGCCAGCCGGGCCGCCTCGGCGCCGAAGGCCGACACGTCCAGCCCCAGCCGCGCCATGTAGCGGTCGGCGCCCACCTCCACCCGGTAAATCCCCACCTGCCCACCCACCCCGTAGCCGGGAAGCGCCTCAAAGTCTACGGGCTCGCTCAGCTCTAAGCCCCGCCCCTGCGCGGCCTTGACGATGGCCTGTGCCACGGGGTGCTCCGAACTTTTCTCTAAGGAAGCTACCAAGCGCAGCAGCTCGGCTTCGTCGAAGCCCTCAAGGGCTTGCAAATCGGTGAGCTCCGGCTTGCCCTGGGTGAGGGTGCCGGTCTTGTCGAGGGCGATCACCTGGGCCTCCTGCAGGGTTTGCAGGGCCTCGCCCTTGCGGAAGAGCACCCCCATCTCGGCGGCCTTGCCGGTGCCCACCATCACGCTCACCGGGGTCGCCAGGCCCATCGCGCAAGGGCAGGCGATAATCAGTACCGCCACGGTGTTGACCAGCGCGAAGGTCAGGGCGTTTTCTCCGCCGAAGAGCAGCCACACCCCCGCGGTGAGCAGGGCGATGCCCAGCACGATGGGGGTAAACACCGCCACCACCCGGTCGGCCAGGTTCTGGATGGCGGGCTTAGAGCCCTGGGCCGCCTCGACCAGCTTGATGATCTGGGCCAGCACCGTACCCTCGCCCACGGCGGTAGCCTGGAAGGTAAAGGCCCCGTTTTGGTTGAGGGTTCCCCCGATGACTTTGGCCCCCTCGGATTTGAGCACGGGGATGGGCTCGCCGGTGATCATGGATTCGTCCACGTAGCTCTGGCCCGAGACCACCACCCCATCCACCGGGATCTTCTCACCAGGGCGCACTGCAATCAGGTCGCCGGGCAGGACCTCGTCCACGGGGATTTCCCGCTCGGTGCTTCCCTCTACCACCCGGGCGGTCTTAGCCTGCAGCGAGAGCAGCCGCTGCATGGCCTCGGAGGTGCGGCCTTTGGCGAGGGCCTCGAGGTACTTGCCCAAGAGGATCAGCGTGATCACCACCCCCGCCGCCTCGAAGTAGACGTGGCGGGCCTGCGGGGGGAAGAGGCCGGGGAAGAGCACCACCGCCAGGCTATAGAAGTAGGCCGCGCTGGTGCCGATCATCACCAGGCTGTTCATGTCGGGCGAGCCCGAGCGCAGGGCTTTCCAGCCGTGGCGGTAAAAGCGCAGGCCGGGGCCGAACTGCACCGGGGTCGCCAGGGCCAGCATCACCCAGGAGAGTGCGGCCATGACGCCGTGCCCGAAGGTGCGCATCAGCCATTCCTCGACAGGCGGGAAGAGCATGGGCAGCATGGCGATGAGGAAGAGCGGGAGGGCGAAGGCGGCGGCCAAGAGCACCGCGCGGCGCAGGTTGGCGATCTCCTTGGCGCGGGCTTCGCGCTCGAGGTCGGCGCGGTTCTGGCCCTTCCCCAACTCGAGCACGCCGTACCCGGCGTCGCGGATGGCCCGCTTGAACTGGGCCAGGCCGGTGCTGGCCGGGAGGTAGCGCACCGTGGCCCGCTCGGCGGCGAGGTTAACGCTCGCCTCGAGCACCCCGTCGAGCTTCTTCAAAGCGCGCTCGACCCGCCCCACGCAGGCCGCACAGGTCATGCCCGTGACGCCCAATTCAACCTCGGCCACCACCGGGGTGTAGCCCACCTCCTGGATCTTCTCAATCAGGGCCTGTGGAGTGGTGGTAGCGGGGTCGTAGGCGACCGTAGCGCGTTCGGTTGCCAGGTTGACCGAGGCCGCCTCGACCCCCTCGACCTTCTTCAGCCCGCGCTCCACCCGGTTCACGCAGGCGGCGCAGGTCATGCCCTCGACGCCGATCTGCAACTCTTTGGTCATCCGCTTCACCCCATTCGGTTGTTCGGGTCGTATGTCTTACGTCCTACGCAAGATGCAAATCGTACGGCGTACGACGTGGGGCGCATGGCAACCCCGCGTTTTGCGTCTTGCGTTTAGCCTACGACCTCATTAGCGGTACTTCAGCACTTCCATCAACTCGGCCACCAACTCGTCGGTGTCGCCGCGCTGGGCTGCGCTGGCCACGTGGTGCTCGAGGTGGCTCTTCAAGACCAGGTCACCCACCTTGTCCAAGGCACCCTGCACGGCCTTGATCTGCTTGAGCACGTCCACACAGTAGGGCTCGCCCTCCAGCATCTTGAGGATGCCCTCGAGGTGCCCCTTGGCCGAAAGCAGCCGGTTGCGCGCCTCCTGCCGAACCTTGGGATCAAGGTGCAGGGTGTGCTCGGCGATGGGGTTCACATTCCCTCCCTCTGGATCACGGACGGACTGAGGCTGTATAGCCCTCTTCCTGCACCGCGTTGATGAGCCGGTCCACAGGAGCGTTGCCCTCGACGATGGCCCGGCCCTCCTGCAGGAAGACCTCCACCTTCTCCACGCCCGGCACACTCTTAAGGGCCTTCTCGACGCTCATCTTGCAGTGGCCGCAGCTCATGCCTTCGATTTTGAGTTCAATGCTCATCTTTCGCCTCCACCCCCTCCAGGGGAGGGGTACATTTCCAGCTTAGGCTTCGCTGGAGATAAAGTCAACCCCACCCAGGGAGGGGTGGGGTTAGCGCGGCAGGTGGCTTCAAAGGGACTTTAGCCACTCCCGATACTGCTCGATCTCGCGGCGCTGCACGGCGATGACTTGCTGGGCGAACTTCTTGAGCTCAGGCTTGGTGGCCTTCTTCAGGGCCAGCTCGGACATGTCGATGGCGTCTTGGTGATGGGGGATCATCCCCTCTAAAAAAGCCCGGTCTACCGGCATGGCATGCCCCGGCATGGCTTGCATGCTCATTATGGCCGTGTCCATCATGGGCTTCATATCGCTTTTCATCATGTCCATGTACATCCGGGAGGGCGCCACCCCGTACCAAGCTTTGAGCCAGGCCGTAAGCTGGCCAATCTCCTTGTTCTGCACGGCGATGATCTCCTGGGCTGCTTTGCGGATGCGGGCGTCCTTCGAGACCTTGAGCACCGCCTGGGCCATCTCCACCGCGCCCCGGTGGTGGGCAATCATCATCGACATGTAGGCGATGTCGAAATCCTTACCGGTGAGCTTTTCCAGCACGGCCATGCTCTGCATGGCCATGCCCCCGTGTTGCGAGTGGTCGGTCTGGGCCAGGGCCAAGCCGAGCGCGAGTGTAAGTGCCAGGATTGTTCGCATCATCTTCCTGCACGATGGTGGCGAATTTGTGTTAAGCCCGTGTAAAGCGCTGCCGCGACCCCACCCCCAGCAGCAGCGCGTTCACCGTCACGATCACGGTGGAAGCGCTCATCAGCAGCGCTGCCCACTCCGGCCGCAACAGGATACCGTAGCTGTTGTAGAGCGCGCCCGCCGCGACGGGGATGGCCAGCACGTTGTAGATGGCTGCCCAGAAGAGGTTCTGCTTGATCTTGCCGCGTACCTTGCGGGCCAGTTGAATGGCCTTGGCGACATCGGCGGGGTCATTCCTTACCAGCACCACGTCGGCGGTCTCTACGGCCACGTCGGTGCCGGCCCCGATGGCGATGCCTACGTCGGCCTCGGCCAGGGCGGGGGCGTCGTTGACCCCGTCGCCGACCATGGCCACCTTGCGCCCCTGGGCCTGGAGCTCTTTCACCTTAGCCGCCTTGTCCTCGGGTAAGACCTCGGCGATTACCGTGTCTATGCCCAGCCGGCGGGCCACGGCCTCGGCAGTGCGGCGGTTGTCGCCGGTGAGCATCACGGTCTGGATACCCATGCGGTGCAGCGCCTGCACCGCCTTGCGGGCGGACTCGCGGATCACGTCGGCCACCGCGACCACCCCTGCGGGCTGGCCGTCCACCGCCACGTACATGGCGGTCTTGCCCTCGGCGGCCAGCCGGGACACCCGTTCTTCCAATTGGCCCACCTCGACGCCTTCCCGGTCCATGAGCCTCCGGTTGCCGATGAGCACCCTGCGCCCCTTAACCTGGGCCACCACACCGTGCCCGGGGACAGAATCGAAGGCGTCGGGGGGTTGCACGCCCACGCCACGCTCCTCGGCCGCCCGCACGATGGCCTCGGCCAGGGGGTGCTGCGAGGGCTGGTCGGCGGAGGCAGCGAGGGCCAGCAGCTCTTCGGGGGTGAAGGGGGCGATGGGCTCGAGGTCGGTTACCGCGGGCTTGCCCTCGGTGAGGGTGCCGGTCTTGTCGAAGACCACCGTGTCGATGGCGGCGGTGGCCTCGAGCGCGGTCGCGTTCTTGAACAGTACGCCCTCCCGGGCCGCCACCCCCACCCCCACGGTGATCGCGGTCGGCGTCGCCAGGGCCAGCGCGTCGGGGCAGGCGATCACCACCGCCGAGACCGCCACGGTGAGGGCGAAGACCAGCCCCTGTCCTCCCAGGAAGTACCAGAAGAGGAAGGTGAGCACGCCCGAGCCCAGCGCGATGAACACCAGGTACTTCCCGGCCAGGTCGGCCAGGCGCTGGGCCGGGGCTTTGGAAGCCTGAGCGTTTTGCACCATCTGCACGATGCGCGCAAGGGCCGTATCGGCCCCCACGGCGGTGGCCCGGAAGGTGAAGGCCCCGTTTTGGTTGAGGGTTCCCCCGATGACTTTGGCCCCCTCGGATTTGAGCACGGGGATGGGCTCGCCGGTGATCATGGATTCGTCCACGTAGCTCTGGCCCGAGACCACTACCCCATCCACCGGGATCTTCTCACCCGGCTTGACCACCACCTCGTCGCCCACCACCACTTCCTCGAGCGGGATCTCTACTTCTTGCCCCCCGCGTCGGACCCGGGCCGTCGCGGGGGCCAGCTTGAGCAGGGCCTCCACCGCTCGCCCGGTGGCGAAGCGCGAGCGCATCTCGAGCCAGTGCCCCGCCAGGCTGAAGGTGGTAAGCATCGCGGCCGCCTCGTAGAACACCTCGCCCTTGAAGAGGAAAGTGGCCCCCAGCGAGTAGGTGTAGGAGACCAAGATGCCCGTGGCGATCAGGGTCATCATGTTGGCCTCGCCCCGCCGCAGGGCCCGCCAGGCCGCGCTAATGAAGGGCCAGCCGCCCCACCACACCACCGGGGTCGCCAGCAGGAAGCCCCACAGCCCCATCGAGAGGCCGAAGGGCGGCATGTCGGGGAAGCCCAGCGCCCCGCCGATGGGCGAGAAGATCACGACGGGCAGGGTCAGCAGCAGCGACACCACGAAGCGCCGCAGCATGTCGTTCACCATCGCGGCCCCGTGCCCGGCGTGCTCGTCGTGCCCCTCGTGGCCCGCGTGCTCCTGGTGCCGCACGGCGGCGTGGTCGTGGGCTGGGGCCGGGGCCGGACGGGCGGCGTGGCCGTGGTGGGCGTGGTCGTGGCCCTCCGAGCCCACGCTGGGGTGCCCGGGCTGGGCCTCGGAGGGGGCGCAGTCGGCGCAGTCGCAGGCGTAGCCCCTTTGCTCGATCTCGGCCTCGAGCCGCTGGGCGCTCGTCACCGCGGGGTCGTAGGCGAGGTGGGCGACGCCCCGGGTGCGGTCGAGGTGGACCTGCTGAACGCCTTCCAGCCGGGCGAACTGCCGCTCGAGGTCGGCGTACTCCGAGCCGTCGTGGCAATTCCTGAGGGCGACCTCGAGGACCGCCGTGGTTTGATGCGCCCTATGTTCCATCGTTACCCTCCGGGTGGCAGCCAGTTTAGGCGCCGTATATCCCTCCCCAGGTGGGGGGGGAATGTGAAATCAGGATAGTTTGAACCATGCAAAAGGTCAATCCCCTCCGAAGTTTCCCGCGAATAAAGAGGCAGGGACGTTAGTCAGGGCTTCAAGGCTTCAGGCATCGCGGTGAGTAGCTTTTCCTTGCGCCCATAAGAAGACCGCAGAAAGACCAGCGTGGCATTAGTCCATTCCTGCACGGCAGCGAGCTCCGTGTCGTCGGGCCGCTTGCGATGGGGGTAGGCCCCGTACTCCACGTACATGCTGAAGCGCTCGGCCACGGCCACCCCTCACTTCGCTCGGCGAAACCACGCCTCGAGCGCCAGCACCTTGTCCAGATCGAAGCGGACGGCGAAAGGCAGGAGGAAGGTGGGCTTGCCGCAACTGCCGCCCAGCCCCACCATCGGGAAACCGGCGAGGCTGGGGGTCTGGTACATGCGCGCGCAGCGCTCGAGGAAGGCCGCGCGGTCGCGCACTTTGTCTTTGCCAGCTTTGAGGCTGGCAACGTACTAACCCAGCGAAAGTTCGGTGAATTCCATGGCTTATCCTCGGAGGACAATCCTAACTTCTCCCCTTCGATCAAACAAAGCCCGGATCGGTATGCACCGTTGCTACTCTCCCAGGAAAATCCCGTGCCAGGTGTGCACCCAGACCTCACCAGTGTAGGCGCTCACCGAGAGCATCCCCTCGACCGCTTTGCGGCCAAAATCAAAGGTGTAATAACCGCTGAAAGCCTGACCCTCCATGACTGTGGCTCCCGGCAAGTAGCCCTTGAGAAATTGCCTGGCCAGTTTTTGCGCGGCAGCCTTGTCGTAGCGCGTGGCTGTAGGCTGGCCCTGCATCATGCCATAGCCCATACCCAAGCGGGTGTTCCACATCATGTTGGGGCCGGGCTCGAGATAGACGTTGCCGGTATAGCGGTCGGCCAGGATCTCTACCAGGCCGTTGCCCTTGGCATCGACTACCTGGGCGTAGTAGTTCTCGCTGAAGCTCATGAAATCCTTAAGCTTGGCCTCGGAGCTAAAGCGTTGAGCGAAGGACTCGAGCCGAGCCCTGGCTTCGGCTGGGGGGATGGGCTGAGCCTGGGCGGGATGAAAGCTCATCATGCCCATACCTCCGCCCATCATCCCACCCATCATTCCCGGGCCGTACCCATAGCCCTGCATCATGCCCGGATTGCCCCACATGCCCTGGGTAAGGGCTAACCCCAGCACGGCCAGGCCTACGATCGCTAGCCAGAACTGTCCGCGTTTCACAACGCACCTCCTCTTACTCGTTCAGGTCGCGCTTCATGCGCTCGAAAGTATCCTTGTCGATCTCGCCTTTGGCATAACGTTCCCGCAGAATCTCCAGGGCGCGGTCCCGCCCCTCCCTCGATGGACGGGAGAGGGCCCGCACCAGCAGGTAGATCAGCAGCACTAGGACGGCTAATTGGGCCAGCAGGCCCAGCCAACCCCAGCCGCCCATCATGCCGTAGCCGTAAGAACACCAAGGACACCAACCCATCACAGTCCCCTCCTTCTAACCCCGAACTTCGAGCACCCCCATCATCCCCCGGTCCTCTGCCAGCAGGACAATCCACAGCGCCAGCCGAACTTTGCGCATCTGCCTCGGCTTACTCCGGCTCGACTCTAGGGGGCCTCCTCTAGAGTTTGCAGAGCACGGCTCAAACGGACACGGGCCTCTTGGGCCAAGGGCTCGAGCTGTCGCCGGGTGGCTTCTTCAGTTAAGCTAAACATTGCCTCGGGGTCGAGGATGCTGACCTCAACCTCCCCCTCGAGCTGGCGTAGCACCACGTTGCAGGGCAGCAACAGCCCGATGTCACGGTCTGTATCTAGGGCCTGCCGGGCCAGGTTGGGGTTGCAGGCTCCCAGGATCAGGTACGGCTCGTACTCCAGGCCCAGCTTCTCCTTCAGGGTCTTTTGTACGTCAATCTCACTCAGAATGCCAAAGCCCTGGGCTTTCAGCGCTTCCACAGCTCGGGTCCTGACCTCGATCAAGTCACCCGACAAAATGGTTTTCATCGCGTAGTTCGACACATTTACCTCCTCATCCCTTCACCTGCAAGATCCCCATCATTCCCCGGTCTTCGTGCTCGACGATATGGCAGTGGTAGACAGTGACCCCGCTGAAGTCGCGCAGGGGCACCGCGATCCGTACGGTCTCGTTCTTGCGCAGGTTCACGGTGTCCTTCCAGGCCCGGTAGGGCGCCGGCTTGCCGCCCCGCGAGAGCACCTGGAAGGGATAGGTGTGCAGGTGGAAGGGGTGATCCATGTCGGTTTTGTTAACCAGCTCCCAGACCTCGAGGCTTCCCAATTGGGCCCGCACATCTACCCGGGCCGGGTCGAACATTTGGCCGTTGATGAAGAACTCGGCCTGCATCATTCGCTCGCCTAGCTCGAAGCGGCGGGTAGCGGTAGCCCTGGCGGGCTCGAGCCGTTCGACGGGGGCCAGCGAGGCCGGCAGCGGCAGGGGCTTGGGGCTGGCCGGGGCCACCACGGTGAGCAGGGTCTCGAGGCGGGTGGCCCCCATGCCCATCATGGAGCCCATCATCCCCGTGTCGCCCATGCCCCCCCTGCTGCCGTGGTCCATCATCCCGTGGTCCATCATCCCCATCCCCTGGTCGCCCATCATGCCGCCCTGCATCATCATCGCGCCGCGGTCGTAGGGGAGGGCCTGCAGCCGGTAGTTGCCAGGCCGGCTCAGGCGCACGAGCACCTCGGCCCGTTCGCCGGGGGCCAGCAGGAGCTCGGTGAGCTCGACCGGCTTCTCGAGGAAGCCGCCGTCGGTGGCGATGAGGTAGAGGGGATGGTTTTCCAACGCCAGCCGGTAGTAGCGGGCGTTGCTGGCGTTCAGGAGCCGCAGGCGCAGGGTGGCTTTCTGAGCACGCAGGGTCGGGCGCACGGCGGCGTTGACGGTGAGCAGGTTGCCCTCCCGGCCGTTCATCCAGTCCATGTGGGTCCAGGCCGGGATCCGGTTGCCGGAGAACAGCCAGTCTTTGAGCACCAGGAGGTGTTCCTCGGCCCCCTTCAACTCGGGCAGGGCATCGAGCGGCCCTTCCACCACCAGCAGGCCCGCCAGCCCCGCGTAGAGCTGTGGGGCCACCCGGCCGTGGACGTGGGGGTGGTACCAGTAAGTCCCCGCTGAGCCCTTAGGGACGGTGAACTCGTACAGGCGGCTCTCGCCGGGCTGGACCAGGGCCAGCGGGTCGTCCACGCTCGGGGGCACGTGCAAGCCGTGCAGGTGCAGGTTGGTGGCCTCGGGGAGGTTGTTGGTGAAGTTGAGCCGCACCGTCTCGCCCTCGCGCAGGCGCAGGGTAGGGCCGGGGAAGCCACCGTAGGTCAGCAGTTGGACGGGTTTGCCGCCCATGGTGAGATTGCTTTGTCGAGCAGCAATCTGCGCCTCTACCACGCCGCCCGCCCGGCGCACCTCGAGCGTGCGGGGCTGGGGAAAGGACGCCTGGGCGAGGGCGGTAAGCCTCGAGAGCGCGTAGCTGCCCGCCAGGCCCAGGGCTCCGTACTTCAACAGTTCGCGTCGGTTCATAACGCCTCCTGCTTTAGCCTGCGCGTGGAGTGTTAAGCCTGTGCAAAGGGCAACCCCCGGCCGTGGCCGGGGGCTCGAGGGGGCGGGCATCAGGCGGCCTGGGCCATGCGGCGGCACTCCTGGGCGCAGCGGCGGCAGGCGTCGGCACAGGCCCTCATCGCGCCGTCGGGGTCATCGATGGCCTCGCAGCTCTGGGCGCACGCCTCGCAGACCTCGGCACAGGCCCGGCAGACCTGGGCGTGGAGCCGCGAGCCCCGCAGCATGAAGTCCTTGGCCGTCTCGCAAATCTGTACACAGTCCATCATAATGGTCATGTGGGCGGGCTCGACGTGCTGGCCGCCGTGCTGCAGGCAGTGTTGAACGGTGGTGAGGCATACGTCGTGGCACTCCCCGCAGGCCTCGATGCAAGCCTGCATGGCGGGGCTCATGCCGGTGGTGCCGTGGGTGTGGTGCTGGCTGCTGTGCTGCATGGCTGGACCTCCTGAAATTCGGCCTTTCGGCCCTGATCCGGCTGGCAATTCCGGACGACGAGAGGCAGAGTTAAAGCTCGAGCCGGCGGGTCGAAGGAGGTTCAACTTTAGCCCCCCCGCCTGAAGTTGCCTTGAGTGCCGGCTGAAACTACCGGGTTTACAAAGGCTTAACACCAAGGCATTAGCCTCTGTCGGAGAGGAAGCTTATGACCCATCAACCCGACCGAAGACGAGCGCTGAAGATGCTCGGCGGCCTCGCCCTGGGCCTGGCCGGCGGAGCCCTGGCGCAGCAGGGGAGTGCCCTGAAGGGCCTCGAGGCCACCCTCTACAAGTCGCCCACCTGCGGCTGCTGCGGGGAGTACGTGAAGTTCCTCCAGGCGCAGGGCGCCCTGGTGAAGGTGGTGCTGCAGGACGACCTCAGCCCCCTCAAGCGCCGCTACGGGATCCCGCCCGAGGCCCAGAGCTGCCACACCATGCGCCTCGCGGGCTACACGGTGGAGGGGCACGTCCCGCTGGCCGCCCTCCAGAAGCTGCTGCGCGAGCGACCCAGGATCGACGGGATCGCCCTGCCGGGCATGCCCTCGGGCACGCCGGGGATGCCCGGCCCCAAGACCCAGCCCTACCGGGTGCTGGCCCTCGTCAAAGGGCGGCTCGAGCCCTTCGTGACGCTTTAGGGCGCCCCTTCCCACCGGATCAGGCGCAGCGCGAGGAAGAGCGCGACAGGGCTCAGGACCGGGCTGGCGGCAGCGTGAACCAGAAGGTGCTGCCGCGCCCGACCTCGCTCTCGAGGCCCATCGTTCCCCCCATAGCCTCGACCAGGCCCTTGGCGATGGTCAGGCCTACCCCGCTTCCGCCGTCCTGCCGGCTGCGGGCCGAGTCCACGCGGTAGAAGCGCTCGAAGACCCGCGCCTGGTGCTCGGGGGGTATGCCAGGGCCGGTGTCGCGCACGCTGAAGCGCACCCCGCCCCGCGCCGGCTCGGCCTTCAGCCCCACCTCCCCGCCGGGCGGGGTGTGGCGCAGGGCGTTGGCGAGCAGGTTGGAGAGCACCTGCTGCAGGCGCTCGGGATCGCCCCACACCGCCGGCAGCGGCCCACAGGGCTCGAGCCGCAGGGCCACCCCCTGTTCCGCGAACACCAGCTCGAAGCGTTCGGCCGCCCGCCTCAGGGCCGCGGCGGGGTCGAGCGCCTGCGGGCGAATCTCCACCGCTCTCGCCTCGACCCTCGAGACCAGCGACAAATCCTCGACCAGGCGACGCATGGCCCGCACCTCGTGGCTGATGCGCCCGGCGGCCTGCTCGGGCGGTAGCACCCCGTCGGCCAGGGCCTCGGCGTAGCCCTGCAGCCCGGCCAGGGGCGTGCGCAGCTCGTGGGCGACGGAGCCGATGAGCTCGACGCGGCTCTGCTCGACCCTCTCCAGCGCCTCGGCCATGCGGTTGAAGTCCTGGGCGAGAGAGGCCAGCTCGTCGCGGCCGTGCACCGGCAGGCGGTCGTGGTAGTGCCCCTGCGCGATGCTACGGCTGCCATGGGCCAGCAGCCGCACCCCCTGGCTGACCCGCCTCGAGACCACCCAGGCCGTGCCCGCCGCCAGCAGCCCGGCCAGCGGCAGCGAGGCCAGCCAGGCGGCGGTGAGGGTCGAGCGCAGGCCGCGCTCGAGGTCGGCGTGCAGCTCGTGGCCCTGCGGCCCGATGGCCGCCACCATCTGCTCGATGTGGCTCTGGTAAAAGCGCGGGGCCAGCCACTCCGCGAAGCCCAGCAAGGCCACCAGCGCCACCAGCGCCGCCAGCAGGTGGGTCAGGAACAGCCGCGTGAACATTATTCCTCCCGGAAGCGGTAGCCCACCCCGCGCACCGTCTCGATGTAGCGGGGGTTGTCGCTGTCCTCGCCCAGCTTCCGGCGCAGGCCCGCGATGTGCACGTCCACCACGCGATCTACGCCGGGGAAGTCCCCGCCCCACACCCGCTCGAGCAGCCGCGCCCGGCTCCACACCAGCCCGGGGTGCTGGGCCAGGGTGAGCAGCAGGTCGAACTCCAGCCGCGACAGCGGTAGGGGAGCCCCGTTCAGCAGGGCTACGCGCTCGGCGGGCTTGAGGGTGAGGGCCCCGAAGGCGAGTTCGTCGCGCAGCCCCCGGCGTCGCAACAGCGCCCGCACCCGTGCCACTACCTCGCGCGGGCTGAAAGGCTTGGTCACGTAGTCGTCGGCGCCGAGATCGAGGCCCTCGATGCGCTCCTCCTCCTCGCCCTTGGCGGTGAGCATCAGGACGGGGAGGTCGGGGTAGTCCCGCCGCGCCTCCCGGGCCACCTCGAGCCCGCCCACCTTCGGCAGCATCAGGTCCAGGATCAGCAGGTCGGCCGCGCCCAGCCGGGCCAGCGCCTCGGCCCCGTCGCGCGCCTCCACCACCTCGTGCCCCTCCTGGCGCAGGTAGGCCCCCAGCACCTCGTGGATGGAAGGGTCGTCATCGACCAGCAGCACTCGAGCCATACTCACCCCCAGCTTACACATGCCGTGCGGCCGGTGACCAAGAGCTAGTGACGTGTGGGAGTATCCCCCCTAGCCCCCCTTGCTAAGGGGGGTGGAGAAGTAGCGTCTTGCGGCTTGCGTATTGCGTACGACGTACGACCCGCGCTCAGCTATCAGCTATCAGCTATCAGCGTCGAACATTCAGCGTCTAGCGCACCGGGTTCTCCGGCCCCCGGCCCCGGTAGGCGTCGATGAAGGCGGCAGCCGCGGCGGCGTCCCAGCGCTCCAGCCGCAGCAGCTTGGTCCAGGCGGTGAGCTCGACGGTCTGGCCCAGACCCGCCTTGGGCACCACCACCAGCCCGTCCCACTGGCCCCGGTAGCGGCCGGCCCAGACCCGCAGGGTCTTGAGCACTTCCTCCCCGGGCTGGTCGTAGTAGATCACGACGTTGCCGTGCTCGAGCGCGTGCACCAGCTTTTCCCGGGGCTCGCCGCGGGTGTAGAAGCCCGGCTCACTCCAGTTGTACCAGTGCGTCCCCGAGGTGGGCGGGTCGGTGGCGTAGCTCAGCGAGGCGCCGATGTTGGCGTGGCTGCGCCCGTAGTCCGGGTGGTTCTGCACCTGCGTGAGGGCCGGCTTGCCCTCCTCGATGAGGCTCTCGAGGCTGGGCACCCCCTGCTGGCCCTGCCAGCGCAGGAAGCCCCAGACCGCCACCGCCAGCACGAGAACGCCGCCGATGACCCAGGGCCAGGGGCTGGGCTTGGGCTTGGACGAATACTTCAAGGCCTGTTTCCGTGCGCTCTTTCCCATAGACCCTACCAAGCTACCGCATTCGGGGTGAGGGCAATTGGGATTTCAGGTTGACTTCCAGACTTGACCGTTATTCAGGGTTGAGGCTAGATAGAGGCATGAACTTACGCGAAGCCTTAGCCTCATTGGACGATCCACGCTACCAGAACCGGC
>AXWR01000018.1:20784-59527 GCA_000482765.1 Meiothermus taiwanensis DSM 14542
CAGGATAGTAGGGCCTTTTGCAAGGGTTCTAAGTGCTCGCTCAAAAACCAAAAGAAGCGGTAGAGGGTGGCTTGCGCAGGTAGTTTGCGTTCACCCCGGCGGGTACGGATATGCACCTCGTTCAGCAAGAAGCGTCGCTGGTCTTTCACCCACTGGCTGATGGCCAGGATGTTGTGCCGTCCCGAACCCACCGCCATCAAGCAGATGAGCAACAGGTCTTGCCAGCGATGTTGGGTTTTCAGGTACTCGCGGGGATCGGGTATCTGGGCTAGATATGGCAACGGACTGGGAATGGAGACAGCTTTCATATGTGATTATGATAAAACCCTGTTAGACGCCAGGAAGCGCGCCGCCGTAGCGCTGCGGCTGCCGCTGCGGCACTGGCAGATGATCTCCTTGTCCCTGGGCAGCTTCTCCCACTCGGCGGCCAGCCTGTCCAGCGGCAGGGCCTGCGAGCCGGGGATCTTGGCCTCCTTGCGCTCCGGCGGCGTGCGCACGTCGAGGAGGAGGGCGCCGGCCTCGAGCTTCTGCCGGGCCTCGGCGGGGGAGAGGCGGCCGGGGGCGGGGCCGCCGAGCGCCTTCTTGAGCCAGCCGATCAACGCTCCACCTCGAAGCCCGCGCTCATCCAGCCGTAGGTGCCGCCCTCGAGGTTGCCCACGAGCTCCTTGCCGAAGCCCTGGCCCACCAGGTAGGCCGCGGCCTGGGAGGAGCGGTTGCCCGAGGCGCAGGCCAGCAGGATCTTGCGGCCTTTGGGCAACTGCCCGGCCTGGGCCACGAAGCGCCCCAGCGGGACGTTGACCGCGCCCGGCAGGTGCCCCATGGCGTACTCGTAGGGCTCGCGCACGTCCACGACGTAGGCCCCTGCGTCCACCCAGGCCTTGGCCTCGTGCGGGGTGAGCTCGGTGAAGGCGGTCTCGCGGTAGGTCACCTCCACCGGGACGGTGTCCAAGGGCAGCCCGGCGCGGTACCACGCCAGGATGCCCCCGTCGAGGTTGAGCACCCGGGCGTAGCCCTTGGCCGCCAGCCAGGCCGCCGCCTGCGCCGAGCGGCCCCCGCTGCGGCAGTAGAGCACCACCGGCTCGTCCTCAGGCAGCTCGGCGGCCCGCCCGGCGAACTCGGACAGCGGCACCAGCTTGGCGCCGGGGATGCGGGAGTTGGCGAACTCCTCGGCCTCGCGCACGTCCACGAAGAGGACCTTCTCCTCGAGCAGCTCCTGCGCTTGTTGGGGGGTGATGTCCTTGTAGGGCACGGTCAACATGGTTCTCCTCCGTCGTTTAGATCGGGTTGGCGCAGGGGATCCCCGTCTCGCGCCAGGCCTTGATGCCGCCCTCGAGGTGCCAGACCTTGCGGTAGCCCAGCGCCAGGAGGGTCTTCAGGGCTTCTTGGGAGCGGTTGCCGCTGCGGCAGTACAGCAGCACCGGCTCTTCGCGCTCGAGGCGGAGCGGGGCCAAGGCCCCGAGGGTGCCGAGGGGGAGCCGCAGGGCGCCCGGCAGCACCCCCTCCGCCCACTCCTCCGGCTCGCGCACGTCCACCACCCGGTAGCGCTCGAGGGTGCGGTAAGCCGTCTTGGGGTCGAGGTTTCGGGTCATGGTGCGTCCCTTCAGGAGACCCCCGGGCCCGCGGGCTCGGGGTCAGGCAAATCTTCCCTCAGGCCCCCACCGCCTGGCGCGCCTCCCCCTTCTCGGTGGGGAAGCCGTGCTCCTGCCAGGCCCTGATCCCCCCGGTGAGGTTGATGACGTTGGTGAAGCCGGCGGCCAGCAGGGCGCTGATCGCGGTGGAGGAGCGGTCGCCGCCCAGGCAGTGCAGCACCACCGGCTTGTCCCTGGGGATGCGGCCCAGGTGCTTCATCACCCGGCCCGCGTGGAGGTTGAGGGCGCCGGGGATGCGCACGGCCTGGTGCTCGTCGGCGGCGCGCACGTCGAGGATGACCGCCTCGCCCCGCTCCCACAGCGCCTTGGCCTCGGCGGCGGTGAACTGGGGGACGGTCTCGAGCTCGCCCTGCACGTAGCCGTCCAGGCTGGGGATATACCCCACCACCCGGTCCAGCCCGATGCGGACGAGCTGGGTGGCCAGCTCCTGCACCCGCCCGGGGCTGGCCAGCAGGATGAAGTCGCGGTCGTAGGGCAAAAGCCAGCCGGCCCAGGTGGAGAAGCTCTTGCCCGCCGGGATGTTAATCGCCCCCTCGAGGTGCCCCCCGGCGAAGGCGAACTTGTCGCGGGTGTCCACCAGCAAAGCCCCCTCGGCCAGCTTTTGCTGGAACTGCTCGGGGGTGAACGGGTGGGGTTCCTTGAGCTCCCCCAGGATCGGCATGCCGTCGCGGTTGAGCCGCTTCATCTGGGCGAAGTAGTAGGGGGCTTCGGGCTGGCCGGAAAGCAGGGCCCTCACGAAGCCCGCTTCGTCGTCCTTAGCCAGGTAGTCGGCCCACCAGGCGAAGCGGCGCTCGTAGCCCACGGTGGTGCTGGCTACGGCCCCCAGCCCCTTGCCGCAGGCGCTGCCCGCGCCGTGGCCGGGCCACACCTGCACGTAGTCGGGCAGGGTGAGGAACTTCTCCTTCAGGCTCTTAAACATCCGGCGGGCCCCCGGCTCGGCGGTGCCCAGGATGCCGGCGGCCTCCTCGAGGAGGTCGGGGCGGCCGATATCCCCCACGAACACGAAGTCGCCGGTCAGGATAAAGCCGGGTTCGGTCGCGGTCGCCCCGTCCCGTACCAAAAAGCTGATGTGCTCGGGGGTATGGCCCGGGGTGTGAACCACGGTGAGGGTGACGTTGCCGACCCGGATCTCGTCGCCGTCTTTGACGAGCTGGTAGTCGAAGCCCTCGAGGCCCCTGTACTTCCAGTTCTCGTCGCCCTCGTCGGAGAGGTAGAGCTTGGCCCCGGTGGCCCTGGCGAGCTCGCGGGCGCCGGAGAGGTAGTCGGCGTGGATGTGGGTCTCGGTGACGGCCACGATCTTCAGGCCGTTTTTCTGGGCCTCCTCGAGATAAACCTGGATATCCCGCCGGGGGTCTACCACCACGGCCGTGCCCTGCGCTTGGCACCCGATAAAGTAGCTGCCTTGAGCCAGCCCTTCCTCGTAGATCTGTCGAAACAGCATCAGCAAACCTCCTAAGCGCAAGGCTATATCCCCGGGGGGTATATGTCAAGTACCCCTAGGGGGTATTGGATGGCCTCGAGGTCGTGCGGCACGGTACGGCCTCCCACCAGGGCTCGAGCCCCCCGCCCTCGCGTAACCCTGACCCCGGCCCACGCGTGGGCCGGGGCGGAAAGCCCGGCTCATCCAGGTCCTCCACCCCGGCCGCGCGTGGCGCCCGCTCAGCGGCGCAGCAGGCGCACGGCCTCCACGATGCCCCGCGTGTCCCCCTGGCCCTTGGCTAAGTCGGCCTGGCACTCCTCGAGGTAGGTCTCGAAGATGATGTCGCCGGTGGCCTCGAGGGCGCTGCGCACGCCGGAGAGCAGGGTGAGGATCTCGCGGCAGTCGCGGCCCTCCTCGACCATCTTCTGCAGGCCGCGCACCTGGCCCTCCAGGCGCTTGAGGCGGTTGAGCACCTGCTCCTTGGTCGGGGGAGCGGGCCGGGGCTTGCGCTGGGTTCGGGTTCGGTTCGCAACGGCACTCAAGGTTCACCTCGCGGGCTGGGTATCCCTCAGGGGTATCCCCCGCGTATCAGTCTATCCCACGGGCGCGCCGGGGGTGGTCTACCGCAGCCGCTGGAGGAGCTCCTCGAGCTGCGCCCGGTTGACGGGGCCGAGGTGGCGCGCCAGGACCCGCCCGTCCGCCCCGATCAGCAAGGTGGTAGGCAGGCCGCTGACCCGGAAGCTCTCCCGCAGGTTGGCGCTGTCCAGGAAGACCCGCGCCGACAGGCCGGCCTCGCGCAGGAAGCCCTCGACGGCCCCCGCACCCTCCCCGGCGTTGAGCAGCACGACGGGGTAGCCCTTCTGCTGGTACTCCGCCAGCAGGGGCATCTCGGTGCGGCAGGGCGGGCACCAGGTGGCCCAGACGTTGAGCAGCATGGGCTTGGGCAGGTCGCCGAAGCGCGCGGGGGAGGGCTGGGAGCGGCCGGGCTCGAGGTAGGCCAGCGGCCGCGCGTCGAGGGCCGGGCTCTCGAGGGCCAAGCCGGGGCGCAGCAGCGCCTGCTGGAGCCCGAGCGGGAGCGCGGCCAGGGCGAGCGCGCCGGCGGCGGGGACCAGGAGCCGGCCGGCCTCCCGGCGCAGCAGGGCCCCGGCCGTCAGCGCGCCCCCGGCCAGCCCCCACGCCCAGCTCCAGCCCCCGCTGCGGACGTCCACGACCCCCAGCAGGGCCGAGGCGGGGTCGGGCCAGGTCCCCAGGTGCTCCAGCACGTACCCCAGCCGGGCCGCCAGGAGCGCCGCCAGCAGCACCCACCACCCCCGGGCCTCCAGGCCCCGGCGCGCCGCCAGCGCGGTGAAGGCCAGGGCCCCCAGCAGCAGGGCCAGGTTGGGCCAGCTCAGGGCCAGCGGCCCCAGCAGGAGGGCGTCGGGGGTCAGGCTCATCGCTCCAGAGGATAGCCCGCCGACTGCCAGGCCAGTATGCCGCCCTGCACGTTGCGCACGTCCTTGAAGCCGAGCTCGGCCAGCGTCCGGCTGGCCTGTACCGAGCGGTTGCC
Organism: Meiothermus taiwanensis DSM 14542; assembly: GCA_000482765.1. Taxonomy (GTDB): domain Bacteria; phylum Deinococcota; class Deinococci; order Deinococcales; family Thermaceae; genus Meiothermus; species Meiothermus taiwanensis. Next base: position 25,400 of record AXWR01000018.1, read on the forward strand.
GCTGCGGCAGATCACGTACACCGGGGCGTCCTTGGGGAGCTGCCCGGCCCGGGCGGCCACCTGCCCCAGGGGCAGCAGGGTGGACCCCGGCACGTGCCCCTCGGCGTACTCGTAGGGCTCGCGCACGTCCAGCACGACGCGGCCGGGCTCGCTGGCGGCCCGAAGCTCCTGCACGCTCACGTCCTTGTAGCCCGGCTTGGGGGCGCAGCCGTTGAACAACATGAGGACCGCCAGGACCGCCAGGAGCCAGGGCGTCACCCGGCACGGCGAGAAGCCCTGCACCCGGCAGGCCAGGAAGGGGCGCAGGCGGCCCATCAGCGCACGCCTCCGATGGTCTCGAGAACGGCCTCCACGAAGGCCCGCCCGGGCCGGCCGTCCAGCGCCTGCTGCACCTGTTCGCGGATTTCGTCGGGGAGCATCTTCTCCATGTCCATGGCTTTTCCTCTGGGCTCCGTAGAGCCTCGCTCCACTATACCCCGGGGGGATATATCTGTAAAGCAAGCCGTAATCGGCCCGGCAATACTTGAACAAACGCTCATGTATTGCTAGACTCCTGCTATAGCTGAGCGGTTGCTCAGATATTGAAACCGCGTTCTCAAGAGGAGCCCTGATGAGCCGCCCAACGCCCGCACCCCCCGCGCCCCCCGCGCCCGAGCTGTGCTACCGGGTCGAGGGGATGGACTGCGCCGACTGCGCCAACAAGATCGAGGCCCTCGTCCGCAAGACCCCCGGCGCCAGCAACCCCCGGGCGGTCTTCGCCACGCAGCTCCTCCGGCTCAACCTCGACGAGTCGGTCACGCCGCGCCGGCGGCTCGAGGCCGACCTCCGCGCGCTGGGCTACGAGCCGACCCTGCGCAGCGCCGGCGCCGAGGCGCGGGAAGCGCACGCCCCCGAGGCCCCGCCTGACCCCGCCCACCCGCACGAGGGCCGGCCCTGGCACGCCACCCGCCAGGGGCGCGGGGTGCTCCTCAGCGGGGCCCTGCTGGCGGCGGCCTTCGCCTTCGGCTTCCTCGAGCCCCGCCTTGCGCAATGGGGCTACGTCGCCGCCACGCTAGTCGGGGTCTGGCCGCTGGCCCGCAAGGCCTGGGCGGGGGTAAGGCTGGGCAACCCCTTCGGCATCAACACCCTGGTCACCATCGCTGCCATCGGCGCGGTCGTGATCGGCGAGGCCCCCGAGGCCGCGGTGGTGGTGTTCCTGTTTGCGGTGGGCGAGCTGCTGGAAGGCATCGCCGCCGGAAGGGCCAGAGCAGGGATCAAAGCCCTGGCCGCCTTGGCCCCCAAGACCGCCTTCCTCCTCGAGGGGGAAGGGGAGGACATCCGTACCCGCGAGGTCCCCGCCAGTAGCCTGCGGGTCGGGCAGGTGGTGCAGGTGCGCCCAGGCGGGCGGGTCCCCGCCGACGGCACCATCCTGAGCGGGTTCTCGGCCCTGGACGACTCGCCGGTGACCGGAGAATCGGTGCCGGTCAGCAAGGGCCCCGGTGACCGCGTGTTTGCTGGCTCCATCAACACCGACGGGGTGCTCACCGTGCGGGTGGACAAGGACCCCTCCGACAACACCATTGCCCGCATCATCCACCTCGTCGAGGAGGCCCAGGGGTCCAAAGCCCCCACCGCCCGCTTCATCGACCGCTTCAGCCGCTACTACACCCCTGGGGTCCTGGCGATCGCGACCTTGATCGCGGTGGTGCCCCCCCTGTTCCTGGGCGGAGCCTGGCACGAGTGGCTCTACAAGGCGCTGGCGCTATTGCTCATCGGCTGCCCCTGCGCGCTGGTGCTCTCGGTGCCGGCGGCCATCACCTCGGCCATCTCGGCGGGGGCGCGGCGGGGCCTGCTGATCAAGGGGGGCGCGGTGCTGGAGACCCTCGCCCGCGTCCGCACCGTCGCCTTCGACAAGACCGGCACCCTCACCGAGGGGCGGCCCCGGGTGACCGATGTGGTTGCTCTGGAAGGCTCCGAGGCCGAACTGCTGGGCCTCGCCGCTGCGGTCGAACAGGGCTCCTCCCACCCCCTGGCCAAAGCCATCGTGGAGAAGGCCGACGAGGTGGGGGCCACGCTGCCCCCTTCCAGCGACCAGCAGGCCGTCCAGGGCAAGGGGGCACAAGCCATGGTGCAGGGCCGAACCCTGGTGGTCGGCTCGCCCAGGTACGCAGCCGAACTCGCTCCCCTGGCCGCAGAGGTAGCCGGGCAGATCGAGGCGATGGAACTCCAGGGCAAGACCGTGGTGGTGCTGCTGAACCCGCCCACCCCGCTGGGCCTCATCGCCCTGCGGGACGAGCCGCGGCCCGACGCCCGCAAGGCGGTGCAGGCGCTGCACCGCATGGGTATCCAGACCGTGATGCTCACCGGCGACAACCGCCGCACCGCCGAGGCCGTGGCCCGCCAGCTGGGCATAGACACAGTAATCGCCGAGGTTTTACCCGAGGACAAAGCGGCTAAGGTGAAAGAGCTCCAGGCCCAGGGGCGCAAGGTGGCGATGGTGGGCGACGGCATCAACGACGCGCCCGCCCTGGCCTGGGCCGACGTGGGCATCGCCATGGGAGGGGGCACCGACGTGGCCCTCGAGACCGCCGACGCCGCCGTGCTGCGGGGCTCGGTGCGGGGGGTAGCCGAGCTGGTGCGGCTCTCGCGGGACACGATGCGGGTCGTGGCACAGAACATCGCCTTCGCGCTGGGCCTGAAGGCGGTGTTCCTGGCCACCACGCTGCTGGGCATCACCGGTTTGTGGCCCGCCATCCTGGCCGACACCGGGGCCACCGCGCTGGTCACGCTGAACTCGCTGCGGCTGCTGCGCTTCCGCTAGCCGCCCGCGGCCTGTGGCCTGTGGCATACTCGAGACGAGGTTATCGTGATGCCGACCGCTTTAGACCGAGCCGCCGCCTGCGAGGAGCGGGGCATCCACCCCGAAGCCCTCGAGACGGCCCGCCGGGCCGTGCCCGACGAGGCGCGCGTGGCGCGGGCGAGCAGCCTGCTCAAGCAGACTTGACCGTTATTCAGGGTTGAGGCTAGATAGAGGCATGAACTTACGCGAAGCCTTAGCCTCATTGGACGATCCACGCTACCAGAACCGGCGCTATCCGCTGTGGGGGGTGGTGGCATTGGTGCTGGTGGCCTTTGTGTGCCGGGTGGACTCCCTGCGGGGTGTGGCCCGCTTTGCCCAAGCCAATCCCTTCCTGTGTAAGCCCCTGGGCTTGCGCAAGGCCCCAGGACGCAGCTCAATCGCCCAGCTCATCCGCCGCTTGGACCCGCAAGCGCTGGGTTCAGCCCTGCAACAGGTCTTTCCCGAACTCCCCCTTCCCGCCTCTTTCCCTACCTCTACCGCTACTACCTCTGCCCTGGTCGCGGATGGCAAGGTCTTGCGGGGGAGTGCTAAAGGCGAGAGCCCGGTGGTGCGGGTGGTGGAGCTGTGGTGTGAGCAAGCCCGCCACAGCCTGGCCCAGGCCCAAGTCGGTGGGCGGGAGGATGAGGCCTTGCTGGGTCTGCTGGAGCGCATGGGGCTGGAGGGTTTAGCCGGTCGGGTGGTGGTGGCCGACGCGGGCTTCCTCTACCCCCGGGTGGCCGAAGCCATCCGGGCTAAGGGGGGGATTACCTGCTGAGCCTGAGAGCCAACCAAGCCCGGGCGTTGGAGGCGGTAGAGTGGCTGTTCGCTTGCCTGGACGAGCATCCCCTGCCCGGGGAAAGCATCGTCCAGTGGGAAGAACTCCGTGACGGGGAGGTGTGGCGCTACCGGGCCTCGGCCTCCCCCCATCTCCCCCCCTGGCTGGACTTCCCTTTTGCCCGGCAGGCCGTGCGCCTGGAGCGCTGGGTGTGGCATAAGCGCAGCAAGCAGCAGCGCTACAGCGTGCACTACGCCCTGAGTAGCCTCAGACCCGAGGCGGCGGGGGCCAGGCGTCTGGGCGAACTCATGCGCCAACGCTGGGGCGTGGAGAACCGGAACTTCTGGGTACGCGACGTGCTCTTACGCGAGGACCATGCCCAGGCCCGTGGCGCCCTGGCCTTCAACCTTTGTGCCCTGCGGGCTTTCGTGCTGAACTGCCTCAACTACCGCAAGGTCCAGGCTAAAAAAGCCGCCCTGGAAGCCTTCTCCTTCAACCCCCTCTCCGCTTTGAGGTTCCTGGGGTTGCATACAAAAGATGTATAGCGGTCAAGTCTGGCTTGACCCCCCCACGACGAGCGAGGCCGGCCCTGTTGCCGTGGTAGAGCCCACCCGGGAGGGGGCCACCGCCCTCAAGGTCGGCCACGCCGACCGCGACCGCGCCACCTGGATCTTCCAGGCCAACCCCGCCCTCTACGACATCCATCGCTCGCTCAAGCTCGAGGCCCGCGAGTGGTGGGGCTGTCTCCAGCACACCGGCCGGATCAGGGCCGGGGACCGCGTCCTCATCTGGATATCCGGCCCACGGGCGGGGATCTACGCGGTGGGCGAGCTCGAGACCGGGCCCAGCCTGCGGCCCGACTCGCCAGTCGGGCTCCGGCCAGGGGCGGCGTCCCGGTAGGGGATCGTTTACCTTCCTCCTCCTCCCGTCCTCAAAAAAAGGGGGGGTAACCCTAGAAGTAAATCTAGGCCCTGGCCTAGATTTCAACCTAGACCAACCCCCCACCTCTCCAGCAGGACCACCGGCCAAGGGGTCGGCCATCCACCAGGCGGCATTGGCACGATTCGCAGTCCAGGACGCGCGAAGGGCTGGTCAAGCCGTGGTGCGGTACTTGATTATTTGGGATAGATGCAAATCCAAAACAGGTAGGGCCCGGCCACCCCGCCGCCCCTGTGCGGCGCTCAGGCCTTCTCGGGGGCCGCCGCCCCGCCCTCGAGGCCCGCGCGGTGGGCGGTCCGGGTGTACTCCCCGGTGCGCAGGTTGAAGTCGAGCACCGGCGTCGGGCGCCTCGCCAGGATGTCGCGCACCGCCTGGTCGAGGTCGGGGCACAGCCGGATGCGCCCCAAGGCGTAGGCCTCGACCGCCATGCGGAACACCGGGGGGCGCTCCTGGACCAGGGTGCGCTCGACGAGGTGCTTGGCCACGCCCACCACCGGGAAGTGGGCGGGGTTGGCGACGGCCTCGCCCAGGTGCGAGCCGTGAACGGTGGCGATGACCTTGACCCCCTTGCCTGCGATGATCTCGACGGTCTTGGAGTCCTCGACCCAGCCCAGCTCGTCGACCACCACCACCTGGGCGGAGTGGTTGGCCACCGCCTCCAGCATCTTCTGCGGCTGCTCCTTGGGGTCGGGCACCGCCATGCGGCTGGCGCGGGCCAGGACCGGGTGGGGCCGCCAGCATCACCCCGCGCCCGGCCCGCACCGAGAGGAGCAGCGCGCGACCCTCCTGCTGTCTGCCTACAAACCTCATGGCCACCCCTTCTACTGCATTACAAGAAATGTTCGCAGAAAGTCGATCCCTTCAGGGTTCATAACTGCTGATTTATTTACTGGACTTACGCGGCCTCCACCTGCACCGGTAACAGAGGGCTCAAATCCAGGCTCAGCTTACCTGCGATGAGTCTCCGTCGGCATTGGTAGAAACTCGACTTCAGCCGCTCTCGCTGACACTCGATGAGCCCATAGGCCACCAGTCCCAAAGCCAGATGCCCCAAGACTTTGGCCCGGCGCCAGTGCCGGTGCCCCTTCCACCCTAGCTCCTGCTGCAATCCCCGGAAGATCTCCTCAATCCCCTGCCACAACCGGTACACCTCCACCGTCCTCTTTCCCTCCGAGTCCACACCGGAACTGGCATAAAACCCCCTCCCTCGACGCACCACCTGCACCGTAAAAGAAAGTCCCTTCAGATGGCCCACCTTCACCCAGTAGGCCCCTCCATGCCGCCGCAACTGGATACCCTCCAGCAATCGGTTAGCCCTGAGTCTCGTCACGAAACACCAGCCCTGAGCATGGAGCCACTCCAGCACTTCCTTTGCCGCGTACCAGGCGTCGAACAGCACCCCCTCCGGCTCAGACCCCTCCTCCCGGGCCCACTCCAAAAGGGACAAGGCCAGGTCTAGCTTGCTTTCCTCCCCATCGGCAAAGTAGGGCAGGAAGGCCAGGGGGACCCGACGCCAACCCCTGGCGTCGACCCAGGCCAGGACCACCAGGCTGAAGCCGTAGGGGTATAGGGGTAGGCCCCCTCCTTGGGGCTCCTCAGGCGTTTGAGGCCGAGCTGGCCTGAGCGGTAGCGGGGGATAAGGACATCGTCGATGAGGAGATGAGGAGGTAGCCCCCCTTCGGGCCCCCCAGGGTACGGCAGAGAGGGAGGCAGAGGCTAAAGAAGTAGGGCAGAGGGTAGTCCAGGGCGCGGTAGAGGGTGTCGTGGTTGCAGCCTTGGGCTTCAGCCATGGCCAGGGCAGAGGTGTTGATGGGGCTTTGGGCTAAGGCTTCTAGCGCGCGGAGGACCGAGGTTGGTATCCTATCTTCGGAACCTCTCCGTGACATGAAGGCCCATTTTATCTGGTGATCCCTAGGGTGCGTAAGTCCAGACATTTACCATCTTTGCTGCTTCGGGGAGGGACACGAACGGTTTGGCTATGAGTGGCAGTTTACGCAGGGTCGCGCTCCCGGGCTAGTTGCGCGATCGTCACGCGTTTGTGCGCCAAGCGCCACCGCTTTATGGCCAGGCCCGGGCGCCGGCGGAAGGTGCCGGCGGGGCGCTTCCCCCTCCGCCGCTCACTGCACCACGCCGTGCTCCAGCCCGCCCAGCAGGTTCACCACCGCCCGCGCCCCGGCCGGGGTGTCGGCGTACTCGAGCGGGACCCGCCCCCCCAGCGCCAGGTTGGGCTGCCTGAGCCACCCTACCGCGGCTTCAGGGTCCCCGAACGTCGACAGCGCCTGGGCCACCACCGCCGCCACCCGGTAGAGCCGCTCGCCCTCGAGGCGGTTCAGCCGCCCGGCCCTGCGGCGGCGGGCCAGGGTGGAAGGAGGGATCTGGGTGAGGATCCCCAGCTCACGGTCGCTGCAGCGCAGCAGGCGCTTGAGGGCGTCCCAGGCCGAAACGGGTAGCCCCTCCCGCAGGTAGCGCACACGGTCGTCGGCGCTGCCCGGGGGCAGGCCGAGTAGGGCAAGGGGCTCGGGTCCTGGGAACATGGCCGCCTCCAGGAACCACTATACAGCGACATCCCCCTCGTCCTGGAGGGCTTGCCCCTACCCACGGGCCTCGGCTTTCCGTACCGGACCCACACTTTCGACCGAGGTTTGGGGTCGGGGTGCCGGGGGGGTGCCGTCCTGCCGGCCGAGGCCGAGCTGGGCAGGCCCCTGCGGCCCGGCGAGGGGGTGCACTACCGGGAGGGGGCCCTCGACCGGGGGGACCACCCCGAGGCCTGCCCCTCCCGGCGGCACCACGGCGGCGGGCCGGCCGGTCAACCCGGCCCGCCCAGCCCCTCAGCCCGCAGCACCACCTCCGGCAGCCCCTCGAGGCTCCGCAGCCCCCACCGCATGGCGGGGCGCCAGCGCAGCTCGAGGACGGGCCGGTGGTCGGGGCCGGCCCACCGGCCGTGCCAGAAGCCCCGGCCCACGAGGGGCCCGCGCTCGTGCGGCCGCAGCCGTTTGCGCTTGCGCCGGGTCAGGCCACGCGGCTCCTCCTCCTGAACCCGGCGCAGCGCCCCGCCCAGGCGGCCCCCTACCTCCCACAGCCGCAGCCCCTCCCCGCCCGGCGGGGCCGGCGCCTCCGCCGCGTCCCCGGGCGCGGCCACCCGGTAGAGCAGCAGGCTGAGGGCGGCCCCGGCGGCGTCGGCCTCCCAGGGATCGAAATCGATGTCCGCCGCCGAAAGGTCCGGGGCGAGCGAGGCCACGAAGCTCAGGTACGCCCTCCTCAGCGCCTCCGCGCGGTAGGGCCTCACGGCCGCCTCGGCCTCGCCGTCCAGGGGGAAGGCCTGCAGCTCGAGGTCCCCCCAGTCGCTCAGGTCGTGCAGCAGCCACAGGGTGCCGGCCTCGAGGCGGGCGAAGAAGCCGTGGGCCAGGCCCAGGCCGGTGGGGCGGGGCCTGGGGAAGGCCACGTACAGCGAGGGCTCGGGCAGCCGCGCCAGCAGCGCCAGCGGGACCGTGCCCTCGAAGCACGAGCCCTGCAGGTGCTCATAGGCGTCGGGGTCGAAGCGGTAGACCGTCTGGGAGAGCGCCCAGCCCTCCAGCAGGGCGGCCTCGAGCGGGCCCGGGCCGCCGGGGCGGCGGAGGGCCTCGAGGCGGAGCAGGGGGCGGAGCTCCGGCGGCATCCGCCTCCAGGATACCCGGCCTCTGCCACGGGCCGGCAACAGAAGGGCCCGGGCGCAGGGCACCCAAGGGAATCTCTGGCTGCGCCCGGGCTTGTCCCGCTTCGGAACCCCGCCAGTCTAGCGCACGGGGGCACCCGGGAGCCGCGCACCCGCCACACCGCTGCACGGGCTGCCCGGCCCGGCGCCGGGCTCGGCCGCTAGCCGCCCGCGGGAGCGCGGGTTAGGATGGGGCCATGCCCTCCCCCAAGCGCCTGCGCGAGTTCTCCTACGAGGAGCTGATGGCCCTCATGGGCGAGGCGATCAAGACCCCCCAGGCCGCCGACGAGCTGCTGAAAGCCATGGAGGAGGAGCCTGGCTTGCTCGACCGTTTCGAGGGCGTGCAGTGGCTCGACCTAAGCCAGGTGTACGGCGACCTGATCCACCGCCGCGACCAGCGGTGCTGACCCCGCCCGCCTCTACGGCACCGGGCTGCGGCTGTCGGAGGCCCTGGCGCTGACCTACAAGGACGTGACCTACCAGGACGGCATCCCCCACGCCGTGCGGGTGCTGGGCAAGGGCAACAAGGAGCGGGTGGTGGTGCTCTCTCCCACCGCCCAGCGGGCGCTCTTCCAGTGGCTCAAGCACCGCAACCTCGAGGGCCATCCCACCAGCCCCCACCTCTGGAGCCACACCTCGGGGGCCCGCAAGGGGCAGCCCTTCCCGGCTCGCACGGTGCAGGCCATGCTCAAGCGGGTGGCCAAGAAGGCCGGCCTCAAGGAGTGGGCCAAGCTCACCCCCCACAAGCTGCGCCACTCTTACGCCTCGGCGCTGATGGAGGCGGGGCGGGGGATCGACGAGGTGAAGGAGCTGCTGGGGCATGCCTCTATTGCCACCACCCAGATCTACGTGCACGTGAGCCGGAAGGGCTCGAGGAGGCTGCTAGGGCACTGCCGGACGTGTTGGGGTAGTGCAGGGCCCTGCAGGGCCCTGCGGCCCCTCACCGGGGAGCGAAGGGGGTCGGCTCGTTCTCTATGCCTCGATCCGATCACGCAGGGCGGTTAACGCCTCGGTGACCTCCCGGCTTTTCTGTTCAATAACCTCGAGCAGCTCTTCAACGCTCCGTGTATCTGTATCGAGCTTCGCATGGGGGTTCACGGCCTTGAGGTCGTAGTTTCTGGCCTCGAGCTCGGCCCGGCTCACCGTCCAGCTCCGCTCGGAGTCGGCGCGGGTGGGCAGCAAACGGAAGAACTCCTCGAAGTGCTCGAGGGTCAGCGGGCTTTTCTTCCCCACCTTCACCCCCGACAGGTCGTAGTACCAGATGCGCTCGGTGGGCCGCCCCTTGGTGAAGAAGAAGATGTTGGTCTTCACGCCGGCCCCGGCGTTGACAAAGGTGCCCGGGGGTAGCGAGAGGATGCACCAGACGTCAGCCTCGTTCAAGAGCTTGCGTTTGGTCTGCACGAAGGCAGTTTCCTGCCGGAAGGACACGCCCTCGTCGAGCACGATGGCGCAACGGCCTCCGCTCTTGAGGGAGTCGATCACGTGCTGAAGGAAGAGCACCTGGGTCGCGCTGGTCTTATAGGCGAAGCGCGCCTGGGCTACCTTGCCTTCTTTACCGCCGAAGGGGGGGTTGGTGAGGATCACGTCGAACTGCGCCGGGGCTCCCTCCCACAATCCCCCGTAGATCTCCTGGCCGGTAAGGGTGTTGCCGTGCCACAGGTTAGGCTTGTCGATGCCGTGGAGCACCAGGTTAGCCAGGGCGATCGGGTAGATCAGGTTTTCCTTCTCGCGCCCGTAAAGCCTCCGGGTTTTGAGGGCCTCGAGCTGCTCCGGCGTGGCGTCGTCCCCCAGCTTCTGCAGCACGTACTCGTAGGCCGTGGCCAGGAAGCCGCCGGTGCCGGCACAGGGGTCATAGATGGTGTCCGCGGGGCCCGGGTCAATGGCCTGCACCATGGCCTTAATCACCTGACGGGGGGTGAAGAACTGGCCCCCGTCGTTGCCCTTCTCGCCCATCTTCAAGAGGAGCCCTTCGTAGACCTGGGAGAGGGCGAAGAGGTGGGTGCTGTCCACCGTTTGCGAGTTGATGAGGTGGACCTTGTCCAGTACGTCCAGGAAGTTGCGCTCGGTGTCCACCCGCACCCGATCAACGCCGGACATGATCTCGCTGATCACCTTCTGCCGGGCGGTGGCGTTAGGCTGGTCACGCAAGCCCCTTAGATAGGGCAGCAATTCGCCGTTGACGAAGCCGAAGAAAGCGCCCAAGGCTCCTTCCTCCAGCTCGCGGCGCTTCCAGCCATCAGGGGCGGCCCAGTCCTGCCAGCGGTAGGGGGCCTCGAGGCTGGGGGTAAAGGCCGCCCCCACCGCCTGACTCTGCTCGGCCTCCAGGGTTTCAAGGTCGTCCAGAACGCGCAAGAACAGGATCCAGGTCAGCTCGGGGACGTACTGCAAGGCCCCGGCGCAGTTGGAGCGGCGCAGGATGTCGCAGATGCTCCATACGTACGCGCTGAGGCTGGATTGGGTGGTGAAGCGGGGTGTACCGTTTGAGCCATTCTTGCTGGGCATCAGAGTTCTCCTGAGAACGCGCGGCGTAGGATGGCGGCGGGTAGGGCGCGGATGGCCTCGAGCTGGGCTTCTAGGCTACGAATAAGGGCTTGGGTGGCCTCGAGCTTAGCGTTTAGCTCGGCTACGATACGGTGTTGGGTCTCGAGGTTGGGGTGAAGCAACCTGAACCGCTGTACGACTGGGACATAGACGGTTTGGTGCACTGCGCCGCTACCAAGCGAGCGGATGTACTCCCTAGAGGCCATAAGCGCATAGGCCAGATACCAAGGCTCCAATTCTGGGCCGCATACCCAGTTCACGAAGTCCTGACTGGTTGCCATAGGTCGCCCCATGACGGTAACAAACCCCACTGATGCGGTGCGGGAGAGCACCACGGTTCCAGCAGGCAGGACGCGGGCCGAAGAGTTTGCAATTCCCTCCGGGTTGGTGTACTCGCGGGTCTGAATCGCAGTTTTCCCATCCAGAGCGCGTATATCTGAAAGAGATATCCAGGGGATATCCCCGCCCCACCACTCTTCACGGCGACGGCTAGGGGTATGTCCGCTCTCTAACCGAGCGAAGTCGGTGAGGAGGGTCCAGCGCCATCCCTTAGGAGCAGGGGCGGTATTTACTGTGATCGGCACTGTAGGGAATGCCGAGCGCAGGCATGCCTCTGGAAGTTCCCGGGCTGCCTCGAGCCCTTCTTCAGCCGCCTTGCGGGCCTTTTCCACCGCCTCCATCTGCTCGGTGAGGATGGCGGCGATGCGGCGTTGGGTCTCGAGGGGGGGGAGGGGGATAAAGTAGTTTTCGAGTTGAGTTTTTGATATCTCGAGGAAAGTTGCCCCCCTTCCCAATAACTGAAGCTCAGGTACAGCTTGCTTTAACACGAAATATAGGTAAACCGAATCGATGCTTTCCGAGGGAATGAAAGATTTACAGCCTTGATTAGTACAGAGAGGAACGGCAGCTATACCTAGATGCCCAATTGGCGCCCGGCTCGACATAACAACAGTCTTAACGGGCACTAATTCAGCACCGCTGCTCTCATAGCCAAGTTGCGTAATTTTACGTCCGGAAGAATATATTTCCCTTGTTGATAGCTTTCCCAAGTCTGCCGGTGTAATCCAAACGATATCACCATTCCAGTACTCCTTTATGCCAGTTTTAGGTGTCGATCCACCTACCACTTTTGTAACATCCCCTAACCTCACCCACCGCCACCCCTCGGGCAGCTTAGGGCGGGTTTTGGGTTTTGGGACTTCAGTTGTCGGACTGCTCATCGTCGCTCCTTAGCTCGGCCTCGAGCTGCTCCACGCTCGGTAGGGCGGCCTCGAGCTCCTTGGGCAGGGCCTCGGCCAGTTGGAAGCTGCTCACGCCCAGGGGCTTGGCGAGGTCGCGCAGCGCGTATTCTACTGTGAGTTTGCGCTTGCTCTTGCACAGGATCAGGCCCAAGGTGGGGCCGTCGGTGGGGTGGCGTAGCAGGTCATCCACTGCCGAGAGGTAAAAGTTCATCTTGCCCGCGTACTCGGGTTTGAACTCGGTCATCTTGAGGTCGATTACCACGTAGCAGCGCAGCTTGAGGTGATAGAACAGCAGGTCGAGGTAGTAGTCCTGGCCATCTACTTCTAGGGGGTACTGGCTGCCCACGAAGGCGAAACCTACCCCCAGCTCGAGCATGAACCGCTGTAGGTGCTCCAACAGGGCGCGCTCGAGGTGACGCTCGTTGGCCTCTTTGTGCAGGGTTAGGAAGTCGAAGTTGTAGGGGTCTTTGAGCACCTGCTGGGCCAGGTCGGAGCTGGGCGGGGGCAGGGTCTGGGCAAAGTTGGTCAGGGCTGCCCCTTGGCGCCGGTGTAGGCCGGTTTCGATCTGGGCTTCCAGAATAGCCCGGCTCCAGCCGTTTTGCAGGGCCTGTTCGGCGTACCACAGCCGCTGGGCGGGGTCTTTGAGCTTCTGTAAAAGCACCAGGTTGTGCCCCCAGGGCAATTGCGACACGGGCTGTGCCGCAAACTGCCCCTCGTCCGGGCAGGCCTGGTAGAAGGCCCGCATGCGCTCGAGGTTGCGCTTGGAGAAGCCCTCCACGCCCGGGAACTCCCGCTTGAGGTCGCCGGCCACCCGCTCGATGACCTTCTCGCCCCAGCGCCCCTGGCGCACGGCGGCCTCGAGGTCGTGCCCGATCTGCCAGTAGAGCCCCATCAGCTCCCGGCTCACCGCCAAAGCTGCGCGGGTCTGGGCCTGCCGGATGCGCTCCTTGAGGCTCTGCAAGAAGGCGGGGTAGTCCTGGGGTAAGAGCTCGCTCACAGAACTCCTTTCGTGGATGCTCCGCATCTCGCCTCGCCACGGCGAGGCGACGCGGAGAGGAAACGAAAGCCGCTCGCAGAGCGGTACTTCCTCCAAAACATGGCTCCTGGTACACTGGTTTCATGCCCAGGGCAGAAACCGTCGTGCTCAAGCTGCGCCCCCCCGGCAGGGCCAAGCGGGCCTGGCTCGACCGGACCGCCGAACTCTTCCGCCAGGGGACGCAGCTCGGGCTTGACGCTGCGCTGGGCATGGCTACGAGCAGCCGGGCGAAGATACACACCGCCACCTACGCCTCCATTCGCGCCCTGGGCCTGCCCTCCGACTACTGCCGCATGGCGGTCAACCAGGCCGTACAGCTCGCGAGGAGCCACTTCGGGCTGCGCAAGAGCAAGCAGCAGGCGGGGAAGCCTACGGCGGTGCGTAGCCAGGGGATTGGGCTGGGGACTAACGCCTACAAGGTGGTTGGAACCGCCCTTCGGCTTTCGACCGGGGTGCAAGGTGTTTACATCTGGCTCCCCCTTTGTGTCCCGCAGCATTGGCGGGACAGGTTGCAGTACGTCCGTGGTGATGCCCGGCTGTTCAGGCGGGGTGATGAGTGGTTCGTCATGCTGCCCCTCAAAATGCCCAATACTCCAACCGTCCGTGACGGCAACGGCGAGACCGTTATCGGAGTAGACCTGGGCATTGTTCGGTTGGCGACAGCCAAGCATCCCAACGGCGTCTTTATCGCCAACGGGAAAGCCATTCGCCATACACGCGAAGGCTACGCCTCCCTCCGCCGCCGCTACCAGCGCCACCGTCGCCTTGACCGGGTGCGGGCCATGAAGGGCAAGGAGCGGCGCTGGATGACCGACCTCAACCACAAGGTCAGCCGAGGGCTCGTAGACCTCGCGGCCCGGTACCCCAATCCGGTACTGGCTTTCGAGAAGCTGGACGGGATACGCGACAGGATACGGGGCAGCAAACGCTTCAACCGCATGGTGGCGAGCTGGGCCTTCAGGCAACTGGCCGACTTCGTGCTGTACAAGGCTGAGAGGGCGGGGGTGCGGGTTATCTTCGTTGACCCCCGCAAGACCAGCCGCACCTGCCCGAAGTGCGGTCATGCCACCCGAGCCAACCGAACCACGCAGGCCGACTTCCGGTGTGTGGCCTGCGGCTACCAGGGCAACGCCGACGTGGTAGCTTCCCTCAACATCGCTGGCGTAGCGGCTGGACTGCTGCGCCAAGGGCCGCCTGACACGGCCCGACCGAGCGCCGCGCCACGGTGCGGCGCAGGTCAGGCTGCTCCCGCTGGGGAGCGGCTGGATGGAGTAAAGGTGTGGGCTTCGGTCCATGCAGACTCCAACCTTGAAAGCTCCGTGTAGGAGCCCCCGTTCTTCAGAACGGGGAGGATGTCAGGCCTCGAACATCCTCTCCTTGGTCTGGCGCAGCACCTCACGTGGCTCCCCTAGCTCCTTCAGGGCCGGCAGCCCCCCGGCCCGCACCACCTCGGGCACGTTGAAGATCTGCGGGCTCTCCAGGGCCTCGGTGCCGGAGCGGCTGAACTGGTTGGCGATGGCCAGCACGGTGGCGGCGGTGCGCCGGGGCATGGTTCCCATCCAGTCCCGGTGCTTGTAGCTGAACGCCCCGGCCCGCTGAAGGCGGGTCAGGGGGTTCATGCCGTAGCCCAGCGCGGCGAGCACGTCGTAGAGGTCGTAATCGGTCATCTCCTCCACCACCTGCACCACCTTGGGGCTGTAGCCCGAGCGCACCAGATGGTCCACCAACTGCCGGCGCTCGTCGGGGTGGACCCAGGCCCGCCGGAAGTGCTCAAGGTCGGGGGCGGCCTGGACCAGCCGCTCCGAGAGGCGCTCCTTGTACTCCTCGACAGGGATGAGCTTTTCCTGCCCGTCCACCTGGGCCACCACCAGCCGCCCGGCGGGCCGGACCAGCACACTGACCCCCTCCACCTGGGGGATGGGCTGTGGCGGAGGCTGCGGGTTATCGGGGCCAGGGCCTTCCTCATCCCCAGGTTCCCCCTCCTTGGAGCCCTCAGGCCGCGTGTAGCGGGTCAGGAAGGCCTCGCCGAACAGCCGGCTGGCGTCGGTGTAGTCGTAGACCCGGAACATCAGCTTGTCACTGGCGAGGTCGATCCGGGTCCCCCGGCCCACCATCTGGTAGAAGGAGATAGGGCTTTGCACGTAACGGAAGAAGACCACGTTCCTCAGGCAGGGCACGTCCACCCCGGTGGTCAGGAGGTCCACGGTGGTAGCGACGAAATGGCTGTTGCTAGAGCCCCGGAGGTCGGCCAACTGGTCGTTGCCCCCGCTGGCCGCGGTGCACTTGAAGGCGTAGTACTCCTTGGGGGCCTGGCCGTTCTCCCGGCACCATTCGGCGTAGAGGTTGCCCATCTCCCGGGCCACGGCCTGGGCGTGGGCGTCGCGCACGCAGAAGATCACCGTCTTCTGCTCTGGCCCCCCGGTCTCCAGCAGCCGCTGGAAGAGGTCGGCGCACATGGCCTTGACCCGGTCGGGGAGCATGATGCGGTCCTCGAAGCTGGTCTTCTCGTAAAGCTCCTCCAGCTCCTCGCGGCTTAAGGGCCGGCCGGTGATGGCGTCCACGGGTTTGAGCGCCAGGATCTGATCGATGCTCAGCCCGGTCTCGTCGATGTCCACCTGGGCCCGCACCACCTCGCAGGCGGCCAGATAGCCGTCCTCGATGCCCTGTGCGAGGTCGTACTCGTAGACCGGCTCCCCGAAGTGGCGGATGTTGTCGGCGGTGATGGCCTCGTCCTCGAGGGCCCCTGCGGTCTTCTCCGGGAGCTTGAGCTGCCGGGGGGTGGCGGTCAGGCCGATCTGCACCGCGTCCGGGTTCCTCAGGAGCACTTGGCTCCACTTGCCCCAGGCGCTGCGGTGGCACTCGTCGATGATGATGTGGCTGAAGTAGTTCTCGGGGTAGTGCTCGAGCAAGAAGTTGGCCGTACCGTCCTCGTTGCCTACATCCAGGGTCTGGTAGGTCGCGATGTGGATGCGAGCGTTCTTGGCGTGGTTGCTGCCGTCGGGGTTGCGTTTGACCTCGGCGGCATCGGTCCCGAAGACGTTGGTGAAGGCGGCGAGGGCCTGCTGCCGCAGCTCGTCCCGGTCGCAGATGAACAGTGCCCGGCGCAGTTGTCCTGCGTCGGCGACGCGCTTCAGAAGCTGCACGGCGATGAAGGTCTTCCCTGCTCCGGTCGCCAGGGTGAGCAAGGCCCGGCCCGGCTTCTCCTGGGTGGCGTCCCTGGCCAGCTTCTCCAAGGTGGCGCGGATGGCGGCATCCTGGTAGTAGCGCCGGGTGCCTTCTCCCCCCGGATACCGCACCAGAAGGGGGCGGGCCGCCGGGCTGTCCAGACGGAAGCCCATCATGGCCTCGTAGCGCGCCCGGAGCTCCTCCGGGGTGGGGAACTCGCTCATGGGACGAGGATCGGAGGTCAGGCCGGTGCTCCGGTCGAACATGACCCAGAAGTACCCGTTGGACGAGAACACGAAGGGCACGTTCAGCCGTTTGGAGTCGGCGTAGAGCCGGGCCTGCTCGAGGCCGTGGTCGGGGGGAAGCTGGTTCTTCTTCGCCTCCAGCAGGGCCACCGCGACGGGCTGGGCGTCCGGCGTCACCCGCACGCGGAGGGTGTAGTCGGTCCGGCCCCGGCGGCGTTTGCCCCGGCCGTCCACGATGTCGATCGCCCCCGCGGTCTCCTCCCGGCGGATGTGGGCTTCGGTCCACCCGCGCAGGCGTAGCGCGGGATCGATGAGCTTCGAGCGGGTGTCGGACTCGGATAAGCGCTCGTCGCGGTAGTCGGAGTCGGGCGGAAACATAGTTGGCAGCTTTATTTACCGAGGCGCTTCTGGATTGCCTGCTGTAGCTCTGTGTCGGAATTGAGCTGTGCTAGTAACGCTCGCAATACCTCACGCGACCTCCGCCCGGCGTACGTGGAGCAGGTCGCCCTCCTCCACCGCCCGCACTTCCTCGGGGGCGAGGGTGAGCACCCCCAGGGTGTGGCCGGTGAGGGTGGCGAACTCCACCTCGTAGCCCTCACCCTCCCCCCAGACGTGCACCACCGTGCCCACATCCCCGGCCTCGAGGCCGAGTTCCGGCTTGTCCACCCGGAGCACCACGCTGTCCAGCTCGCGGATCATCCTCTTCCTCCCTCCGCGGGATAGGCCGTGACCAGCCGCGCCCGGGCGTACCGCGTAGCGGTCCCAACGGGAATCTGCCCACGGGTGCGCGGCTCCGCCCCCCCGCAGCCCTCCCCGACCCACACGCTCACCACGCGGGCGCTGCCCCGTGGACCCAAGTGAAGCCGCTCCGGCGGCCCGGCGATGCCGGTACTCAGGAGCTTCCCCCGAGCGGCCCACTTGAGGCCGAAGGGGGTGGCCTCCTCCTGCACCTCAGGGGTCACGCGGGCCTGGAGCTTGAGGGCCTCCGCCAGGTCCAGGGGGTTCTCGGCGGTGAAGCCCAGCGCCGCGAAGAACCGGGCCTTGTGCCGGCCCACGGGGTGGGTGGGGGAGAGCAGGTAGTCGGTGAGCTTCCGCAAGGGCACCTCCAGCTCCATCCCGGCCAGGGGGTTCACCGCTTTCCCCCGGAGGCGGCCGTCCTCACGGCTTGGCCTCCTTCTCCTTCATGCGGTCGAAGGCCTCGAGGGCCTCCTTCCCGCCCAGCAGCCGGGCGGCCTCCTCGCGGGGCACCCGCCAGGTTCGCCCTACCCGCACGCCCCGGATCTCGCCCCCTCGCAGGCGCTTGCGGATGGCCTCCTCGCTGACCTTGAGGGTCCGGGCCAGCTCCTCCACGGTGTAGTAGAGCCCCACGGGCGCATCTTACCCAACCGGGCAAACAGGGGCAAGCTGAGGTCAGTAATTGCTGATTGCAGTAACTACTGATTTCAGTAAATACTGAGTACAGGAAATACTGCGTTCAGTAACGCAGTAGATCAGCAAACCAGTGATGCGGCAAGCGATGGAATGGAGGTACCAATGGCGTTCGTGGGCAGACAGCAGGAAGGGCGTGCACTCCTCCTTTCGGTGCGCGCCGGGCGCGGGGTGGTGCTGGCGGCCCCGCCGGGCTACGGCAAGAGCGCCCTGCTCGAGGAGGTGCGCCCCGCCCTCGAGGCCTGGAGCGCGGTGGTCTGGTG
Source organism: Meiothermus taiwanensis DSM 14542 (assembly GCA_000482765.1). Classification (GTDB taxonomy): domain Bacteria; phylum Deinococcota; class Deinococci; order Deinococcales; family Thermaceae; genus Meiothermus; species Meiothermus taiwanensis. The sequence continues at coordinate 43,542 of AXWR01000018.1, forward strand.
CGACAAGCTCGCGCCCTTCGGGGCCTTCCTCAAGGACCTCTTCCGGGGGCTGAGGTAGGGGTCCCCCCAGGCCACCACGGGGCACAGCGCGCTCAGCGGGGCCAGCGCCGGCGCGGCCCCCGCCAGGGGCAGCCGGTAAAGCCGGCGGGCGGCGGCCTCGAGGAGGGGAAGGGGGGGAGGGGGGCGCGCATAAGCACAGTGTAGCCGCCCCGGCGTCACCGCCCCCACCCCGACGCCGGTGACGCCGGACGCGCCGGGTATCCTTAAGGCAGCACGGGCCGGGACACCCGCCGAAGGTAGCAGCGCCCTGCTCAGCAGCTTCGACGCAAAACCCGCGCGCCCCCCACCCCGAACCGTTGACGGTCCCGCCACCCCCGTACTACCCTCCCGGCCATGGAGAACGCCGAGAAGGTCGTCATCGGCCGGGGCCTCGAGGCCCTTGAGGCCTGGCGCCGCGCCGGGCGGCTGGGGGAGGAGGAGGACCCGCGGGTGCTCCCCCACCCCGAGCCCGCCGACGTCGACGGGCGCGAGGTGCTGGGCGAGGTGCCGCTGCCCCTGGCCGCACACGCCCGCCTGGTGCGGTGCCTGGGCCCGGCCGAGGGGGAGGAGGCCGGGCAGGTGCGCAGCTACGTGGTGCTCGACCACGAGCGCCTCGAGCGCGAGGCCGAGCGGCTGGCCCTGACCTACGCGCAGGCCCGCGCGGCGCTGTGGAAGAATGGGCAGCCCCTCTCCCTCGGCACCCCCTCCCTCGCGGAGGCCGCCGCCGGCCAGGTGCTGCACCAGGTTGCCGTAGGGCCCAGTGGGTGGCCGTGCACCAGGCCATCGACGCCAGGGACGTGGAGCAGCTGCACCGGCTGCTGCGGGCCGGGGCCCCGCTGGAGGCCCCGGCGGCCGGGGGGGAGAGCCCCCTGCACCACGCCGCGGCGGGGGGCGAGGCCCGGGCCGCGCGGGCGCTGCTGAAGGGGTGGGCCGACCCCGACGCCGCCGACATCGGAGGCCGCACCCCGCTGCACTGGGCGGCCCTCGAGGGGCAGAAGGAAGCGGCGCAGGCCCTGCTGGAGGGAGGGGCCGACCCCCGCCGCCCCGACGTCGACGGCGTGACCCCCGAGGACCTGGCCCGCGCGCGGGGCCTCGAGCTGGGGCCGGAGCCGGCCCGGGCACAGGCCACCCCTGCCGCCCCCGCAGCGGAGCGAGGCGGCCTCGAGCTGTGAGCCCAGGGGCCTAGGGGCGGCCCGCCCCGGCCTCGAGGGCGTACGCCAGCAGCACGAGCAGCCCCACCAGGGCCAGCACCGCCAGGCAGAGGGTGCGCTAGACCTCCTCGAGCCGGCGCGCAAACTCCCGCCGCAGGCGGGAGGCCTCCAGGGCCAGGGCCTCCCGCAGGACCTCCCCCTCCCCTTCCCCCTCCCCCGCAGGCCCCGGCACCGGGGTGAGGCGGCGCTCGAGGCGCACCTGCTCCCGCAACAGGAGTAGCTGCTGGCGCTCGAGCGCCGCCTGGAGGCGCTCGAGGTCGGCCAGGCGGTCGTGGGGGGCGCGGGGCGGGGCCGCAGTCGTGGGCTCGTGCTCCATGGCCCCCATGCTAGCGGGGGGCGGCGGGGGGAGGGGGTGCGGCTCCACACCCCCGTTATAGCGGGGTCGGGCGGCGGGCCGGGGGGCGGAGGGCGGCGGCCAGAGCGGGGTCAGGCCCCCGCCTCCCAGGGGTTGAGCAGCCGAACGGGCAGGCCCCGGAAGTGGCCGGTGTTGCGGCTGACCAGGGTGAGGCCGTGGCGCAGGGCGGTGGCCGCCAGCAGGGCGTCCAGGGGGGAAAGGGGGCGGCCCTGGTTCAGGGCCTCGCCGGTGAGGGCGCCCCACGTCTCCATGACCCCCGTGTCCAGGGGCAGAATCTGCCCGGCGAAGCGCCGCTTGAGGTCTTCGATCCAGCCTTCCAGGACAGCTCGGCGCGGCTCGGGGGCGCGGACGGCCCCCTGCACCAGCTCGCCCAAGGTGAGAGCGGAAAGGTAGGCTTCCCGCACGGAGAGCCCTTTCAGCCAGGCCGTAACCCTGGGGTCGGGCTGACGCTTGGCCGCCTCGGAGACCACGTTGGTGTCGAGCAGGTAGCTCAAAAGCCCACCTCCCGGTAGCCTGCGCGCGACCGGTCGGAGAGGGCCTCGGCCTCCTCGTCGGAGAGGGGCTCCGGCGGGCGGAGGGCCTCGAGCAGGGGGGTATCCTCGCCGCGAAGGCGGGTGTAGGTCGCCCAGTCCAGCACCACCACCGCGGGCCGGCCCCGCCGGGTCACGGTCTGGGCCTCGCCCTTCAGGGCCTGCTCCACCACCTCGGAGAAGCGGGCCTTGGCCTCCTGAAGCTGCCAGCTGCGTTTCACCCCATCAGTCTAGTCTGACTAGATGGGTTGGTCAAGCCGGACCTCCCCGTGGGGGGAAAGAGGCCCTCGGGCGGGAGGCGGGAGGCGGGAGGCGGGAGCGGGCTTCGCGGCCAGCGGGGGGCGGCATGGCCTCCACCGGCCGGGCGGGAGGGGTTGGGGGTGCTCGAGGCCCCCCCCTTCAGGCCTCCTCCAACGCCTGCTCCAGCCGCTCGCGCAGCCGGGCCACCTCCCCCCGCAGCCCGCCCAGCCCCAGCAGCACCGCCCCCGCCAGCCCCCCCAGCGTGAGCTGGGCCAGCGCCCCCTGCCGCACGGCGGCCAGGGCCTCCTGCCGCGGCAGCGAGCCCTCGGGCAGGGCCCGGGCCGTGGGGGTGAGGTGGCGGTCGGGGAGGGCCAGGGGGGGCAGGGCCAGCAGGGCCACCCCCAGGGCCAGCGACCCCAGGATCTTCAGCAGCAGCGCCTCGAGCTTGCCCAGGTTTCCCATGCCCGCTCACCTCCCCGCGTAGGGGTCGAGCTCGGCGGGGAGCTCGTAGGGGGTGTTGAAGACGTCGAAGTCGTTCTCCTCGGGCAGGAAGCCGGGGAAGTTGAAGCCCTCGGGCATCGGCTCCACCACCCAGTCCGCCGGGCGGTGGCCCTCGCACACCAGCCGCCCCCCCTCCAGCCGCATGGAGATGGGCTCTCGCGGGTAGATGCGCACCCAGCGGCCGTAGAGGGGGTGCCACTCCGCGCGCCAGGAGGCGTAGAGCACGATCTTGAGCGGGCCGTCGGCGGGGGCGACGGCGAAGGCGCCGGAGACCCGATCGGCGTCGGTCCGCCTCCCGGCGTACTTCCCGTTGGCGTACTCGATGAAGGCGGGGTCGCCGACGTCGCCCTCGTAGCCGTAGTACAGCGCGGGGGGGCTGGCGGGGGCCACCGGGGGGTAGTCGGGGTTCCAGTTGCCCGGCTCGACGCCCCACGGCCAGCCCACCCCCGGCTGCAGGCAGAAGGCCCGCGGCAGCCACACGGGGGCGGGGGGCAGGGGGCGGTCCTCGAGGTAGAAGCCGCCCGCGGCCCTGGGGTCGGGCACGCGCTCGAAGGGCAGGTCGGCCTCCTCCACCGCCTGGGTCTTGAGCTCGCCGAGCACCCGGAACTCGGGGGAGCCCCCCGCCCCCTCGACCAGCCCCGCCTCCACCCAGCCCCGCACCCACCGCCCGTCGCGCGCGCGCTTGAGGTAGACCTCCACCGCGCCCCGCTCGGGGGCGCTCATGCACCCGGGCCCCCCGCCCCAGGCCTCGCCCACGAAGCCGGGGGCGTAGACCCAGCTGCGGCCCCAGAAGCGCAGCACCATGACCCCCCGTTCCCCCCAGATGTGGACGCCCAGGAAGCCCCGGCCGCCGCAGCTCACCTCCAGCCGGGTGACGCCGGAGGGGTCGGGCGGGGGCGGGGAGTCCTTCAGGTCGCAGCCCGCCAGCAGCGGCAGGCCGAGCGACAGGGCGAGGAGGGAGGGGCGGCAGGAGCGCAAGGACCGGAGGAAGGACTTGAGCATCATGGGCACCATTCTAGCCACCTCAGGATGAGAGCCCGGCCCGGGCCAGCAGCACCCAGTACGAGGCCAGCAGGCCCAGCCCGGCCAGGGCCTTGTCGCGCCGGCCCCCCCGGCGCAGGGCCAGCCCCGCCGCCAGCAGGGCCGGGGGCAGCGCCACCAGCAGGGCCAGGCCGGGGAGGAAGGAGGCCCCCGCCGCCGCCAGCCCCGCCGCCAGGCCCAAAGCCCCGGGGGAAGGCGGGCGGGCGCGGGGGCGGGGGCGGTCGGGGGCGGGCGGGGGCTCCTGCCCGTGCGCGGGGGGACGATCCCCTTCGGGACCGCTAGGCGGTAGACCCAGCGGACGGTCCCCTTCGGGAAGGCCTGCGGCCGTGCACCAGGGCGGGCGGCCCCCCTCGGGGCGGGCCGCGGTCATGGCCCGCAGGTAGCGCTCCCACACCGCCTCGTAGCGCAGCTCCTTGCGCGCGTGGCGCTTCCCCCGCAGGGGGGGAGCCTCCAGGGCGTGCAGCACCCGGCGGGCCAGCCCCTCCCACGCCCCCGCCCCGCCCACGGCGCGGGGGGCGCCCCACTCGTAGCCCCAGTCGTAGCCGGGGAAGGGGTAGAGCAGGGCCCCCAGGGCGTCGGCGCGCTCCTGGTGGGCCGGGAGGTGGGCGTTGAGCAGCAGCAGGTTGCCCGCCAGGGCGGCCTCCGCCGCGGCCAGCGAGAAGGTCTCGGTGCGGCTGGGCGAGGCGAAGAGGTCGGCCAGCCGCAGCAGCTCGAGCACCTCGGAGCGCTCCAGGCGCGCCGCCCCCAGCGCCTCGGAGGTGAAGATGACCTCCTCCCCCGCCGCCAGCCCCGCCGCCCCGGCCAGCCGGGCCAGCTCGGCGCGGGCCAGCGGGGGCAGGACGGCCTCGGCCTCGCGGGCCTTGTCGGCGTCGATGCCGGCGTGGGCGTCGTGGGGGTCTTCGTAGGTGTGCACGCGGGCTCCTCCTGGGGGTTGGGTTCTTCGGGGGTTGCCCCCGGCCTGGGTTGGGTTCTTCCGAATTATCTCCAAGGCCGGGGTGTTTTAAAGCGATCCGCACCACTCTTGCCGGCACCTCCCCCACCCCAGCGCCTTGCGGCGGTCGGGCGGCCGTAGGGCAGCGCGCCGCAGAGGCGGTCACGGCGGGCGGCCATGACGCCCACCCGTGCGCACGACCCGGTGGCGGTGACGAAGGGAGTGGCGCCGGCCTGGGGGCTCCCGGAGCTGCAGGCGGTGGAAGCCAGGCGCGGCTGGGGTCGCGCCTCGCGGCGAGCCTCCCCCGGCCCCGCTGTACCTGTGCCTCGAGGGCGTCGAGGTCGGGCCCGGCGGCCGGGGTGTCCGGGGTTGTGTAGAATGGCTACGAGGTGATCGGGTGTTGAACGCGGGGAAGTGGCCGCCGGCCGGGCACACCCGGGGGACCGCGGAGGGCGGGTGACCTGGGGCCGGGGGGCCTCGAGGTGGCTGCGGCCGCTCTGGAGGCTGGTGCGCTTCCTGTCGTCGCTCCGGGGCTTCCTGCTCCTGTGCGCCCTGGCGCTGCTGGCCGCGCTGGCGCTCGACCTCGCCAACCGGCCCGTCGTCGCCCAGCTCCGGGGCGAGGCCCACCCCGTCAGCGGTTCGCCTACCGCGCTCAGCCCGGCCGACAAGGCCTACCTCCGCCGGCTGGTCGGGAACGCGCGGGTGGTGGGGCTGGGCGAGGGGTCGCACGGCACCAAGGAGATCTTCGAGTACAAAGCCTCCATCATCCGCTTCCTGGTCGAGGAGATGGGCTTCAGCGTGCTGGGGATGGAGGCGCCTGACGACCCCGTCGCCAACGGCATCGTCCAGGCCGGCCTGCCCGACGCGGGCGAGCTGGCGGCGCGGAACATGTTCCCCGGCACCCGGGAGCTCGCCGGGCTGCTGGGGTGGATGGCCCGCTACCGCCAGCAGCACCCCGACCGCCCCCTCGACCTCTTCGGCTTCGACGCGGCCTTCGATCAGCCCAGCTGGATTCCACGGTTCATCATCCTGGACGACGGCACCCGGGACCGGCTCATGGCCGAGACCATCATCACGGTGCTGGAGAAGGAGTACCCCGGACGCAAGGCCGTCCTCTGGGCGCACAACGGCCACGTCGCCTTCCCCGAGCGGGCCATCTACCCCTTGCGCGGGTCCCCGATGGGCTGGTACCTGCGTCAGCGCTACGGCGGCGGCTACTTCGCCCTGGCCACCACCTTCTACTCCGGGCGGGTGCTGGCCATGTGGCCCCAACTACCCGGGGTCGGCCAGGAGCGGGTGGCCATGCCCATCTTCCCCACCCTCCCCGGCACCGCCGACTCCGCTTTCCACCGGGCCTTCGGCGGGGACTTCCTGCTCGACCTGCGCGCCGTCCGGCCTGATAGCCCGTTGGGGCGCTGGCTGCGGCGGCCCCAGCTCATCAAGGCCATCGGGTCGAGTTACGTTCCTCTCCTGCTCGGCTCGAGCCCGGCCACCCTCCCCGACTACTTCGACGCCCTGCTCTTCGTCGACAAGACCACCGCGGCCGAGCCCCTACGGTGAAGCAGCAAGCAGGGCCGTGGGCGAGTGGGAAAGTTCGGTACCGGGGTACCACGCCAGGGAATGGGTGACCGCACGGCGCAGGTGTGCCAGAAGAACTTGCAGCGGGGTGGGCGTCCTGCCCTGCCCCTCCGCCACGACCTACCCCAGGGAGTGGAGGCCGAGGCTCGAGCCTCCGATTCCGGCGTCCCTACCCCCCAAAACCTCCACCTAGCCCGGTGTCCAACCCTGGGCCCCTCCGCGGAGGGGCCTTGCTTTTCGTTTTATGCGGTCGGCGGTCTCGAGCCCGTCCTGGACAGCGTTTTTATCTGGGATAGGTCCAGAAATCGATAACTCGGACCCAATCCTGATAACAGTAAAGCCGTGGAGAGATCGGTGGGGGTTCGAGGGGCAGCTCGGGGGCAGTGGGCAGAGGGCGGATAGCTCGAGGCCACCCCCTGACCACTGTCCGGCACCCGGCTCGACGGCCTCGAGGCGAAAACCCCCAAACCTCAAAACCCCACAGGGGGTTCGGGGTGTCCAACAGGCGGCGAGCGCCCGGTTCCTATACCGGCGTACAGACAGTGCCCGAGGCAGGATCGGCCCCGGGTGTAACCCCACAGCTTAGTAGGGGGCCAGGCCCTTCCCTGGGGTGCTTAAGAATTTTTATGGAAATCGGCATTTCCATAAACTTATGCTAGGATGGCCGCATGGACGATCCCCTGCTGGGACGGGCAAAGCCCACACACCGGGTGGACCCCCTCCCCCGCCCTGCCCCCCTCGACCCGGCGCTGGAGGAGCGCCTGGAGGCCTTCGCCCGCTACCTACGCCTGGAGAAGGGCCACGCCCCCCGGGGCGTGGAGAAGTACCTGCGCGACGTGCGGGCCTGGCACCGTTTCCTCGAGCGGCGCGGCCTGGGGGAGACCCCCGAGGCGGTGCGGGCCCTGCTGGAGGAGCGCTCCCCCGGGCCGAGGCGGGCGCGGGCCCTGCTGGCGGCCCTGCGCACCTACTGCCGCTGGCGCCGGCGGGTGCGCGGCGAGGCGGTCGAGGACGTGACTGAGCCCGTCGCCCGCCCCAGGGCCGGCGCCCGGCTGGCGGTGCACCCCGAGCGCGCCGAGCTCGCGCGCTTCCTCGAGGCCCTGCAGGGCGAGCCCGAGGAGGGCCTGCTGCGCCGGCTGGCCCTGTTCCTCTACGGCACCGGGCTGCGCATCTCCGAGGCGCTCTCCCTCCGCCGGCGCGACCTGGTGACGGAGGGCAGATTCCCTTCGGGACCGGCGGACGCCGGTACGCCTGAGGGCGGGGCCCCGGCGGCGGTGCGGGTGGTGGGCAAGGGCGACAAGGAGCGCCTGGTCCCCCTCTCCCCCGCCGCGCGGCGGGCGCTGGCGGGCTGCGGGGCCGACCGCCTCTTCGTCTTCGAGGCCCGGGGGCCGGGCCGGCGGGTGGGCAAGGTCCCCACCGCCACCTGGGTGCTGCTGCGCTTCCGGGCGGCGGCCGTGCGGGCCGGGCTGGACCCCCGGCGCTTCACCCCCCACAAGTTCCGCCACGCCTTCGGCACCGCCCTGGTCGAGGAGGGGGTGCCGGTGGACGCGGTCAAGGAGCTGCTGGGCCACGCCTCGATCGCCACCACCCAGGTCTACCTCCACGCCTCCGCCCGCCGCCTGCGGCAGGCCGTGCAGAAGCTGCCCGAGGTGGGGCCGGGCCAGGACGAAGGGTGAGCGGGCCGGGGGGAGGCACTGGAGGCTGCCTTGCGCGGGAAGGCCCCGCCCGAAGAACCCCTGGCTCCCCCGCTGCAGACGTGGGGCTAAGGCCCGGCACCTCCCGCGGCGGGACACGCCGTTGCGCCCACGTTGCGCCCGGCGCGTAGGGTGGGAGTGTGCAGGCCTCCACGCTGTGCCTCCAGGGCGGGGCCTGCACCTGCTTATGCTCCTGCCCGGGGCGCTCGCCACTCCGAGAGCTCCGCAGCCCTGGCGCCGGTGCTGTTGTAGGTCGGCTTTACAAGAACCAGTACACGAGGGTGTCGTAGAGCCCTGCCACGACCAGGACGACCCCGCTGGCGAGGTTCAGCCGGCGCCCGCCGCGGCGCATCTCGCCCAGCACCTCGCCTTTGGGCTTGCCCCGGTCGAGCAGGGCCAGGATGAGCAGCACCGGCACGGCCGTGCCCAGGGCGAAGAGGGCCGGGAACACCAGCCCCGCCCTCGAGGCCACCGCCGCGGGCAGCATCGCCCCGAAGAACAGGAAGAACATGGTGGGGCAGAAGGCCAGCCCGAAAGCCGCGCCCAGGGTGAAAGCGCCGAGACTGCCGCCCCTGGCCCGGGCCCAGTCTCCCAGCCGGCCCGGCCCCAGGCTCGGGCCCGGCAGGCGGATCAGCCCCAGCAGCAGGAAGCCCATCAGCACCATCAGCGGCCCCAGCACCCGGCGGACGCCGGTGAAGAGCGCCCCGGGCGCGGTGAAAGTGCCCCCGAAGACCCAGACTGCGACACCTGCCAGCGCCAGGTAGACCAGCGCCTTGCCCAGCAAGAACCAGCCCACCCGCTTCCAGGCCGAACCCTGGGCCTCGAGCGCGTCCCGGGCCAACCAGGAGAGGGCGGCGGCATTGGTGGAAAGCTGGCAGGGGGCGAGGGCCCCCAGCAAGCCCAGCAGGAACGCGCTCAACAGGGGGATCCCCAGCCCGAGCCGCAGGGTGTTGATGGGTTCGGCCAGCCAGGCGTAGGGCTGGCTGGCCAGGGCATAGAGGCTCGGGGCCAGCGCCGCCAGCGGCGCGCCGAACAGCACCAGGGCCAGCCCCAACCCCGCCAGCAGCCCCCAACCCAGATAAGGCGCCACCGCCGCGGGGTTTCCCGGGTTCGAACCCCCCAGGGTCCTCGGGAACCTGCGCCCGGATTTCGGGCCGGGGGTGCTGCTGCCCGGCGGCTCAGGCGGGATCTTGGCCATGGGGTCTCCCTTTAGGTCGGCGGCCCCACCGGGCCCTGGAATTCCCCGGCCACCACCAGGACGCCGTCCTCGACGCGGATCGGCAGTTGTGGAAGCGGTTTAGGGGCAACAACCAGGGCCTTCGCGCGGTCCCTCGGGTCGTACTGGGCTCCGTGGCAAGGGCAGAAGAGCAACTGCTTGTCAGCGATCCAGTTGCTCACGATGCACCCCAGGTGCGTGCAGACCCCCGAGTAGGCCACGACGCCCCCGGCGGCGTGCCTGGCGGTCTCGGCGGTGAGCGAGGCGGCCTCGAGCCGGAGCAGCAGCAGGGTGTTGGCCGGCTCCTCACCCTTGACCACCCGGGTCTGCGGGTTCATGGGATAGGCGATGACCTGGCGCTGGCCCGGCTCCAGATCGGACGCGTTGACCGGCTGCCCGGCCCTATCGCCCTGGGCGTAGACGATCAGGTCCCCCGGGGCCACGGGCTCCCGCTCCGGGGTGACCTGCTCCTGCGGAACCAGCCCGGCCCCTACGTACAGCGCGGAGAGCAGGGCGGCTCCGCCCCCCGTCGCCACAGCTGCCTGCAGGACAGCCCGGCGATGGACGTACGCTTTGAGTTCGCTCACTTCCATAGCTGACACCTCACTTGCTCCGCCACACCCGGGCTCGGTCATCGACCCAGAGCAACTGGCCTCGCCCGGGAGCAAAGCCCGCCAGGCCGCGCCGACGAAGGGCCAGCCGCCCCATCACACCACTGGGGTCGCCAGCAGGAAGCCCCACAGCCCTACCGAAAGGCCGAAGGGCGGCATGTCGGGGAAGCCCAGCGCCCCGCCGATGGGCGAGAAGATCACGACGGGGATGGTTAGGGCCAGCGAGATCAGGAAGCGCCGCAGCATGTCGTCAGGGCTGCTGTGGCCGGCGTGCTCGTCGTGGGCAGTGTGGCCCACCCCAGCGTGATCAGGCCGGATCTCAGGAGCCGTGTGCCCCATCGCGGCATGGTCGTGTACGGGGGCGGAGTGCTGGGCTAAAGCGTGGTGGCCCGTCGAAGCGGGATCGTGGCCATGCCCCTCGTGTCCGAGGCTGGGATGGCCGGGTTGGGCGGTGGAGGGCACGCAATCTCTGCAGTCGCAGTCGTAGCCTGCCTGCTTCAAGCGCTTGCGGATGGCCGCCTCGTCGGTTCGCGCGGGGTCGTAGCTGAGGTGGGCGACGGCCGTGGTCCGGTCGAGGTGGACCTGCTGGACACCCGGAAACTGTGCGAGGAAGGCCTCGACGTCCGCCAGCTCGCTGGCGTCGTAACAGTTCTTGAACGACACCTCCAGAACGGGCCAGCGAGGGCTCGAGTGGGCAGCGTGGGTCTCCATAGACACATGTTCCCCGACTTGGGTTAAGCCAGTGTAAAGCCCCGATTGCCGGACTCAAGCTCGGGCGGAGCCTTCAAGACATGCGTCTCAGCTCGGACGCATTCTCGTCTTCACCGTGCGGCCCGTGTCCAAGAGGGGGGTCGTTCTGCAAGAACCGAGAAGCCCCGGACTTCCGGCCCTGGGGGGGCGTCACCCTAAGTCGCGCTACAGTGAGCCTGCAAAATGAGCATTTTGACAGACCCGCTATGGCGCTCCAATTCTTCTCCCGAGCATGCCTGCGAGGGTCGCTCAGGATGGCTTTTGACAAAGCCACCTCGAGCAACTTAAGGCTGGATCCCGACCGCCTGGAGCCAGGCCCTGAGCCTGGCCACGGAGAAACCGCTGAACGAAGCCGCCTGTCCGGCATACACCAAAGTGGGCACGCTGCGACGCCCGTTGTTGAGGGTCAATACCTCCTGCTCGGCTTCAGGGTGCTGGTCGATGTTGATCTCTCGGTAGGGAAGGTTGAAGGTAGCCAGCGCCTGTTTGAGGGCTTTGCAGTCCCCGCACCACGGGGTCGAGTAGAGGATCAGCACAGCCTACCCCGCCGGCTTTATGGCCTCGGCTATGGCCTGGATCAGTTCTTCCTTGCGCTCGTAGGAAGGTCGCAGGTAGACGTGGGTCTCGTGTAGCCAGTCGTGAACGGCGGCGATTTCAGTGCCGTTGGGTAGTTTGAGGTGGGGGTAAGCCCCGTACTCCATGGTCATCCCGAAACGCTCGGCCACCGCTTCGAGGGCCTCCACCTTCTCCAGCGTCCAACGGGTGGCGAAAGGCAGCAGGAAGGCGGGCTTGCCGCAGGAGCCGCCAAGCCCAAGCATCTGGAAGCCGCCCACCAGGGGGGCGCTGTACTTGGCCTGGGAACGGGCCACGAAGGCCTGGCGGTCTTTGACCTTATCTTTGCTGGTCTTGAGGCCGGCCACAAACAGGCCGAGGGACTTGTCCTTCTCTTGGGTTATTTCGCTCATACTTCCTCCTGTCTTGGGAGACAAGTGCATCCCCGTACGAACAGAACACGCAATGATCCCCAGGTCTGGGTTTGAGCCACACGCGCTCGAGAGGCGCTAGCCGATGTCCGCAGGCATGGTAGATTTCTGCGCCGCATTGCAGGCAGCGGCACCGCCTAAGCAGGGACAGCCTGGGGGCTGGGCTGAGGCAGCGGGTTCTCGGCCTTCAGCGGGGGCTGGAAGCCGCGCAGGCGCAGGGCGTTGGAGAGGACGAAGACCGAGGAGAGGCCCATCGCGGCACCGGCCAGCACCGGCGAGAGCAGCCAGCCGCCCAGGGGGTAGAGCACGCCCGCGGCCACCGGGATCAGCACGACGTTGTAGGCGAAGGCCCAGAAGAGGTTGAGCTTGATGTTCTTGAGGGTGGCCCTCGAGAGGGCGATGGCGTTGGGCACCCCGCGCAGGTCGCCCGACATCAGGATCACGTCGGCGGTCTCGATGGCGACGTCGGTGCCGGTGCCGATGGCGAGGCCCACGTCGGCCTGGGCCAGGGCCGGGGCGTCGTTGATGCCGTCGCCCACGAAGGCGACGCGGTAGCCCTTGCCCTGGAGCTGCTTCACCGCGTCGGCCTTGCCCTCGGGCAGGACCTCGGCCAGCACCTCGTCGATGCCGAGCTGCCGGGCGATTGAGCGGGCGGTGCGCCGGTTGTCGCCGGTGATCATCGCCACCTTGAAGCCCTGGCGGTGCAGGGCGGCGATGGCCTCGGGGGTCCCCTCCTTGACCGGGTCGGAGACCGCGACGACGGCGGCCAGCTTGCCGCCCACGGCCGCGTAGAGGGGGGTCTTGCCCTCGTCGGCCAGGCGCTGGGCCTCGGCGGCGAAGGGGCTCACGTCGACGCCCAGTTGGGCCATGTACCGGTCCGCCCCCACGTCCACGCGGTAGATCCCCACCTGCCCGCTCACCCCGAAGCCGGGGAGGGCCTCGAAGTCCTGGGGCTCGAGCAGCTCCAGCCCCCGAGCCCGCGCCTCCTTCACGACGGCCCGGGCGATGGGGTGCTCGGACTTCTGCTCGAGCGAGGCCACCAGGCGCAGCACCTCGGCCTCGTCGAAGCCCCCGGGTACCCGCAGGTCGGTGAGCTCGGGCTTGCCCTTGGTGAGGGTGCCGGTCTTGTCGAGGGCGATCACCTGGGCTTCCTGCAGGGTCTGCAAGGCTTCACCCTTGCGGAAGAGCACGCCCATCTCGGCGGCTTTGCCGGTGCCCACCATGATGCTGGTGGGGGTCGCCAGGCCCATCGCGCAGGGGCAGGCGATGATCAGCACCGCGACGGTGTTGACCAGGGCGTAGCTGACGGCGGCCTCACCCCCGAAGAGCAGCCAGACGACGGCCGTGAGCGCGGCGATCCCCAGCACGACGGGGGTGAACACCGCTACCACCCGGTCGGCCAGGCCCTGGATGGGCGGCTTGGAGCCCTGGGCCGTCTCGACCAGTTTGATGATCTGGGCCAGCACGGTGTCCGCGCCCACGGCGGTGGCCCGGAAGGTGAAGGCGCCGTTCTGGTTGATGGTCCCGCCCACCACCTTCGCGCCCTCGCCCTTGGCGACGGGGACGGGCTCGCCGGTGATCATCGACTCGTCGACGTAGCTCTGGCCCGAGATCACCACCCCGTCCACCGGGACCTTCTCCCCCGGGCGCACCGCGACCACGTCGCCGGGCAGCACCTCGTCCACCGCGACTTCCAGCTCCCCCCCGGCCCGGATCACCCGCGCGGTCTTGGCCTGCAGGCCCAGCAGCTTCTTCATGGCCTGGCTGGTGCGGCCCTTGGCGATGGCCTCGAGGTACTTGCCCAGCAGGATCAGCGTGATCACCACCCCCGCCGCCTCGAAGTAGACGTGGCGGGCCTGCTCGGGCAGCAGGCCGGGGGCCAGGCTCATCAACACGGTGACGGCGGTGCTGTACCAGAAGGCCGCCCCCGTGCCGATCATCACCAGGCTGTTCATGTCCGGGGAGAGGGAGCGCAGGGCCTTCCAGCCCAGCCGGAGGAAACGTGCCCCGGCCACGAAGTAGACGGGCACGGTGAGGGCGAGCATCACCCAGTTCCACGCCTCCATCGGGGCGAGGGAAGTGAGGAACATGTGCGCCGGCATCCACACCATCCCCACCATCGCGATCAGGGTGAGGGGGACCGCGAAGGCCGCGGCCAGCAGGGTCATGCCGCGCAGGTGGGCGATCTCCTTCTCCCGCGCCTGGCGCTCTACGTCGGCCCGGTCCTGCCCGGCACTGGCCTCGAGCACCCCGTACCCGGCCTCGCGCACGGCCCGCTTGAGCTGGGCGACGCCGGTCGAGGCGGGGAGGTAGCGCACCGTGGCCCGCTCGGTGGCGAGGTTAACGCTTGAGCTGAGCACCCCGTCGAGCTTCTTCAGGGCGCGCTCGACCCGCCCCACGCAGGCCGCGCAGGTCATGCCCGTGACGCCCAGCTCGGCCTCGGCCACCACCGGGGTATAGCCCACCTCCTTGATCTTCTCGACCAGGGCCTGGGGTGTGGTCGTGGCGGGGTCGTAGGCGACGCTGGCGTTTTCGGTCGCCAGGTTGACCGAGGCCGCCTCGACCCCCTCGACCTTCTTGAGCCCGCGCTCGACCCGGCCCGCGCAGGCCGCGCAGGTCATGCCCTGGACGCCGATTTGCAGTTCTTTCACATTGCCTCCCGACGCACCCCTCCTGGGGAGGGGATGGCTGAGAAAAGGTGGCCCGACGGGTTCATCGGGCCACGCGGGGCTAACGGTACTTCAGCACTTCCATCAGTTCTTCTACCAGCGTATCGGCGTCGCCGCGCTGGGCCGCGCTGACCACGTGGTGCCTCAGGTGGCTTTGCAGCACCGTGTCGCCCACCTTGTCCAAGGCGCCCTGCACGGCCTTGATCTGCTTGAGCACGTCCACGCAGTAGGGTTCACCCTCGAGCATCTTGAGGATGCCCTCGACGTGACCCTTGACCGACAGCAGCCGCCGCCGGGCGTCCTCACGGACGCGGGGCTCGAGATGGAGGGTATGTTCTTGAACCAGGCTCATCGCTTCTCCTGACCTTCCCGGCCGGCTACCGCGCCACCTGGGCGCTGTAACCTTCTTCCTGTACGGCCTCGATCAACCGGTCCACCGGGGCGTCGCCCTCGACCACCGCGCGCCCCTGGTCCAGGAAAACCTCCACCTTCTGTACGCCCGGGACACTCTTCAGCGCCTTCTCGACGGAGATCTTGCAGTGGCCGCAGCTCATGCCTTCGACTTTAAGTTCGGTCATCGGGTCTCCCTTAATCCACCCCCCCGGGGGTGGGTCGCTTTAGATTATCAAGCCCAGGTTTGAGCTGTCAACCCCACCCCCCGGGGGGTGGGGTTGACAGGGCCGGGCAACCGACCCGCCCCTGACCCGGGGTCGGTCGCGGCCCGTTGCCGCGACCTCCGGGCCTCAGGGGGTGACCGCGACAAGCACCGTCAGCCCGCGAGACACCGCGGCACGGCGGTGACGACGGCCCGTGCAGCGTCCGGCGGCGGATGTTCTCGTCCGGTCCTGAGGATAAAGGCGGGCTTTACACAGGCTTAACCTCGCCGGCCTACGCTAGGTCTTGAGGTAAAAAACATGAGAAAGAGAATTCTTACTCCGATGTTGGTATTGTCCATGCTGCTTTTCACTTCCGGCTTCGCTCAAGACATGCCCAGCCCCGGAGGGGGGCCGGACTTCGGCAAACACGTCTCCGGCATGGCCCCCGAGCATCCGCGTGAGCACGGGGCCCAGTTCGGAGCTTGCGTCAGCAGCATGGCTCGAGGGGAAGGTTGCGTCCATTAGGCCCCCTGACCAACCGCTTCTCCGTGTCGCCCCCGCCCACCTCGTGGGGCTTTGGCCCCTGCGCGCCCTCGGGGAGCGACGGCACGGGCAGTGTAGAGCAGCCTTCTCGAAGTTTTTTCCAGCCGGAATGACCTCCGTGTCGTCGATAGCAACGTCGTGGCCGTGCGGCGGAGGGGGCGACTTTCGACAAAGTCGCCCTGGAGAAACTTATACCAACTCTACGACGAGGTGACACATAAAGCCTCTTGAATCCAAGGCCAAAAGCAAAGCCGCTTGACCCTAGTTGGATCAGCCGCAAGCTGGGTGAGGAACTCCTCGGCAGCCAGGCGTTTGTGTTCCAGCGAAGGGTACACTTTGCCTTCAATGGCCCGCCTGACCTCCTCAAACACCCGCTCGGCAGGATTGAGCTCGGGCGAATAGGCCGGTTGAAGGATACGACTCCCCGCTAGCTCGGATAGGCTACGACCCCGATGAACCCCCGCCCCATCCCAAACGTTGATGGCTAACCCCCATTGCTCC
>AXWR01000019.1 GCA_000482765.1 Meiothermus taiwanensis DSM 14542
CCAACCAGGCTCGACTGACCTTGACCCCCCAGCCCGGTACGCGCTTCAACACCTCCTGCAATCCCCCGGCCCGATACCAAGCCAGCCACCGGTTGAGGGTTTTACGTCCAATCCCCACTTCTTTGGCCGCATCCTGTGCAGCTTTGCCTCGACGTACCAGCCACATCGCCTGCAGCCGTTTACGTCGTTCCAGGTGCTTCTCCCGTCTATACTGTGCCTCCAGCTCCTCTGCGCTTTCAGTCCAATCGATTGGGGCAATCCTACGACCCATTCCCCAATCCTACTATAGGTGTCACCTCGAGGGAGATTTGGTAATAGACGGTGGCTTCCAGCGGGATCACCCAGACTACCCCGCCAGCCGCAGCATCTACGGCGGTTCGGACTGGGGGCGCCCGAATCCTTTTGATTGCGGGGGCAGACCCTGCCCCTGGCACGGCACCCATGTGACCCAGGCGGCCATGGCCCTGCCCGACAACAACCAAGGGGTGGCCGGGCCCGCGGGCCCTGTGGCCGAGCTGGTGGCCGTACAGGTGCCAGGGGATTTCTTCGAGTTTCTCCGCTTTGTGGTAACCACCCTGGCCGCCTCTGCCATAGAACGCCCCAGGATTATCAACATCAGCGGCGCAGGGGCTATCCCTGCGGTTCCCGGTGCGCTGCTCGAGGCAGCCCTGGCCCCGTTGTTGCTGGCCATCCAGACCAACCCACTGGGGCCCATCTTCGTCACTGCAGCCGGAAATGCCGGGGCCAACGTGGATGCAGAGGACTGCTTTATCGTCTGCTGGGAGGAAGACCTGTGGGCACCATGCGAGCTGTCGGGCTTTATCTGCGTAGGCGGCATGGGCTGGAATACCACCGCCAAAGCAGAACGATCGAACTGGGGAAGCGACCGTGACTCCTCCTCGGTGGACATTTATGGCCCCTTTACCATATGGGCTGGGCCCGACCCCAGTACGGGAGAGGTTCACAAGGTAAGCGGCACCAGTCTTTCATCGCCCTTCGTAGCCGGTGTCGCTGCGCTCATCTGGGCTGCCAACCCCCTCCTACCCCGCCAGGTAGTAGAGTCCATCCTTCTCGACACAGCCCACAACGGCGGCGTACACGATGGGGGCGGCCACCAGCGGCGTGTCAATGCCTTCGGGGCGGTGAGCAGGGCATTGGGCAACGTGCCTCCTTTCGTTCGGATCGAGAGCCCCACAGAAGGACGGGTGTTCTCCTGGCGTTTCCCGGTCTCTCTGAACGCTACCACCTACGACCCTGACACACCCGGCACCCCAGCGCTGGCTTGGCAAAGCAGCCTCAATGGTTCCCTGGGCTCTGGCACCTCTGTTACCGTCAACAACCTCAACCTGGGCAGCCACCGCATAACGGCGACCGCGACCTCCGGTGGGCAGACCGCAAGCGACTCTGTCAACATCACCGTTCGCAACGACCCCCCCTCCGTGCAGATCGTAGAGCCCGATACCAGCAACACCCTCTGCACCAACAGCCCCATCACTTTCAGGGCCACCGTGAGCGACCCCAACAACCCGCCCTCCAATCCCTTCCCCACCGGTAACGTGGTCTGGCGGGTGGGTAGTACAAGCTTCGGCACAGGGCTTACTGCTACCCGCACCTTCAACACCGCAGGCACCTACACCATCACCGTGCAAGCCACCGACGACGCCCCCGCCCCGCACACCCTTTCCGCCACCGATACCCGCACCATCACAGTGGTGGCCTGCACCAACAACCCGCCCACCGCCAACATTACCAACCCCCCGTCCGACCTGGTTGTAGACTTCAACGGCAGCGATGCAAACGGCTGGTATTACCAGATCACCCTGCAAGGAAACGCTACCGATCCTGAAGACGGTACCTTGAGCGGCGCTTCCCTGGTCTGGAGCACCAACCGTGCAGATGTACAACCCGGTGGCCCCTCCACAGGCGAGCAAACCTTGGGCACGGGTAACTCGCTCACCGTTCGGCTCTACACCACCTGTGAATTGCCCTACTTCGGCACCG
This sequence comes from Meiothermus taiwanensis DSM 14542, assembly GCA_000482765.1. Classification (GTDB taxonomy): domain Bacteria; phylum Deinococcota; class Deinococci; order Deinococcales; family Thermaceae; genus Meiothermus; species Meiothermus taiwanensis. The sequence continues at coordinate 2,002 of AXWR01000019.1, forward strand.
TTGAGCATCGCATTACCCTCACCGCTACCGACAGCGCGGGTAACAGGGTCGTCCGAACCCGGCTGATTACCGTCAGAACGCTCTGCTAAAAACACCTGATCGCTCCTGCCCGTGCCAATCCGGGCAGGAGCAATGCTTTGGGGAGCCGGGAGTTGCTCAATCTCTTGGTAGTACAATGTCGGCAAACCCAGCAAGGAGGCAACATGAACAGGCTACTGGTTGGTATGGGAATCTTCCTTTCGGCCCTGGTGCTGGCCCAGTCCGCCCAGAGAACCTACAGGCTCTTTATCAACGGCCAGGCCCAGGCCACCCCGGCCATTGTGGTGAACGGCAAAACCTATGTTCCCCTCGAGGCCCTGCAAAAAGCCGGGGCCCAGGCCAGCCTGCAAGGGGGCGAGCTGCGCATACAGCTCATCCCGGTAGGGGGGCAGGAGCAGGCCATGCTGCTCGAGGGCAAAAAGGGCGAGTGGCTCTCCAACGGCACCTGGCGGCTGCGGGTGCTGGAGGTAACGCCCGGAACCAACCCCTTCTTCGGCTCGGGGCCGGGGTATGTGGTGCGTGTGGAGGTGCGCAACCTGACCCGCAACAAAACCTCGCTGCACAAAACCGGCTTCGATGGCTTCCAGCTTCTGGACAACCAGGGCAACAAGCTGGTTGCGGCCGACTTTGGCGAGAAGTACACCGATATCGCCCAGGCCGACGGGCTGGTCATCACCCTACGCTTCGGGCCCAATCCCAGGCTCGAGGCAATCGGGGCAGCCGATAAGCTGCTGGTGAACTTCCGCCCCAGCGGCGGCAGACCAGCCCTGAAGGGTTTCCGGGTATTCCTGGCAGAGTGATATCGGATTCAAACAGAGGCTATCTTTTTGAATCCTATAGCACACCCCTCGCTACGCTCGGCGAAGAAAGTGTATCCCTTCGGTCGGGTCAGTTCAGCGCCTTCCGGCACCGAACTGACCGAATCTGGTATTATTCCTTGCTTTCCTCAACCGCAGCGGCCGCTTTGGCTTCCGCGGCCTCTTTGGCAGCAGCTGCCCGGGCCTCAACATCCTCGCTGAGGCGCTTGCGGTCGCCCTTGATGCGGGCAGCTTTGCCGCGCAGCTCGCGCAGGTAGTACAGCTTAGCCCGGCGCACCTTACCACGGCTCACCACCTGCACGCTTTCAATCAGGGGCGAATTGAAAGGGAAAATGCGCTCTACGCCCTCGTTAAAGGAGATTTTACGCACCGTGAAAGCGCTGTTGAAGCCGTTGCGCTTAATCTTGATCACCACGCCTTCATAGGCCTGCACACGGGTACGGTTGCCTTCGACCACCTTGTAGTTGACCCGTACGGTATCGCCCGGCTTGAACTGGGGGATGTCGGTACGGGTGTACTTCTTCTCGACTACCTTCAGCAATGCGCCACGGTTCATGGTCTGACTCCTTGCTCCAGCGGAACCTACTTGTGCGCCCTTTGCCATTACGGCCAGACTGCGGGTTCATAGATGGTTGCCCTCAAACGTATCCGCCCAGCAGATACTCGGGACAGGTCAGCAAGTTGTGATTCTAGCAGCCAGTATATTAGTTGTCAAAGTCGCTTTCCTCGAGCCAGACCAGGTCCCTGGGGGTTAGTTCGGCCCGCTCGAGCAGGTCGGGGCGGCGGGCTTTGGTTCGTTTGAGGGCCTGCTTGCGCCGCCACTCGGCAATTTTGGCGTGGTGGCCCGAGGTGAGGATTTCCGGCACCGCCAGGCCCCGGAACACCGGCGGGCGGGTGTAGTGGGGATAGTCCAGCAAACCTGTGGTGAAGGAGTCCTGCCGATGGCTCTCGGCCTCCTTGATGACCCCCGGAAGCAGGCGGGCCGTGGCCTCCAGAATCACCAGGGCGCCCAGCTCCCCCCCCATCAGCACATAGTCGCCAATTGAAATCTCGCGGGTCACAAAGTGCTCCACGCGCGCGTCAATGCCCTCGTAGCGACCACAAACCAGCACCAGGTGCGACTTGCCGGCCAGCTCTTCCACCAAAGGCTGGGTAAGCGGCCGGCCGGCCGGGGTAAGCAAAATCACCTCGTCGGCGGGGCCGGCGGCCTCGATGGCCCGCACCACCACGTCCACCCGCATCACCATACCCGCGCCGCCACCGTAGGGGGTGTCGTCCACGGTTTTGTGCTTGTCCTCGGTGTGGGCGCGAATATCGCGGATGTCCACTTCAATCAGACCCTTCTGGATGGCTTTCTGAACAATAGATTCCTCTGTCCAGGGACGCACCAGATCGGGGAATAGGGTCAGGATGGTGTATTTCATACCGCGCGGCTAATCAAACAGGCCGGGTATGGCCTCGATGTAGATGGCATCGGCCTCGACCTTCACATAAGGGGCTTGGAAGGGCACCATATAGGTCTTGTGCTGAGCCCGCAAAGAAGCACCCTTGGCTTTGATGATAAGCCACTCCTGCGCACCATCTTCAACGTCTATCACTTCACCGAAGGGCTGTCCATCTACAAAAACCGGCCTGCCAATCAGCTCGAAGTAGTAGTACTCGCCCTCTTCCAGCGGGGGCAGGTCGGCCTGATCAGCATAGACCCGCAAACCCACCAGCTGTTCGGCTTCCTGGCGGCCCTCCACACCCGCTAGAAAAAGTACTATTTCTCCATTGTGCTCTTCAATTTCTGCGATGGCGCGGTAGCCCAGGCCCTCGAGGTAGATGCGCTCGAGGTCGAAGATCACCGGCTCCCCTCGAAACTTGAGGCCCCCCGCCATGCCGTAGGCTTTTCCAATGCGTCCAATTTCGATGCGCCGCATACTGTACGGAAGTGCTTAACGTACTTCCACCGAAACCCGGCCCTTGGCAAACGAGCGTACCACCGTGCGGATGCTCTCGATAACGCGACCCTGCCGGCCGATAATCCGGCCTTTATCTTCGGGGTGGGTCTCGATGTAGTACACCAACCCTTCGCGGCTCCGGCGCTCGTCCACGCGAACCATAGCCGGGTGATCGACCACTGCTTTTGCCAGGTACTCCACGAGGTCTTTCATAAGCATTAGCCTAAAGCCTTAAGTCAAAAGCCGAAAGCCCGAGGTTTTGGGCCTTCGGCTTCCACTTGGCAGCTATTAGGCCCCAGGGTTGGCCTGCTTGATGAGCTTTTTTACCGTATCGGTGGGCTGGGCCCCTACCCCCAGCCAGTACTGCAGGCGCTCCTGGTCGATCTTCAGCCAGTCCTTGGTGGTCTTGCGGGGGTCGTAGTAGCCGATGCGCTCGATGTAGCCACCGTCGCGCTTGGTGCGGCTGTCCATCACCACAATGCGGTAATGAGGGTTGCCTTTGGAACCGAAACGGGACAAACGAATCTTGGTCATGTTCTACTCCTTTGTGTTGTCTAAAGCGCCATCTGGACGCACTGTCAGTCACAGGCTGTGGTCTTCCTGCCTGTGACCCAAGACCTATCTCCTGAACAAACCCCGCCCCCCTCGAGCCTGTTGCTTGGCCAGGGTTTTCAGCATCTGCTTGGTGTCCTCGAAGGTTTTGATGAGACGGTTGACCTCCTGCACCGTGGTGCCCGAACCCGCCGCAATACGCTTGCGGCGCGAGGCATTCAGAATGCGGGGGTCGCGGCGTTCTTTGGGGGTCATGGAGAGCACGATGGCCTCCATGCGGCTCACCTGCTTTTCGTCGACCGAGAAGCCCGGGGGCAGCATCCTGGAGAGGCCCGGGATCATGCCCAGGATCTCGGTGAAGCTGCCCATCTTGCGCATCTGGCGCATCTGGATGATGAGATCCTCGAGGGTGATCTCCTTGAGGTCTTTTTGCGGGGCCTCGAGCTCGGCCTGCCGGGCTTTTTCCAGGAGGGTCTGCAGGTCGCCCATGCCCAGGATGCGCTGGGCCAGCCGGTCGGGGTAGAAGGGCTCCAAGCCCTCGATTTTTTCTGAAACCCCCGCAAAGTAGATGGGTTTGCCGGTCACATACCGGGCCGAAAGCGCCGCGCCGCCCCGGGCGTCGCCGTCCAGTTTGGTCAGGATCAGGCCGGTGACCCCGATGCGCTCGTCAAAGGCTTTGGAGACGTTCAGGGCCTCCTGACCGGTCATGCTGTCCACCACCAGCAGGGTCTCGGAAGGGCCCAGCACCTGCTTGAGCCGGGCCAGCTCGTCCATCAGGGCCTGGTCGATCTGGAGGCGACCCGCTGTGTCCACGATCACCAGGTCGCGGTAGTCGAAGGTCAGGTGCTGTTGCAGGCGCGCGCGGGTGGTCTCGGGCCGCTCACCATCGGCGACCTCGAGCACCGGCACCCCGATCTTTTCCCCCAGGATGCGGAGCTGCTCGCGGGCCGCCGGGCGCTGGGTATCGGCCGCGACCAGCAGGGGGCGGCGGCCTTTAGACTTATAGAAGTGGGCCAGCTTACCCGAGGTGGTGGTCTTACCCGAGCCCTGCAGCCCCACCATGAACCACAGGTTGCCCTCGTTCTTGAGCAAAGGTTGCCGGGCCTCTCCACCCAGCATCTCAACCAGCTCTTCGTAAACCACGCTCAGGATCTGCTCCGCCGGGGTCAGGCTCTCCAGCACGGCCTGGCCCAGGGTTTTCTCCTGCACCTTGTTTACGAAGTTTTTAGCCACCTCAAAGTTGACATCGGCCTCCAAGAGCGACATGCGAATCTCGCGCAGGGTGGCCTTGAGGTCGGCTTCTGTGATACGGCCCCGCCCCCGCAGCTTATCCACTGCGGCTCGGATGCGTTGGGAGAGGCTTTCAAACATAGTATGCTCAAGAAACCACTAAAGGCGCTTTTGCGATTCTTGGCCCACGTTTTGCAGGCCGCTCGCTAGGGTAGCAGCAAAAGGTTGAGCGTGTCAATATCAAGGCTGCTCGAGGCCAGGGTACGTCCGGCGAGGCATCTACTCCTCTAGTTCGGCTTCCAGCTCCCCCTCCTCGGGGTTTTTTTTCATCACCTCGCGCAGCACCGCAGTAGCATAGGCCCCTTTGGGCAGGAAGAAGCTCACCCAGAGCCCTTCCGCCGCTTCTTCCACGCCCCATTCGGTCAGGGGAAAGCGGATCAGGCGGCGATCCCCCCGGCGCGAGGCAAAGTGGCGGCGCTCGAGCCCGTATTTCTGCAGTACCTGGTCTTCCAGGGCGCGGGCCGGCCCCTGGGCCTCGCGGTATTTTTTACCGTAGAGGGGCCCGGTGGCGCTGATTTCAAAGCGCAGGGCCCGGGGGTTCTCGGCTGCGGCATCCTGCACCACAAACTCTCCCCCCGTGTCGTGTTTTTTGGCCACATCCCCTTCGATCACCTGCCCAAACAGTCCCATCTGCAGGCGCAGGGCCAGCCAGTCGTTGAAGAGCAGGCTTTGCAGGCTCGAGACCAGAAATTTCTTCAGCCAGGAGGGGGCGTGCACCTTACCCTGCTGAACCAGCTCATAGCCCTTGAGCGGGTTTAATCCTCCAATGCCAAAGCGCTGGGGGCCGTAGTAGTTGGGCACCCCCTGGCGCTCGAGCGCCCGCAAAACGGCCTCGGCCCGGGGCCGGGACAAAGCAGCCTCCCCGCCACGGATCAGAATGCGGAAGCGGTTGCCCCGCAGGTGCCCCACTTTGAGCTTGTGGGGGTGCAGGGCCTGCTCCAGCACCCGCACCCCCTCCAGCCCGGCCAGGCCCTCCAGGCGCGCCTCGTAACGGGCCGGGATGCTGAACCACTGCCGGGTGAGGGCGTGTTTGTCCTTGAGGCCGGCCACCCCGATCTGGGCCTCGGGGATCTGCAGGTGGTCGCGCATGAACTCCACCACCGCCCGGGTGGTCAGGCCCACTTTCTCGATGCGCACGAAGAGGTGCTCCCCACTGCCCAGCGGGTTGTAGGCCGGTACCTCGTCGACCTGGAAATCCTGGGGTCGGTGGCGAATCACCCCGTCCACCCCCGGCAGGTCTGGGGTCAGGTACGGATAGGTGTTGAAGTCGAAGTGTAGGTTGGGCAAGGCCGGCATACCCTATAGCATATAGGCGTGGATTTAGTGGAGGCCAGCCAGCTTGAATCCCAGTTTGCTACGCACCTGACCCGCATGGTGCCCGAAGGAAGCCTGGTGGCCGCCGTCTCGGGCGGGGGTGACTCGGTGGCGCTTTTGCTGTTGCTCACCTCCACCCCCCGCAAGGTGGTGGTAGCCCATCTCGATCATTCCCTGCGTCCCGAATCGGCCCAGGACGCCCGGTGGGTGCAGGCCCTGGCCGAACGCCTGGGCTATGCCTTTGAATCGGAGCGGCTGGATGTGGCCAAAATCGCTGCGGAGCGCGGGGAGAACCTCGAGGCCACCGCCCGCGAGCTGCGCTATGGCTTTCTGGCTAAAGTAGCCAAAAAGCACCGGGCCCAGGCCATTCTGACCGCCCACACCGAGGACGACCAGGCCGAGACGGTTTTGCTGCAGCTCGTGCAGGGCACCGGCCGGGGCCTGGGCATGCGCCCCAAACGGGGGAAGGTGGTGCGACCTTTGCTCGAGCTGAGCCGCAGCACCCTGCGGGCTTATCTGCAGTGCAAACAGCAGGACTGGCTCGAGGATGTCTCCAACGCCGACACCTCGCTGGATCGCAACTTCCTTCGTCACGAAATTTTGCCCCGGCTCAAAGCGCGTTTTCCCCAGACCCAGACCGCCCTGGCCCGCTTCGCCGCCATCTCCCAGCTCGACGACGAAGCCCTCGACCCCCTGGCGGCAGGGCTCCTGCTGCGCGACCGGCGCTGGCCCTGCCCGGCCTACCGCATCGCGCCGTTGCTCCAGGCCCCGGCGGGCCTGCGCCGGCGGGCCTTGCGGCAGATCCTCGAGCACCTCAGGCTACGCCCCGAGATGGGCTGGGTGATCCAGCTCGAGCGGGCCTTACAGGGCGAGGCCTTTACCCTCCCCGAGGGTTGGCAGGTGCGCCGGCGCGATGGAACCCTGTTTCTGATTCCCCCGGTGATAGACACCTTCCCCCCCTGGCGGGGCTCGAGGCTACCCCTGCCCGGCGACCTGATCGACCTGCCCAAGGGCCTGGTACGGCTGGTGGACTTTTTTACCGAACACAGCGTCCCTCCCGAACTCAAGCAGGCCTGGCCGGTGCGTGCGGTGGGCAATGTGGTACGCGAGGTCTGGAACCTCTGGCCTGAGTCGGAAGACCTGGAGCAGATGCGCAGCGCCCTCGAGCAGGCCCGGCTGGCTCTGCAAAATAACGAAGTGCCCATCGGGGCTGTGGTGGTCTGGGACGGTGAGGTGCTGGCCGAGGCCCATAACCAGGTCGAGCAGCAGCGCAACGCCACCGCCCATGCCGAGCTGCTGGCCCTGCAGCAGGCCCTCCACAAACGGCACAGCAAGGTGCTGCCCGGCGCTACCGTGTACGTGACCCTCGAGCCCTGCCCCATGTGCTTCGGCGCGCTGGTGGAAGCCCAGGTGCGGCGGGTGGTGTATGCGGTGGAAAACCTGAAGGCCGGGGCGGTGACGGTGCATCGGATGAAGCCCCCCTTCGAGTGGGAAGGAGGCTGGCTCGAGCGCGAGTCGGCCAGACTGCTGCGGGACTTCTTTACCCAGAAGCGCGCCCAACCCTAAGCCCGGACAAGATCTTCCCGGGCCGGCACCCAAAACCCAAAGGCCCCTCAAGCCAGGGCTCGAGGGGCCCGAAACCACTCAGGGCAGGGTCGGTGGTTGGTTGCCCAGGTCATTGTTTTGGTAGGTATTCCCACTGGCGGTGATCGTGTTGCCACCAGAGAACTGATAGACGCCGTAGTTGTCGCTTTCTCGAACGGTGCTGTTGACCAGCGCCAGAGTAGCGTTGGTTACACCGTTCGCGCCGACCAAAATCGCCGCCCGGATGTCGTTGACACTTACAAAGTAGTCACAGCAGAAGCTGTCGTCGTTTCCGGCGTACTCCACCGTGACGCGCTCGAGGCGGTTGCTGGGGTTGTTGGAGCGGAAGGCCAGGCCCTTCCAGAAGCCCTTGGCGGCCACCCGCCCGGTGAAAACGATCGGCTCGGCGGCCGTGCCGACCGCGTTGAGCGAGCCCGTCGGCATGATCTTGATGCCGGTGTTCGACTCGAACTCCATCCGAACCCCCGGCTCGAGGGTGAGGGCTCCGTCGTATTCTTGCTCCGTGTTGGGGTCACCAAGGAACATGGCGTAGGGAACATTGAGCTTGCGAAGCGTCTGGTTGACGTTAGTGGCCGATCTTGAAATCCTGTTCACCTGAACCGCATTGACGGCGTTGGCGACCAGGCCGGCCCCGGAGTAGTTGCTCCCCGAGTCCAGCTTGCCCGCCTCGATGATGGGAAGCGCGACCGGAGCCTTGGTGTTATCGCTGAAGGCGTTTGTAGAAAAGACCGTCAAGCGGCCATTACCAAAGACGTACAGGCCGTAGTTGGCGCTCGAGGCAATCAGGCTGTTGGACAGCTTCAAGGTGGCCGTCGAGGTCGCATTGCTACCAACGATTACGGCGGCCTGGATGTCGTTGACGCTTACAAAGTAGTCGCAGCAGAAGCTGTCGTTGCTTCCGGCGAACGAGACTTCCGCAAAACTGAGCTCGTTGACGGGGTTGTTGGAACGGAAGGCCAGGCCCTTCCAGAAGCCCCTGCTGGCGGTTGTTCCGGTGAAAACAATCCGGTTTGCTGCAGATCCCACGGCGTTCAAAGAGCCCGTCTCCATTACCTTGAGGCCCGAGTTCGCCCCAAAGCACACTTTGGTACCCGCTTGGATGGTAAGAGCGGCCCTAACCTCGATCTCCCTGTTGGCGGTTACCAGGTAGTCGCAGTCTATGGCCGGATTGGGCGACCAGGTGGTGTTGGTTGTGATGTTGCTAGAGACCTCCACCGGCTGGGGCAAAGTACCCCCACCCCCGCCACAGCCCGCTACCAGGGCCAGCACACCTGCAACGCTCAGAGTCCACAGCTTCTGTTCCATCCCATCTCCTCCCGTCTGACTGTTCTTGCCGGCGGGTATTGTAAGGAGCCCAGCGTTATTTCTCCGTTATATTCTGGGCCCCTCCGACGCCGGGGCTCGCTCGAGCCTGCGGGCAGGCTAGACCATCCACCATGAACGATCCATGAACGGTGGGGCTCGAGGCTCCACTAGGGCGGTCGGCGGCCTCAAAAACCGCCCCCGGCCACCGAGGTCGTAAGCACGGAAAGCTAACAGGGGCCGTGACTTTACCGCCAAGTTGTGCTAAAGTCTCTATCCGGCACTACCAAACCGCTCGGTTTGGCTATGGAGGGGTGCCGGAGTGGTTGAACGGGCCGGTCTCGAAAACCGGTATAGGGGTTACCCCCTATCGAGGGTTCGAATCCCTCCTCCTCCGCCAAAACATACAGCTCATGGTATCGGTGCCCAGATCACTGATGGATGCTGGGTTGTATTGCCCCATCGAGGTTTTAGGTTTAGTTTATAACGAGGCGAGATGGATACGGTACTGCGCGAAGTCACCACCGAGGAGGTGCGAATCCTTCTGGATCAGTTTGGCCTGGGTGCCGAGCAGGTCAAAGAAGACCTGTTTAACCTGGAGCTACCCAACGGCCTGCGGGGCCACCTGATCACCTACGGCGATCCGTACGTGAGCAGCTTACAGCTCCGGGCCGGATTCTCGGGCTTCGACCGGGTAGAGCCGCGCCACCTGCTCAACTGGAACCGGCGCTACCGCTTCAGCAAGGCCTACTTCGACGCCGACAACGACCCTGTTCTGGAAAGCGACCTGCGCCTGGAGGGGGTGACCCCGGAAGCCATCCACGCCTTTGTGCGCGATTTCGGCGATCAGGTCAATCTGTTTTTTTCCTACCTGCGCATGATTGATGCCAACCTGGTAGAGTAGTTCGCATCAACCCACCCAGAAGCCATACGCCCCTCCTAGCAGCCGGCGTTGTTCCAAGGCGTGCTGAACCGCTTCCAATCCCCCTTGCAAAGCTGCCCGAAAGTCCCGCTGTCCGAGCAGGAAAATCAAGCCTATTAGTTCCCCGATCACGGTGAAGCCACGCTCCTGCTGTTCTGTGGCCCAGAGTTTCTGGGCGGTGCGCTCGGCGAGCCGCCAGGACGCTTTCAGGTAGTGTTCGGGGCCATGCCAGGGCTTTAGCTGGGCCGTGTACGCAGTTTTTTCACGGCCCCGAAGAGCCGGCACCACCCCCGGCGCGCAATAACGAGCCGAGAGGTTGGTCAGTAACCCGCGGCAGGCTAAAGGGCGGTATGGGTGCGCCGAGCAGGCCCCCTCCGGCGTAAGCAACGGGCAGGGGCGGTTTTCCAGGAAATACCGGGTGGGGAAATCGGGCCGGTGCTTTTGTCGAGCAACCCGCGCCAGCCGTTTGCGGCCCTCGGCCTCGAGGCGGGCCAGGGCCTCGGGCTGGTAGGCCTCGAGCGCCTCGCGCAGATACTCCGCCTCCGCCAACCCCACCACCACCCAGGCTGAGCAGCAAGCAAAACACCCTTTAGCACAGCTTGCCTGGATACCCCGCCTTGCCAGGTAGCCGGCGGTATGGCGCTCGAGCCGGCCGTGGGCTTCGATGACTGCTTGGCGCAAGGCCGCGTTCATATTTGAAATGATAGCTCTATACCGCCGAAAAACCAGGCTGTCGAATTGCCAAACCTTTCCTTATGTGATGTAGTGGTAGAATCCCATCTTGGTTATGAAAGCAATTGGCCGAATCGTCAGCATGCCCAGCCTACCCGAATCCCTCAGGGGCCTCGGCGAGCTGGCCTACAACCTGTGGTGGAGCTGGAACCCCGAAGCCCAGCACCTCTTTGAGCAGATCAATCCTTCGCAATGGAAGCGCTTCCGCGCCAATCCGGTTCGAGCTTTGTTGGAAGCCGATCCCGAGCGCCTGGCCGCCCTGGCCGATAACGCCGGCTATGTGGGCGCGGTTGAGGCCACTTTAGCCAACTTCCAGCGCTATTTGCAAAGCCGGCCCAAAAAACCCCCGCGCATCGCTTATTTCTCGATGGAGTACGGCTTCCACGAGTCGCTGCCCATCTACTCCGGCGGGCTGGGCATCCTGGCCGGCGACCACATCAAAGCAGCCTCCGACCTGGGGCTTGACCTAACCGCCGTCGGCATGTTCTACCACGAGGGCTATTTCCGCCAACAGCTCACCCCCGAGGGCCAGCAGCGCGAGGTCTACGAAGATCTGCGGCCCGAAGAGCTGCCGCTGGTGGTGGTCAGCAAAGACGGCAAGCCCCTCAAGGTGGGGGTGGAGTTTCCCGGGCGCACCGTGTATGTGATGGCCTACAGGGTGCAGGTGGGCACCGTTCCGGTCTACCTGATGAGCACCAACCTGCCCGAGAACCGGCCCGAAGACCGCGCCCTCACCGCCCGGCTCTACGCGCCTGGGCAGGAAATCCGCATCGAGCAGGAAATGATCCTGGGCATCGGCGGGGTGCGGCTGTTACGGGCTTTGGGCCTGGCACCCGAGGTCTGGCACATGAACGAAGGCCACGCGGCTTTTCTGGGGCTCGAGCGCATCCGCGAGATGGTGGCGGAAGGCAGCTCCTTTAGCGAGGCCCTCGAGGCCACCGCAGCAGGAGCGCTCTTCACCACCCACACCCCCGTACCTGCCGGCCACGACAGCTTTCCGCTGGATCTGGTGGAACGCTACCTGGACGGCTGGTGGAACAAGCTGGGTATCAGCAAGGAGGAGTTTATCGCCCTGGGCCGCGAGGAAAAAAGCTACGGCCCGGTCTTCAGCATGTCCAACCTGGCCCTCCACACCTCCCGCGCCGCGGGGGGGGTCTCGGCCCTGCACGGCGAGGTCTCGCGCGAGATGTTCCAGCACCTGTGGAAGGGCCTCGAGCCCGAGGAAGTGCCCATCGGGCACATCACCAACGGCATTCACACCTTTACCTTCCTGCACCCCGAGATGCAGGCCCTTTACCAGCGCAGTTTCCCCAAAACCTGGGCCGAGCAACTCCACGACCCCAGCCAGTGGACGGTGGATCGGCTCGAGGAGGATGAGCTCTGGAATATCCGCAACAAGCTGCGGGCCAAGCTGGTGGAGGAAGTGCGGGTACGTTTGTTTGAACAGCGCCGCCGCAACGGCGACCTACCGGCCAGCCTGCGGGCCGCGGAAAAAGTGCTCGACCCCAGCGTGCTGACCATTGGCTTCGCCCGCCGCTTTGCCACCTACAAGCGGGCTATCCTGATGTTCACCGACCCCGAGCGCTTGGTCTCCATCCTGAACGGCCCCCTACCGGTGCAGTTCGTGTTTGCCGGCAAGGCCCACCCCAAGGACGAGCCCGGCAAGGAGTTCATCAAGAAGCTGGCCGAACGCATCAAGGCCCTGGGCCTCGAGGATAAGATGATTCTGCTTGAGGACTACGACATGGGCCTGGCCCGCACCCTGGTGCAGGGGGTGGATGTCTGGCTCAACACCCCCCGCCGCCCCATGGAGGCCTCCGGCACCTCGGGCATGAAGGCAGCGCTGAACGGCGCTTTGAACTTCTCAGTTCTGGACGGCTGGTGGGCTGAGGCCTTCAACACCACCAACGGCTGGGCCATCGGCGACGGTCGCACCTACGCCACCGAGGAAGCCCAGGATTACGCCGACGCTCAGAGCTTCTACGACACCCTGCAATACGAGATCATCCCGCTGTTCTATGCCCGGGGCGCGGTGGGCACCCCCAGCGGCTGGCTGGCCATGGTGCGCGAGAGCATCCGCACCTGCGGCCCCACCTACTCGGCCCAGCGCATGGTGGACGAGTACCACCGCAAGTTCTATACCCCACTGGCCCAGCGCTCGGCGCACCTTCTGGAGAAAAACGCCGCCCCGCTAAAAGAGGTGGCGGGCTGGAAAAAGCAGGTGCAACAAGCCTGGCCCAACGTGAAGATCTGGGTGGAGGCCCCTCCCACCGCCCTCCACCAGCCCTTGCAACTGCGGGCCTTTGTGCAGGCCTACGGTGTCCCCACCGAGACCCTGCGGGTCGAGCTGGTGGTGCGGCGCAGCAGCGGCGATCTGGAGGTGGTGGCCCTGGAGCCCGCCGGCCAGGAGCGCGAGGCCCTGCTCTACACCGGTAGCTACCAGCCGGCCCGGCCCGGCAGCTACGAGTACGGGGTGCGGGTGAGGGCTATACACCCCGAGCTATCCAGCCCCCGCGAAGTGGCCTTTGTGCAGTGGGCCGAAACGGTGGCGGAAGAGCAGGTGAAGGTGTAGCGCTGCATAGAAAACCGGGTTACCGACCAAAGCCGTCCTTCGATCTGCTAGGGTAAGGGTATGAATCCCATGCGTTTGGTAGCCCTCTTCCTTTTCGGCGCGCTATGGGCGGTCGCCCAGGCCCCCCTCACCCCCAAGGCGGCCCTCGAGCGCCTCTTTACCGAGCGCCCGGCCCGGGCCGAGTGGTTTGCACCGATCTTCTTGCAGCAGGTGCCGCTGGCCCAGGTGGAGGCCATCCTCCAGCAGTTGTTGGGCGGGCTGGGGCGCTACGAGGGCGTGGAGCCCGACGGCCCCAACTTCCGGGTGAACTTCGAGCGCGGCGTGGTACCGGCCCAGATCTCGCTGGACAGCGAGGGGCGCATCCAGGGGCTGTTCTTCCGCCCGCCCCAGCCCAAGGCGGCCCTGACCCCCGAGCAGCTCCTGGCCGAGTACCGCAAGCTACCGGGAGAGGTCAGCGTGCTGGTGCTGGAAGGCCCCCGGGAGCGCCTGAGCCTGAACCCCGACCGCGCGCTGGCGGTGGGCTCGAGCTTCAAACTGGCCGTGCTGGAAGCCCTGCGCCAGCAAGTAGAGGCTGGTCAGCGTAGATGGAGCGATACCGTGCCGCTGCGCCCGGAGTGGAAAAGCCTGCCCAGCGGCACCCTGCAAAACCTGCCCGACGGTACCCCTTTGAGCCTCGAGCAGTACGCCACCCAGATGATCTCCATCTCCGATAACACCGCCACCGACGCGCTAATAAGCATTGTCGGGCGGGCCGAGGTGGAAAAGCTCTCCCCCCGCAACCGGCCTTTCCTGACCACCCGCGAGGCCTTCGTGCTCAAAAACCCCCAGAACCGCGAGTGGCTCGAGCGCTACCGGGCCAACCCCTCAGAGCGGGCCGCCCTGCTCCCCCAGCTGGCCCGCCTGCCCCTGCCCGATGTGAGCGTGTTTGCCGGAGGGCCGGTGGCCCTTGACGTGGAGTGGTTTTTCAGCACCCGCGAGCTGTGCGCGCTGATGGAGCGGGTGCAGGCCCTGCCCCTGATGTCGCTCAACCCCGGCCTCGCCAACCCCGCCGACTGGCAGCGCGTGGCCTACAAAGGGGGCTCCGAGCCGGGTGTCCTGAACCTGACCACCTGGCTTATAGCCAAGGATGGCAGGCAGTACTGCGTCTCGGCCACCTGGAACAACCCCCAGGCCCGCCTCGACGAGAACCGGTTCTTCTTGCTCTACACCAGCCTGCTAAACAGCTTGAAGTAGACTGACCCCATGCTCCTGCCCTTCCGCTTCGAAAACAACACCTTCTGGCTCCTGGATCAGCGCAAGCTCCCCTTCGAGGAGGTCTGGGTGCCCTGCCAGACCGCCCGGGCGGCCGCCGCCGGCATCCGCGAGATGGTGGTGCGCGGGGCCCCCGCCATCGGGGTGACGGCGGCCTATGGCATGGTGCTGGCCCACCTGTCGGGCGAGGATCTGGCCGAGGCCGAGGCCCTGCTGCGCCAGAGCCGGCCCACCGCGGTCAACCTGTTTTACGCCCTCGACCGGATGAGGCCGCACTGGGGCGACCTCGAGGCCTCCCTGCAAGAGGCCCAGGCCATCTGGGACGAGGTGCGAAAGACCGAGCAGGCCATTAGCCAGCACGGGGCCAGGGTGCTGAGGGGCCGGGTGCTCACCCACTGCAACACCGGCCCCTTGGCCACCGGGGGCTACGGCACGGCGCTGGGGGCGATTGTGGAGGCTTACCGCCAGGGCCGGGTGACCCACGTCTGGGTGGACGAGACCCGCCCCTACCTGCAAGGGGCCCGCCTGACTGCCTACGAGCTGCAAAAAGCCGGGGTTCCAGCCACCCTCATCACCGACAACATGGCCGCCTACCTGATGGGCCGGGGCCAGGTGGACGCGGTGATCGTGGGCACCGACCGCATGGCCCTGAACGGCGACTTTGCCAACAAGATCGGCACCTACGGCCTGGCTATTCTGGCCCGGTACCACGGAATTCCCTTCTACCCAGCCCTGCCCCTCTCCTCGGTGGATCCCAGCCTGGAACAAGGCGACCAGATCCCCATCGAGGAACGCCCGGCCCAGGAGGTTACCTTCATCCGGGGGCAGCCCATCGCACCCGAGGGCTTTCCGGCTGCCCACCCCGGCTTCGACGTGACCCCCCATCACCTGATTACCGGCATCGTGACCGAGAAAGGCGTGCTCTACCCCCCTTTCGACGAGGCCCTGCGGGCCGCCCTGGGGAAGGAATAAGGGCATGAACCCGCTCTTAGGCTGGTGGGAGCAGCTGACGGGGGCCCGCTGCCCCGGTTGCGGAACGCCCTTGAGCAAGCCTTTGCTGTGCTCGAGCTGCCGGGCCGCCTTAGTACCCCGCCACCTGCCCCAGTTCGTGTACCTGGGCGACTACAAGCGGTTTGGCCGGCTGCCCAAGGCCATCAAGTACCAGGGACAGCGCCAACTGGCCCACTACCTGGGCGGGCTGCTGGCGCAGGGGGTGCGGCAGGCCGAGTGGGGCCTGGACGGTGTAACCGCGGTGCCCACCCTGCCCCACCGCCAGCTCCAGCGGGGCTACAACCAGGCCGAGCTGCTGGCCCAGGCCCTGGCCCAGACGCTGCAGGTTCCCTACCAGCCCGTGCTGAAGCGCACCGCCTGGGGAGGCTCGCAAACCCAGAAGACCCTGCGCCAGCGCCTAGAGCTGCCCGAGACCACCTTCCAGCCAACCCGCCGGGTGAAAGGCCTCTGGCTGCTGGTAGACGACGTGGTGACCACCGGAACCACCTTCCTTCGCGCCCGCAAAGCCCTGCTCGAGGCCGGGGCGGCCAAGGTCTACGGCGCGGCAATTGCGGTCAAGAGCCCACACGACCTGTCGCGGTATTCCCTATAATCGAAGGTAGCAGAACCCCGCCACCGGGGTTTTTTGGCAACCGCCTATCCAACCCCACCTCTTTTGAGCGTGGGGACTTTTGCTAAAGGGGGGAACCATGATCAAACGACCGCGCATCCGTAGGCTCGAGGAACTCCTCCCCTACATCCGCGAAGGCCGCTACCGCCTGGGCCCCCACGTGGCCAAGCACATGCTGCAAGAGGGTTTTATTGAACAAGACGTCTTGCAGGCGGTGGAATGGGGGCGCGAGATGGCCGTCTACCCCGAGGACGAGCGCATGCTGGTGCTGGGCTATATGGTGTTTCCACCCAACCTCAGGCTACCGCTGCACGTGGTGCTGGAGTACCGCGAGCCGCGCTGGGTGGATATCGTCACCGCCTTCATCCCCAAAAAGCCCCACCAGGTGTACTCGAGGGCCCGCATGGCCGCCATTCTGCGCTTCGACGGCACCTTCGAGGAGGTGCGCTGGGTGCGCCCCCGCTTCCTGAGCGCCGAGGACATCCCCCGCTAGATGCCCAGCAGCCGGCGGGCGGCCTCGGCGTCTTTGGCGAGCTGGGCTTTCAGGGCTTCCAGGCTTTCAAACTTCATCTCCCCGCGCAACCGGGTCAGAAACTCTACGGTGAGCTCCTGACCGTACAGGTCGCCCGCAAAACCAAAAAGGTGTACCTCAAAGCGCAGGGTCTGGCCCGCCACCGTGGGACGATAGCCGACATTGGCCATGCCGCCAAACCGGCCCTGGGGGGTCTGCACCCGCACCGCAAACACCCCCAGGGGCAGAATCTTGAGCGGGGCGACCTCGAGGTTGGCGGTAGGGAAACCCAGGCGCCGCCCCAGTTGATCCCCCTCGCGTACGATGCCCCGGGCGGTATAGGCCCGGCCCAGCAGGAGCTTGGCCTCGTCCACCTCGCCGGCGCGCAGCAGCTCGCGGATGCGGCTCGACTTGACCGGGCCGCCGCCCAGCTCGAGCAGCGGAAGAATCTGGGTGGGGGCCACGGTGTGGAGGTCTTCCAGCCCCCCAGCCCGCCCCTGCCCAAAGCGGAAATCGGCCCCCACATAGATCTGCCGGGCCTCGAGGGTGCGCAGATCCTGCAAAAACTCGTCCTTGCTGCGCCGGGCAAAGGCCTCGGTAAAGGGCACAATCAGGGCGATCTCGACCTCCAGGCCCCTCAAAAGCTCGATCTTTTCCGATAAATCGGTGAGGAAGCCCTCCCCCCGCATGAAGACCTTGCTGGGGGGGTCGAAGGTGTAAACCAGCAGCGGCGCGTGCAGACTTCTGGCCGCCTGCCGGGCCTGGTGGATCAGGTGCTGGTGCCCGAGGTGCAGGCCATCGAAGCTGCCGATGGCCACCACCTTGGGGCCCGCGGGGGCGTCGGAGGGGTCGTTGATCAGCAGCATGGACTACTCGTAAACCGTGGGCCCGTCCTCGAGGGCCTCTGCGCTCAGGTGGAAGAGGATTCCGGCCAGCGCCGAGGCCGAGATCTGCACCCTGCCTTCGCGGGCATCGCGCAACACCTGGCGCGGGAAATGCCATTCCACCGTGATGGCCTCGTCGTCGTCGGGCTTTGCATAGGCCGGGCGGGTGTGGGTGGCGCGAAAGACGTGCAACTTCTCGTCGCAAAACCCTGGTGAGAGGTAAAAGCCCGTCAGGTATTCCAGATCTCCAGTGAGCTGGGCTTCTTCGGCCAGCTCCCGCCGGGCGGCCTCTTCGGGGGTCTCGCCGGGGTCAATCAGGCCTGCTGGAATCTCCAGGGTCTCGCTGCCGATGGCCGGGCGGTACTGGCGCACGAAAAGCAGCTTACCCTCCCGCTCAACCAGCACCGCCACCGCGTCGGCGTGCTCGACGATCTCGTAGCGGCCCTCGAGGGCCAGATTAAGAATGCGGCCTTTGTACAGGTACTGCCGTTCGGGCATGCCATCAAGCTAAAGGCAAACGGTACCGGCGTCAAATCGCCGCAGCGTCCTCGACAAGTCATATTGGGGAATCGCTTCCATACCGGTTAGACTATCGCTGGATGAACGAGGAAAGGCTGTTCGAACAGCTCAAACGCGAAGTGGACGTGCTGGGTCGGGCTTTGGGAAAGGCCATCCGCACACTTTCCGGGCCGCGCATCTTCGAACTGGAAGAACAGGTGCGCGAGCTGACCAAAAGCCTGCGACAGGGCTATTCCCCTGAGGCCCGGCAGCAGCTCCTCGAGATCGTGCGGGGCCTCTCGCTGTCCGAGGCCGAGAACGTGATCCGGGCCTTTTCGACCTACTTTCACCTGGTCAACCTGGCCGAGGAGCGCCACCGGGTGCGGGTCAATCGAGAGCGTGAGAAAAACAGCACCCTGGGGGCCCCCCGGGGGGAATCGTTTCTGGCGTTGGTCGGAACACTTAAGCAGCAAGGGCTGGACTACGAGCAAACCGTCGATCTGCTCTCCAGGCTCCGGCTGCACCTAACCTTTACCGCCCACCCCACCGAGACCCGCCGCCGCACCCAGCGCCACCACATCCACGAGATTGAGAAGCTGCTGGACAGCCTCTACCTCGATGACCTTACAACGGCTGCGGATAGCTCGGCCCTCGATGCGCGGGTGGCCCTGCTGTGGGGCACCTCCGAGCTGCGCAAATCCCGCCCGAGCGTGGAGGACGAGGTCAAGGGGGGGCTTTTTTATATCACTTCTACCCTTTGGAAGGCGGTTCCCCGGCTGGTGGATGGGCTCGAGCGGGCCGTGGAGGCCCATTATGGTCAGCGGCCCAACCTCTCACCCCCGCTGGTCTTTCGTAGCTGGATTGGGGGCGACCGGGACGGCAACCCCAACGTGCTGCCCGCAGTGACGAGCTGGGCGCAAACCTACGCCCGCGAAACCGCCCTGCGCAGGTTTGTGGAGGACGTGGACGCTCTGATCCGGGACTTATCCCTTAGCGATGAGCGGGTTACCATCACCCATGAGCTGCGGCTGGCCCTGGAGGATCACGCCAAACGCCTGGCGCTGCCTGAGCGGTTTCAGGGCGAGCCTTACCGGCAGTTTGGTATGGGCCTGCGCTACAAGCTGCGGGCGCTGCTGGGCGAACAGCCAGGCCCCGGCTATAGCAGCACCGGGGAATTTGTGGGGGATCTTGGCAAAGCCGAGCGCAGCCTGGAGCAGCTTGGCTTAAGGGAGATTGCCCGGGCCTGCCTCAAGCCCATCCGTCTCAACGCCGAGGCTTTCGGCCTGGATCTGGTGAGCCTGGATCTGCGGGAGGAGTCGCGCGCGCTGACCGAGGCGGCCGCCGAGCTGCTCAAAATCGGCGGTGTGCACGAGCAGTACGCCGCGCTCCCCCCTCAGCAAAGGGAAGCCTTGCTAACCCAGGAACTCGCCACGGCCCGGCCCCTGGCCCCGGTGGGCTACCGGCCCCAGAGCAAAAGCCTGCAAACCGCCCTCGAGGCCCTGCGCAACTGGAAAGCCCGCGGGGCCCACGTGGTCTCGATGACCCATTACCCCAGCGACCTGCTGGAGGTGATGTTGCTGGCGCGGGAGGTGGGGCTCTTCCGTCCCGGACGGGCCCTGCCCTTCGATGTGGTGCCGCTGTTCGAAACCCTGGACGACCTGCAAAACGCGCCGGAGGTGGTCGCGCGGCTGCTGGATAATCCGGTTTTCAGGGCCCATGTGCAGGGGCGGGGGGGCCTCGAGGTGATGATCGGCTACTCCGACTCCAACAAGGATGCGGGCTTTTTGGCGGCCAACTGGGCGCTGTACCGGGCCCAGGAGGCCATCACCAGGGTAGCCCAGGAACGCGGCGTGACGGTCTACTATTTCCACGGACGGGGCACCTCCACCGCCCGCGGCGGGGGCACCGCGGGGCGGGCCATCGCCAGCCTGCCGCCCGGCACGGTGGGCAGCCGGATGCGCCTGACCGAACAGGGCGAGGCCCTGGCCGACCGCTACGCCCACCCCGAGCTGGCCTACCGCAACCTCGAGCAGATGCTCTACCACATGGCCCTGGCCTCGGCCCGCGACCTCTACGGGCAGGCCCGGCCCCTCAAACCCGAGTGGCTCGAGGCCATGGAGCGGGCCGCCGAACGCTCCACCCAGGTCTACCGGGAGCTGCTGCTGCGCCCGGGCTTCTTCGAGTTCTACGAACAGCTCACCCCCATCCGCGAGATTGGCGCGCTCAACATCGCCAGCCGCCCGGTCTACCGCTCGGGGCGGGTGCGCGAGATCAAGGATCTACGGGCCATTCCGTGGGTAATGTCCTGGACGCAGGTTCGCTTGCTGCTGCCCGGCTGGTATGGGCTGGCCGAAGGATTACAGGAAATTCCGCTGGCGCTGCGCCAGGAGATGTTTGAACAGTGGCCCTTTTTTGCCACCACCCTGGACAGCGCAGCCATCGCTTTAGCCAAAGCCGACCTGGGCATCGCCCGCGAGTACCTGCGGCTGGTCAAGCCCGAGCTGGCCGAGCGCTTCTTCCCCGATATCGCCCGCTCGTTCGAGCAAACCAAGGCCATTCTGGAAGAAACCTTTCAGAACACCCTGCTCTTCAAACACCCCGTGCTGGCCCGCCAGACCGAGCTGCGCAACCCCTACGTTGACCCCATCTCGCTGGTGCAGGTCGAGCTTTTGGAGCGCTACCGCCGCACCCCGCCCGAGGCCCCCGAACGCACCGGCCTCGAGCGCGCCCTGATGCTCTCCCTGCTGGGTATTGCGGCCGGGCTGCGCAATGCGGGCTAGCGCGCCTTCTACCCATATCATGGGTACGGTATGGTCGAGGTACACAACCGTCACGTCACCTTTCACCCCCCCGCTGGGGCCCGGTTTCTGATTGGCGACTTCACCGACTGGAACCGCCGCCCCATCCCGATCCAGGAACCCCTGACCCTGGAGTTCCCCGCCGGGGCTTACGTGGAGTACGCCTTCCTGGACGAAAACCATCAGCCCTTCCCCGACCCCGACAACCCCCACAAGGCCCAGAACCCCTGGTGGACGTATCCCCGGGCTATCGAGCTGCCCGGTTTTCACTACAGCACGCCACCCCAGCCCTCGCGCACCGTGGAGGTGCAGCGGCACCGGCTGGAGTCGCGGGCCTTTGGCAGCACCCGCCGCTACTACGTCTACAACCCCGAACCGCCGGCCCAGGCCACCCTCTACGTCCACGATGGGGTGGCCTACTACCGCACCGCCCGGCTGGCCGAGGTGGCCCAGGGGCTTTTGGAGCAGGGGGAAATAAAACCGGTGCGGATTGTGTTCATCGAGCCCGAGGATCGCCGCAGCGAGTACTGGTTCAACAGCGCTTACGAACAGCATGTGCTGGAGGAGATTATTCCTGCGGTGGAGGCGCAGTACGGCCCCACGCCGGAAAAGGGCTTGCTGGGGGCCAGCCTGGGGGGTCTGGTCTCGGCCTGGCTGGGCTGGCGGCATCCCCAGACTTTCCAGAAAATCGCCACCCAGTCGGCCTGCCTGACCGCCTCACCCGGGGGGGGCGACTCCTTTACCGACCCCGAGTGGCTCACCGAGCAGTACCAGGCCACCCCGACCCTGCCTTTGCGCTTTTACTGCGAGACCGGACAGATCGAGTGGCTGCTGGCCCCCAACCGCCGTTTTGCCGCCATGCTGGCCGATAAGGGCTACCCCCACGCCTACCTCGAGCGCCCCTCCGGCCACAACTGGATGACCTGGCGGCAGGGCCTGGCCCCGGCTCTGGTGTACCTGTTCGGAAACTGAAGTGGGATGATAGGCTAGAGCTCATGGACTTTGGCTCAGCACTTATAGCCATTCTGGTTATCGTTGCGCTCGAGGCTGTTTTATCTGTAGACAACGCCATGGTGCTGGCCGTGATGGTGCGGCCCCTGCCCGAGCACCTGCGCTCGAGGGCCCTGCTCTACGGCATCATCGGGGCCTATGTGCTGCGCGGGCTGGCCCTGCTCTTCGCCACCATCATCATCCAGATCTGGTGGATTCAGTTGCTGGGCGGGCTTTACCTGGTGTATCTAGCGGCCAATCACCTCTTCTGGTCCAAGCCAGGCGAGGCCACCGAGTCGGAGCGGGCCCGGCTACAGCAGGCCGCCGCCGCCAGCTTCTGGCGTGTTGTGGTGATGATCAACGTGGTGGACCTGGCCTTCGCGGTGGACTCGGTGCTGGTGGTGATCGCCTTCAGCCGGGAGTTCTGGGTGATATTCACCGGGGTGGCCATCGGGATTCTGCTCATCCGGCTGGCCGCCGGCATCATGGTCACCATCATCGAGCGCTACCCCAGGCTCGAGTCGGTGGCCTACGCGGTGGTGGGTTGGGCCGGGCTCAAGCTGATGCTCGAAGGCTGGGGCCACGGCAGCGAGGTCTGGCTGCACCGCCCCGAGCTGGCTTTGCACCTGCCCCAATCCTTTTTCCTCAGCGTCACCTTCGCCATCCTGGTGCTGGGCAGCCTGTGGGCCTTCCGCCGCTCATCCTGACCATGCCCAAAGACTGGGACGCCCACTACCTGAGCCAGCCGCCCCATAGCCAGCCCGCTCAGGTGGTAGCGGCCTATACCCACCAGCTTCCAGCAGGGCCGGTGCTCGACCTGGCCGGCGGCCTGGGCCGCAACGCCTTTTTTCTGGCCCGGCGGGGGCATCCGGTGATTTTGCTCGAGCAAAGCCGGGTGGCCCTGGAGTTCGTGCAACGTGAGGCCCTTCACCAACAGCTTCCGGTCTGGGCCCTCGAGGCCGACCTGGAAGCCCCCTCCCCCAGCCTGCCCCCGGGCCCGCTGGCTGGGATCGTCAAGTCGTACTTCCTGCACCGCCCCTTGCTGGGAATGTTTGTCGAGCGGCTGATGCCGGGCGGTCTGGTGCTCCTCGAGGGCTTCACTGTGGTGGAAGCCCGGCGGCGCGGCAGCCAGGCCGCACATTACTGGCAGTCTGGTGAACTCCTGCACCCGCCCCAAGGCCTCCGCCTGCGGGCCTGGGCCGAGGGCTGGATGGACGGGCACCACCGCACCTGGGCGGTCTGGCAAAAACCCAGCTAAATGGTGGCCTCATTCGCTTTTCATCCCGTAAACTCTGCTACCCTACAGGCTGGTTGGGGAGTAACCACCCGGTTTCGGGTTTGATTAATCGTCAATACGAAGCGAACGCTTCCGGTTAATCAGGGCTTATCGCCCAGGTGAGACCACCACGACACGAAGAGGCCGTGGTGGCTTTGTTATTTTTTGCCTAGCCACAACCAGAGGTGCTCATGGAACAAATCGGACAAGCGCTGATTGTTATTGGAATCCTGATTGTCCTGGAGGCGGTGCTCTCAGCCGACAACGCCATGGTGCTGGGGGTGATGGTCAGGCAGCTACCGCCGCCCTGGCGGCAGCGGGCCCTGTTTTACGGCATCCTGGGGGCCTATGTCCTGCGCGGGATGGCCCTGGTTTTCGCGGTATACCTGATCCAGTTCTGGTGGATTCAGGCCCTGGGGGCGGTTTATCTGCTCTACATCGCCATCCGGCACTTCAGCAAACCCAAGCCCAAAGAAGCAGTCCACCTCGAGGCCCCCCAGACCCTCCAGGTGGTCACCCCCCGCCAGTTCTGGACCATCGTAGCCCAGATTGAGCTGGCCGATCTGGCTTTCGCAGTGGATTCGGTTCTGGTGGCGGTGGCGCTTTCGGACAACCTCTGGATTATCTTCACCGGTGTGTTTATCGGCATCCTGGCCCTGCGCTTCGTGGCGGTGCTCTTTGTGGGCCTGCTGGAAAAATACCCGCGCTTCGAGAGTGTGGCTTTTGCAGTGGTGGGCTTTGCCGGGGTCAAGCTGGCCATTGGCGGCTGGGACAAGTTTGCCAAGGAAGTCCTGAGCCGCCCGGAATGGGTCACGGGGATCGACAAAACCCAGTTCTCGCTCTTTATTCTGGTCGTTCTGGTACTGGGCGCCATCTGGGCCATGAGCCAGAAGCCTCGAGCCGCCCAGGAACCCCTCGAGCGCCAATAAAGACCTGGAAACGCATGCCCGATAAATCCAAAATCTGGTAAGGTTGTGCCGATGGTTTTTGTACTGGCAACCCTGGCCTACCTGCTGGGCGCCCTGCCCCTCGGCTACTGGGCCATCCGACGCCTGACCGGTCAGGATCCCCGCCTGGCCTCGGCCTACAACCTGGGCCTCGAGAACGCCCTGGAACGCCTGGGTTCAGGCCCGGTGCTCCTGGCCTGGGGGCTGGACTTTCTCAAGGGGCTGCTGGCGGTCTGGCTGGGAGGGCAGTTTGGGCTCTCCTGGGCGGTAATCTTTGCGTTCCTGGTCTATCTGGGCCACCTCTACCCTCCCCGGCTTTTGGCCCAGGGAACCCTGCTGCGCGGACGGGGTGCGGGCGTGCTGGTGGGGGTGGTGCTGGGCCTGCATCTGAGCGGACTTTCCTACCTGCTCACCCTGGTGGTCTTGCTGGTAGCGGCCCTGAGCCTTTTATTCAGCCGCTACGCCTCGCTGGCCGCCCTGACCATCCCCGGCGCGCTGGCGCTCTTGCTCAGCTTCGAGCCTATTACCGGCTGGGCCAGGCTGGCGGCCTGGGGGCTGCTCCTGGCCGCGCTCTGGCGCTACAAGGAAAACATCGGGCGGATGCTGGAAGGCACCGAGCCCCGCCTGGGCGAACCACCACCGCTGCCATCGGACAAGCAGGTGGTCTGCGCCTTCATGATTCATCCCCTCACGGTGGACGACCTGTTCCAGAGCCCCCGCTTCCGCTGGGCCCGACCGCTGGTAGAGCGGGGCCTCATCTCCCAGAGCCTGGTGGAAAACCTCGCCGAGGCCATCCGGCCCATGAAGGTGGGGGAGTTGCGCGGGGTCAAGACCACCGACGGGCGGGAGATTCGCTGCCACCTGATCTCGGCCCCCCTGCTGCCCCACCAGATTACCGGCAAGCCCGAGCTGGCCACCCAGCGGGCCATCCAGGGGGCCCGGCTGGCCAGGGAGCTGGGCTGCACGGTGGTGGGCCTAGGGGCCTTCTGGAGCGTGGTGGGCGAGAAGGGCCGGGTGGTGCAGGAGGCCGTACCGGAGATCGAGGTGACCAACGGCGGGGCCTACACCGCCGGCACGGTGAAGGCCGCCATACCGGGCATCCTGGCCCACTTCGAGCAGTCCGGGCGCCGCCTTCAGGAGGCCGCCGCGGCGGTGGTGGGGGCCAACGGGGTGGTGGCCTTTGGGATTGCCCGGCAGATTGCGCCGCTGGTTGGGAAGCTGATTCTGGTGGGGCGCAACCAGGAACGCCTGGAGAAAAGCGCCGCCACCCTCAAGCAGAACCTCGAGCGCAAAGGCCAGCCCGTCCCTCAGCTTATCGTGAGCACCGATATATCGGCCATCCGCGAGGCCGACCTCATCTTCACCGCCACCTCCGACCCCCAGCCGGTCATCTTCCCCCAGCACGTCAAGCCCGGCGCCTGGATCTACGACGAAGGCGTGCCGCCCGACGTGGACGCCTCGGTGAAGCAGGTGCCGGGGGTGCGGGTGATTCCCGGTGGGGTGGTGCGGCCGCCGGGGGCCATGACCGGCAACCTCGACCTGCACTTTGGCGAGGGGGCGGTGCCGGCCTGCCTGGCCGAGACCATGATTCTGGCCGCCGAAAAGGCCTATGAGCGAAAGAGCCTGGGCGGCGAGACCAAAAGCGAAAACATCCAGTTTTTCGTGGAGCGGGCCGAGGCCCTGGGTTTCAGGGTGGTGGACTGATACCGCCTTTGCCTTATCCGCAAGGTATCCAGCTAGGTATACCGAAGCCAGCGCTTCCCGGGATGTCGGATGAGCAGCGAAGTGCTACTCGTGACCAAGAAGGCCCCGCTTTCTGGCCTCTCGGTCTGCAAGCTCAAACAATAGAACACCAACGCAGAGCACCGCCGTTGTCTCGGCGAGAAGCAGGATCCACCAGTAGGCTTCAACAGCACTGCCTTGCAGTAAGTCTCGAATTACCGAAGCACCCAGCACCAGCGGAAACCACTCGAGCTGTGGCAGGTTGGCAATGACCGCCGGAAAAACCAATAACTGCGCCAGCATAAAAAAGGTTCTGATCTCCTTGAACAGTAACGCTAGCGCCCCTACCACCAGACCCAGACCCAGGGCCGCAATATAAAACAAGCCGATGGCAGGGAGCATTTCCCAGCTCAGACTAAAGTTGATCTTATTGTGGTTGGTCAGTACCAGAAATAAAATTACCGTGTTGAGCAAAATTGGCGCGAGGCGGGCGAGGGCCTGCGTTACAAAAAAAGCTGTAAGGCCATGCCCGGACAGCACCATGTTCTCCAGCGTACCGGACTTTGCTTCCCTGCTAATTTGCGCGGCTATACCACTCAGAGCAGACATCGCAAGCAGTCCCAGCAGATAACCCACCAAAAGTCTGAAAATCGTTTCTGGATTCGAGCTTGATACCCCCGAGAGCTGGGCCACGCCTTTGAGCAAGAAGAAAATGAGGCCCATAAAAACCAGGCCCATCACAAACTGCAGCGGATAACGCACCTCTTCCAGCCAGGCGCGCCAGGCCTCGGCACCAAACAAAATAGCCAGCTTACGCACTGTGCGACTCCTTTCGGGCTGTGTAGCTCCTGAATATCTCGGCTAGCTCGACCTCTCGTTTCTCAATGGAGCGGAGCGGCCTGGGGTGCAGTCGCCTCATCAGTTCGTAGAGCTGCTCAGGATGATCCAAAATCACCTCGAGCACCCTACCCGACTCATCCAGCGTATGTTGAAAAGGCAGCTCGGGCAGGTTCACCGGCTCCTTGAAAGTAACTCGATAGCTTTGCAGGTCAAACATCTCTAAAAGCTCTTCTTTGGCTTTATCCACCACGATGCGCCCACCCGAAAGGATAGCGACTCGGGTACAAAGCCTCTCAGCAACCTCCAACTGGTGGGTTGTGAGCAGAATACCCTTACCCGCCTTTGCCATACCTAAAATTTGCGCCTCGAGCACCTCTGCCGCGTCAATGTCCAGACCCAGCGTCGGCTCATCAAGCAACACAAAAGGGGGATCGTGGGCGATAGCCACAGCAAAAGCCATCTTTGACACCATACCTTTGGACAGTGTTTGCGCTGGCGCGTTTCGCTTTTCCCACAAACCCAATAGGTCTAAAAGGTATTTGGCCCGCTCCCGGGCCTCCGGACGCCGCATACCCCGGACGGCGCAGGTATAAACTAGGTTTTCGAAGGGCGATAGGCGCGGGAAAAGTACTCGATTGGTGTCTATCAGAGCTCCCAACTGCGCCATGTAATTTGGCTGCCCAAATCTCAAACCGTTGATGCTTACCGAACCCTCATCTGGAATCACCAGGCCGCACACGGTGCGAATGGTGGTGGTTTTACCGCTTCCATTGCGCCCCAACAGGGCTACAATTTCACCTGGCTTTACTTCCAGGGAAACACCCGTGAGGGCTCTTACCACATTACGCAGCGAACGAAAGGTTTTACTTATTGAGTCAACCTTGAGCATTTGGACACCCTTACATTGTTTAAACACTCACGCAAAAGCGGTTGCCAGAATAGTTCCGGCAACCAAAGAGCTATTTTCGAAGGCGCTTAATGCAGTTTAGCACCAGCCTAAAACACACAAAACGAAGTCAACCAATGTATAAAGGTAGTCTCGCATTGCTATCCCCCTTAGCTATAACTTAGTCTTCTAGCAGACAGGAACCAGGAAGCAGAAACCTTCCACGATGATGGCAATTATCAAGTCACGCACAGTCGTGATACCCCTACGGTAGTTATTGAGGTAAAAAGTTCACGGCACTTAACACCACCAAGAAACAGAGCACACTATATCTTCAATGAGTTTGGCAATCACATCAATGAGACTCACCTGCACCCTCCTTGTTCTTGATATGAGAAGCTGCTAACGCACTTTCGGAGTTAAGGTACAACTTTCACTTCCTTTCTGAGGTACCTCGAGCGGAGGTTAGCATCTTATTTTTTTTTTTGTCAAGATGTTGACCATATTTTGATAGAGAGCAAACTAAAGTCAATGCTAAGATATTAAATCGTGCCCACCCTACCGTTGCTCCTGCTCTCTCCCACCCGCCTCGAGGCTCCCTTCCTCAAAGGCCAGAAGTTCGATTTTCACGGACGCGCGGGGCTGCGCGGGGCGGGCTGGGTCTGGCTCGAGTGCGGCATTGGCAAGGCCAACACCGCCGCCACCCTGGCCGCTTTCGTCCAGCGGCGCAGGTTCGAGCGGGTGCTGCTCTTTGGCATTGCGGGGGCCTATGCCGATTCGGGTTTGCAGATAGGCGATTGCGCCCTGGCCGAGCGGGAGATTCAGGCCGACCTGGGCGTGCGGGATGGGGGCCTGAAGGGCCTGGGCTTCCCCAGCCTGGTGGTGGCCTCCAGGCCCTACCACAACCGCTTTCCGCTGGACAAAGCTTTTACAGACGAGCTTAAGAGCAAACTGGGCCTGCCTGGCAAACAGTTTCTGACCCGCGACCTGGTCTCGGAGAACCCCAGCGAGGCCCACCAGCTCGCGCGCAAATGGGAGGCCGACCTCGAGAACATGGAAGGCGCCGCCTTCGCCCAGACCTGCTTGTGGCTGGGCCTGGCCGGGGCCGAGCTGCGGGCGGTATCGAACATAGCCGGTGTGCGCGACAAAGCCCAGTGGCGCATCCGGCAGGCGGTGGAGGCCCTCGAGCACCACATTTTGCGTATCATCGGGTCATGATCGACATCACCCGCCCCATCCACCCCGGCGTGCCGGTATGGCCTGGCGATACCCCGTTTAGCTACGAGCTGGTTGCGCGAATCGCGGGTGGCGACAGCGTGAACGTGGGCAAATTTACCACCACCACCCACCTGGGCACCCACCTGGACGCCCCCTGGCACTACGTGGACGACGGCGGCAAGCTGGAAAGCGTCCCGCTCGAGCTGCTCATGGGCCCCTGCCGGGTGGTGGACGCGCGGGGGCAAGGCCCGCTCACGGTCGAATTCCTCAAAACCATCCAGCTCGCCGAGCGCACCCTGTTCTATAGCGGGCAGCCCAATCGCTGGGAGACGTTTCCACTGGAGTTTATGCACGTCCTACCCGAGGCCGCCGCGTACATGGCCGCGCAGGGCGTCCGGCTCTACGGCACCGACGCCCCCAGCGTAGACCCCCTCACCTCCAAAGACCTGCCCGCGCACAAGGCCTTTGCCCAGGCCGGGGTGTATATCCTGGAGGGGCTGGCCCTGGAGGGGGTGGCCCCGGGCGACTACGAACTCGTCTGCCTGCCGCTGAAGCTCGAGGGGGCCGACGCCGCGCCGGTGCGGGCCATTTTGCGATAGAGCTGTTTCTCATCCCCTTCTGTCGTGCGATTGCGCCAATGCGCTAAGATGGTTCGGATGAAGTTTGGATTACCCGGCATAAAACTTTTCCGCAAACTGGGTTTTTTTCTCAATCAGGCCGCTCTAGGGGGTAGCGCGGCCCTCGAGGGCGTGATGATGAAGGCCGCCGATGCCTGGGCCCTGGCGGTGCGGCTGCCCAACGGCCAGATTCACGTCGAGCGGCACGAGGAAGAAGCCCTGACCAAAAAATACCCCTGGGCCCGGCTGCCCCTCATCCGGGGCGTGGTGGCACTGTGGGACGCCCTGAGCATCTCCTACAAGTCGCTTTCGCGCAGCGCCGAGCTGGCCGGGGAAGAAGAGGAGAAGGTCTCGGGAGCGGCCATGTACGGCACCCTGGCGGTCTCGCTGGTGATTGGCCTGGCCCTGTTTGTCTGGCTGCCGGCCCGGCTGGCGGGCTTGCTGGTGGACGAGGAGCGCTTCCGCTTTTTGTTTTACGTGGTGGCGGGGCTCTTCGAGACCGCCATTCTGATTGGCTATCTGGTCTTTATCGGGCGCATGAAGGAGATGCAGCGCTTCTTCATGTACCACGGGGCCGAACACAAGGCCATCGCCGCGTATGAGAAGGGCCTCGAGCTCACCGTGGAAAACGTGCGGGCCCAGCCGGCCTACCACCCCCGCTGCGGCACCAGCTTCATCGCCTTTACCGCGGTGGTGGGGGTGTTTGTGTACAGCTTCTTCCCGCCCCTTACAGTGGCCTGGTACTGGATCTTCCCGCGCCTGTTGATGATTCCGGTGGTGGCCGCGATCTCCTTCGAGGTGCTGCGCTACTCCGCCGCCCACCACGACCCCCTCTCGAGGTTCTTCCGCTGGCTGGGCTTCAAATTCCAGATGCTCACCGTAAGGGAGCCCACCGACGACATGATCGAGGTGGCCATCGAGAGCACCAAGGCCGCCCTGGCCCAGCAACCCGCCGAAAAGCCCGTAGCGGTGGCCTAAACACCCAGCTTCACCAACTGGGGTCTGGGGCTCGTTAGAACGCTGTACTCCTTCAAGATGGTCTGTAGTATGCTGGTTTTATGGTTGCTGAGGCCAGAAGGCACTCCTGCAGGAGCAACGGCTGTGGGCCTGTGAGGCAGACCATATCGCGGCAGGGGCAACCCTGCCGGGCCACTGTCAACTGGCCGAACGTGGGGGAAGCGAATCGTGTTCTGCATGGTTCTGTCCCTGCAAGCCCTGACCCGAACCTGTTAGGGTTGGGTCGGGGTAGTTGACTCCAGCGCCCGCCACAGATACCAGGCCGCATGAGAGCGGTAGGGTTTGAAGCGCTCCCCCAGCGCCACGAGTGCGTCCCGCTCGGTCACCCCGTACAGCTTCTGGGCTCCTTTACGGATACCCAGATCCAGCACCGGCCAGACATCGGGGCGGCCCAGGCCAAACATCAAAAACATCTGCACCGTCCAGACCCCAATGCCCTTAACCTGGGTCAGGTGTGCAACAAGCGCCTCGTCGGACAGGTGCTCGAGGCCCAGCAGCCCGCCCTCCAGCGCAAAGCGCGACAACTCCTGCACATAGCGGGCTTTGGCGGCGGAGAGCCCCACCGCCCGTAGTTCTTCCAACGGGGCCTGGTACAGCGTCTCGGGCTCGAGGCCAAAACGGCTTATAAGCCGCCCCCAGATGGTGTCGGCGGCCTTGCCTGAGAGCTGCTGGCCCACAATTGAGCTGAGGAGCACCTCGTAGGGCCTGCGCTGGGGAAAGGGGTGCGGTGCAAAGGGGGCCGGGCCGTGCAGCCGGGCCAGCCTCTGCATGATCGCATCGGAAAACTCGACCTGGAGCCTGGGAAACCTCGAGCGGGCCATGCCCAATACTACCCTTCCCGGCGCCACTCCCCCGACTTACCGCCCGATTTGTGCAGCAGGCGCAGATCGGTAATCTCCAGGCCCTTGCTGGCGGCCTTGAGCATGTCGTAGACGGTGAGGGCCGCCACTGCACAGGCCGTAAGGGCCTCCATCTCCACCCCCGTCTCGGCCTTGGTCTTGACGGTGGCGGTGATGTGCACACGGGCTTCCTCTGGGCGGAACTCCAGCCGCACCTCGGCGCCGGTGATGGGCAATGGGTGGCACAGGGGAATCAGTTCACCGGTTTTTTTGGCCGCCATGATCCCGGCCAGCTGCGCCACACTCAGAGGGTCTCCTTTACCCACCCCGCCTTCCCGCAGGGCCTCCACAGCTTCCGGGGTAAGCCGTACGGTCGCCTCGGCCTTGGCCGAGCGCAGGGTGGCGGCCTTTTCGCTCACGTCCACCATGCGCGGCTTGCCATCTGCAAAGTGCGTCAGTTTGCCCATAGACAAAAGCCTACTTCAGATGTCTTTGCGTTCAAAAATCAGCAGGGCCAGCACGGCAAAACCCACCGTATAGATGATGAGTAGGGGCAGGCCCAGCCCCACCGCCGCTGGGCGAATGTAGAGGTCGAGGTAGCTGGTCAGCAAAAACGGCTGAAGGGCCGGAAAAGCGATGAGAAGTCGCATCAGTAAAAGGGTCGAGACCGCTGCCAGGGCCGCCGAAGTGGTGCTCAGGAAGATCACCGCATAGAGCATCGCCAGTGCCGAAAGCGGCCAGAGCACCACCCCTGCCAGCGCATGGGCCCGCAGCAGCTCCAGCAGCGCCTCCGCAGGGCTGAGCTGCCCCACACCGGCAAAGCTGCCCGCCCCCAGGCCGGTGCCACCGAAAAAGCTCCCCAGGCCAAAGGGCAGGCCCGCCACCAACGAACCCGCCAGGCTGACCGCCAACAAAATAAAGGGGTAGGCCAGTACCACGATAATCTTAGCCAGCAACAGGCGGCTGCGGGGACTAGGGCGCAACAACACCGACTTGAGGGTGCCCATCGAGACCTCCGAACCCAGCACCTCCGCCGCGGCCATGGCGGTCAGGAACGGGAATAAGAAGTCCATCCCGGTCAGCAGGGATAAGGCCGGCACCTGCCAGCCCGAGACCAGCTCGAGGCCGTACTGGGCCCGCAGACCTGGGGCAAACGCCCATAAAACCGGCAGCACCAGGGCCGCCAGCAGACCAATCTGTACCGAGCGCAGCCGCACCAGTTTGCCAAACTCCCAGATCAATACCCGTAGCATGCTCTACTCCCAACGGAAAGCGTGTGGTTCTCAAGCCGCAGCCTGGCCTTGCTTCTACACATTTTTTATCCTTTCCCGGTAATAGTCGTACAGGTCGAAGTAGTCGGGTTCCAGGAACTGCACCTGGTAGTGTTCGCGCACCAAGGCGGCCAGGGCCACGTTGGGCGAGCCTTCAAAAATCACGTTCACACCGCGCAGGCTCACGTTTTGCACACCCGGTACAGTTTTCAGGAAGGCCGCCGCCCTGGCTGGATCGTCCACCCGCAGGCGGTAGGTCTCGCCTTTGGTAGAAAGCTTAACCTCCTCCAGCAGCCGTCCTCCGCCCAGAATGCCCACTTTGTCGACGTATGCCGAAACCTCGCGCAGGTGGTGGGTGGAGAGCAGCACCGCCACCCCCTTCCAGGCCAGCTCTGCAAGAATTTCGTGCACCTTGTTGATGCCCTGCGGATCCAGGCCGCTGGTTGGCTCGTCCAGAATCAGGATCTGCGGCTCGTGCAGGATGGCCGAGGCCAGTCCCAGGCGCTGGCGCTGGCCCAGCGAGTAGGTGCGCACCGGCTGGTCGGCCACCGATAGCAGCTCGAGCCGGGCCAGCACCTCCCGTATGCGGGTTTCCATTTTGCTCAGACCGGTCAGGAAGGCAATCATCTCGAGGTTTTGACGCCCGGTCAGGTGAGGGTAAAAAGCGGCCGGGGCCTCCACCACCGCCCCCAAGGCCCGCCTCGCCACATAGCCGCCGTTGTAAACGTCCTGGCCCAGCATCCGCACCACCCCGGAGGTAGGAAAGGCCAGGCCGGTCAGCAGGCGGATCAGGGTGGTCTTGCCGGAGCCGTTGGGCCCGGCCAAAGCGTACACCTCCCCCGGCTGCACGGCAAAGGTGATGTTTTCCAGAACAGGTCTGCGCCCGTACTTTTTCCCCAACCGCTCCGCCTCGAGGGCCGCCACTGCTTCGCTCATGGCTGAGATTATACGTAGGTAACGCGCCGCGATATGTTTAGGTTTGGTAGGTGGTCAAATGCCTCGGGTGGAACCATCAACAATCGGCGGAAGGTTCGGAGTAGACTGTTAGGCGTGATTTTTTCGCTCGAGCAAGCCCCGGCGCAACCCCTGGGCGAAGTGACCGATTTACAGCAGCTCCTCCGAGAAGGCCTGAGCGTGGTGCCCACCCTGGTGCTGCTGGGGGTGGAGACCGAGTTTTACCAACTGGCCAACCTGGCCGAGCAGATCCGACGGGCCTTTGAGGGGGTGTTTGGCGCACGGCTGGACGAGGACAAGCTGGAAAGGGCCTGTGCTTTCGCCGAGAGGTTGCTGCGCGAGTCGTACCTCCTGCCCGAGCGCGCCGAGGAGATTCGCGCGGCCCTGCCGGAAGGCCCGGTGCTGGTGCGCTACGCGGGCGAGGCCCCCTTTGGCCTCGAGACCGGCAAGCAAGAAACCCTGTGGGCGCTCAAGCGGCTGTGGGCCAGCCGCTGGCAGGTGGATGCGGTGCTGCTGCGGGGGCCCCACCTGGCCCCTCCCGAGGCGGCCAGCCTGGTGCAGGTGGCAGGGGATGAGCTGGTTCTGGATGAGTCGCTCTCGGCCCAGGCCAGCCAGATCCTGGGGCGTTCAGTCAAGGTCTGGGCCAGCCAGGGCCGGGTGGTGCGGGTGGTATAGGAGAAAAAATGTACGACAGCCACATGCACACACCCCTCTGCAAGCACGCCGTGGGCACGCCCACGCAGTACGTACAGGCCGCCCAGAAAGCTGGCTTGCAGGGCATCGTCATAACCGACCACAGCCCCATGCCGGCCTGGTTCGACCCCGAGGTGCGCATGGAGCTGGAGGAGCTGCCCTTCTACCACGCCCTGCTCGAGCGGGTGCGGGCAGAGGCCGGCGATTTTTACGTGGGGATTGGCCTCGAGGCCGACTACCACCCCGGCACCGAGTACTTCGTGAAGAGGCTTCTGTCGCGCTACGACTACGATTACATCATCGGCTCGGTGCACTACCTGGGGGCCTGGCCCTTCGATAACCCGCGCTATGCGAGTGAGTTCGAGGAGCGCGACCTGCGCGAGGTCTACCGGGCCTACTTCAAGCTGGTGGCCGAGGCCGCCCGCACGGGCCTGTTCCATGCCATCGGGCACCTGGATCTGCCCAAGGTGATGGGCTACCGCCCCCCCGAGGGCTACGCCGACCTGGCCGAGGAAGCCCTGCAGGTTATTGCCGGTGAGGGGCTGGCCCTGGACGTCAACACCGCTGGCTGGCGTAAAAAAGCCGGCGAGCTTTACCCCAGCCCCGAGCTCCTGCAGCAAGCCCGCGCCCTGGGGATTCCCGTGGTGCTGGGCTCCGACGCCCACCGCCCGGAGGATGTGGCCCACCGCTTTTCCGACGCCGTTGGGATTCTGCGCAGCGTGGGGTACACCGAGGCGGTGGTGTTTCAAGCGGGCCAGCCCCGGCCCTATGCTTTAGGCTGTGGCTATGAACCGTAAAGACCTGGCGGGGATGCTCGAGTACGCCGCCGACTTGATGGAGGTGCTGGGCGAGGGGGAGTTCCGGGCCAGGGCCTACCGCAACGCCGCCCGCAACCTGGAGCAGCAGGAGGCCGACCTGGCCGAGCTGGCCGCACGGGGCTTCAAGGGGGTGCCGGGGGTGGGGCCGGCGCTGGCCCCCCTGCTCACCGAGATTGTGCAGACCCAGGAGTTCCCCTACCTGGCCGAGCTGGAGGGCCGCGTACCGCCGGGGGTGCTCGAGCTCTTCCGGGTGCAGGGTCTGGGCCCCAAGCGCATCCGGGCGCTGTGGGAGAACGGGGTCGGTAGCCTCGAAGAGCTGGTGCTCTGGGCCGAACAGGGCAAAATCCGCGCCCTGCCGGGTTTTGGGGCCAGGAGCGAAGCCAGCCTGCTCGAGGCGGCCCGCTACGCCCTGAGCAGTATGCGCCGGGTGCTGCTGCCGGTGGGGCTGGAGGCCGCCCGGCTGCTACTGGCCGACCTGGAAAACGCCGGGCTGAAGGCCGAACTGGCCGGTAGCGTGCGGCGGGGCCTGGAAACCGTGGGCAACCTGGATCTGGTGGTGGTGGGCACCCCCCAGCAGGTGCGCTCGGTGCTGGGCCGGTTCGTGGAGGAGGTGCAGGGAGAGGTGCTGCTGGGGCGGCTCGAGGGCCTGCCTTTGCGGGTCTTCTGCACCGATGCGGCCTCGTTTGGCAGCGTGCTGGTGCAGGCCACCGGTTCGCGGGAGTGGCTGGAAGCCCTGGGCCCCGTTCCCCCTGCGCTTGCGACCGAAGCAGCGGTGTTCGAGGCCCTGAACCAGCCCTTTGTGCCGGCCTACTGGCGGGAAAAGGAGCACGTGGGGCTGAGCGCGCCCCAGGCCACGCTGCAACCCCCGCAGCTCCGGGGCCTGATTCACGTGCACTCCACCTACTCCGACGGCAGCGCCACCCTGCGCCAGATGGCCGAGGCCGCCATGGCCCAGGGCCTGGAGTACATGGTGATCTGCGACCACTCCCAAAGCGCCGCCTACGCCGGGGGCCTGCGCCCCCAGGATGTGCTGCGCCAGTGGGAGGAGATCGAGGCCCTCAACGCCGAGCTGGCCCCCTTCCGCATCCTGCGCGGCATCGAGTCCGACATCCTGCCCGATGGCTCGCTGGACTACCCCGAGGAACTGCTGGCCCGCTTCGAGGTGGTGGTGGGCAGCCTGCACACCGGGCTGGGCCTGGGCCGGGCCGAGCAGACCCAGCGCCTCCTGCGGGCCCTGGACAACCCCTACCTGAGCATCCTGGGCCACCCCAGCGGGCGCCTTTTGCTCCGGCGCAAAGGGGCCGAGGCCGACTGGGAAGCGGTGCTCGAGCGTGCCCAGCAAAACCACAAGGTGGTGGAGTTCAACTGCAGCCCCTACCGCCTCGACCTGGACTGGCGGCTCATGCTGGCCTGGCGCGACCGCCTCAACTTCTCGCTGGGCCCCGACGCGCACAGCCTCGAGGGCCTTTCCGATATCCAGTACGGCCTGCTCTACGCCCTTAAGGCCGGCCTGCACCCCGATCAGGTTGTGAACACCTGGCCCGCCGAACGGGTGCTGGCGCTAAAGAAGATGGGCTAGGGGTTGGTCTCGGCGCCCACCAAGAGTTCGGCCTCGCGCTGCAAGAAGGCCCGTAGCACATCGGTGACGGTGATGATGCCCACCAGCCTGCCCTCGTGCAGCACCGGCAGGCCCCCCACCTTGTGCTCGAGCATCAGCTTGGCGGCGGCCTGCAGGGGCAGGGTGTCGGCCACGGTGATGGGGTCGCGGGTCATGATCTCACCCACGGTGAGCTTGGAAATTAGGTAGTTGAGCTCCCAGATGGAAAGCGAGGTGGCATCGGAGGGCATGGCCTCTTTGAGGTCGCGGTCGGTCACGATGCCCACCACCCGGCCTTCCTTGACCACCGGCAAGCGGCGGAAACCGCCCTTTTTCATGATCTGCGCGGCCTCGGGCACGGTCGCCTCCGGGCTGACCACCGTGGGGTTGGGGGTCATGAAGTCTTTGACCAGCATGGTTATCACCTCGAGTTAAAGCTACCCCCCAGGGCGGGGGGCAGATGTCTCTACGGTTT
The DNA here is from genome assembly GCA_000482765.1 of Meiothermus taiwanensis DSM 14542. Classification (GTDB taxonomy): domain Bacteria; phylum Deinococcota; class Deinococci; order Deinococcales; family Thermaceae; genus Meiothermus; species Meiothermus taiwanensis. The sequence continues at coordinate 38,814 of AXWR01000019.1, forward strand.
CCTCGCTGCCGGAGGGCTCAGAAGACCCGCCCACCCAGGGGCACCTCGCGCTCCACCGAGAGCAGCACCACCCGCCCCTGTTCGTCGGGCAGACCCAGCACCAGCACCTCGGACTTAAAACCGGCAATGTTGCGTTCGCCCAGGTTGGTTGCGCAGATCACCAGCCGCCCCACCAGGGTCTCGGGGGTGTAGAGGTCGGTGAGCTGGGCGCTGCTCTGTTTGATTCCCAGCGGGCCCAGGTCTATCCACAGTTGGTAGGAAGGTTTGCGGGCTTTGGGGTGGGGTTCAGCTTTTTGAATGCGTCCGACGCGCAGCTCGAGGAGTTGAAAGGCTTCATAAGGCGTCATGGTGAAAGTTTCCAGGCTCGCCCGTGCGGCGTCAAGCCGGCCTTGGCCCTGGGGCCTGGCTGTGCTATGCTCGAGGTCGCGCCCTCGGTCTGACGCGGCGCACCAGCGTGAACCGGGTCAGGGCCGGAAGGCAGCAGCCCTAAGCGCCACGGAGCGGGTGCCGTCAGGGAGCCGGGGGCGCTTTTTTTGTTGGGCCTTCTCACTTGGCCGGGCTTTATACTTCGCTCTGGAATGTTGCAGCGTTATCTATTGCGCGAAACGTTGTCGCTGTATCTGCTGGGCGTGCTGCTATTCGTCGGGCTGATTACGTTTGATCTGCTCTCCTCGCTCTCGGGGGCCTTTTTGCGGGCTAAGACGCCTGTGACTGAAATCGCCCAGATGGTGGCCTACCGGGTGCCCTACACCCTGGGCATCGCCCTGCCCTTGGGCCTGGTCTTCGCCCTGCTGGTGGCGCTGGCCCGCTGGATTCGTCAGTCCGAGCTCAAGGCCGCCTATGCCGCAGGCGTGCCTCCGCGCGTTTTCATCGGGCCGGTGTTGCTATTGGGGCTAATAGTGGGAACCGTTGTGCTGCTTAACGAAGGCTGGCTCAAACCCATCGCCCAGGAACGCTTCGAGGCTTTGCAATACAAGATCTACTACGGCTCCGAGCCCTCCGGCGTCCTCACCGACCGCACCTACACGCCCCAGGGCTTGGGGGTGTACTACGCCCAGCGCATCTACCCACCCGCCAAGGGGGGTGAGGGTTCCCAGCTCGAGGGCATCCGGGTGGTGGAGCCGGGTGGCTCGATCTGGAGCGCCGACCGGGGTGTCTGGGTAAACGGGGCCTGGCGGTTGCAAAACGCCTACCGCGTAGACCCCAACGGCCAGATCTACCAGGAAGCCGAGCACCCCCTGCCCTTTCCCCTGGGGGTGCAACCCAAAGCCGTCTCCTACGAGGCCCTGCGCATGCCCGACCTGCACGCCGTAGCCAAGGCCGATCCCGCTGCGCAATTCCCGCTGGCCCGCCGCTACGCCAACGCCGCCGGTACGGTGGTGCTGGCCTGGCTGGCCGTCGTGATTGGCCTCTCGCTGCGCGAGTCGGCCTGGGCTTTTATTGCTGTGGTGGGACTTATTTTTGGTTACTGGACGCTTTTTACCCTCTCCGCCCAGTTTGCCCGCTTTGACCTGCTGGGCGCCTACGGGGCCTGGCTCCCCAACATCGTGTATGGTGGGCTGGCCCTGCTAGGAACCTGGAGGCTGGCCCGATGAGTCGGGGCCGGAGGTAGCTGTGAGCGTGCTGGATCGCTACCTGATCAAAGAAGTAGGGGCCTCGGTGCTGGGTGCCCTGGCCGTGGTGGTACTGGCCTTGCTGGGGGGGGCTTTGTACGAGGTGCTGGCACCCCTCCTGGCCCGTGGTGCCGATCCGTGGGTGGTGAGCCAGTACCTGGCCTTCCGGGTGCCCGAGGCGCTGGTGCGCGGGGCGCCGCTGGCCTTTTTGTTCGCCCTTTTGCTGGTGCTCTCGCGCATGGGGGAGGAGTCCGAGCTGAAAGCCATGCTGGCCGGGGGGGTTTCCAAGCTGCGGGTGCTGTTTCCACTGCTTTTGCTAGGCACCTTTTTGTTTGTGGTATGCCTGGCCGCCGCCGACAGCCTGGTACCGCGCAGCTTGCAGCAGGGCCAGAGTGTGCTGCGCCAGGCCGTGCTGCAAAAACCCAGGGCCCTCCTGCAGCCTGGCACCCGGCTGGTGGATGCCTACGGGCGCGTGGTGTACGTGGGAGAGGTAAGCGATACTGGCATTGGGCAGGTACGGGTGATCACCGCCGAGGAGATCCTGGTGGCCGAGCAGGGCCGCTTCGAACAGGGCACCCTGGTGCTCTCCCAGGGTATGCGGGTGACCTACGGCGGGGCCCGGCCCCGCACCGTCGCGCGCTTTGAACGGGCTACGGTGCCGCTGGTGGAGCTTTCCCTCGAGCCCCCCGGGGGCCTCTTTAGCCTGACCGTGGCCGAGCTGCGCCAGCGCATCGCCCAGTACCGCGCCCAGGGGCTGCCCTACCACGCCGAACTCACCGCCCTGCACCGCAAGTGGGCCGAGCCCGCGGCGGTCTATTCGTTCGCCCTCTTTGCCGTGGGGCTGGCCTTCTTCCTGCTGGGCGGCAGCCGCAGCCTGGGGATGCTGGGGGTGGTGGTGCTGACCTTCATCTACTACGCCACCTGGAGCGTGGGGCGCATCATGGGCGAGCAGGGGGCGCTGCACCCCATCCTGGCGGCCTGGGGGCCCAACCTGCTTTATGCGCTGGCCGGACTGGCCTTGCTGCGGCTGGGGAAACGATGAACAGGAACGGGCGGAGGGGGATTGGGCAACGCGGCGTGCAGGTTAACCCCTGCACAGGCACCTGCGCTGTCCTTCCCCTGTTCCTGCTGCTGTTGCTGTTGTTTTTCTCGCCCGCCTTCGCCCAGGAAGTCGAGGCACCCCAAGGCGGCGGCAAAAAACTGAAGATCCTCGAGGCCGAGCGCCTGGAGCTGCGTAACGAGGCGGGCGAGGAGCTGGTGATTCTGGTGGGCAGCCCGGTCAAGATGGATCGGGACGGCGAGCGCATCGAGGCCCCCCGGGTCATCTACAACCGCACCCGCAAGCGCCTGCTGCTCATGGGCGGGGTGCGCTACCAGGACAAGCAGGGCCAGCTGATCGAGGCTGGGGAGCTCGAGCTTTTCACCGACGACGAGAGCTTCGAGGCCATTGAGGTGAAGATTGAGTCGGGCGAGTTTTATCTGGAGGGCCCCATCTGCCAGCGGGCCGCCGGGCAGATTCTGCTGCAGCAGGGCTACCTGACCCCCTGCCAGCGCTGCGAGCAGGAGGTGGCCGACTACGCCTTCCAGGCCCGCGAGGTGGTGCTCTATCCGGGCGACCGGATCATCGCTCGGGGGGTCTGGGTGTTGTTGCGCGGGGAGCGCACCTTATACCTGCCGGTGTTACTGCTATTTTTGAACGACCGGCGGCCCAGGCTCGAGCTCGGCCAGAGCGAGAGCGATGGGGTCTTCGTGGTGGCCGACCTGCCCTATGTCTCCGACTTTGGCCTGGGCTTTACCCTGCTGCGCTACTTTGAGCGGCGGGGCTGGGGGTTTGGCTTCGACCACTTTGGCATCGGGGCCGCCCTCGAGCGCTACCAGTTCCTGTACCTGCCCCCACCCGCCGGGCCGGTGCTGCCCGACAGCGACCCCCGCAAGGACGGCATCTTCAAGTACCGCTTTAGCTACAAGCTGGAAGAACCCGACTGGCGGCTGGAAGGGCTCATCCTGCGCGACGACAGCGCCCTGGACGAGCCGCGCTTCCTGCAGGGGGCGGGGGGCCAGCCCGACTACACCACTTTTCTGATCGAGGGGGCCACCCGGGGTGCCGAGCCCCTCTACCGTCTGACCTTAGACGGCTACCTCGACCACAACCCCCTGGCCCTACCCAACGAGCGCACCACCCCCCAGCGGCTCCCGGAAGCCGAGGTTACGTTTCCCAGGGGCCTCGAGGGCGAGTTCCGCCTGAACGGGCGGGTTCTGCTGGGCTACTACCAGGCCCCCTCCAACCCCCTCAACCGCAGCGCCCGGCGGCTGGGGCCCTATATTGGGGCGGGCCGGCTCTGGGTGGAGCACCGCGAGAGCTACCGCCCGCTCAGTCCCCCCTGGCCGGGTCTGAGCTTTAGCCTCGAGAACACCTTCATCGGGCGCTACTACAGCACCCAGAACCTCGACGAAAACGGCAACCCCACCGAGTTCGAACGGCTCATCCGCTGGAGCACCAGCGCCAGCCTGGGCCAGACCCTGGGGCCGGTCAGCGCCAACCTGCGGGTAAGCCGCAGCGTGGTGGAAGGGGAAACCCCCTTTCAGTTCGATTACGAGCGGCCCCAGCGCAACAGCCGCCTGGAGGGCTCCTTCAGCTTCAATCCCGACCCGATTTTTTCCTTTACTGCACGGGCCAGCCGCGACCTCGAGCGCCGCGTCTTCGACCCGCTGGCCGAGTTCGCCCTCACCTCGCGCCCCTTCCCCTGGCTCAACCTGACCGCCAGCGCCAGCCGCGATATCGAGCTGGGCCGCTGGGGTCTGCTGCGCAGCAGCCTGGGCCTTTCACCCGCCCCCTTCAGCCTCAACCTGACCTACGAGCGGCAGCTCGAGCTGGGCCTCGACCGCCTGCTCACCCTGAGCGCAGCCTACAACCCCCAGCCCTTCAACTTCTCGCTGCGCACCGGCTACCGCTACTGGGACGTGCAGGAAAAAGAAACCCGCCCCCTCGAGCAGATTCCCCTGATCGCCCGCTACGATCCTCTCGAGCTTTCCGCCAGCTACAACCCCCCCGGCAACACCACCTCGCTCACCCACAGCCGCGACCTGAACAACGGGCAGGCCATCCGCACCGAGCTAAACGTGGTCTTGCAGGAAGCCCCCAACAGCTTCCGCTTGCGCCAGAGCTTTGCCCACCTCTACCAGCCCCTGCCCTCGCTCACCAACCCCAACCCCTTCCCCACCCCCGCCCTGCTGGATGGGCTGGCCCAGCTCACCCTGGGCCTGCATACCTTTGTGTTCGCGCATACCATCGGTTTCAACCCCGGCAGCGAGACCCGCTTCCGGCTGGGCTACCAGTACAGCGCCGATGCGTTGCAGGCCGACCTGCTGTGGAACTACAGCGAGGGGCTGCTGCGCAACCCCCGCCTCTCGCTGCGGGCGGCAGTGCGTGAACCCGAGATCTTCATCAACGAGGTCTCGGCGGAATTCCACTTCCCCGAAAGCGAAAACCCCCTGACCCTGGAGGACGACACCCAGGCCTTCCTGCGCTTTTTGCGCTTTAGCGGCGAGCTGGAGATTTTCCCCGCGCCCTTACGCCCGGAAGACCCGCCCGGCCTCTCGCTGCAAGGGTTTGTGGCCCTCGAGCGCCTATCGGGCAACAGCGGGCGCTTCCGCGTGACCCTGCGGGAGTTTGGCCCCACCATAAGCTTTATGGGCCGGGAAAAAACCCGCCTGTTCTACCGCATCGTTTGGAACGCCCCCGAAAGCGGTGGGACGAACCCCAGGGAGTTTTTTTTACCCAACCTCGAGGGCACCATCCTGCGCCCCCGCTTCGACCTGATCATCGACCGCTGCTGCTGGGCCTTCCGAGCCAGCCTCGATACCCTCAAGCAGGAGTTCAGGTTTTCCTTTGCCTTGGGCGGTGAGGCCGCAGAGTTCCTGTTTAACCAGAACAATATAATCCTGCCCGGCGGCATCAAACTCCCCAGCCCTGGAGGACGTTAGTTAGATGAAAAGGTATATCATACCAATCCTAAGCCTGTTCCTCACCGCCTGCACCGGCAGCCGCGAGGAGCCCACCCGCGCCCTGCTGGCTGCCAGCCTCAACAACCCCAGCGGCAGCACCTACCAGGTTCGCTTTTTTCAGAGCACCACGCTGCAACCCGGTAGCACCGACACCCCCCGCCTGGTCGGGAGCTGGAGCCTGGACGCGCCCATCGTAACGCTCCTTTACCGCCGCAGCCTGGGTGCGGGCAACGACCAACTCTGGGTGCTCACCCCAGACCGCCTGCGGCGCTACAACGCCAGCAACCTGACCATAGACGATGTGGGCACCCCCCAGCTCGACGGCTTCGACGAGGCCCTGGGTGTGGACTGCAGCCGGGGCTATCTGCGCCAGGGTCAGAGCCACATCCTGCTGGTCTGCCCACCGTCCCCCGCCACCCCGCCCCGCCCCATCGAGGAGTACCGGGCCTGGATCATCCCCTTCACGGCCACCGCCCTTCCCACCCCCATCAATTTTCTGGATGCCAACCTGGTGCGCCTGAGCACCCCGGCCCGATTTACCCTGGGCCCCAGCGACCAGCTGCTCTACCTGACCCCCACCCAGTTCGGGCAGTACGATTTTGTCAACCCTTTCATCGAACGGCCCCTGAGCCTGAGCACCTCGAGCCCCTCCGATCTGATTTTTGTGAACGGCCAGGCCCTGGGCCTCTTCGACGACAACGATGCCTTCACCACCGATACCACCCTGGCCGCCTGGAACCTGAGCGCTACCGCAGAGGTAGGCCTGAGCCGGGATAGCAGTATCGCCGCCCGCTCATTTGCCCGGGGGGCCCCGCCGGTCTTCGTGCTGGGCACCGGCCTGGCCCGCTTTGAAGGGGGCTTCCAGCTACCCCGCGAGAGCGAGACCGGGCTTTTGCTTTCGCGCACCCGCCGCTACAGCACCGCCGCCGTGGGGATCGACCAGTTTCTCTACCTGGCCGACCAGGACTCCCCCACCCTCCTGGTCATCGACCTGACCGTGAACATCGCCAGCGCCCTCACCACTGCGGGGGTTCGTTCTTCCTCGCTGGGCAGCTTCCAGGAACGCATCAGCAGCCTGGCCTTTATCCCGGTTGAGTAGTATGGGGCCTATGGAGATTCACCATATTGGCATCGCCGTAGAGGATCTGGAGCAGGCCGCCCGGCCCTACCTGGGCCTGGGGTATGCCCTCGAGGCCAGCGGCACGGTCGAAAGCCAGGGGGTCGAGGTCTGGATGCTCCGGAGCGGGGGAAGCCGGCTCGAGCTTCTCAAGGCCACCCGCCCCGACTCGGCCATTGCCCGCTTCATCGAGAAGCGCGGGCCGGGCCTGCACCACATCGCCCTCGCCACCCCCAACATCCAGGCCGAGCTGAAGCGCCTGGCCGCGGAAGGCACGCCCCTGATTGACACCACCCCCCGCCCCGGCTTTGGGGGCCACCGGGTGGCTTTTATTCATCCCAAGTGGTCGGGTGGGGTGCTGGTCGAGCTGGTGGAGGCCCACACCTGAGCTACCCCGTTCTGCGGCCGGGCCAGCGCAGGTGGCCCGCACGGTAGGCCCGCCAGGCCGCCAGGGCCACGCCAAAGCCCACCCCGGCCAGCAGAATCAGGTAGATGTAGCGCTCGAGGTGGGGAATTTTCGAGCCCACGTAGTAGGACAGCAGGGTCAGGCCCTGCGTCCAGAGCAGGCTACCCAGCAGGCTCAGCACAAAAAAACGCGGCCAGGGCATCTTCACCGTGCCGCACAGAAACGGCACCACCGCCCGAAAAACCGGCACATAGGGGCCAATCAGGATCGAGAGCGGGCCAAAGCGGGCCATAAAGCGCCGGGTGCGCTCTAAATCTTCGTTCTTTACCCTGGCTTTGCTAAGCAAGGCTGGCCCAATCTTACGGCCTAGAAAGTAGCCCAGGTTGTTGCCCAGCACCGAGCCCATAAACAGGGCCGCCAGGGCAATAGACAGTTGTAGTTTTTTGGCCGCCGCCAATAACCCCACCGCAATCAAAAGCGAGTCGCCCGGCAAGAAAAACCCCACCAGCAGGCCGGTTTCCACGAATACCGTGGCAAAAATGCCCAGATACCCTACGGCCTGCACATATGCAGTAACGTCCATAGGCTCCACCCTAAGGCAAAAGGGTGAGAAGCGACAAGCCAATTTGCACAGTAACCGGGGGTTACACCTGGGCTAACGGCAATCCAAAAAAGCTGCGCGACCGCAAGCCGTGCTCAACGCGGCGGGAAGATTTGCAGCTCCATCACCCGGCCCCTGGGGCTGCGGCTGGCCGCATACACCAGGCTCTCGCCGATCTCGGCGGGGTCTACCCAGGCCATGGGGTCGGCCTCGGGCATTTCCTTGCGGTTGGCCGGGGTATCCACGGCGCCCATGGGGTACACGATGGCTACGCGTATGGCGGTACCGGCCAGCTCGGCGTCCAGCGAGCGCAGGTAGGTGGCCACGGCGGCCTTGGCCGCGGCATACAGGGCCACCCCCGGCCCCACCCCATGCCAGGCCGCGGCCGCTGAAATCCCCGCAATAAAGCCATCTTTTTGGCTGAGCAGCTCGGGGATGATGGCCCGGGTCATGTAAAACAGGGTGCGCATGTTCAGGTCGAACATGCGGTCGTAGAGGCTGGGCTCGGTATCTTTGACCGGGGCGTAGGCAAAGCCACCCACCGTGTGAATCAGGCCGTCCACCCGACCAAACTGGGCCTTGACCTGACGCACCAGCATCTCAGCGTCGGGGTAGTGGGTCAGGTTGGCTACAAAAGCCCGCGCGCCAAACTCCTGGGCCCGCTCGGCAATGGTGGTCTCGTAGGCATCGGCCAGGGCCAGCTTGGCGCCGGCCTGGGTAAAAGATCGGGCAATCGCCCCGGCGATGGCGCCACCCCCACCGGTGAGAATATAGACTTTGCCCTCCAACGTCTGCATGGCTCAATTATCCGCACCCAACTCCAAACACCTGTCTTTGGGCTCACATTCAGCAGAATGTGCAGGAATGGAGTTATGTTACCCTCGCGCATCCAATATTATCGGGGGGGCTCCACGAGAGCCCGATCCTACGCTAAGGAGATGTATGGCAACGAAAAAGGTAGTACTGCACCGCTTGGGAGGACACCGGTTTGTGGGCATCAACGAGCAGGGTGACAAGGTCATGGTGGACGGCGACCAACCTTCCACCGGCCTGCGCCCCATGGAGCTCCTGCTGGCCGCGCTGGCGGGCTGCACCGCCTACGATGTGGTGGACATCATGGAGAAAAAGCGCCAGCCCCTGGCCCGCTACCGGGTAGAGGCCGTGGGCGAGCGGGCCGAGGAGCACCCCAAGCGCTATACCCACATCGTGGTGACGCACTACGGCGCAGGGCCCAACGTCACCAAAGAGGCCCTCGAGCGCGCAGTGGAGCTCTCCCACACCAAGTACTGCTCGGTCTCGGCCACCCTCAATGCCCAGATCGAGACCCGGGTGGTGCTGGAGCCCTGGGAGGAGTAGTTCACCAGTGGGCCCTTCCGGGCGCAATTTCGCTCAAGGCCGCCTCCAGGATGGCCTTGTCCAGCCGGAACACCTTGCGATGGCGCAGGTAAACCAGCCGCACCTCGGGCTCGATCTGCCAGGCCTGGCGAACGGCAGCCAGGTACACCCCTAGTTGCACGAAATACTGCTCGGGCCGCATCTCCTGGTCGGTCTTGTAGTCTTCCAGGTACCACTGCTCGCCTACCCGGTACAGCCGGTCGATCACCCCCTGCCAGACCGTGGAGCCCAGGGGCAGGGCCACGGCAAACTCGGGGTAGTCCTCGTCGCGGGGCCAGGGGAGTGCGCGGCCCAGGAGTTCCTGGTAACGCTCCAAAAGCATCTGAACCTCGGACATAATGTCTTCGCGCTCATCGGGGTCGAAGGGAAACATCACCTCCTGGGCCTCGAGGTTGGCCAGGTGTTGGGGGTTGTCGGGGCGCCAGTTCTGCCCGATGGCGTAGTGCACCAGCGTCCCGATGGCCCGGGCCCGGCCCGGAATTTCTTCCCCCTCCTCGGGGTCGGGCAGGGGCAGGGGTTCGGCCTCGAGGCGCTTGTAGGCCGAGGGCGAAAAGAGCGGTGGGAAGGGCTCGGGCTCGAAGCGGGCCTCCACCCAGGCCGAGGGCTGGAGGGGCTCCGGCCGGCTTAGCACGCGCACCGGGGCTACTGGCTGGTAGGGCCAGGTTTGCAGGTGAAAATCCGGGCGGCTGTAGGGCTTGCTGGCCGGGCCCAGGTTCATGGCCTCGAGCACCTTGCCCCAGCCCTCGGGCTGGCCGTGGCTGGCGCTGGCGGTGAGCAGCAGGATGTCGCGGGCCCGCGAGGCCGCCACGTACAGCAGGCGGTAGCTCTCCTCCTCCTCCAGGCGCTTGACCTGCTCCTTGAACCCTTCAAAGGCTGGGGTTTCCGGCAGGGCCACCCATTGCAGCAGGGGCCCCCCTTCGCCGCCCGGCCCCAGGTACAGCGGCTGGGCCTGGTGTACATGCTTCCGCCCCAGGTCGAAGACCGCCACCAGGGGCCATTCCAGCCCCTTGGCGCGGTGGACGGTCAGGATCTGCACCCCCTCACCCGACTGGGGCACATCGCCGGCATCGGCCTGCCGCGAGAGCAGCTCGAGCCGCTCCAGAAGCCCCTCGAGGTTCTCCGGCGGGTGCGGGGCGAAGTAGAAGAGCAGCGCGTCCACGTTCTCCCGCGCGCGCGGCTCGAGGAAGTCGTGGTAGGGGCGGCCGGCCATCAGGGGGAATCGGATCAGAAACTTGAGCACCTCGAGCGGGGCCATCAGGCGCACCTGGGCCTGTATCTGGCGAAGGCGTGCGTACACGCTGGGCCAGTGCTGGGCCAGGTGGCCCAGGGGGTCGTCGGCCCGCAACACCCCCTCGATCTGGGGAAGCTCGAGGGGCTTGAGGGGGCCAGCCTCGGTGTGCTGTCCAAATGGGCTGCGCAAGAAAGCCGCCAGCGACAGGCCCCTGGGGTCGAGGGCGGCCCGCAGGGCGTGGTACAGGTCGCGCACCTCCTGCCGCTCGTAGTAGCCCCGCCCCTGCAGCAGCACGTAGGGGATCTGGGCCTCGGCAAAGGCCTCTTCCAAAAAGCGCACGCTGTTGTACGAGCGCACCAGCACCGCCATCTGGCTGTACTCGATGGGGCCGCGCAGGGCCGCGAGCTGCCTGGCCAGCACCCGCGCCTCCTGCTTGCGCAGCTCCTCCAGCGGGAGCTCCCCCACCACCCAGTGCACCTCCAGCCGCCCCTGCTCAGGCCGCACCCCCTCGACCGGGGGGGCTTCCTTGAGGCCGAAGCCCAGCCCCTTTTCGGCCAGGTACCCGGTGAGGCCGTTCAGAAAGCGCACCAGCACCCGGCTGTGCCGGTAGCTGTGGGTCAGGGGGGGCAGGGGCTGGCCTTCCCGCAGGGCCTTGCGGAAGACCGAGACATCGGCGTTGCGGAAGGCGTAGATGGACTGCTTGGGGTCGCCCACGATCTCGATGGGCAGCCCGGCCCGCTCCAGGGCCGCAAAAAAAGCCCCTTGCAGAGGGTTCACGTCCTGGTACTCGTCCACCAAGAGCACCTCTACCCGCTCCAGAACCCGCTCCAGGGCCTGGGGGTGGCGGGTTAAGTCCAGCGCCCTTTGCTCGAGCTCGGAGGGCGAGAGCAGGTGGGCCCCCAGGCGGGCCTCGTAGGCAGCGTACACGCTCTGGTACACCCGGAGCAGGCGCAGGTTGGCCTCCCCTTCCGCCGGCTCGAACACCTCGGCCAGGGAGCGCTTGGAAAAAAGGTGCAGAAGGGGCTCGGTGAGCTCGTCGGAGGCCAGGCCATAAAACGGGTGGTGGGGATCCTGGGCCAGGTAGCGCAGGGTCTGCCACTCCTCCTCAAAGATGGCCTGGGCCTCCCAGTCGCCCAGCAGGGAAAAGTCGGGGTCGAGGTGCAGCAGCGGGGCCGAGAGGCGCAGGCACTGGGCCATAAAGCCGTGAATGGTGCTGAGGGTGGCCCCGGCAATCTCGCGGGCCGCCTCCTCAAAGGGTTCTAGGGAACCCTTCCGGTAATCAAATGTCAGGTGCCGTCTGCTCTGCAACACCTCCTCGATGGCGGATGCCACCCGCACCCGCAGCTCGTCGGCGGCCTTGCGGGTAAAGGTCACGCCCGCGATGCGGCGCAGCGGCGTACCGGAGGCGATGAGCTCGAGGTAACGCAAGACCAGGCTGGCGGTCTTGCCGGTTCCGGCGGAGGCGATGCGGACTTTCACAGTAGACAGCCCATCAGGCCAGAAGAATAACTGGCTCCCACCATCATAAACCAAACCACGCAACGCAAGCGTCTGTACGGTTTCACAGCCTTCATGGTTTCATATGACATTGAAGCTCGTCCAGCACGCGCGCTAGAATGAGGCTGTTGCACTTGGGCGAGAGCTCGAGTAGGGATTGAAATGTGAAATACGCCAGCATCAACGGAACCATCATCGAACACGACAAGGCCAGCCTGCACATCTCCGACCTGGGTTTGCGGCGGGGGTATGCGGTATTTGAGTTTTTCCGCGTTTTGCGGGGTGTTCCGGTGTTTTTGGAGGATCACCTCGAGCGCTTCGAGCGTTCGGCCCGGCTGCTGGAGCTTACCCCGCCCTTTGGACGGGAAAAGCTCGAGGCCCTGATTCGGGAGCTGATAGAACTCAACGACCTGCGGGAAGCCGGTCTCCAGATGCTGCTCACCGGGGGCTACTCCCCCGACGCCTTCACCCCCGGCCCGCCCAACCTGATTATCGCGCCCATCGCGGTCACCCCACCCCCGGCCCACCTCTACCAGCAGGGGGGCAAGGTCATCCTGCACAAAAACCTGCGCGAGCTACCCGAGGCCAAAACCACCGACTACCTCATCGCGGTGAAACTCGCCAAACGGATGCGGGCCGAAGGGGCCACCGAGGTGATCTACCACGATGGTGAGACCGTGTACGAGGGCGGGCGCAGCAGCCTGCTAATCGTCCAGCAGGGCACCCTGGTCACCGCCCAGGCCGGCGTGCTACCGGGCATCACCCGCAAGCACCTGCTGGAGGTAGCCCGTTCCATCCTGCCCATCCAGGAGCGGCCCATCACCCTGAGCGAGCTCTACTCCGCCGACGAGGTGCTGCTAACCGGGGCCACCCGGCAGGTCATGCCCATCACCCAGATCGAAGACAAAATGGTTGCAGACGGCAAGGTAGGGCCTTACAGCCAGCAGTTGATGAAAGCCTTCCAGGAGCACCTCGAGGCTTATCTAAACCGTCGCGCGGTGCTGCGCTGAGCACGGGTGCGCTTGAGAGGAATCCCGCTGCTTTCACTGCCCCCAGAGGCTAACCGTACTGCGCCTCGCGGCAGGCATCCCGAACGCCACAGCTACGACAACGAAAACCGGGGTTGGGTTCCACCACCCCGGTTTTGTACTGGGCGTAGGTCTCCTGCGCTTTGGCCAAAAGGTTTTCTAGCGCCCCCCAGAGCCGTTCGATGGGCTTGCCATACACCAGCAGGGGGTCGCCCAGCACCGGCCAGGCCCACAGGTAAACGCGTTGGACTTGGACGCGCTTAGGAATAGCCGAGAGCAGGTAACCGGCGGCCCAGCGCTCGCTCCAGCGCTCGCGCACCTGCCGCTCGGCCTCTTCTGCGGGGGTTTCGGGGGCTACAAAGCGGTAGATGTGCACCTCGGCACCCTTGCGCAGCACCCCATCCAGTCGGGCTTCCAGGCCCGCATCTTTCAGCGCGAAACCCAGGTTGAGTTCACTCAACAAAGCGTAGTGGTGGCGCATCCAGCCCTCGGTCTGGGGAAACTGCCGGGCCAGGGCCTCGAGGCGGGCCGGCACCAGCTTCCCGGCCTGGCGCAGCCCGCGTACCCACTGCTGCCACCACTCCAAAGAACCCTCGTCCCAGGTGAACTGCTGGGCCCAGAACTGAAAGCCGCACTCGCGGTAGCGCCGCAGGCTTTCCACACTAGGCGCGGCCAGGTTCACCCGGCCAAAGGGCGCCCGGTAGCCCCCGTTCTGGCCCAGCTCGAGCCGGCTGGCTGGGGGCAGCTTGGGCAGGTAGGACGGTGCGCTGCCCACCAGCACAGGCTCGGGTTCCAGGGGCCCCTCCTGGCTGGCCTCGGGGTAGGTGATGATCACCTCCTCGGCGCGGGTTTTGAGCTCCTGCAACAAGAGGCGGTCGCGCCCCAGAAAGCGCTTGGGCAGCCCCGCGGCTCTAAGGGCCTGCTCGAGGCCCACCCGCAACTCCTCGGGGACGAAATAGTCCTCCTGCTCGCCGGTGCTGTAGGCTCCCTCTACCGCATAGGTCAGGTAGAGCTTCTTCCAGCGCTGCCCCGAGGCCAGGTTGGGTGTGAGCACCGCCACCCCGCCCGCCGGCCGGTGGGCTTCGTAGGTCTCGGCCAGCAGGGCCGCCCACCAGTGCCGGAAATTGGGGCCCAGGGCGATGCGGTGGGCTTCGTAGGCCCGTTCCAGGAGGCTGGCCCGGCGGGGGCTGTGGCGCACCTCGGGCAGCGAGTCCAGCAGCTCCTCGGCCCAGGCCAGCGCGGGGTGGGTGTTGCCCCCCGGCTCCCGCCCTTCGAAGAGCGAACCCGCCTCGCCGGGGGGTTTCAGGCGTGAGAGCCAGGCCGCCCATAGGTCTTGCATCCCCAGCTCGGCGGCCAGGCGGGTGGTAGCCTCGAGGCCCACCAGGCCGCGCTCGAGCGCCGCCCGGCCCAGCGGGGCCAGGTCGGGCACGGCCATCAGGCGGCTGGGCGTGGGGTAGTCGGGCAGCTCGAGGAGCTCCAAGAGCAGCCGCCCCTCGGGGGTGTCGGCGGCGGTGCGGGGCCGGTGATCGATGAGGGGCAGGCCGTACTCGTCGGCCAGGGTGAGCAGGGCCGGAATCCGCGACTCCGGCGCCACCACCGCCAGATCCAGGGCCGCCATGCCCTGCGCCAGGTCGCGCTTGATGGCGCGCAGCACCCAGCGGGCCTCGCTCACCGGGTTCTGGGCCCGGTAAACCTGGACGGGAACCGGGCGCGGGGGCAGCACTTCATCGGGATCGAACCCCGGCGGGGCTTCGGGCAAGCTGACCCAGACCGGAACATGACGCGACAGTGCCCGCAACAGCCGCAACTCCTGCACCCCCAGCTCGCGGAAACCATCCACCACCACCAGGTCGGGCTCGAGCCGCACCGACGCCTGCGTCAGCAGTCCCAGCGCCCCCGCGCGAAAGTCGTCGTAGTCCCAGCGGCCCCAGTTGTTTTTAAGCTCCTCGTAGCGGGCATAGACCTGCCGCAAGCGCTCGGCTTCGGGGCTCTGCTTGGGAATCTCCTCGGGTTTTACCCCGCTGCGCTTGGCCTCGGCGATGGCGCGGGCAAACAGGCGGGCTTCACCGGGCTTGGGCAGCGTGCTACCCAGATCCCGGAGGGCCTCCCCCACCAGCGCCACCCGGCCCGGCCCGGGCAGGACGGGCTTCAGGCTATGGCTGGCCGCCAGCAAGCGGTAGTAGAGCTGCTGCGAGGAGAGCACCTCGAGGCCCAGCACCGCGCCCTTCTGGGTGGCCCGGCGGTAGACGTAGGCTTTTTGCGCGGGCAGGCAGACCCACCAGACCCGTTGGCGGGCGGCCAGATAGGTTTGGGCTAACTCGAGCAGGCGGGTGGTTTTGCCGGAAGCCGGGGGGCCAACCAGGAGGTGCACAGCCTCACTATAGCGAGCCGCCCTTGGCTTCGAAAAGTACTAGCGAAGCTCGGGCGGAAAGCGCACCGGCGAGCGCTGGTAGACCGCCCGCCAGCGGGGGTTGGGAATGGGCTCGAGGTTCGGCCCCAGCAGCAACACCCCCACCACCCGGCCCTGGTGGGTCAAAAAGCAGCGGTAGCCAGTAGGCGCGGCCACGTACCAGTTGCCCAGGCTCAGGCTTTGCGGCACGCCCTCCAGGCTCTGGGCCAGCCGGTTGCGCAAACGCACGGCATCCTGCACCGGACGCTCGAGCACCACCACCGCAATATCTTCCAGGCCCAGCGGAACCGGCCGCAGGTCTATATTGACGGTTAACCGGGTCAGGGAGGCCTCTCCAGCACCCAACACCACCCGCAGCAAGAAGCGCTGGGGGGCTACCCGCTCAGCGTAGGCGAACTGAAGGTGCAGGGCCTGAAAAACCCCCTGGCAGCGCTCGAGCACACCCGGCTCGCTCGACTGTGCCCAGCCCCAAACCCCCAACACCAGCAGAAAAAAACAGCGCCTCAAGCCGCCACCACCAAGCCTTACGACCAGACTGCACAGATACACTGCCCCCAATGCCTCGCTCTATCAATGGTTCCCCTGCCCCTCCCCAGCCCCCATTGGATCCCAGGCTTCAGCCCACTTTATGCGGTGTAGCTTAAGCCCACCTGAAAAGGCATCGGCCCTATAGAGCGGCCACAGCGGGTACCCGGCCAGGCGGAGCTGCTCCCTCAGGCCAGCCACCACCTCAAAGCTGCTGAGGAAGGTTCCGGGGTAGTAATAGCCTAGAATCTGACGGA
Organism: Meiothermus taiwanensis DSM 14542; assembly: GCA_000482765.1. Classification (GTDB taxonomy): domain Bacteria; phylum Deinococcota; class Deinococci; order Deinococcales; family Thermaceae; genus Meiothermus; species Meiothermus taiwanensis. The sequence goes on from AXWR01000019.1 coordinate 54,899, forward strand.
AGTCCCAGCCCTGTAATGCCAGCCCTCGAGCCCCCCACTGGCTCATACCCACCCCGTGGCCGCTGCCCTGTCCAAACACCTGCCAACCCTCAAAGCGCACACGGGTGGATGGCAGCCCCAAACCCCGCAGCAGACGGGTGGATTGCGGCGCATCCAGCTCCACGCTACCGCTGCTTCCCACGATGCGCAGGCGCAGGGGGCGGCCGCTCTCGCTTACCAGCAGCGGGGTTACAGCCTGCACCAGCCCAACCTGCATGCCCAGCCCGGCCAGCCCCCGCGCCACCGCCTCGGGTGCCAGGGTGCGGCTCCAGCTACTGTTTGGACTCACCGCAAAGGGATCGGGCCGCGCTATCAGATAGGGTACGGTGTTGCCCCAAACTTCAGCAGAAGCCGCTGTGTAGCCGCCTGAGTCGGCGTGGTAGACCGCGGTAATGGGTTTTTGGTTGAAGCTCACGATCAGCGAGCGGGTCGTATACACCGCGCCCGTGTGCCGGGGGTTTTCCGCCGAGCGCCCCAGATAGACCTGGCAGCGTTCTGTAGCACATAGATCGTAGAGCCCCTTGGGATTAAGCCGGTATAAGGCAAACGTACGGGCCAGGATAGCCTGGGCTTGCAAGACCGCGTCCGGGAAAGAAGCCGGCACCTCGGCGGGCACAACCCCCAGCAGGTAGTCCTCGAGCCAAACCCGGTTGATCAAGAGCAGCCGCCCTGCCTGCCACACCACCAGCAGGTTCCCCCGGTAGCTCCGACCCTCCAGGGCAAAACCCTCGGCGGCCACAAACTCAACCCAGGGCCCTACGCCAAGCCCATCCACCAACACCTCGCCCGGGCCGGCCGTCACCCGAAGCAGGCCCGCGCCCCCATCTCGAGCCCCATAGGCTGTCTGCTGCCGATGAGGCCCCAGTCGAAGGCTAGCCGACGGGGCTTCGGCCAGCAAAACCCGCAGCAGCAGGTCTGCCTGGGCTTGTGCAAACCCCAACAGGAGCAGCCCCATCCATAAAAGGCGCATCATAGCAACCTTCTCAAGTATAGGCCCACCGCCAAGGCAATCCGGTTCATCTAGCCTTGTGTTAGCAGCCTCCCGCCCCACCAGCCTACAAAACCAGCGCAATCCGCCCTGCGCTACCCGGTAGGGTTGTGATTTTCATTCTGTTGTGGGATACTCTTATTAGTAATGATTACTATTTGCATGTTAGGCGAAAGGAACCACGTATGAATACAACCTTCACACCGCCAATAGCCGTACAAATGCAGCGGCCATCTTTTTGGAGCCACCAGGTCAACCGGGGGTTTTTACTGTCCGGCCTCACCCTGCTGGGGGTGGTGGGGGGCTTTCTGGCTAAAGGCTACGGGCTGGACTGGCTGCAAAACAGCCTGTGGACACTGGCTTTTTTAGCTGGCGGGATACCTGCCGCGCACAAAGCGATCCTGAGCCTGCTACAGCAACGGAAGCTGGACGTGGATCTCCTGATGGTGGTAGCGGCCCTGGGCGCCGCCTCAGTGGGCCGGGCGGGGGATGGGGCCATCCTGCTTTTTTTGTTCAGCCTTTCCAACACCCTGCAAAGCTGGGCCATGAACCGCACCCGGCGGGCCATCGAAGCCCTTATGACCCTGCACCCCGAGGGGGCGCATGTGCTTCAACCCGACGGTAGCGAGCAGTGGAAGCCCCTGGAGGCGCTCTCACCCGGCGACATCCTGGTTGTACGCCCAGGCGAGCGTTTCGCCGCCGACGGCTTAGTGGTGGATGGCTACACCGACGTCGACGAAAGCGCTCTTACCGGCGAGAGCGTTCCGATAGACAAAAAACCCGGTGATCCTGTGAGAAGCGGTACCCTCAACGGGCACGGGGTGGTGCGGGTGCGGGTGGAGCGCCCGGCCAGTGAAAGCACCCTAGCCAAGCTCATCAAGCTGGTGGAAAGCGCCCAGGCCAGCAAAAGCCGCACCGAGCGCTTTGCCGAGCGTTTTGAGGGCCCCTATACCATTGCGGTGCTACTCTCGGCCCCGGTGGTGTTCGCGGTGGCCCACCTGGTGTTTGGCCTCGAGGCCGCCCAGGCCTGGTACCGCGCCATGACTTTCCTGGTTGTTGCCAGCCCCTGCGCGGTGGTCATCGCCACCCCTGCGGCCGTGTTGTCGGCCATGGCCGCAGGGGCCAGGGCCGGGGCACTGTTCAAAAGCGGGGCCGCCTTGGAGGCCCTGGCCCGGGCCCAGATCTTTGTCTTTGACAAAACCGGCACCCTCACCGAGGGCCGCATGAAGCTGGTGCAGATGGTCGTGCTGCAAGGCAGCGAGGCTGAGGCCCGAGCCCTGGCCGCCGGAATTGAGCGCTATAGCGAGCACCCCATCGCCCAAGCCATCGCCCGGAGCTGGGATGGCCCTACCCCAGAGGTTAGCCAAATACAGGCCGTGCGGGGCCATGGGGTGGTGGGGGTTCTGGCCGACGGGAGGCAGGTCTGGGTAGGCAACCGCCGCCTGTTGGGCAGTCTCGGGGTAACCCTTCCCCTGGAGGTAGAGCGCCGGCTGCAGGCCATGGAGCAGCAGGGCCTAACCACCGCCGTACTGGGAAGCAACCAACAACCCATCGCTTTGCTGGGCGTGGCCGATACCCCGCGCCCGGAAGCCGCCCAGGCCATCGCCAAGCTCAAGCGGCAGGGGGCGCGGGTCATCATGCTCACCGGCGACCGCAAGGCTGTGGCCGAGCATATCGCCGCACAGGTGGGCATTTCAGAGGTTTATGCCGAGCTGTTGCCAGAGGACAAGCTCGAGCACATCCAGCAGCTCCGCCAAGAGGGGACGGTGGTCATGGTTGGGGACGGTCTCAACGATGCCCCCGCCCTCAACGCCGCCGATGTGGGGGTCTCGATGGCCGCGGGTGCCGATGTTTCCCTGGAAAGCGCCGATCTGGTGCTGATGAAAAACGACCTCAACCGCCTGGTCGGGGCTCGGCAACTGGCCCGCGCCACCGCCCGCACCGTCTATTTCAACCTGAGCTTTGCCCTTGGTGTAATCGTTGTGGTGGGTGCCTTTGCCCTGGCCGGTCAGGTGCCCCTGCCGCTGGGGGTGGTGGCCCACGAAGGCGGTACGGTTTTTGTGGTTTTAGTTGGCCTGCGCCTTCTGGCCCACCGGCTGGACAGCTAGCCACATAAACAGGAATCCGGGGGTCTGGTTCCCCCGGATTTTGCTTGCCTGGCTTGGTGGAGCTGAGGGGATTCGAACCCCTGACCTTCTGAATGCCATTCAGACGCGCTCCCAACTGCGCCACAGCCCCGCGCAAACAGCAATGGAAAGTATAGGGGGCCAGCGCCAACTAGTCAAGCCTGGCCGGTACAGGGTTTTATCATAATCACATATGAAAGCTGTCTCCATTCCCAGTCCGTTGCCATATCTAGCCCAGATACCCGATCCCCGCGAGTACCTGAAAACCCAACATCGCTGGCAAGACCTGTTGCTCATCTGCTTGATGGCGGTGGGTTCGGGACGGCACAACATCCTGGCCATCAGCCAGTGGGTGAAAGACCAGCGACGCTTCTTGCTGAACGAGGTGCATATCCGTACCCGCCGGGGTGAACGCAAACTACCTGCGCAAGCCACCCTCTACCGCTTCTTTTGGTTTTTGAGCGAGCACTTAGAACCCTTGCAAAAGGCCCTACTATCCTGGGCTCAGGAGGTACTCAA
>AXWR01000020.1 GCA_000482765.1 Meiothermus taiwanensis DSM 14542
GGAGCGGGCCCAGGTGAGAAAGAGGGCCTCTATCCTGGGCCACCTTCTTCTGTCCCTACGTGCTTTTCTGAGGCTGGAGGTGTACCGCTTGCGAACGGGGGGGAGTTGGTATGAGTCCAAAGCAAGCATTATCCGCGAGGCGATACGAAGTTACCTGGCCAATCCCATACACATCCTTCACCCAACTGCGTAAGTCCTACGCTATATAAACTTGGTACAGGTCGGTTTTTCCCTTTCAAGCCAAACCGGGTGGCGGACTGGTGTGCTGTTCCCTGATTTGTAGTCAGATGTATACTGTATACACTTTATGCCAACGCAAACAGCCGAGGTCGTGATCTGTGGGGCCGGTATTGCCGGGGTGGCGACAGCCTACCACCTGGCGGTAAAGCAGGGCTTGAAGGAGGTGGTGATCGTTGAGCAGGGCGACCCGCTCTCGCTCACCTCGGACAAGTCCAGCGAGGCCTACCGCAACTGGTGGCCCGGCCCCGACGGGGCCATGGTGGCCTTTATGAACCGCAGCATCGAGCTGCTGGAGGAAGTGGCCCAGCGGTCGGCCAACCGCATCCAGCTCAACCGGCGCGGCTATCTGTACGCCACTGCCGAGAGCAGCAAAGTTGACCGGCTGGCCCAGACCGCTGAGCAGGCCGCCCAACAGGGCGCGGGGGCCCTGCGGGTGCACAGCCACCCCTCTGCGGCCTACCCTGGTGGGTTCGAGGATGGGGCCGACCTGATCACCTCGCAAAGCCTGATTCGCCAGCACTTCCCTTACCTGTCCCCCGACACCCAAGCCGTATTGCACGTGCGGCGGGCGGGCTGGCTCTCGGCCCAGCAGTTGGGTATGTACCTGCTGGAGGAGGCTCGAGGCCACGGGGCCCGGCTTCTACCGGGCCAGGTGGTGGGGCTCGAGACCGCGGGGGGTGCGGTGCAGGGGGTGCAGGTGCGGCAGAAGGACGGCAGCCTGCTGTTCATCCAGGCGCCAGCCTTCGTCAACGCCGCCGGGCCCATGCAGCGGGAAGTGGCGGCCTTGCTGGGCCTCGAGCTGCCGGTGTTTGCCGAGCTGCACCGCAAGATGAGCTTCCGCGAGCACCTGGGCGTGGTGCCCCGCGAGGCCCCCATGCTGATCTGGCTGGACGAGGTGGAGCTGCCCTGGAGCCCCCAAGAGCGCGCCCTGCTGGCCGAGGAGGCCTCCACCCGCTGGCTGCTGGAGCGGCTGCCTTCAGGGGTGCATGGCCGGCCCGACGGCCACGGGGAAAGCACCACCCTAATCGTGCTGTACAACTACCACACACAACCCGTTGCGCCCACCTTCCCAATTCCCCAGGAGCCCAACTATGCCGAGATCGCTCTGCGCGCTATGTCGGTGATGGTTCCTGGCCTGCGGCAGTACTTCGACAAGGCCCCCAAACCCTGGGTTGACGGCGGCTACTACCTCAAAACCCAGGAAAACCGCCCCCTGATTGGCCCGCTGCCCGTAAAGGGCGCTTACCTTATCGGGGCTTTGTCGGGCTTTGGGGTGATGGCGGCCTGTGCGGCAGGGGAACTCCTGGCCGCCCACCTGACCGGCGCACCCCTCCCCAGCTATGCCCCGGCCTTTTTGCTGTCGCGCTACCAAGACCCGGCCTACCAGCAACGGCTGAAGAGCTGGGGCGATACCGGCCAGCTTTAGTATGTGTGGGATGTACTTGACAGGCTTCCCCCCCAATGTAGAGTTGGAATCGAGAAAGCCCCCTCTAGGCTCCGAGCCTCATGAGGGGGACGTTTTTTATGCAAAGCTAAACAGGCAATGGTTCGATCCCGCCGATGAATGGGACAACCGCCAAATATCACCACTGAAGCAAGTTGGCCGTAAGCATTAGTCTTCTCAGTGCTTGACCATGATGTGCCGCGCCACGGTGTAGTCTTCCAGTGCGTACAGGCTCATATCCTTGCCGTAGCCCGACTGCTTGAGCCCCCCGTGGGGCATCTCGTTGACCAGCATGAAGTGGGTGTTGATCCAGGTGCAGCCGTACTGCAAGCGGCTGGCAATGCGCATGGCCTTGCCCACATCCTGCGTCCAGACCGAGCTGGCCAGGCCGTAGTCGGAGTCGTTGGCCCAGGCGATGGCCTCCTCGGGGTCGGAGAAGCGCGTGACCGAGACCACCGGGCCAAACACCTCGCGGCGCACGATTTCGTCGGACTGCAAGGCCCCGGCCACCACCGTGGGCTCGTAGAAGAAGCCCCGGCCCTCCACGGGGTGTCCACCGGCGGTAATCTCGATGTGCTTCTGCATTTTGGCCCGCTCCACAAAGCTGGCCACCCGGGCCCGTTGCCGCTCGGTAATCAGGGGGCCCATCTCCACCCCTTCGTCGGTCTGGGCCCCCAGCTTGATGGACTTGACCGCGTCGGACAGCTCGGCCACGAACTTGTCGTAGATTTTCTTGCCGGCATACACCCGGCAGGCTGCGGTGCAGTCCTGGCCAGCGTTGTAGTAGCCAAAGATTTTGATACCCTGCACGGCGGCCTCGAGGTCGGCGTCGTCCATCACGATCACCGGGGCCTTGCCGCCGAGCTCGAGGTGGGTGCGCTTGAGGCTGCCGGCGGCGGCCTCGAGCACCCGCTTACCCGTGGCCACATCGCCGGTCAGCGAGATCATCCGCACCGCCGGCTGGTGGATGAGCGTGGAACCCACGGTCTCCCCAACCCCGGTGATCACATTCACCACTCCCGGCGGGAAAATTTCCGCCAAAAACTCGGCCAGCTTGAGGGTGGTCAGGGGGGTCTGCTCACTGGGCTTGAGCACCACCGTGTTGCCCGCCGCCAGGGCCGGGGCTAGCTTCCAGGCCGCCATCATCAGGGGGTAGTTCCAGGGGGCTATGCTCGCCACCACCCCAACGGGGTCGCGGCGGATCATGCTGGTGTGGCCGGCCAGGTACTCGCCCGCCAGCGCCCCGGTCATCGAGCGCACCGCCCCGGCAAAAAAGCGGAAGCAGTCCGAGATGGCCGGGATTTCGTCGTTCAGCGCCGCCAGGTAGGGTTTGCCGCAGTTGAGCGATTCCAGCCGGGCCAGCTCCTCGGCGTGTTGGTCAATTTTGTCGGCCAGCTTCAAGAGCATCATGGAGCGGTCTTTGGGGGTGGTCTGCGACCAGGCGTCGAAGGCCTTTTCTGCGGCTGCCACGGCTTGCTTAACCTGCTCCACCGAGGCCTCCGGCAGCTTCAAAAGCACCTCGCCGGTGGCGGGGTTGAGGATTTCCAGCGGGGTGCTCTCCCCGGCCACAAACTCGCCACCAATCAGCATCTTGTCCTGTGTTATGCGGGTTTTTACCATATGGCTTTCCTCTCTTTCGTCCGAAGATGGTGATGGGGCGCTCGCGGATGGCCTGTTCAGCGTTGCGCAGCGCGGCCAGCACCTCGTGGGCGTGGCGCAAAAACTGGTGTCCGGCGTGGGTCAGAATCATGCCTCGAGCGTGCCGGGTAAAAAGCTCGGCCCCCAGGGTGTCTTCCAGCTTTTTGATGGCCTCCGTGACCACCGACTGGGTCACGTTGAGCGAGGTGAGGGCTTTGGAAATCGAGCCCGACTCGGCCACCGCAATGAAGTACACCAACTGCTTGAGCGATATCTGCACCGAGGCCTCCCATCGGTAGAACCGATAAATAGAGTCTAGCCATCCCGGCCTGCTCTGACCAGCTCTTTTGTAAAACTAATCTTGCAGTCGCAAACTAAAGCTATGCTGGCTCGACAAGTGGGTTTTTCTGCGCTGCTATGTGTGCTCCTGTGGGGCAGCGAGGGCCTGGCCCAGCGGGGAGAGCCCGACCCCGAGCCCGGGCGCGTGTGCAACTCGAGCTGGAGCCCACCCGAGCCCCGCACCGAGGCCGAGCGGCGCGAGCGGGAACGCTGGGCGGCCTACCGGGCCAAACTGCAAAGCTATCTGGCTCTGCTGCCCAAAGAACCCGACACCCGGCTGGCCATGCCGGTACAGGGGGTACGGGTACGCCAGGTGACCAACACCTTCGGCGCCCCCCGCAGCGGCTGGCGTACCCACGAAGGGCAGGACATCTTCGCCCCCAGGGGCACCCCCGTCTACTCGGCCACCCGTGGGTTTGTCTGGCGCATCGGGCAGGGGCAGTTGGGCGGGCTGTACGTGTTTGTGGTGGGGCCGGGTGGGCGGCGCTACTACTACGCCCACCTCGACCGCTACGCCCCGGGCCTCCAGGAAGGCCAGCGGGTAACCCCCCAGACCCTGCTGGGGTACGTGGGCAACACCGGCAACGCCCGCACCACCCCACCCCACCTGCACTTTGGGGTGTACGCGGGCAGCCGGCGCACCTGCGACTACCGGGTAATTGACCCCCTGCCCCTGCTGACAGACCGCGACTGGAAAAGCTTCTTGAGTCCGGCCCGCAACCCCTAGGGATTTTGGTTGATGCCCACCCAGAAGATCCGGTGCCTTCGTCGAGGGCCTTCAGACCTGCCGCGCTCCAATTGCGAGCCTCCCCCTAGCACCAGCCCAGCCGCTCAGGAGTATGCTGGGCCTTGCTATGGTCAAAGATTTCGATTTTCCAAGTCTGGCCTATGTGGGCGGCCAATGGCATAAAGCCTCCAAAACCTTTGCGGTCAAGAGTCCCTACAGCGGCGAACTGGTGGCCGAGGTGGCCGACTGCGGCGAGGCCGAAGCAAAAATGGCCGCCGATGCCGCTGTGGCAGCTTTTAAGGAGTGGAAAAAGCTGACCGGCTTTGAGCGGGGCAGGATTTTGCGCAAGTGGAACGACCTGCTCATCGCCCACCAGGAAGAGCTGGGGCGGCTGACCGCGCTGGAGATGGGCAAGCCCATCACCGAGGCCAAGGGAGAGGTGCTGTATGCCGCCAGCTTTGTGGAGTGGTGCGCCGAGGAGGCCCCTCGAGTGACCGGGGAGCTCATCCACTCACGCTTCCCCAACAAGCGCCAGATGGCCGTGTACGAGCCGGTGGGGCCGGTGTATGCCATTACCCCCTGGAACTTCCCCACCAGCATGATCACCCGCAAGGCCGCCCCGGCGCTGGCTGCGGGCTGCACCATCATCGTCAAGCCTGCCGAACAAACCCCTTTGTGTGCGCTCTACCTGGCCAAGCTCTGGGAGGAAGCGGGGGGGCCCGCCGGAACCCTGCAGGTGCTGCCGGCCTCCGACCCGGTGCCGGTCTCCAAGGTCTTGATGGAGGATATGCGCATCCGCAAGATCACCTTTACCGGCTCCACGCCGGTGGGCAAGATCCTCTACCGCCAGGGGGCCGATACCCTCAAGCGGGTTTCGTTGGAGCTCGGCGGCAACGCCCCCTTTATCATCTTCGAGGACGCCGACATCGAAAAAGCCGTGCAGTTTACCCTGCTCTCCAAGTACCGCAACACCGGCCAGACCTGCGTAACCACCAACCGCATCTATGTGCACAGGAAGCTCGAGGCCGATTATGCCAGCGCCCTGGCCGAGGCGGTGAGCAAGCTGAAGGTAGGCGACCCCCTGGATCCCAGCACCAACGTAGGCCCCCTGGTGGAGCAGCAAGGCCTGGATAAGGTGGTCTCGCACGTGGAGGATGCCGTTGCCAAAGGCGCCAAGGTGGTCACGGGTGGCAAGGCCCTGGGCGGGCTTTTGTACGCCCCCACGGTGCTCACCGGCATCCAGCCCGGGATGCGCATCCTGGAGGAAGAAACCTTCGGGCCGGTCGCCCCCCTGATGCCCTTCGAGGACGAAGAGCAGGCCATCGCCTGGGCCAACAACACCGACTACGGGCTGGCGGCCTACATCTGGACCAAAGACCTCTCCCGCGCCTTCCGGGTGGCCGAGGCCCTGGAGTATGGCATCGTGGGTGTGAACGACCCGGTTCCCAGTGCCATGGGCTCCAACCTGCCCTTTGGCGGTTACAAGAACTCGGGGCTGGGCCGCGAGGGCGGGCACTGGGGCATGGAGGAGTTCCTCGAGACCAAGCTCATCTCGTTTTTGCTGCCCTAGCCCGGCCACAAAACCCAGCACAGCGACTTTGGCTGTGCTGGGTTTTTGTTGATTGATACCGGCACCAGATTCGGTTAGTTCGCCGCCGGAAGGCGGCGAACCAATGCTCTAGGATTTAGGCTCGAGCCTCCCGGCCGCGCAGTTCTTCGTTGGGCAAGGGAAAAATAAAGGCCATTGAAAGTAGAACAAACAGGGCTGCGTAGAGGAAAATGTTTTTCTCTGCGTTGGTGATGCCATTGCTGAGGGCTTGGTGCAGTTTGATCTTGGTTTCCTCGAGCTGCGCTACCACTTTGCGGGGCACCTCCTCGAGGGCCTGCTGCTCAGCTTTGACCAGGTTCTCGTGGGTGGCCTGTACAGCCCGCTCCAGCGCCTGGGCCCGGGCTTTTTGCAGGTTTTCCCGAACTGCCGCGATGGCCGCTGCCTGGGCTTTGGCCTGGGCCTGGGCCAGACCCGCCTTGACCCCGGCAATGGCCTGGGCAAGGGCCTGGGCCTGGGCTTGCTCTAGGCCCGCCTTAATCCGGGCTGTGGCCTGTTGCAAAGCGGCTTCCTGGAGTTGAGGCGCCTGGGCCCGCACCTGGGCCAGCACCCCCGGCTGGGCCTCCACGGGCGGCGGGTTGTCGAGCAGGCTCCGCAGACGAGGGTCGAGCCTGGGATTCTGACGCAGGGCTTGTTGTGCACTCTCATCCCCCTGCCAGGCCGCCTCGAGCAAGCGCACGGTTGCTTGTAGCTGGGCCTCCACCTGGGCCGCCAGGCCGCCCTGCGGAATCTGGCTTTTGAAGGCAGAGGGTATCTGCGGGTTCTGCTGCACTGCTTGATAAGCCTGGGCATCCCCGTTTAAGGCCGCCAAGAGCAGCTTTTCTAGCTGTGCAAACTGGGCGGGTATACCACCTTTCACCAACCGGGCCTTCAGGTCGGCTGGAATCTGGGGGTTGTGGATGAGCTGGTTGTAAGCGGCTACATCCCCCTCGAGGGCCGCGATCACCAGACCCTGCAACTGGGCAAACTGGGCTGGAATGCCGCCCTTCACCAGCCGGGCTTTAAACTCTGCCGGCAGGTTGGGGTCGCGCACCAGGGCCTCGTAGGCTTTGATATCCCCATCGAGCGCCGAGACCATCAGACCTTCCATCCGCTCAAACTGCGCCGGAATACCCCCTCTGGTGAGCTTCGATTTGAACTCCGCCGGCAGGTTGGGGTCGTGCATCAGGGCCTCGTAGGCCTGGGTATCGCCTTTGAGAGCTGCTATCACCCGGCCCTCGAGCTGCTTAAACTGCGCCGGAATGCCACCTTTTACTAGGTTTTCCTTGACCTGGGTGGGCACCTGGGCATCCTGCAATAGGGCGGCGTAGGCCTGGGTATCCCCCTTCAGGGCGGCCACAATCTGGGCCTCGAGCTTGGCAAACTGCTCATCGAGGTTGAAGCCAACCCCCGCCTCGTTGCTCCTTTGCACCAGCGCACCCGGACGGCAGGCCGCATCGTCGGGGAATACCTTGCAGGTTTCAGTAGTAAGGCTCTTGGCTAAGAGCGTGCCCATCAGGGCGATGCCCACCGTTGAACCAATCTGCCGCATCAACTGGGTAAAAGCCGTGGCAGAGCCCAGGCGCTGGGGCGGTACGTTGTTCTGGGCAGCAATCTGCAGCAGCGACTGGGCGGGGCCCAACCCCAGTCCTAACAGGAAGAAAAACAACACCGCCAGCCAGAGGGGGGTATCCACCTTAATCAAGAAGTGCAGGGTGAGAAAAACTGCCAGCAGCCAGCCGGTACCCAGCAGCAGCAGGGGCTTGAAACGGCCCAGCCGCCCCGAGAGCACCCCGCTGCCAGTAGCCCCCAAGACCACCCCCAGCGTAAGGGGCAACACCGTCACCCCCGAGGCCGAGGCCGAGACCCCCTTCACCACCTGCAAGTACAGGGGCAAGAAGGCCACCGCCCCCAGGAAAGCAGGGCCGTAGAAGAAGGTTGCAGCCGAGGCCAGACTAAAGCTGCGCACCCGCAGAACCGAGAGGTCAAAAAGCGGGTGCTGCACACGGTTCTGCGACCATACCCACAACGCCAGGGCCAGCGCGCTCAGCCCCAATAGGCCCAGAATTTGGGCGCTGAGCCAGGGGTAGGTACTGCCCCCCCAGGAAAAGGCCAGCATTAGCGGCACCGTCCAAGCTACCAGCAAGGTAGCCCCCAGGTAGTCGAAGCGTTCGCGGTGCTCTGGGCTCAGCCGGGGCATATAGCGCAAGATGAACCACAGCGCCACCGCCCCTACAGGCATGTTGATGTAAAAAACCCAGTGCCAAGAGAAGTGATCCGTCAGGAGCCCCCCCAGCCACGGCCCCACCGCACTGCTCACCCCAAAGATGGCTCCGAAGAACCCCCCCACCCGCCCGCGCTCGCGGGGGGGGAAGAGCACGGCGATGGTGGTCAGGGCGAGGGCGAATAAAGCCCCACCGCCTATCCCCTGGACTCCACGGAACAGGATTAACTCGGGCATGTTCTGCGACAAACCCGCAAGCGCCGAGCCCAGCAGGAAGATGGCGATTGCCACCAGCAGAATAGCCTTGCGGCTGAAAAGCTCGGTCAGGCGGCCAAAGATGGGGGCGGAAACAGTGGAGGCCAGCAGGTAAGCGGTGGTCACCCAGGCGTACAGCTCGGCGCCGTTAAGGTCGGCGATAATTTTGGGCAACGCAGTCGAGACAATGGTCTGGTCGAGCGCAGCCAGGAAAAGCCCCAGCAGAATCCCAATGAAGGTGAGCTGGGTTTCGCGGGAAGTGCTTTGGGATGGGGTTTGGGTTGAGGGGTTCACAGTGAATTACTCCTTGTGGGCAGGGGTCTCTTCTCGCGCCAGAATCTCCAACCACTCGGCAAAATGCCGGCGCTGCTGAGGGCTTAGTCGTTCCAGGCGGCGCTCCAAAGCCTTCAGGATGTGCTGGCGGCTTTCCTCCAGCGCTGCCCGACCGGCCTCGGTCAGCTCAAAGCGGTAGCGGCGCAGGTCGGCAGGATCCAGCGAGCGCACCACCAAACCGGCCTGCTCGAGCCGCTTCAACATCTGGCTGATGGTAGGGGCTGGCATCTGCATGGCCCGCACCGCCTCGGTGGGGTAATGGTGGCGCTCAATTTCGGCCAGAAGCCAGGGGTCGGTTGGGGCCAGGCCGAGGTGCTCGAGGTGGGGCACCACCTCCTCTCGCAAACCACGGGACAGCCGCCATAGGTTGGTAAGTAAGCCCCAGGTCATACTTTCGTTAGTATAGTTTCAAAACAAACTATTGTCAAATAAAATCTTTATGAAGACACTTTTCGCCCTCAAAACACCGGGCTGCAAAAAGGGCTATAAAATGGTGCCTATGGAAATTGTAGGCCTTCGCGGCGCGCCCCACGAGACCCTCCGAGCCCTCAAGGAAGCCCTGAAGGGCGTTGACTTTCCCGAGGCTGTGGCGATCTATATCACCGACTGGCAGGATCGGCGAGCCCAGGCCCGCTTCGCCCTCTTTGTGCGACAGGGCAAGCACCGCGTCTTAAGCCGAGATGCCTTCGGCCCACGGTTTGGCCTCGAGGGCGACGCGGCGCTCAAAGACCTGACCCTCTGGCTGATTGAACGGGGCGTGACCGACTTCAAGGAAGCCGTGGTAGCCCCCTCCGAGTTCGCGGCATTGTTTGAGCTCGAGGCGGAAACAGCTCAGAAGCTGATTATGGCCAGCGCCAACCCCACCGACCCCATGCTCTACATAAAACGGGAATTCACCAGCCGGATGTAATACCAGACTCGGTTAGTTCGTCACCATTCGGTGGCGAACTAACCCGACCGAAGTTATCCGCGTAGCGGAGGGCGATACCTCCCTTGGAAGGGATACGCTTTCTTCGCCGAGCGTAGCGAGGGGTGTGCTCTAGGATTCAAAAAGATAGCCTCTGGAGGTCTCTGTTCTGGATGGCTATCTTTTTGCATCCGGTATCAAACATTAAAACCAAACATCCGCATCTGGCGCTTGCCGTCCTCGGTCATGCGAGCCGGCGTCCAGGGCGGTGTCCAGACAAACTCCACATTCACAGCATTAACACCTGCCAGGCGCATCACCGCTATCTCGGCATCGGCCTTGACAATGTCCTGCGCGGGGCAGCCAATGGAGGTCAGGGTCATGGTGATGTCTACAATGCCGCCTTCCTTAACTTCGGCCTCGTAAACCAACCCCAGATCCACCACGTTCACCGGAATCTCCGGGTCGCGCACAACCTTGAGGGCCTCCAGAACTTGTTCTTTGGTGGGTAGCGTGGTCTCGCTCATAGCCCTATGGTACTTTAGGCCGGAGCCACACATGCTGAGCCGCATTCCAAAAAAGAGCGAGCTTGTACTTGCTCCTTCCCCTCACATAAAGCGCTTGCGCCGGCGGTAGCTTTTGACGTCCTTGTAGCTCTTGCGCCCACCCGACTTGGCTACGCCCAAATAGAACTCCTTCACGTCAGGGTTGGTCTCCAGGTATTCCCGGGTACCTTCCAGGGCAATCCGACCCGACTCCATGATGTAGCCGTAGTGGGCCACCGAAAGGGCCACTCGAGCGTTCTGTTCCACCACCAGCACCGTCACGCCTTCCTCGGCATTGATCTGGGCCACAATATCGAAAATTTCCCGTACCAGCAGGGGGGCCAGACCCAGACTCGGCTCGTCCAGCAGCAGCAGCTTGGGGTTGGCCAGCAGGGCCCGCCCAATGGCCAGCATCTGCTGCTCACCCCCGGAGCAGTAGCCCGCCAGACGGGTCTTGATCAGGGCCAGCTTGGGGAAGTAGTGGTAGATGCGCTCGAGATCCTCTCTTACCTTGGCCCCATCCCGCCGGGTCACCGCACCCACCCGCAGGTTCTCCTCCACCGTGAGGTGCTTGAACACCCGCCGCCCCTCCGGCACCTGCACAATGCCCTTTAGCACAATCTGCTCGGGCGGCTTGTTGGCGATGTTTTCACCCCGGTACAGAATGGAACCCGAGACCACCTGGCCGTCCTCAGGCACCAGCAACCCCGAGATGGCCCGCAGGGTGGTGGTTTTTCCCGCTCCGTTGGGGCCCAGCAAAGCGGTAATCTGCCCCTCGGGCACTTTCAGCGATACCCCGCGCAGCACCTGGATGATGTCCTTGTACACCACCTCGATGTTATTGACTTCCAGCAAAATGGGGCCCAGGTCTTCAGGGTGCATATAACCTCGTTGGTCACCCATAGCCGGTAGCTTGCTCGAGCCCGTGTCTACCGGCTATGGGGCGACAGTCTGATGCTATGGGTTGCGCACCTGCCGGAACAGGGCCGAAGTGAAGGGCTCGGTTACCGGCACAAACTTACCACCCCTGGCTTCCAGCACCCGCAGGCCCTCGGCACCGGTCTGCTCGCTGCGGGTAAAGTCAATCTCGATGCCGGCTTTGGTCGAAACCGCAAAGCCAGGCTTGAAGGCGTTGGGGCCGTTCATGCCAATCAAGGCCTGGTAGACGGTTTCGTTGTCAATGCGCCCATTGAAGCGCTGGGCCGCCCGCTTCATGGCCTCTATCGCTATAGCCGCCGCCAGCATCCCAGCGGTGTAGTTGGTGGAGTTGAGGATGTCTGCACTGCGGTTATATTTTTGAGCCAGCTGCTTCTGCAGGTTGATGCCCGGTGCGTTCTCGTCCAGGGTGTAGTAGCTGCTGGCCCACAAGAACCCCTCAGCGGCATCCCCTGCCAGACGAATCAGATCCGAGCCGCCGGTGTACACCGCCCCCATCTGACGAATCTTGCGGTTCAGGCCCAGGCGCTGGGCGTCCTTGAGAATGTTGGCCACCGGCCCGGCCACGTTCTGGTGGATGATAAACTGCGCCCCTGCTGCATCCAGGGCCCGCAGCAGCGCGGTGTTATCCAGGTTGCCACTCCCCACCTCCCGCACATCCACGATGGTCTGGCCCAGGCGCTGGGCCGCCCGGCGGGCGTGATCCACCACCGCCCGCCCAAAGGGGCTGGGGTTGATCACCAGGGCAATCTTGGCGTTCTTGGTGGTGCGGTTGATGTACTCCATCAAAGCCACCACCTGCTCGGAGTAGCTGCTCACCGGCAAGAACATGTACTGGTTGTTGGGTGGGTCAATCAGCCCGATGTGGGCCGAGGCCGGGATGGTGGGCATCTTCACCTCGTTGATGAGGGGCTTGAGTTGCAGCATGGCCCCGGTGGAGTAGCCCAGGTAAATAGCTGGCTTGGCCCGATCCAGGGCTTCCTCAAAGATGCGCTGGGTGTTGGGGTTCTGGTACTGGTCGTCGCGCACCGTGCAGTTCAGGGTAAAGTTAGGAATCAACTTCTGCTCGTTGGCGTACCTGCAGTAGTCCTCCACGCCGGCCCCGTAAGGCCCTCCCACATCCGAGGTCGGGCCGGTTATGGCCCCCGACCACAACAGGTTTACCGTGCGCCCTTGGGCCATAACCAGCCCCAGGAAGGCCATTGCCACTAAAATTATCGCTCGCTTCATGATGCCTCCTCTATCTCGCCTATTGCAACGCGCCTGTCGCGGTGTTGCCCAGTCTTCCCTGCCCCGCTAGTACCTGAACGGCCAGGTTCGAAAATAACTTCGCAAAAGCCGCCACCAGTTGTAGAGGCCTCTTGGCTCAAAGATCAAAAACAGCACAATCACCAAACCAAAGGAAAGGGGCAGCAGGGCCGAGGCCACATCCACACCGGCCGGGGTGATGCTCTGAATAAAGGCGTTGGACTTCATCCATTCGGAGAGGCGCTCCATGTAAAGCCGCAGGAACTCGATAAAGGCCGGGCCCAGTAGGCTGCCCACCACCGTGCCCAGCCCGCCCACGATGGCCATAGCCAGGAGCGCCACCGAGCGGCTTAGGGTAAACTCCTCAACCACCACCGCCCGCTGCATATAGGCCAGCAAGCCCCCGGCCACCCCGCCATAAAAGGCCCCCAGGGCAAAGGCCATGAGCTTGGTTCGGCCCGGATCCATGCCCATGGCGTCGGCTGCGCGGTCGTTGTCGCGCACGGCAATAAGGGCCCGGCCATACTTGCCCCTTAGTAGATTGCGCCAGGCTATCACCATCAGTACCAGTACAAACAGGACAACGTAATACCAGAAGTAGTTGTGGTTGCGGAAACCGATTTCCAGGCCCAAAAAGTTGCGCATCTCCACTGGAATGGCCGCCCCCTGGGCCAGGGCCGGGCTGCGCCCCACCACCCAGACAAAGATCTCCTGAAAGGCCAGCGTGGCCAGCGCCAGGTAGAGGTGCTTAACCCGAAGGCTGGGGATGCCCACGATGAAGCCGATGATGGCCGCTGTAAAGCCCCCCAGGGGAATGGTCAGCCAGAAGGGCAGGCTGGGTGCGCTCAGGGCTACCGTATAGGCCCCTACCCCCATGAACGCTGCCTGTCCCACGCTGATCAGGCCCGCGTAGCCGGTGGTGATGTTGAGTCCCAGCACGGCAATGGCGTAAATCAGAATGAAGTTGAGCACCAGCACCTGTGAGCGCTCGAGAAACAGCGGCAGTATACACAGTGCCAGCAAAAGCAGTACCACCGAGACAATCTCGCGGTAGTTGGCAAAGATGGTGGTGTCCTGCACGTAAGAGGTGCGGTAGTTGCCAGTCTGAGCCCAGGGGTTACGCATCGACATCCCCCATGCGACCGTCAAGCTGAATGGACGTGCTCATACCCGCTCAATCTCCTCGGTACCAAATAGCCCGTGCGGCTTGAACCACAGCATCACCAGCAGCACCACAAAGGGCATCACGTACTGCGAACCGCCCCCTACCAGGCCAATCTGGCTAAAAAGCCCGTCCAGGTAGGCGGTGGAAAAAGACTGCAGGACACCGATGATAATTCCTCCCACCACCGCCCCCGGCACCGAGTCCAGTCCACCCAAAATCACCGCCGGAAACACGGCCAGCCCGATGGCGATCAGACCATCCTGGTTCAGGCCTGAGACCGCCCCCACCACAATGCCCGCGGCAGCAGCAGTAAGCCCGGCCACAGCCCAGGCCAGCGCAAACACCTGCTGTACCGAGACCCCCACACTCATCGCGGCCATCTGATCGTCGGCCACGGCCCGCATGGAGACCCCCAGCACCGAGCGCTGGAAGAACCAGCTAAACAACACCAGGAAAATAGCGGTAAAGCCAATCGCTAAAAGCTGCGGGTACGAAACGTTAACACCGCCCAGGCTAAGACCGCCCTGCGGTAGGAATTGCGGAAAGGTGAAGTTGCCCGAGCCAAAGGGGGTCAGGTACATCAGTCCGTCCAGCACGCTGGCCAGCCCGATGGTCACCATGATGACCGAGATGATCGGCTGGCCTACCAGCCTGCGCAGAAAAACCCGCTCGACCAAAAAGCCCAGCCCCGCGGTAAGCAGCATAGCCAGCAGCGCCGCCAGTAGAACCGGCAGCTTAACCCACACCGCCAGGGCATAGGCCATAAAAGCCCCAATGGCAATGAACTGACCGTTGGCAAAGTTGATAACCCGGCTGGACTTGTAAATCAGCACAAATCCCAGCCCCGCTAGGGCGTAGATGCAGCCCACGGCCACACCGGAAATGAGGTTTTGCACAAAATCAACCATACTACACCCCCACTATTTCAGGCTTTCCGTCGGCCTCGAGCACCCGTACCTCCACCGAGACTTTTTGCACCGTGCCGTCCTGGTATTTGAACTCGGTATCTACCTGTACTTTGTCGGTGCCGCCATACAGCGCATCCACAATGGGCTGGTAGCGCTGCATGATGAACTTCCGGCGCACCTTGCCGGTGCGGGTTAGCTCGTCGTCGTCGGCGTCGAGCAGCTTATAGAGCAGCACGAAGCGCCGAATGCGCAGGTGCTCGGGAAGGCCCTGGTTGACATGCTGGACTTCCTTGCGAATAAGCTCGGCCACCTGCGGTTTTTGCGACAGATCGAGGTAGGTGGTGTAGGCAATCCGGTGATCCTCGGCCCATTTGCCTACGGTCTGGGGATCTACGTTGATGAAGGCGGTCAGGAAGGGCTTCTGGTCGCCAAAAACCACCGCTTCTTTGATGTAGGGGCTAAACTTGAGCTTGTTCTCGATAAACTGCGGGCTGAACATCTGCTGGGTACTGGTGTGCATCACATCCGATACCCGGTCGATCACCACCAGGTGCCCTTCGGGCGTGAGGTAGCCGGCGTCGCCGGTATGCAACCAGCCATCGGCGAAGGTCTCGGCGGTGGCCTCTGGGTTCTGCCAGTAGCCCGCCACCACCGCGTCCGAACGGCAGAGAATTTCGCCGCGCTCGCTGATTTTGACCTCGCCACCGGGAATCGGAAGCCCCACCGTGTCGGCCCGCACGTCGCCGTCGCGGTGCACGAAGGCAATCCCGATAATCTCGGTCTGGCCGTAGATTTGCTTGAGGTTGACCCCAATGGCGTGGTAAAAGCGGAAGACATCCGGGCCCAGCGCCGCCCCCCCGGTATAGGCCCGGCGCAGCCGCAAAAAGCCAAGCTGGTCGCGCAAAGGCTTGAACATGATCTGGTCGGCGAACCAGTAGGCCAGGCGCAACCCCAGGGGCATGGGTTTACCGCGCATGCGGTAGTCGGCGGCGCGGTAGCCGATTTTGAGCATCTGCTGGTAGACCCAGCGGTTGAAGGCGTAGGTCTCGGAGATGCGCACCCAGGTCTGGCTCTGGATGCCCTCCCAGACCCTGGGCGGGCTGAACATCACGTGCGGCCCAATCTCCTTGAGGTCGGCCATGGCGGTCTCCACCGACTCGGGCATGTTGACGGCAAACCCACCGGCCAGGGCCATCCCCACCGACATCATCTGCTCGCCAATCCAGGCGAAGGGCAGAAACGATAGGTAGTCGTCGGTGGGCTTTAGTGGGTCGATCTCCTGCAGCGCCACCCCCATGTGCAGCAGGTTGCGGTGCCGCAGCATGGCGGCCTTGGGACGGCCCGTGGTGCCGGAGGTGAGGGAGAGGTGGCAAACGTCCTCGGGATGGCCCTGGGCGATGCGCTCCTCCACGGCCTGGGGGTGCCTCTGCAGGTATTCCTCGCCCAGCCGCTCCACCTCGTCGAAGCTGATAATCCAGGGGTCGTCGCGGTAGGCCCGCATCCCCTTGGGGTCTTCGTAGATCACCTTGCGCACGCTGGGAATTTCGCTGCGGATTTCTAGGAGTTTGTCTACTTGCTCCTGGTCTTCGGCCACCACGAAGGCCGCCCCAGTGTACGAGAGCACGTAGGCGATCTCGGGGGGCAGCGAAGACTGGTAGACACCCACCGAGATGCCTCCCAGGGCCTGCGTCCCCAGTTCGGCGTAGAGCCACTCAGGGATGTTGTCGGCGATTACCGCCAGCCGCTCCCCTTTTTCGAAGCCCAGGGCCAAAAGCCCTGCGGCAAAGCGGGTCACGTGGCGGTAGTAGTCGGCGAAGGTAATTTCGTTCCAGATGCCCAGATCCTTCTCGCGGATGGCCACCTGTTTGGGCATCGCTCTAGCCCGCATTTGCAGCACCTGCGGGAGGGTGTATTTTTTGAGTTCGTAACCGGAAGGCATCGCGGATGGCTTACGCCCCATGATCCACCCCCACGTAGGCTTCCTGCACCCGCGGGTTCTGGCTGACCTCCTCGGGCAGGCCCGACGCAATCACCTGGCCGAAATCCAACACGTACACCCGGTCGGAGATGTCCATCACCACGCCCAGGTCGTGCTCGATGAGGATGATGGTGGTGCCCCGTTCGGCCCGGATATCCAGGATGAAGCGCACCATGTCTTCTTTTTCCTCCAGGGTCATGCCGGCCATGGGCTCGTCCAGCAGCAAGAGCTTGGGCGCGAGGGCCAGGGCCCGGGCCACCTCGACCCGCTTGCGCACCCCGTAGGGCAGGTCGCCTACCAGGGCTTTTCGGTAGGGCTCGAGCTCCATGAAATCTATGATCTCCTCGCAGAAGCGGCGGTTCTCCACCCCCACCCGCATGGCCCGGCCGTAGATCAGGATGTTGTCCAGCAGGTTGTAGTGGCCAAAGGTATGGCGGGCCATCAGGAGGTTCTCCAGCACCGACAGGCCGGTGAACAATTCGATATTTTGGAAAGCCCGGGCGATACCAAATTGGGTGACCTGGTGGGGCGAGGCGCGGGTCAGGTCGTGGCCCTCGAAGGTGATGCGGCCCGCACTGGGGTGGTAGAAACCGGAGATGCAGTTGAGCAGGCTGGTCTTGCCCGCGCCGTTGGGGCCAATCACCGAGACCAGCTCGCCCTGGGCGACCTCGAGGGAAACCTCGCTGAGGGCCCTCACCCCACCGAAGTTCAGCGATACACGTTCTACCTTGAGCTGCACCTGGCCTCCTAAAACTTCCTAATAAACACCTCAAAGGCGCTTTGCGGATGACTAACAAACAAGCGTTTGGTTGGGGCTGAGTATACCGATGGCCCCTATAGCATGTCAACGTTTTGCAATCGTTTACGCAAAAAAACGTTATATTGCAAGCATTGCAAAAAGTACAGATTTTTGCCATGAGAACACCGCTTGGCCACAGCCCACATTTGGCAACCCACCCCCGCTTCCCGCCTTGGGGTGAATGTGCTAAACTTTTAGGGTTGCCTGGCTCGACCCGGC
This sequence comes from Meiothermus taiwanensis DSM 14542, assembly GCA_000482765.1. Taxonomy (GTDB): domain Bacteria; phylum Deinococcota; class Deinococci; order Deinococcales; family Thermaceae; genus Meiothermus; species Meiothermus taiwanensis. The sequence goes on from AXWR01000020.1 coordinate 17,491, forward strand.
AGGATATTTGTCTGGCCCCTTAGGCCAGTTCTCTGGAGGAAGCGATGAAACGCACTTGGCAACCCAACAAGCGCAAACGGGCAAAAACCCACGGTTTTCGCGCCCGCATGAAGACCGCCAATGGCCGCAAGGTGCTGGCCCGCCGGCGGGCCAAAGGCCGTGTGAAGCTTACCGTCAGCAGCGAGCCCCAGCTCCGCCGCTAGGCCCAGCCCATTGGCCCAGCTCCCCTCTGCCGGGGAGTTTTTTTTCCTATCTAATTTGCCCATGCCGTTCTCTTCCCTCAAGGGTGAAAAAGCCTTCCAGCGCCTTCGGGGGGGGCGTGTGGGGCGTGGCAGGTATCTGACGGTGCGCTGGTTTCCCCTGCGGCCTACCGCCTTCAACCCGGTGCGGGTGGGTATCGTGGTCTCGAATAAGGTCTCCAAAAAAGCCACCGTGCGAAACAAAATCCGGCGTCGCCTGCGGGAGATTCTGCGCAAAATGCACCTTCCGCCGTGTGAGATGGTGGTCGTGGCCCAGCCCGAGGCGGTAGGGGCGTCCTACTGGGACTTGCTCAAAGATTTAACCCATGCCCTAAAAAAGAGCGGGCTGGTACAATGACACAGGTTGGTTTGCTCTATGGTAAAGGCTTGGAGCATCGGGTGATGATCAATCTGTTTTTGCAAGGAAGCGTGCGTTTCTATCGGCGCTTTATATCCCCTTTGAAGCCGCCCACCTGTCGCTTTTATCCGACCTGCAGCCACTACGCGCTGGAGGCGCTCGAGCGTCACGGGCCTTTTTGGGGCCTGTACCTGAGCATCAAGCGCATCCTCAAGTGCCACCCCCTGCACCCCGGTGGGCTGGACTATGTACCCACAGAAAGGCCTCGAGTCCGCTGGAACCCCCTGGACTCGTTGAAATAGAAGGAGCTACTGGATGAAACGCTGGTTCTGGATAAGTTTGGCTGTGTTTGCCCTGGCCCCCGCCCTGGCCCTCTCCCCTGAATGGCGCGATGTGGACGTGAACAAAGACGGCAGGCCCGAGAAGGTGGCCGTCACCAACCTGGCCGACATCGCCTTCAACGAGCAGGGACAGATTGTGGGCTGGTACATCAAAACCGTGCGTGCCACCGACTTCAGGGGCAACTACGACCGCGCCCCCAACCTAGTACGGGCCGGACAAACCCCGCCCGGAACCCTCGAGGGTTTTACCCCCACCAGCCGCGAGTTTATCCGCCGGGAGCCGGGCAGCCCCGACGCCGACTTCATCGCCCGCTTCAGCGACGGCAGCACCACCCTGACCTACACCATCCACCCCCGCTTCCTGACCATAGACGTAGACGTGCAAAGCCCCACCCCGCGCAAACTGGTCTGGACGGGCATCGGCGGCACCGACACCCCCATCACCAAATGGCTGGGGCAGGGCAACAACCAGCCCCTCAATGCGGGGCAGGGCCCGGCGGTGTACGTGGGCTGGCAAACCCAGAAGGCTTCGGGCTTCGCTATGTTTATTCGCCCGCAAACCCCCACCCCCATCACCCTCACCCAGCTCAACGGCACGGGGATTGCCGAAATCAGCGTCCCAGCGGGCAGCCTCAACCTTAAGGTGTATGGAGGGGCCAACGAGCTGGTGCGCCTGAGCGTGGAGAACTTCTACGAGCTGCCGGGGGTTTTCCAGCCCAACATCTGGGGTCAAATTTCGCTGGGCCTGCTGTGGCTGCTGGAAGAGGCCCACCGCCTGGTGGGGGGTAGCTGGGTGCTGGCCATTGTGTTGGTGACCATCCTGATCCGGCTCTTGATGTGGCCCCTGATGCACCAGCAGTACAAGAGCATGGCCGAAATGCAAAAAATCCAGCCCCTGATCAAGAAAATTCAGGAAAAGTACAAAGACAACAAAGAAAAGCAGCAGGAAGAGATGATGAAGCTCTACCAGGAACACAAGATTAACCCCCTGGGCGGCTGCTTCCCCCTGCTGCTCCAAATGCCCATTTTGTTCCTGATGTACAAGATTATGGTGGGCTACGAGTTTGGGCAGGGCTTTTTGTGGATCAGAGACCTTGCGCTGCCCGACCCCTTGTACATCCTGCCCTTTTTGTACGTGGTAGTTCTGCTGGCCTCCACCTGGCTTTCAGCGGCGGGCAACAAAGACGCGTTGCGACAAGGCATCCTCATTAACCTGATTTTTGCCTTCTTGCTCTTTAGCTTCCCAGCGGGGGTCACCCTGTACTGGCTGCTCTCAACGATTATCAGTGTGGGGCAGCAGTGGATTATAAACAGGCAACTGGGCCTGCCTATGCACCCAGCCAAAAGCTAGTTCGGTCTGTTTATGCACCGGTGCGGCATCTTGCTGTGCCGGTGTGTCTTTTTGAATCCCAGAGCATTGCTTCGCCGCCTTCCGGCACCGAACTGACCGAATCCGGTATGGCAACGTCAGGTCACGGTATTTCTTGTGCCTGGTAAGCTATAATCGGACGATTAGTTATGGATGACAAAAAGCGCGGACTCGACGATCTGTTATCCGACCTGGGGATTGGGGAAAACGAAACCGCCCCCGAGGTCGTACTGAAGGAGGAAGAGGCAGCCCCCATCGTAACCCAGCCAGCCCCAGCGCAAGACCCCAAAAGCGTCCTCGAGCACTTTATGGTGGGGCTCTTGTTGCGCCTCGACCCGGCCTACTCGGTGGATATTGCTCAGGAGGAGAACCTCTTCCGGGTTGAGATTCTGGGCGGCGACTCGGGGCGGGTGATTGGGCGCGAGGGCAAAACCCTGCAAAGCCTCGAGTTTATCGCCAACGTAGCCATGGCCAAACACTTTGGCTCGGCCTACCGGGTGATGCTGGACGCGGCTGGCTACCGCCGCCGCAACGAGGAGCGCATCCGGCGGATAGCCTCGGACGCCGCACTGCAAGTGGAGGTGAGCGGTCAGCCCATCGAGCTGCCGCCCATGCGCCCCAGCGAGCGGCGCTTAATTCACGTGATGCTCAAGCAGCACCCCAAGGTGACCACCACCTCCGTTGGTGAGGGGGAGGAGCGCCACGTGGTGGTTCTGCCCCGCACCGCCTCTTCTGCCTCCCCCGAGAATGACCTCGAGTAAAAGCCACCTGGCGCTTTTGCAAGCCCTGCAGCAAAAGCTGGTGGCCGCTGGCAAACCCGCTGTCGAGTCCCGCTGGATTCTGAGCCACGCCGCCCGCCTGAGCGATGCCCAACTGGCGGCCCGTCTGAGACAGCCGGTTCCACCGGACGTAGAAGAAGCGGCCTGGAGCCTCTTGAATTTGCGCCTAAGCGGCCACCCCTTGCAACTGCTGCTGGGCGAGACGGAGTTTTACGGGCTCCGGCTTAAAGTGGCACGGGGGGTCTTGATTCCCAGGCCCGAGACCGAAGGACTGGTCGAGCAAGCCCTGGCTTATCTGCCGCTTCATACACCGGCGCGGGTTCTGGATGTCGGCACGGGCAGCGGGGCCATTGCGCTGGCCATCAAGGCCCTGCGGCCCCAGGCCATGGTCTGGGCCACCGAGATCAACCCCCAGGCTCTTCAGCTCGCCAAGGAAAATGCCCTGGGCCTGGGCCTCGAGGTCACCTTCCTGGAGGCCCCCTTTACCGCCAACCTGACGGGGCTCGACCTGATTATCTCCAACCCGCCCTACCTGCCCGACAGCTACCGCCTGGAGGCCCCGCCCGAGCTGGCCTACGAGGACGAAAGCGCCCTCTACGCCGGCCCTGAGGGGCTCGACGTGGCTCGAGCGCTGCTGCCCCAGGCCTGGGACGCCCTCCAACCCGGCGGCTGGCTGTGGCTGGAGCTGGCCCCCGAGAACGTTTACACGCTGCTCGAGGAAGCCATCGCGCAGGGCTGGCGCCAAGCCAGGGTGTTCCGCGACCTGGCCCAGCAACCCCGCTACCTGGGTGCTCAGAAGCCCGCTCAGGCCGCTGCTGGGCTTGCAGATGAGAAGGCGGGCCGGCTGGCCTCGGGCAGGAACTAACTCAGCAGCACCCACAAAAACCGCGATAGAATCTGACCCATGGACTTGCGTGCCTACCTGCAAACCGCCCTCGACGCCGCCTATTTAGCCAAAGGCATCCACCAGTACTACCAGGAAAAAGGCTTTACCCAGAGCAGCAAGTCCACCCCCACCGATCTGGTCACCCAGGCCGACCACGAGTCGGAGGCGGCCATCCGAGAACTCATCGCCGCGCGCCACCCCGACCACGTGGTGCTGGGCGAGGAGCAGGGCCAGGACAAAGAAGGGGCCTTCCGCTGGATTGTAGACCCCCTGGACGGCACCGTAAACTACGCCCATGGTTTTCCTTTTTATGCGGTGAGCATTGGCCTGGAAGCCCACGGCGAGGTGGTGCTGGGGGTGGTTCTGGATACCGCTCGAGGCGAGCTGTTTACCGCTACCAAAGGGGGTGGGGCTTACCTGAACGGTCGTCCCATCCGGGTTTCCACTCGTTCAACCCTGGTGGGCAGCCTCCTGGCCACCGGATTTCCCTACGACGTAAGCAAGGATACCGAAAACCTGACCTACTTCCAGCGGGCATTGACCAAAGGGCTCATGGTACGGCGCCCCGGCGCGGCGGCCCTCGACCTGGCCTATGTGGCCGCCGGGCGCCTGGACGGCTTCTGGGAGGTGAAGCTGAACCCCTGGGACGTGGCCGCGGGCTGGCTCATCGTCAGTGAGGCGGGGGGGCGGGTAAGCGGCCTTCAGGGCGAGGATTACCGGCTGGGCAACCGCTACCTGGTGGCCTCCAACGGCCTAATTCATCAGCCCTTGCTGGACACCCTCCACGGGCGATAGGCAAAGGCAGGGGATCGGTTGGTGAAATCCCCCAAAGATGGAGAGGCTCGAGGGTACACAGTACCCGCCGCCGATGCCGAGGTCTTCCTCGAGCGCAACCGGCGGGTCTGCCTGGCCTGCGGAATGGAGCTGCCCAAGGATTTTGTGGTCGCTTGTGGTTTGCAGCGACGCTGCCCCTACTGTGCGCACAAATACCCGCTGGGCGACTACCGGCAGGCCATTCAGATTACCTTCCGGCCAATATCCCGCCGGTATAGGGCGTGCTCGAACCTGACTGCGGCCACCCCGGTGTAGGCCCGCTCGAGGGCTTCGCGCAAGTCGCGCCCAAGGCCCACCACATTGAGCACCCGGCCCCCGTTGGTGACCAGCCCCTGTGGGCCCCGGCGGGTGCCGGCCTGGAAGTAGAGCACCTGCTCTGGGGGTAGCTGGGGCAGCGACAGCGGCAGGCCTTTGTGGGGGTCGTCGGGGTAGCCGGGCGCGGCCATCACCACACAGGCCGAGGCCTGCTCCCGCCAGCGGATTTCCAGCTCGTGCAGGCGGCCCTCCACCACCGCCAGGGCCAGCTCCACCAGGTCGGTCTCCAAGAGCGGCAGGATGGCCTGGCACTCCGGATCGCCAAAGCGGGCGTTGAACTCCAGCACCTTGGGCCCATCGTCGGTGAGCATCAGGCCGGCATAGATGACCCCCTTGTAGACAATCCCCTCGGCCCGCAGGCCGTCCACCAGGGGCTTGAGCACCCGTTCGACAATCTCGGTCATCAGGCCGGGCGCCAGGGGGTAGGGGCAGATGGCCCCCATGCCCCCGGTCATGGGGCCGGTATCGCCGTCCAGCAGGCGCTTGTGATCCTGGGAGGGCAGCAGGGGCTTGATGGTTACGCCGTCGGTCACGGCCAGCACGGTGACCTCGGAGCCGCTCAAAAACTCCTCGATGACGATCTCGGCCCGCTCGGGCCCCGAGAGGATGTTGGTCACGGCCTGCTTGGCCTGCTGCAGGCTGGTGGCCACCGTCACACCTTTACCAGCGGCCAGGCCCGAGTCCTTGACCACAATGGGCGCCCCCACGGCCTCGAGGTAGGCCAGGGCATCAAGCACATCGCTAAAACTTTGGTGCCTGGCAGTAGGAATACCAAAACGCGTCATCAGCCCCTTGGCAAAGGCCTTGGAGCCTTCAATCATGGCGGCCTGCTGGGTGGGCCCGAAAATTTTCAGGCCCTTCTCCAAAAACGCATCGGCGATGCCCTCCACCAAGGGCCCCTCCGGCCCCACCAGGGTCAGCTCGATGCCCTCCCGAAGGGCCCACTCAGCCAGTCCGCGCACATTGCCATCCCAGGGAACGCACTCGGCCAGCTCGGCCATGCCGGGGTTGCCCGGCGCGGCGTACAGCTCGCGCACCAGCGGCGACTGCGCTACCTTCCAGCAGATGGCGTGTTCCCGCCCACCTGAACCCACAACCAAAACTTTCACGGAGCTAAGAATAACAGGGGGCGGGGCCAAACAGGGATAGGGGGTGAGGGGGCCACAAAGCCTCCCGCTCGCTACACCTCCCCCTTCAACACCCGCCGCACCGCCTCGGGGTAGGCCAGGTGTTCCTGCTCCAGAATACGGGCGGCCAGGGTTTCTGCGGTATCGCCCGGCAGCACCGGCACCCGGCGTTGCAGCACGATGGGGCCGGTGTCCATCCCGGCATCCACAAAGTGCACCGTGCAGCCCGTCTCGCTTACCCCAGCCTCGAGGGCCTGGCGCTGGGCGTGCAGGCCCGGAAACTGTGGCAAAAGCGAGGGGTGAATGTTGAGAATGCGCCCCTCCCAGGCCTGCACAAACCCCGGCGATAGCAAGCGCATAAAGCCCGCCAGCAGAACCAGGTCGATGCGGTGGTCATGTAAAAGCCGGCCTGCCACCCGTTCAAACTGTTCGCGTCCACGTTCTTTGGGCCAGGGCACATACTCGGCTTCAATCTGCGCCTCGACGGCCTTTTGCAAGGCCAGGGCCTCCCGCCTATCGGAGATCACCAGCACGATGTGGCCCAGGGGGTTGTCGTGGGGAAAGGCCTTGATCAGGGCTTCCAGGTTGCTCCCGCGCCCCGAGGCCATCACCGCCATGCGGGCGGGCCGTCCTAGAGGAAAGTAGCTCATCCAATCACCCTCCAGTTACGCTGTAAGGCCAGCTCTCGCAGCCTGGGTTCAGGGTATACCGCCACCGGCTCTTCGGCCAGCTCGAGCATAGCCAGATCGGGCAGGCTGTCGCCATACGCCCTATAAAGCACCTCACCATCCAACAGCTTGCGCAGGTGCTCGGCTTTATGCGCCCCTGAGCGCACCGGCCCCCGCAACCGCCCGGTAAAAACGCCGCCTTCGACCTCGAGGGGCGTACCCAGGGCCACCACCCCCTCCCCCATCCGCCGGGCAAACGCCTCCAGAATGGGCTGGAAGGTGGCCGAGCACAGCACCAGCCGCCGCCCATCCTGCCGTAGCCGGAGGAGTTCGTCCAGCACGTCCTGTCGCCGCTTGGGCCAGAGCTCGTTGGTCACCACCCACTCGCTCACCGCGGCCAGCTCGGCCTGCCCCAACCCCGCCAGCAAGCCCGCCGCTCCTTCCATAAAGCGATCCTGAAAGGCCCGCCTGTCTTGCAAGCCCAGCCGTGCAGCCACTGCACCCGGCAGGTTCCGGTAGAAAAACCACTGGTATTGCGCGGCCCGCCCGTGCGCCTGCATCCAGGCAGCCAGGCCCCGCCAGGTCTCGCCGGTAGTAAGGGTGCCCTCGAGGTCTGCTGCAATGGTGTTCATAGCGCCAATACTACCCTTGCGCCGGGGTACTTATAAGCGTAAGGGGCCTGCTTCTTTGATGTGCACGGCGGTTCTTGGGTTGCGAAGCCCAAAGCCTAGGCCCCCATGCCGGAGAACTGCCGAAGCCCTTTGCGCCATAGCCAGCGGTTGATCACCCAGAAGACCGCAAACCAGATCCCCAGCACCAAGAAGCCCTGCCCCACCCCACCGGGCACCGGCAGCCCGGCAAACAGCGCCGCCGGGAAGTAGACCAGGTAGGGGAAGGGCGTGAAGAGCGCAAGGTTGCGCACGGCTTCGGGAAATACCGAGAGGGGGGCAATCAGGCCCGACAAAAACAGGTAGGCCACAAACCATAGCTCCTCCACTGCAGCCCCGCGCTCGGTCCAGAAGCACAGCATGGCGAAGGTGTACTGCATCAGAAAGCGCAGCAAAAAAGCCGCCAGCGAGGCTGCCAGGCCCAGCAACACCCCCTCTACATCGGGCACAAAGCGGGCCTGTGGATACACCAGCAGAAAAACCGCCACAATCAACAGGCCAAAGGGCAGCCGGGTCAGGCGCTCGGCCAGGTGCTGCATCAGGTGATCCCAGCCGGGGTCAATGGGCTTCAAGAGCTTGAACGATAAGCGCCCCTGCACCACGTCGTCCTGAAACTCCCAGATCACCCAGACGATGGTGAGCTGGCGCACTAGAAATACGCACAGAAAGTAGCGGGCAAACTCCGGGGCCGAAAGTGCAAAGTCACCCCCTTCCGCAGCCTGGGTCCAGACCCCCATCAGAATAAGGGGCAGCATGGCCGAAAGGGCCCAGAGCAGCACCTCAGCGCGGTATTCCAGGAAGTAGGCATACCAGGTGGTCAAAAGAGCACGGAGTTTGCGTAACACCCCTTTAGTTTAGGCCAACCACCCGCCCGCCGCGCTGAGGCCCTTACTTGCAGCGCAGCACCAGCACCGGTCTTTCCGAACGATGCAACACAGCCTCGGTCACCGAGCCCAGCATGAAACGATCCAGCCCGCTGCGTCCGTGGGTGCCCATCACAATCAGGTCGTGGTTTTTGGCCTCGGCCAGGATGGCCTCCACCGGCCTGGCCTCCACCAGCTTGGTTTCGGCCTCTACCCCAACCGTCTGGGCCAGTTCGGCGGCTTTGCTCAGGGCTTCGCTCCCTACCCGCTTGAGATCCTCGAGCAGCTCGAGGCCATAAGGTACGCTCTCGGGGCTAATCCAGAAGCTCGAGCTGATATTCTCCAGGGCGTACAAGAAGGTCACCCGAGCCCCCATGTTTTTTGCGACTTCCAGACCCTCGCGAATGGCCTGCTGGCTGCAGTTACTGCCGTCGGTGGGCATTAGGATTCGTTTGTACATGGCACCCTCCCTGTCTTGGCTGTTTCCAGTCTAATACCCTGCACCCAGGACGAAAGCCCCCCGCGCTCGAGCCTCGTAACGCATTAGCCCAGCCGCGTAACGCTCCCATTATGCAAAAAAATGCGATTTTTACGTGATTTTCTGCTACATGCCTGTCAAGCGCAAATAAACAAAATTAACGTAACAGCCGGGTGTGCAGGGGGCCAGGTCGTTTTACAAAACCCTCCTACAATCGCAATTGCTTATGACCTTTCCTGAACTGCTCGCCAACTTGGTCGCCAAAGGCGTTTCTGATATCCACCTGCACGTGGGCCTGCCCATCATGGCCCGCCTGCATGGCCGGCTTATCCCCATTACTCAAAGCCCGCTTACCCCTCAATACACCGAGGCACTGGTAGACTTGATGTGCAACGAACGGCAGAAAACCCTCTTCGCCGAACGCAGCCAGGTAGACCTGGCCTATGGCGTGCCGGGTGTGGCCCGTTTTAGGGTTAACCTGTTCAAGCAGCGCGGCTCGGTGAGCTGTGTAATGCGGGTGGTCAACTCCGACGAGAGCAAGCTCAAAATCGTCTCACTACCCCAAGACACCATCAACTACTTCCGCGATAAAGAAAAGGGCCTGGTGCTGGTCACCGGCCCCACCGGCTCAGGAAAATCCACCACCCTGGCCCGCATCATCGATGAGATCAACCAGCACCACTCCAAGATGATCGTCACCCTGGAGGATCCCATCGAGTACCTGCACCGCAGCAAGAAATCTATTGTTGTGCAGCGGGAGATTGGACAGGATGCCCCCAGCTTTAAAGACGGGCTGGTCGCAGCCATGCGCCAGGATCCCGATGTCATCATGATCGGCGAGATTCGCGATCACGCCACCGCCGCCGCTGCTTTGGAAGCGGCCCAGACCGGCCACCTGGTCTTCTCCACCCTGCACACCCTCGACACCGTGCGCACCGTCAACCGGGTGCTCGACCTGTTCCCCCCCCACGAGCGGGAGGTGGCCCGCATCCTCTTTGCTGAGTCGCTGGTGGGAATTGTTTCTCAGCGGCTTCTGCCTAGCAAACAAGGGGGGCGGGTGTGCGCCATGGAAATCCTCAAGGGCAACCTGCGCATTCGCGATCTCATTCGAGACCCCGAGCGCACCAACGAAATCTACGAGGCCCTCAAGGACTCCTCGCTGGATGGGATGCAGACCTTCGATGACCATCTGGCCGAGCTCTACGCCCGCGACCAAATCGACCTGGAGACCGCCCTGGCCCACGCCACCAGCGCCCAGTATGTCAAGGTCAAGGCCCTGCAGATCAACGCAGCCCGCCAGACCCTTATTGACGAATCGGTGGTGCAACAGAGCAACTGATACCAGATTCGCTTAGTCCGCCGCCTTCCGGCGCCGAACTAACCCGACCGACGGGGTAGGCTTTCTTCGCCGAGCGTAGCGAGGGGTGGGCTCTAGGATGCAAAAAGATAGCCTCTGGAAGCTTTTGCTTTGGATGACTATCTTTTTGAATCCGGTATAAGATCCAGCCGTGGCGGCCCGAGCTTTGCCTTGCGGTGTCGAGCTGCTACAGCGGAGGCTTTATCTGGGCCTGCGATTGATTGCTGCCTGGTACAACACCACCCCCAGCGCCACCGCCGCGTTCAGGCTTTCAGCCCCTTCAGATAGAGGGATTCTGGCCAGTTCGTCGCAGTGCTCGGCCACCAGCCGGCGCATACCCTCGCCCTCGGAGCCGATTACAAGGGCCAAGGGGCGCTGGTAGTCGAGTTCGGCGATGGTTTTGCCAGCTTTGCCGCTGGTGCCGTAGACCCAGACCCCTTGCTGTTTGAGCTGCTCGAGGTAGCGAGGAATGTTTTTGACCTGTAGCAAAGGGATTTTACTGGCTGTGCCTGCCGAGGCCTTCATCACCAGGGCAGACAGCGGTGCGCTTCTGCGTTCTTCTGTTACCACTCCATGCGCCCCTAGGGCAAACGCGCTGCGGATGATGGCCCCATAGTTGCGTGGGTCGGTGATGCCGTCCAGCACCACCAGCAAAACCTGCTCACCGCGCTTTTTTGCCAGCCGAAAAGGGGCCTCGAGGTCGGCGTAGGCAAGCTCTGCAATCTCGGCCACCAGCCCTTGGTGCTGGGTGGTTCGCACCATCTGATCGAGTTGGATGCGCGGTACCGTTTGGTACGAAGCCCCCAGTTTGTCCAGCTCTCTTAAAAGCCAAGCTTCCACGCCCTTAGCTACCCAGACCTGCTCCACCCAGCCTTCGCGTAAGGCCTCCAAGACCGGGTTGCGCCCATAGATCAACATGGGAACAGTCTAAACTGACCGGTAGCTGGTGGCGGCCAGAAATTTTGATTTTTTTCAGCATCGCCGGGCTCTTTATGGGAACCGCTTTATACCAGTTTCGCTTGAATCCTTCACCGCCATGGGCAGTCCGAGGTCAAGGATTCAAGCCGACAAAGGGGATAGAAAAGCATTTCGGCAGTACCGTTTAGACTTTCAAAAGTTAACGATACTGCCGGAATGCGTATCAGTCCTGACGACCCAGGTTTCTGCACACGCGGCTCGAGCTACGAGACCGGCGTCACCGCAGCAGTATCCTCCTCGCCAGTGCGAATGCGGTAAACCTTCTCTACCGGGATCACAAAAATTTTGCCGTCCCCCACCTCGCCGGTGCGGGCCCCGGTCAGGATAGCCCGCACAGTTGGCTCAACAAAGTGGTCCGAAACGCCAATTTCCAGCCGAACCTTTTCGGAAAGCTCCATCTTTACGGTGGTGCCCCGGTAGGTTTCAACCCGCTCGGTCTCGCCACCGTGCCCCTGTATGCGGCTGATGGATAAACCCCGCACCTCGGCCTTGAAGAGGGCCTCGAGTACATCGTTGAGCTTTTCGCTCCGGATAATGGCAACAATCAGCTTCATCAAGCCCTCCCTTAGTCGGTGCCACCCGCTGGCTTGGGTCTGGCAGCCGGTAGAACGGTCTCGCTCTTTACCAGGATGGCCCCTTCACCGCTGGTGTAGGCCTCTTCACCATGCTGGCTGACATCCATGCCCACCCCTTCTTCCTTGGCAGTCGCCTTGAGGGGGGTGATGGCCCCCACCAGCTTAAGCAACACAAAGGTTATAGCTCCGCTGTACACCACCGCTATAAGCACGGCGAAGGCCTGGATCAGCACCTGGGCAGGATTGCCTGCAATCAGGCCATCAAACAAACCGTTGACCGACTTTTGCGCAAACACCCCGGTCAGGATCGCGCCCGTAATACCGCCAATCCCGTGCGCTGCAAACACATCCAACGAGTCATCCATCCCGCTCCTAGCCCGCCATAAGAGCACAAAATAGCTGGGGAAGGCTCCAATCGCCCCCATCACCAGTGCGTAGAAGGGGGCGACAAAAGCAGCCGCAGGGGTAATTACCACCAGGCCCACCACAATCGCAGTAGCCAACCCCACGGCGGTCACCCGCCCCGTGCGCAACAGATCAATAAGCGACCACACCACAATGGTCGCAGCAGGGGCCAGGATGGTGTTGGTGAGGGCCAGCCCGGCCGTAGCACTGGCCGCCCAGGCGCTGCCGGCATTGAAGCCAAACCAGCCAAACCACAGCAGCGCAGCTCCCAGCAAAACAAAAGGCACGTTGTGCGGCAGGATGGCCTGCCGTCCGAAGTCTTTACGGGCCCCCAGCACCAGGGCCGCCACCACCGCGGCAATCCCGGAGTTGATATGCACCACCGTACCGCCAGCAAAGTCCCAGGCCCCCAGATCAGCCAGAAAACCGCCCCCCCAGACCCACTTGGCAATGGGGGCGTAGACCAAAAGGCTCCAGAGGGTGACGAACAGCAAAAAGGCCGGGAAGCGCATCCGCTCGACCACCGCCCCCGAGATTAGAGCAGCGGTGATGATGGCAAAGGTTCCCTGGAAGATCATCCAGAGCATGTGGGGAATGGTGAGGGAAACAATCGCCCCCTTGTTCTCCATACCCACGTTATTTAAGAACACGTAACGCAGGTCGCCAATGAAGTTGCCATCCCCGGAGAGGGCCAGGGTGTAGCCCAGCAAGGCCCAGGCCACGGCCACAAAGCCCAGCGCCGAGAAGCTCATCATCATGGTGTTAAGGGCGTTTTTAGAACGAACCATCCCCCCATAAAAGAAAGCCAGCGCTGGCGTCATTAGCAGAACCAGGCCGGTGGCTACCAGCATCCAGGCGGTGTCGGCAGCGTTGAACTCAGGGTCTTGGGCGAAAGCCAGGCCACCCAGCAATACCGTCAAGCCAAGCGGTAGTCGAAGGTTTTTCATCAACCCTTCACCTCCTGAGCACTAGGCTACCGATGGATTGTACAAATTGTCAATGCTTTTTGTGACATCTGTTAATATTTTTATTTACACTATGCAATTTACTGTAATGTAAGTCGCCTTATTTTGGACAATATATGCCAGATGTCCAGAAAAAATTTGACATACCCTGGATTCATGCGCCGGGCCACCGCGAGCTGTCCTACAATGCAATCCACCATACCCCCTACAACCCATTTGGCTCTAAACTAGAATTCGAGCATGACCGAGCGGCAGCGGCGCATACTGCACCTTCTGGTAGATACCTACATCCAGACCCAAGCCCCCGTGCCTTCGGGGGTGCTGGCCCAGCAGTTGTCGCTTTCGCCGGCCACCGTGCGGTATGAGCTGATTGAGCTCGAGCAACAAGGCTTAATCGGCAAACCGCATACTTCGGCAGGTCGTGTACCCACCCGCGCCGGATTCCATCACTACGCGCTCTCCAAACTACCCCCCAACCCCTTGCCCCAGGCCATGCTGGAGAAACTAGCCCAGGTGCTGGAGGATGCCGGCCCAAGGCGAGAAACGCTGCTGGTGCAGGTAGCCTCCAAGTTAGCCGGCTACCCCGCTACCCTGCGGCTACGGCCTCAGCGCGCACCCAAGCTTTTGCAGGTGCACCTTTCCAACCTGACATCTGGCAAAGTTTTGGCGGTGGCAGTGCTGGAAGGTGGACGGGTTCGCGAAGCCCGTATCGAGCTGTCCTTCACACCCACCGAAGCCCAGCTCAATGAGGCCGAGCAACGCTTGTACAAGGCCAACGGGCCGGTTAAGGCCAGCACACCTGCCATGATGGAACTGTACGAATCCATCGGAAGGGCCTTCGCCCAGGGCAGCCAAGAAGAGTACCGCGAGGGAATGGGCCTCTTGCTTAGTGAGCCCGAAGCCCAAAACCCTCTATTCCTGCGCCAAGCCATTGCGGTGTTCGAGTCCCCCAGCGACTCCACCTTTACCCCGCCCGGCGGTGTGAATGTTCGGGTTGGTGAAAATGAAGGGCTTTCGTTGGTGCAAGCCGGCATTAAGATCAACGACCAGATCGGCGAGCTGACCCTTCTAGGCCCGGTTCGCATGCGCTACGAAAGGGCCTTATCGGTAGCTTTTACCATGAGCCAGGTGTACATGGGAAAGTGACCAGGCCATACTGGAGGCGCTCTCAACCCTATGCATCTAAACCACAGCCCTGGACTATTCTTTTAAATATGCGCGTACAGGTGTTGTTGTTTGCCCTTTTCCGTGAGCAGGCCGGCCAGGCCCGGCTGCAGCTCGAGCTGCCCGAAGGTTCCACCGTGGCCGATGTCAAAGCCCTGCTGGAAGCCCAGTATCCCCTGCAGCTCAGCGGTGGACTGGCTGCCATCAACGAACAGCTCGCCCAACCCCACCAGCCACTCAAGGACGGTGACGAGCTGGCCTTCTTACCACCAGTATCGGGCGGATCCACTACACACGCTGCCGATCCAGCCCTGGCAAGCGGAAACGAAAGCTTTGGCCTGACCTACGAAGCCCTGGCCCTACAACCCTGGATAGACTGGGCTTCAGACGAACCCTACGGCGCGGTGGTCAGCTTTCTGGGCACCACCCGTAGCCCCAACAAAGGCCTAGTGGTGAGCCATCTGGAGTACGAGGCCTACCCCAGCATGGCCGAGAAGGTAATGCAGCAGATTATCGCCGAGATGCGCACGCGCTGGGTGCTGGGCCGTGTGGCCTTGTGGCACCGCCTGGGCCGGGTGCTGCCGGGTGAAAGCTCGATCTTAATAGTGGTCTCGGCACCCCACCGCCCCGAGGCTTTCGAAGCCTGCCGCTATGCCATTGAGCGGGTCAAACAAATTCTTCCGGTTTGGAAAAAGGAATTCCTGCCCGACGGCTCCCATTGGGTAGAGGGGCATGCATCGGAGGAACACCGCCTTTAACACCCTTTACAGCCTCCTGTCGGGAAGCCTCAATGCAAAGCATGAGAAAGACCGCCCTGGACTGAGTATCTACAACACCCCAATTGTCCTGTCGCGTTGGACAAACGCGAGCGCCTATGCTATAAATGACAGGTATGTCTCAGCATAGGGTCTAGAGTCCCTGGGGAGACAACCCGTCGCGCAGACCATCCACAGCCCAGTCCCAGAGCAATCTGGGCGGGGTTTTAGCGCGACGAACGGCAAAGGCAGAGAGGAAACAGGCGAATGGAAGACCAAGCTACCCAGACTCCAGTGGAAACTGGAAAAGAACCCCAAGCTTTTAGCATGGAGCAGGCCCTGCAGGACGCAGAGGCAAGGCTCGAGAAGACCGTCCAGCGCGGCCAGATTGTCACCGGCACAGTGGTGTTCGTCACCAACGACGGCGTGATGGTAGACATCGGGGCGCGCACCGAAGCCGTTATTCCGTTCAATCAGCTCACCGAGGAGAACCTGTCTGAAGAGGAGCTCAAGAATCTCCTCAAGCCAGGGGATACCGTGACTGCTTACGTGGTTCGGGCCGACCTCGAGAACGGCCAGGTGGTGCTCTCTAAAAAGAGGGCCGAGGCCGACCAGAGCTGGGTCAAGATTCAGGCCCTCTACGAGCAGGGCGAACCGGTAATGGTGCAGGTTAAGGAAAAGGTCAAAGGGGGTCTGGTAGCAACCATTGAGGGCCTTCGCGCCTTCCTGCCTGCCAGCCAGGTGGATCTGAAGCGCACCCCCGAGCTCGACGAGTATGTAGGCCAGAGCTTTTTGGTCAAAATCATCGAGCTTAATCGCAAAAAGGGCCGGATTATCCTGTCGCGCCGTACGGTGCTGGAAGCTGAGCAAAAAGCAGCCCGGAGCCGGATACTCGCCAGCTTGAAAGAGGGCGACATTGTCGAGGGCCAGGTGGTTGAGGTCACCGATTTTGGCGTGTTTGTGGCTTTAGGCGGCGTGGATGGCCTGGTGCACCGCAGCGAAATCACCTGGGGCCGCTTCAATCACCCCAAGGATGTGGTGCAGAAGGGCCAGACCGTCAAAGCCAAGGTGCTCTCGGTGGACACCGAGCGCGAACGGGTCAACCTCTCGATGAAAGCCCTCTCCCAGGATCCCTGGCTGACCGTCTCAGAAAAATACCCCGTGGGCTCCAGGCTCATTGGCAAGGTGGTAGGCCTAACCCAGTTCGGGGCCTTTGTGGAGGTGGAGCCCGGCCTCGAGGGTCTGATTCACATCTCCGAGCTGTCCTGGACCAAGCGCCCCAAGCACCCTGGCGAGATCTTGAAAGAGGGCCAGGAGGTTGAGGCCCAGGTTCTGCGCATTGACCCGGAGGAGCGCCGGCTCTCGCTGGGCTTAAAGCAGACCCAACCCGACCCCTGGAAGAGCCTACCCGACCGCTACCCCCCGGGCACCCCAGTCAAGGGCAAGGTCACAGGCCTCACCGACTTCGGGGTGTTTGTAGAGATCGAGCCGGGCATCGAAGGCCTGATTCACGTCTCCGAGCTAGCCTACGAGCGCGTCGAGAAGCCTTCCGAGATCTTCAAGAAGGGCGACGAGGTTGAGGCGGCCATCCTCCAGATTGACCCGGTAGAGCAGCGCATCAGCCTCTCACGCAAACGCCTGCTACCTCCTCCGGCCCATGCAGTCAGCATCCCCGGCGGCGAGGAAGGCGAGGGTCGCAAGAACCGCCGCGAGGGCAAAGAAGGCGAGCGCCCCAAGCGTTCGAAGAGCAAGGGTGGGGCTCGCGAAGGGCGCAGCCGCGACCACGACTACGAGTACGGCATGGGTGGTGGGGCCGCCTCCTATACCAACTACGATCCCAGCGTGGTGGCTACCTCCAACACCAACGTGAAGCTCGGTGATGTGTTCGGCGATCTCCTGAGCCAGCTTGCGCTGGAAGAGGACAAAGACAAAGAAAAGGCCTAACCATTACTCTGCCAGACAGCAGCCGCCCAGGTGGGCGGCTATTTTCATGGAGATCGGCGTTTGGTGATACGGCTCCCAAAAGCCAGTCATACCGGATTCAAAAAGATAATCTTCCAAAGCAAAGACCTCCAGAGGCTATCTTTTTGAATCCTAGAGCACTCCCTTCGGTCGGGTTGGTGCGCCGCCTTCCAGCGCCGAACTAAGCGAGTCTGGTATTAAAACCCCAAAAACCGCCCATTTTCCTGCAAAACCACCCCATCGGCCAGAAGACGCCCCCCCTGGCGCAAGTCCAGGATCAGATCCCAGTGGATCGAGGAGGTGTTGGTTCCGCCGGTTTCGGGGTAGCTCTGGCCCAAAGCCAGGTGCACCGTGCCGCCGATTTTTTCGTCGTAGAGGATGAGGCCGGTGGGGTGAGTGATACCGAAGTTGGTGCCGATGCCCAGCTCGCCCAAGCAGCGGGCTCCTGGGTCGGCCTCGAGCATTTTCAGCAGGTATTGCTCGCCGGTCTGAGCGCTGGCCTCTACCACCCGCCCTTCCCGAAAAAATAGGCGCACCCCCTCCACCCGCTGCCCCGATACCACCACTGGCAGGTTGAAGTGTACCTGGCCCTCAACCGAGGCCTCGAGCGGGCTGGTAAACACCTCACCGCTGGGCATGTTGCGCTTGCCGTCGGAGTTGATCCAGGTGCGCCCTTCCACCGATAAGCGCAGGTCGGTTCCGTCGGCCTGGATGCGGAGTTCCTTTACCTTACGCAGCCGCTCGATGAGGGCGGCCTGGAATGCCGAAAGTTCGTGCCAGGCCGCAATGGGATCGGGCCGGTCGAGGTACAAGGCCCGCTCCACCAAGGCCCGGAACCCAGCGGTGGACATGCCGGCCTGCTGGGCATAGCCAGCGGTGGGGTATAGGGTCAGACACCAGCGCTTGCGGGCCCGCATCTGTTTGTAGGGCCGCCAGCCTGCTTCAAACTGGGCTATGCGGGCTGGGGGCACCTCGCTGAGCTCGAGCGGATTCTGGGCGCTCTCGATGCGTAGGCTGGCATCCACCTGTTCCATGAGCTGCATCTGGGGTCTTGGGGGCCGATCCAGCCAGGCCTCGCCCAGCATAAAGAAGGGCCTCGAGACCGCCGCCGGAAATAGCTGCACAATGGGGTAGGCACCACACTGCAAAACCACCTCATGCAGGGCCTCGAGCAAGGGGAGGGCGGCGGGTTCAGCTTCAATCAGCACGGTCTGACCCGGTTGCAAGTCCAGGCAGTAGCGCGCCAGTAACCAGGCAAAGCGGCCTTCCATATCCTCAAAGTTATACCGGAGACCGTTGGAATTTTGCCCAGCACATCGAGCAAATTACCCTGTCGAAATCCTCAGGCGCATATGCACGTGAAATTCACCACTTCTGCGCTATGATGTAAAAAGCATGAGCGAAGTCAAAATCACACCGCTGGCCCGTCGTCTGGCGGAAGAGAACGGCATAGACTGGCGTCAAATTAAGGGCACCGGCCCCGACGGCACGGTGGTAGAGCGTGATATCCTAGCCTTCCTGGCAAAGGTTATGGCGGGTGAGGTCAACCTGCCGCCCACCCCCGAGGAGACGGCCCCTCCGGCCAGCGTCGTTCCCGACATGACCCAGGCCCAGGCGGTTCTGCAGAAGGAAGGGGTGCAGCTTGGCGATCTGGTGCCCTCGAGCCCCAGCACCCCCCCACCACCGGCATCGGCCCTGCCCACCCTGGAAGACATCGAGTTCGACCTCGACCTCGAGCCCACCCCTCCCCCTCCGGTACCCCCGGCCAGCGCGGCCTTCGAGGAAGCCCCCACGCTGGCCTCCGAGCCTGAAATCGTACCCAATTTTGAAGAGCCAGAGCCGCTCGTAAGCACCGGGCCTCTTTCCACCCTCCAGTGGGAGGAGCCCGAGCCTCTAAGCCCGCTCCCCGAGGTCAACCCCGAGCTGGCCAGCCTGCCCCCCTTGCCCAGTGAGCCCGACCTCGAGCCCCCCAGCAGCGCCAACAAGCTAATCTGGGAAACCCAGGAGGTTCTGACCGCCCCCGAGGTTCCTCCCCCTGCACCCGAACCCTTAGCGCCCGGCATGAGCTTCACCAACGTCCCCGAACCCCGCCTGGCTGAAGCCGAGCCTCCACCCACCCCTGGGTATCAACCCCCGGTCGAAGCGCCCCCGACACCCCCTGCGGCTGCCATACCCACCCCTTTCGCCGACACCGGTCTAGGCATCGCTCCTGGCGCGGAAGCTACGCCCAGCACCCACATGCTGCGGGTTCAGGCCTGGCAGCGGCTGGTAGCCATTGCTCCCGCACAAGAGGCCGCCCAAACCCTGAGCGAGGCCTGGCACATGGAGGTGGGGCTGGACGCTCTGCTGTACCGGGCGGTTGACAAAGCCCTATCCGACACTCAAACCCCCCTGCGCCCCACCAAAGGCCGCCTCGAGGGCAACGAGCTCAAAAGCCTGCGGGTGGCCCCCGCCCAGTCGTTGCGGGGCACCCTGGACTCGCTGCGCATGGCCTCTGAACCCGCCGAAGGGCTGGTGGTGCTCTCGCTGGCGGACAGCGCCTTCGATCAGGTCATCTTCCCTGGCCTCTCCACCCTCACCCTGGGCCGGGCCAGCGGCGGCCATGCTTTGCTCTCGCTTTCGGGTGATATGCAAGCCGACCAGGCCGGAAAGCTCTTGGAGCGCATCGCCTACTACCTCGAGCGCCCCATCCTGCTGGCCTAACCCACAGGCCAATCGGCGCTTGTGCAAAACTTGCAATAAAAACATCCTGTAGATAGTTTGATTAAGCTCGCTTTAAGATAACTCGTCCGCAACTAGGCACAGGGGGGGGCTTGTGCTAGGCTCGAGGCATGAGGAAAACACCCTGGCTTCTGCTTTTGCTGCCGCTGGTGCTCTCGAGCTGCATTGTTGTGGTCGACTTACCGGTATCTAACTTCCGTTTCGACAGCAACTGGCAGCGTACAACCGATGGAGCCTATGTGTTCTGCACCAACCAAGACAGCTACATACGCTATAGCTTCAGCGGACCCAGTCCAGATCGCATTCGAACCATCACTGAGATTTATCGAGGAGAAATCTCAGGAAGAGAATTGCCAGTACTTCGTCCGAAATCAGATCTAAACTATTCAGGTGGCAGATATACTTTTGTTGGTAAACTTACCTTCGGTGATACAGGCATTCCACAAAGCTTGCAACCGTTTTCGATAGTGGTAGTTCCCACCCTTCCCCCCCCTGTCACTACCAACCCACCCCGCGCTGCCATAAACGGTGCAACCGAGGTGACGGTGGAAGTGGTCAACACTGCAGGCATCACCTATCGCGGAACCTACACCTACATTACCTATGCCAACTGCCCCTAGAAAGGACTTTTGAATCCTATGCTTCGCCCGCTTTTGCTTCTTTTGCTGGCTTTTGCCCTTTCTTCGTGCATCCTTCTGGTGGAAGAGGACGAACCCCGGCGACCCGTCCAGCCGGTGCAGCCCGTTACGCCGGTTACCCCGGTACAGCCCAGCATTGTGACGCCCGGCCCCGGCACCTTCACCTACCGCTGCAGCGGGGGGACGCTGGTGGTGAACTACCTGGACAGCAACAACCTGCGGCTGTTCTACGATGGCGCCTTCCAGAACCTGAGCCTGGTGCGGCGCAGCCCCACCCTGCTGTTTAGCGGCGGGGCCGGGGGTGCTTATACCTGGGAGTGGACGGGCAGCCGTGGCACTCTTACGGTGCGGGGCCAGGTGGTGCTTAGCAATTGCGCTCTGTAAAAAATCACACGAGCGGAGGCGGTATGAAAAAAATCATCGGCATATTGGGCCTGGCATTGCTTTCTTCGGCCTTGGCACAGCCTTTGCGTCCTCAAAGCATCATTGTGAACCCCACCCCTCCACAAGACCTGCAGGTGCGGGTCTGGGTGGATAAGGATCCGGGCAAAACCGGCAACCCGGTTTACCAGTTTGGCGAGAACATCCAGATCTCGGTGCAGGTTACGCAGCCGGCTTTTGTGTACCTCTTCAGCGTGCGGGCCACCGGCGAGATCAACGGGATTCTGCCCAACGCCTTCGAGCAGCAAAACTTCCTCCAGGCCGGCGAGGTGCGCACCTTCCCCGGCATCGGGGCCCCCTACACCTTTACGGTGGAAGGCCCGGCGGGGCAGGACAGGGTGCTGGCAGTGGCCAGCCGCCGTCCGCTGGACGTTTCGGAGATTGTGGACATCCAGACCGGGCGGGCCCGCATCCAGGGCGAGAGCAACCTGGCCCGGGCCCTCTCGATTGTGGTTACGCCCATCCCCACCAACGACTGGGTGACCGATGAGGCCTATTTCATTGCCGGGCAACTGCCCCCGCCCCCGCCCAGCACCGGTACCCTGTCGCTCAACAGCACCCCCAGCGGGGCCCAGGCGCTTATCAACGGGCGCTTGGTGGGTACTACGCCCCTCACCCTCGAGCTGCTGCCGGGTAGGTACAACCTCGAGCTGCGCCGCAGCGGCTACAACCCCCTGCGCACGGCCTTTACCATCCAGGCCGGCCAGGTTACGCGGCTCAACCTGACCCTCGTCGCCACCCCACCGCCCACCGGCGTTTTGTCGGTGGAGAGCAACCCCTCGGGCGCACAGGTGCTCATCAATGGCCGGGTGGTGGGCAACACCCCCCTCAACATCACCCTCAACCCCGGTAGCTACACGGTGGAACTGCGCCGCGGCGGGTTCAGCCCCTTCCGCACCCTGGTTACCATTCAGGCGGGCCGCACCACGCGCCTGACCGCCAACCTGATCAGCATTGCGCCCCCACCACCACCGGTTCAGCCCGTCCAGCCGGTGCAACCCGTGCAGCCCGTCCAACCGGTTCAGCCGGTGCGCCCACCCTCGGGCTCCTTCACCTACACCTGCCAGGGCGGCACGCTGGTGGTCAACTACATCAGCAGCAGCCAGGTGCGCCTGTTCTACGACGGGGCCTTCCAGACCCTGCCCCTGGTGCGTAGCGGCGCGGAGCTGGTCTATTCCAACAACATCTACACCTGGGAGATCGGGCAGGTAGGCCGCCTGATTGTACGGGGGCAGGTGGTGCTCTCGAACTGCCGGATTTAGTTTTTCGGTGCCTCGAGCTGCCAGAGGGCTCGAGGCGCTCTTTTTGCAAATCACTTTACAATCTTTATCAGTTTTTGCCCCACAATGAGCTTCTATGGAATGGCTAACCCAGCCCTGGCCCTGGTACGTGGCCGGCCCCTTGATTGGCCTGACCGTACCCCTACTGCTCCTGATTGGCAACCGGCGCTTTGGCATCTCCTCTTCGCTGCGGCACGTGTGCGCCGCGCTGGGCAGCCGGCTGCCCTTCTTCCAGTACAACTGGCGGGCCGAAAGCTGGAACCTGGCCTTTGTGCTGGGCATCGTGCTGGGGGGGTTTGTGGCGGGGGTGCTACTGGCCAACCCCAACCCGGTGCAGCTTAATCCCCAGACCGCAGGGGCCCTTCAGCAGATGGGGGTCTCGGCGGATTCGGGTTTTCTGCCCAAAGAATTGTTCTCCTGGCAGGCGGTGTTGAGTCCGGTGGGGTTCTTGTTTTTGCTCCTGGGCGGCTTTTTGATTGGCTTTGGGGCCCGCTGGGCGGCGGGGTGCACCTCGGGCCACTCCATTACGGGGCTGGCCGCGCTACAACTGCCCTCCCTGCTGGCCACCCTGGGCTTTTTCGCGGGCGGCCTGGTCGCGGCCCATTTCATCCTGCCCTGGGCCCTGGGTCTCCTGAGGTGAAGCATGGCACTCCCGATTCGTGACGAGTTCGAGCTGCAAAGCAAAGCCCACACCCCCGGCGCGGTGGGCCTGCTGGCGTACCTACCCTACCTGCTGGCCGGGGCTTTCTTTGGCATAGTGGCCATCCGCAGCGAGATTGCCTCGTGGTACCGCATCTACGAGATGTTCCGCTTCGAGTCGTTTCACATGTACGGGGTGATTGGCAGCGCGGTGCTCACCGCGTCCCTCTCGCTGTGGCTCCTGCGGAAACTGGAGGTGAGGTCGCGCGACGGTGAGCCCCTGCGCGTGCGGCCCGCCGACCCCGGGCGCTACCGCTATCTGCTGGGCGGGGTGGTGTTTGGGCTGGGCTGGGGGCTGGTGGGGGCCTGCCCCGGCCCCATCTACGCGCTCTTGGGCAGCGGCTATGCCGGGGCGCTGGTGATCCTGCTGGGGGCGCTGCTGGGCACCTATGTGTATGGCCTGGTGCAGCGCCACCTGCCGCACTAATCCGGTTCCCAAAAGGCCAGGGCCTGCTCGAGGTCGGTTTGCTCCTGCCGCACCCGTTCTACCTGCGGCAGCCTGGCTAGGTGTTGCCGTCTGGCTTGCAGTTCGGCCCATAACAGAGGATGCCGGGCCTTGAGCAGCAGCGGCCCATAGCGCAGGGCGGCCTCGAGCGGCAGCCCTTGGTAGGCCGTACAGGGCCCCCGCGCCAGGGTCAGGATGCTGTAGCGCCAGAAGCCCTGCACCATCTGTTCGTTGACCAGGGCGTAGCCGGCTTCCAGCGCCCAGCGGCGCAGGGGCAGGGCGCTGTCGTTGGGCTGGAGCACCAGGCGGGGCGGTAGCCGCTCGGGGTGGGCCGAGAGAATCTGAACCATCAGGCGGGCCCCCATCCCGCACAGACTCAGCGAGTCGGCCTCGCCCGGTTCCAAAGGCCCCAGCCCGTCGCCCAGCCGCACCTCCGCGCAGAGGCCCTGCAAAGCCCGCCTCGAGTTCTCCCAGGGCCCCCTGTGCTTCTCCACCACGATCACCCGCTCTACCCGCCCGCTCAGGAGCAGGTAGCGGGGCAGCAGGGCGTGGTCGGAGCCGATGTCGGCGTGGGTCGGGGCGCTTATTTCCTGGGCCACCGCTTGTAGGCGGGGCTCGAGTTTAGCGGTAGATCCAGGCATAGGCCACCAGCAGCGTTACCAGCGTGAGCGGCAGGCCAAAGCGCAGGTGCTCCCCAAAACCCAGGTGGTAGCCCTCGCGCCGGGCCGCCTCGGCCACAATCAGGTTGGCCACCGAACCCAAAAGGGTCAGGTTGCCCGCCAGGGTGGAGGCCGCCGCCAGCAGCAGCCAGCCCTGGGTATCCCCCGCCGGAATCAAGGGGTACAGCAGCAGCACCGCCGGCACGTTGGAGATTAGGTTGGAGAGCAGCACCGTCACCCCCACCAGGCCGGGGGCGGTGGCGGCCAGGGGCTCCAGCAGGGCCAGGATGCCCAGCTTCTTGACCGCGGCCGTGACCATGAACAGGCCCGAGAACATCACCAACAGCTCCCAGTCCACCCGCATAAAAAAGCGCTCCGAACGGATGCGGCGGCTCCACAGCAACAGCCCCGCGGCAATCAGGGCGGCCTGGGCCAGCGGGTAGCCCAGCACAAAGGCGGCCAGCAGGGCCAGGGTAATCCAGACCCCCTTGAACAAAAGCGCCCGGTTGAAGCGGAAGCGCAAGGGCGGCAGGGGCGGCAGGGGGGCCCTCGAGCGCACCGCCGGGTACAGCGCGTACAAAAGCCCCACCTGCACCGCCAGGCCCAGCAGGGCCACCGGGGTCAGGGCCGCGGCAAAGTCCAGGTAGGTAATCCCGGACAGGCTTCCCACCACAATGTTCTGGGGGTTGCCGGTCAGGGTGGCCACACTGCCCAGGTTGGTAGCCCCGGCCAGGGCCAGCAGGTAGGGTACGGGCGGCAGCCCCAGGGTGCGGGTGAGGGCCAGCACCAGCGGGGTGAAGAGGATGGCGATGGTGTCGTTGAGGAAGAGCGCCGACAGCAGGCCGGTGCCAAAGGTAAGCCAGACCAGGAGGCCCAGCGGCGAGCGGGCCAGGTGCACCAGCCCATTCAGCGTCAGCTGAAAAAACCCCGCATAGGCCAGGTGGGTGTTGAGCACCATCACCCCAAACAAAAACCCCAGGGTATGGGGCTCCAGGGCCCGCCAGGCCTGCTCGAAGTCGAGCACGCCCAGCACAATCAGAAAAGCAGCCCCGGTAAGGGCGATGGCCGCACGGTTCATGCGGTAGCCGGGCCAGTAGCCCAGGCCCAGGCCCAGGTAGGTCAGGCCCAGCACCAGATAGGCGAGCAGTTCCACCCCGTTCATCCCAAACCCCATCCAAATTTTCTCACACGCTTGGGCGCTGGGGGCAAGCCCAA
This sequence comes from Meiothermus taiwanensis DSM 14542, assembly GCA_000482765.1. Classification (GTDB taxonomy): domain Bacteria; phylum Deinococcota; class Deinococci; order Deinococcales; family Thermaceae; genus Meiothermus; species Meiothermus taiwanensis. Next base: position 42,675 of record AXWR01000020.1, read on the forward strand.
AAGGCGCAGGGAGCCCCCGGTCAGAGGCCCCCCATGCCCAAACCCGTATCAGACCTTTTCAGTGCGCTGCTCGGCCGTCTGCAACACCCGTAGCAGGGCCTGGGCCTGCTCGAGCCGCTCGATAAAGTAGCTCGAGCCGGTCTCACTCAGGGCTTCGTACTCACCGCGCTCAGCATCCACCCGCACCGCCACCACCCGCCGGGTCTGGATAAAAATCTCGGCCCAGGGCAGGTATTCTTCGATTCTGCTCATACTCAGATAAAAATAGCGGAGAAAAACCAAAGGCCATGTCGAAATTCGACAGCAAAACGGCCTCGAGCGTTTCTTAGACTTCTCAGCCTAATAGGGTGCCGCTTCTTGGTTTACTAGCGCAGGGCCAAGGGGCGCCAGGCCTTATCGAGAGCTCAGCCCGGCCGGGCTTTGGGGCCAGAACTGCACCAGCAGCTCCCGCAGGCCCACCAGAGCACCTGCCATCACCAGGGTCAGAATCAACCAGACCGATACCACCTCACCCAGAGCCGGTGCTTCGGTGCGCCATAAACGGGGCCTTCGCACCAGTTGAGCAGCCGCAAAAGCCGCAAATACCGTGAATAGGAACCAAATAAATCCGAACATATTGTGCCCAGGTTAGCACCCCGGCTGGCCCGGGCCTGTGCAAAAATACCAGGGAAGTTGGGGCCATGTCCGATACCAGTCTGCCCATCTATTCTGTTTTACCCGCGCTGCGAAAGGCCCTGGACACGCATCGCACGGCCATCCTGCAAGCCCCGCCCGGTGCGGGCAAGAGCACGGTGCTGCCGCTGGAACTGCTCCACGAGCCCTGGCTCGAGGGCCAGAAGATCTGGATGCTCCAGCCCCGCCGCCTGGCCGCCCGCAACGTGGCGGCCCGCATGGCCGACCTGCTGGGGGAGCCGGTGGGCCAGACCGTGGGCTACCAGGTGCGCTTCGAGCGGCGGGTGGGGCCCGCCACCCGCATCGAGGTGCTCACCGAGGGCATCCTGACCCGCCGCCTGCAACAGGACCCCGGCCTGGAAGGGGTGGGGCTGATCCTCTTCGACGAGTTCCACGAGCGCAGCCTGCAGGCCGATCTGGGCCTGGTGCTGTGCCGCGAGGTGCAGCAGGCCCTGCGCCCGGATCTGCGCCTCTTGCTGATGTCGGCCACCCTGGATGCAGAGGGGCTGGGCACGTTTTTACAAGCCCCCGTGCTAACCGCGGAAGGCCGGCAGTACCCGGTAGAGATCCGCTACCTGCCCCGTGACCCCGAGGGCCCCCTGCCGGGGGTGGTGGCCGCTGCGGTCTCGCGGGCCCTGGCCGAGCATGCGGGCGATGTGCTGGTCTTTCTGCCGGGGGTGGCTGAGATTGCCCGTGTAGAGCGGCTGCTGACCGAGCGGCATCCCGAGATAAAAATCACCCCGCTTTATGGCGACCTGCCCCTGGCCGCCCAGCAGGCCGCCATCCTGCCCGATCCGAGGCAACGCAAGGTGGTGCTGGCGACCTCCATCGCCGAGACCAGCCTGACCATCGAGGGCATCCGGGTGGTGGTGGACTCGGGGTACTCGAGGCTTCCACGTTTCGAGGCACGCAGCGGCCTCACCCGCCTGGTCACCGTGCGGGTCACCCGCGATGCTGCCCAGCAGCGGGCCGGGCGGGCCGGGCGCCTGGGGCCGGGGGTCTGCTACCGCCTGTGGAGCCCGGCCACCGATGCACAGCTACTACCCCAGCGCCGACCGGAGATTCTGGAAGCCGACCTGGCCTCCTTGGTGCTCGAGCTGGCCCGCTGGGGGGTGCAGGATCCCTACGCCCTGGACTGGGTCACACCGCCCCCCGCCGGGGCTTTGCGGCAGGCCCGCGATCTGCTCGAGGCCCTGGGGGCGCTGGAAAACCACACCCTGACCGAGCGGGGCAAGGCCCTGCTCGAGTGGCCCACCCACCCCCGGCTGGCCCATCTGCTGCTGGAGGGTCTGGCTTTGGGGCAGGGCGCCCTCGCCGCCGACTTGGCGGCGCTGCTGGAGGAGCGCGACCCCCTGCCCCGCGAGGCCGGGGCCGACCTGGGCCTGCGGATCGAAGCCCTGCGGCACTGGCGCCAGACCCGGCAGGCTTTGCACGGTGCCGAGACCGGCGCGCTGTCCAGGGTGGAGCGCCTCAGCCAGGAGTGGCGCAAGCGGCTGGGGGTGACAACCGACAACCGCCCCCCCGACCCGCACACGGTGGGCCTGCTGGTGGCCCAGGCCTACCCCGATCGCCTGGCCCAGCTGCGCGAGGGCGACCGCCTGCGCTACCGGCTCTCGGGGGGGCGCGGGGTACGGCTGGGCGAGGACGACCCCCTGGCCGGCACCCCCTGGCTGGCCGTGGCCCATCTGGATGCCGGCCAGGAGGAAGGGCGCATCTTTCTGGCTGCTCCGGTCGAGCCCGAGCGTCTGGCCCCCCTGGCCCGTCCCGTGGAGCATATCGCCTGGGACGCCCGCAACGGGGTTCTGGTAGCCCAGCGCGAGCTGCGGATTGGGGAGGTGGTGCTATCCAAAGAGCCCCTGGCCCACCTCGAGCCCGCCAGGCGCCGCGAGGTGCTGTGCCAAGCAGTTCGCAGCGAGGGTTTGGGGCTTCTGCCCTGGACGGAAGCGCTGCGCCAGTGGCAGGCCCGCGTGCTGAGCCTGCGCCGCTGGCGGCCTGAGGAGGGCTGGCCCGATGTCTCGGACGCCCACCTGCTGGAGACCCTCGAGGACTGGCTGGCCCCCTGGCTGGACGGGGTCTCGCGCCGCGAGGACTTTGGCCGGCTCGAGCTCCAAAGCCTGCTGGGCGGGCTTCTGCCCTGGCCTCTACCGGCCCGCCTGGAGGCGCTGGCTCCTACGAGGCTCGAGGTGCCCAGCGGCTCGAAAATCAAGCTCACCTACAGCCCCGATGGCAGCCCGCCGGTGCTGGCGGTCAAGCTACAGGAGCTCTTTGGCCTGGCCGATACCCCCACCGTCAACGAGGGCCGCACCCCGGTTTTGCTGCACCTGCTCTCCCCCGCCGGGCGGCCCATCCAGGTGACCCAGGATCTCAAGAGCTTCTGGAACAACACCTACCCCGAGGTTCGCAAGGAGCTGCGCGGGCGCTACAGCAAGCACCCCTGGCCCGAGGATCCCTGGAACGCCGAGCCCACCCGAAAAACCAAGCCGCGGTGAGAAGCGCCTACGGCTCGGCAGGCTCTGGTTCCAGATACCCCCCACGCACTGTCGCACCAACCACCATGCCGGCCGCCACCAGCACCAGGTTTTTGATGATGTACTGCCCCTCTAAAGTGGGCGCGTAGGGAAAGCGGGTAAATACTTCCGCCGGAAAGAAGAAGACCGGCAAGAGCGTGCCCAGCATCTGCAAAGCCATGAGCAGTAAGGTGGCCCGCATCACAAAACCCTGCGGGTGCGCAAAGATCAATCCAAGACCGATCAGGCTTTCCCACGCAGCCAGTATTAGAAGCCCCCAGGCAGGTGGAAGCAGCCCGAAGGAGAGCACCTCGATGGTGCGGCCCGCAAGATCCTGAGCCGGGCTGAGCCCTGGGAAAAATTTCAGCAGGCCAAACCAAAGGAAAACCAACCCCAGGCTCACCCGCAGCATGCCCAGGCTATTGCGAGCTAAAAAGCGCGTAATTCTGCGGTCAAGGCGGTCGAACGGACGGGGTGTTCGCTGCAGCCTCTCCATGCGCCTAAGATGCCATGGGTCATCTGGACTTTTGTCCCGAACAGGGTCGTCTCAAAAATTTGCTAACCTAAAGATTAGAAGCATGGACGATAAGAAACTGAACCCGCTGCGCCTGGTGCTGCTGACTGCTCTAATCGGATACTTCGCCTTCCTCTTCACCCGGCCACAGCCAGAAGAGCCCCTGGCAACCCAGGTGCCCGCTCCAGCACCGGCCACCACCCCCGCTTCTACCTGCCTGGGCCAGATCACGCAAGTAGCTCAAGGTGCAAACGAGATTCGCTTGACCATCACCGGCTCGGCAGAGCGCATCCTGGTCTACACCGACCAGGGCAACATCACCGCTTCCACTTGGGAAACTGGTAGCGCCGGCGAGTACCGCATCCGCACCCCTGGCCCCGCCACCGCCGTGCAGCTCGACGATTGCCCGGTGCTCAACCTGAGGTGATGCTTCCGGGACATCGAGAGCATCTTTTCTTCAAAAAACACCCAGAACGCCAGGATGACCAAGCCGGGCCGCTCGAGCACCGCTCTGGCTCCTAGGCCTTCCTCGACTGAACGGCCATCACCCCAGAGGCCATCCATAAGCCGCCCCTCACCCGAGTAATACCAGATTCGGTTAGTTCGCCGCCTTCCGGCAGCGCATCAACCCGACCAACGGGATACGCTTTCTTCGCTGAGCGTAGCGAGTTTGTGCTCCAGGATTCAATAAAGATAGCCTCTGCAGGGCCGCTACCGGCATCTGAATTTGCCGGCTGGCCTCGAGCAGCCACCAAGGGCGGTATGTCTTGAGACTGGTGCGCCCGGCAGGACTTTCCCACGGGTGCAGTGCTGGAGGGGGTGTGGTTTCTTAATCCGCTGGAGGATGCGCCTGGCTAAACCTGGTAGCGCACATAGGGGTTCTCGTGCGGGGGCCCGTCGGAGATCCAGAGCTCCTTTGTCCCCAGGTTCATGATCACCGAAACGATGGTGCGGTAGGGCTCACCCAGCGCGTATTCCTCCGGGCTGGCGGTGCGGCAGACCGCGTAGGGGGCCCCCTCCCGATCGCGCAGGGCGGCCTGCAGGTCTTCCAGGCCGGGTTTTTCCACCTCACTCAGCCGCAGGGCCAGGCGCTCGGCCCGGTGGTGGGAGCGGTCGAGCCACTCGATGGGCGGCACCTCGATGCCGTAGCGCTCGGGGGCCAGGTAGTGGTTGGCGTGCACCAGCTGGCGCTCGTCCTGCCAGAGGGCAACGGCCTTGGGCGAGACCTCTATATCCACGGCCCGCTCCCCCTGGCCCAGGAGGAAGTTGCCCGAGGCGGTTCGCGGTTCGGCGACAAGAATCTTCTGCGCCTCTGCGAGGGTTTTCTGCCGCAACACCTCATAGGTGCGCAGGTGGAAGGGCTTGCCCAGCCCGGCCCAGTTGTCGCCCAGCGAGACCAGCCCGTTGATGCACAGGCCCAGACCATGGGAGTTGAGCCCAATCTTGCCGCCGAAAATGCCGGCCTCGGTAAAGGCCAGGATGCGGGTTCCGTCGGGCTCGGTGATGTGCTGCAAGGCCCCCTTTACCCCTTCCATCCAGTCCCAGTTCTGGCCCAGCCACAGGTGGCCGTCGGCGCTGTGGGCGGGCATCAGGGCAAAGGCGGTGCAGCCGTTGGGGGCCTCGTGGGCGAACTGGTAGTAGACGATCTCGTAGCGCACGTTGAGGGTGGCGATGTCGACCAGGGGTTGGCCGGATCCTGCGGCGATGCCCTCGAGGCCCTGCGCGTAAGCTGGGTTTTGTTCCCGGATGGCCTGGAGGTAGCGGCCCCCCCGTGCGCGGGCCTCGCTGGGGGAGAGCCTGCACTCCACCTCGAAGCGGCGAAAGTAGAGCTCGAGGTTGTGGGCGATCTGCTCGGCCCAGGCGGTTCCTTGCTGGTGGCCCTGCTCGTAGGGGGGGCCGGAGAGTTGCAGATAAGGCAGCATATCCACCGATATTATGGGCCTAGGGGCCCAGGTGGAATGTAAACCCCGGCCCCCTGCGCCACAGGGCGTGATCCACGTTGAAACACAGGCCGTCGTTGTACTCCAGCGGATAGAGCACCTCCTGGGGCCGTTGCTTGGTCAGGCTGTAGATGGGCGTGTGGCCGTGCACCAGCCGCCGGCCGCCCAGCTGCCCCAGAAACTGCTCGGTCAGAGCGATGCCTCCCTCGATAAAAGCAAACCGGCTGGTGAACTGCTCGGACAGGTGATCCCATGTTTCGACCCTGTCGGAGTGCAAAACCTCGTACAGGCTGCGGTTGATCTGCTCCAGGCTGTTGCCCCATTCCAGATAAAACAAGCTGTCGGCGTGCATCAGCAGGGTGTTTTCAACCAGGGCCAGGGCCGGGCGGTTGGAGAGCCACTCGACATGGGCCTCGCCAAGGCGCTTGAGGTCGCGTGCTTTACCCCCCACATATTGCCAGATTTCGTAAAAGGTCACGCTCTGGCCCTGGCGCTTGAAGCTGGGGATCTCGGTATCGGTAAAGTGGTACGCGGCCAGCAGCATCAGGTCGTGGTTGCCCAAGAGGGCGTGCACAGCGCCCCCGGCAGCGCGGGCCTCGCGCTCCAGGCGCATCAAAAGCTCAATCACCCCCACCCCATCGGGGCCGCGGTCGGTGTAGTCGCCCAGGAACCAGAGTTGATTGGTGCCCCCAGCCCACTCGAGCCCCTCGCCGATAAACCCCTCGCGCTGCAGGAGCCGGATGAGGGGTTGAAGGCAGCCGTGGATGTCGCCGACGACGTAGTGCACCATCCGACAGTGTATCATCCAAAGCGTGAAAGTGCCGCGCAGCCGACTATTTCTGGCTTTTTTGCAGGTGGGTTTGGTGGCTTTTGGCGGGGGCGGACAGGCCCAGATTTATCAGAGCATCGTGCTAAAGCACCGCTGGATGGAGGAGCGGGAGTTTCTGGAAACCACCGCGCTGTGCCGCGTCCTGCCGGGGCCGGTCTTTGCCAACACCGCCGCCCATATCGGGGCGCGGCTGGGTGGGGTGCTGGGGGGTGTCCTGGCTCTGCTGGGGGTTCTGGCCCCGGGGGCCACCCTGATGCTGCTTTTGAGCTTTGCTTATTTTCGCTTTGGGGCGGTGCCCGGCTCACTGGCCGAGAGCGCCCTCAACGGGGTGGCGGCGGCGGCCATCGGCCTGATTCTGGCCACCATGCTGCACCAGGCCCCCATCGCGCTGGACTCCCTCAAGGCCGTGGGGCTGGCCCTGGTGGTGTTTGTGACCTATGGCCTGCTGCACTGGCCGCTGCTGCTGGTGCTGCTGCTCACGGTGCCGGTGGGGATGGGGTTGTACTGGCAAGAGGCCGCGGAAAATTCAGCCCACCCTCGGGCGAGCCAGGGGATGGAGGCCGATGAACGTGGGTGAGATCCTCGAGGTCTTCCTGGCCTTTTTGCGCTTTGGGGTGCTCAGCTTTGGCGGGGGCATGGCCAACCTGCCCGAGATGGCCCGGGTCATCATCGGCAACGGCTGGGTAACCCGGCAGGAGTTTGCCGACGGTTTTGCCCTGGGGCAGTTCGTACCGGGGCCCAACATGCTGGCGGTGCTGTTCTATGGCCTGAGCGCCGCGGGGCTGGGCGGGGCCCTGGCCGCTGCTTTGGGCATGTTCTTGCCGGGCGCGGTGGGGGCCATGTGGCTGGTCTGGGGCTGGGCCTGGATGTCCAAAGCCCGGTGGAGCCGGGCCCTGCGCAAGGCCCTGGTGCCCATCAGCATGGGCCTGAGCGCCAGCATGGTGCTGGTGCTGGTTCAGCTCAGCGTGGACACGCTCTTCTGGGGCCTGGGGGTGCTTGTGGCCTGTTACCTGATCTACCGCGGCCTGGGGGTGGTCTGGGTTATTGCCGGCGGGGGGCTGCTGGGGCTTTTGCTGGGGCTCACGACGGGCTAGGGGTCTCTTCCCGCAGGGTCAGCAGGTAGTCGATCCAGATGGGCTGCTTCACAAAGCCCAGGGCCTCGTTGATGGCCAGCATGGCCCGGTTGTTCGACTCGTTGCCGGTACGGATCTCGCGGATGCCCAAAGTTTGAGCAAGCTTGATGGCCTTGAGTTTGAGGGCCAGGGCCAGGCCCTTGCGGCGGTAGGCCCGGCGGGTGCCGGTGAGGCCGGTTTGCAGATAGTCGCCGTCGGTTTTCCAGAGGGTGCTCAGGGCCACGTACTGCCCCGTGTGGGGGTCTACGGCCACGAAATGGCCTTCGGGCAGGTAGTAGCTGCTCTCGAACACCCACTTGCAGTAGTCCTCGAAGCGCACCTCGCTTAATTCTCCAGGGCGGGGGACATCCAGGCGGGCCTCGAGCCAGAGGTCGTAGAGCTTCTGCCGGTGCTGGGGGTCGGCCTCCAGCTCCTTCAGGCTTTTGAGCTGGAAACCGGCGGCCTCCACCGCCTCGATCTTGCCGGCCCACGAAGCAAAGTCGAAGTTCCGCACATCCAGGCGCGACTCCCAGTACTTCATCTTCTCGGCGTAGCCCAGCTTTTTGAGCCAGGCCATGGCCTGGGGCTGGTCTTCGCGGGTGGTGCTCAGAATCGAGATGGGGTCGTGGGGTTGCAGGGCCTCGAGCACAACCCGGTACAGGGCTTTGCCAATCCCCTGGCTGCGGAAAGCAGGATGTACCGTGACCCAGACCCCAAACTTTTGCGGGTGGTACATGCCCTCAAACTGGGTGTAATGGGCCACCCCCACCATCTGTCCCTCCAGCTCGGCCACAAAGCGCCCCCACTTGATTTCCGGGGCATGGCGGTCGTCCTCGCGCAGCCGGTCTACGCTCTGGGCCTCATCGGGCCAGGCCGCCTGCAGCACCTCGGCGATGGCCGGGTAGTCGTGTGCTTCAAAAGGGCGAATCTTCGGGTTACGCATATTTTCCTCGGATGCTAAGCTAGAACCGTGAGCCAAAAGACCCGCCAGAAGCTGGCCGCTATTGTGACCACGGTGGTGTTTGGTTTTATCCTGTACAAACTGCTCGAGCGCACCCTGGTTCTCATCTGGGTCAACACCCCCTGGTGGGGGGCGCTGCTGATGCTGCTGGTGCTGTTTTTGCTCATTGACTACCTGATTGGCCGGGTTTTTGGGGTGCGGGACTGAGGCGCAGCAGCACCGTGGCCGGCTCCTTCACAAAGCCCAGGGCCTCGTTGATGGCCAGCATGGGGCGGTTGGTCTGGTGGTTGGAGGTGCGGATGTAGCGGGCCCCATAAGCCCGCGCGAATTCCGCCGCCCGCAGCTTGAGGGCCAGGGCCAGGCCCCGCCGGCGGTGGCTTTGGCGCACCCCGGTCAGGCCGGTTTGCAGGGTCTGGGGGCGGTGGGACTTGAAAAGCATGGTCAGCCCTACCAGGTGCGCACCCTCGAGGGCCAGGAAGAACCCATCGGGCAGCAGGTTGGGGTCTTGGAAGGTGCGCTCCTGCCAGAGCTCGAAGGGCCAGGGGGTGATGGGTTGGGCGCTGGGCACATCGCCCAGCAGCTCGATTTCCAGGGCGTACAGGTCGCGCTGGAAGGCCTCCTCCTGCCAGGGCAGGGCGCTCAGGGGCTGGATGGTGAGGCCCGGCGGCAGGGGGCGGGCCAAGGGCGTGGGGTCGAAGTGGGCCAGGTCGAGCACCGAAACCCAGCGGCGCTCCACCTCGGCGAAGCCCTGGGCGGTTAGAAAGCTGTACTGGGGCCAGTCCTCCCGCACGCTGGCCTGCAACATCTGGGGCTGGTGAGGGGCAACGCGCTCGAGCAAAAACGGCCATAAAGCCCTTTCCAGGGCCTGGTAGCGAGGGTGCAGGTAGTACTGCACCTCGAGCACCCCCGGCCTGGGGTCGTAGTAGGGGGTGGCGTACTCCAGCACCCCCACGGCTTCCCCCCCTACTTCAACCACAAAACGCGCCAGCACATCGCTTTGGGCTCGAGTGCGATCGAGGTGCTCGAGCCCGGCCAGGTCGAGCGGGCTTTCGGGGTGGGCGGCGCGCCGCACCGCAGCGTAGGTCTGGTAATCGGCGGGCGAGAATGAGAAAGGCCGAATCTGCATGAACGATGCCTCCTTCTGACAATGTAGCAGGGAATACCCCTCACCGCCGATTTCCACACGTAACGCAGCGGGGTCTCTTTTGGTGCAAATGTCCGGAAGCGGTGGGGGCTGGGTGGATATGCTAGGCCCGCTGTGTGGATGTGGGGGGTGGTCATCTCAAGCCTCTTAACCACCTTGTTGGTGGTTGCTTTTAGCCATCGAGGGCGTCTGGGGCATACGCCTTTTTACACGCTTCTTGGAGCGGTGGGCCTTCTGGTCTGCTCGAGCACCTGGTTTCCCGGGCTTTACTTCGGCCTTTTTACCTTGCAGGTGGGGCTGCTGCTGGTGGCGCTCGAGCAGCCAACGCGCTGGCACCAAACCTGGCGGGGCCTGCTCTTGCTGGGCGGGCTGTTCCTGGGCATGGATCTTTTGCTACGCCCGCTGGGCCTCCCACTACCATCAACGAGCGGTGCCGTGGCCGGCCACCTGGGGGCTCTGGGGCTGGCGTTGCTGCTGGGAGGGGGGGTGGCCCGCTGGCTCTACCCACGGCTGGCCCCCAAAGACCCTATCCGGGCCCTGGCCGTGGCGCTCCCGCTGCTGGCGCTGATCAACAGCGGGCTGCTTTTTGCGGCGACCCAGGAGGGGCTGGACAGGCTGGTGCTGGGGTTTTTGCTGCAGGCCATATCGGCCGGGCCCCTGCTGGCTTTTTACCTCACGGCGCTTCAACACCAGCAGCGCAGCGAGTCGATTGAGTCGGTGTACTCGGCCCTGCTCGATACCATGGCAGCACTCCCCCAGCGCTCAGAGGCGGAGCTATGGTCGCGGCTCCTGGCCTCGGCCGTGCAGGTGGTGCCCGGTGCCCAGGCCGGTAGCATCCGCCTACGGCAGGGGGCCGATTTCGTCTTTGTGGCGCAGCAGGGCTTCGGCGAAGGCGTTTTGGGTCTGCGCAGCAGCGTGCACGAAGCGATGACCTGGCATGGAGACCCTTTGCAGTGGCGCCGGGGGCAGCCCCGTATCGCCAACCATGCCGACTTGCGGCGAGTCTGGGCCACCCAGACGGCCAATTATCGGCTATATGAGCGTCTGAACCAGGCCAGCCGCCAGCGGATCCAGCATATCCGCTCGACCCTTTGTGTGCCCATACTGCTAGGCGACGAGGTGGTGGCGGAGATCAACCTCGACGCCTTTCACGACCGCGCCTTCGACTGCCGGTCGATTGAGGTGGCCCGGCAGTACGCCCAACAGGTTCGGGCGCTTTTGGCCGTGCACCGTCAGCAGAGTGAACTCGAGGCCCGGATCCGCGAGCTCGAGGTCATCGAAGCCCTGAGCGGGGCCTTGCGGGGACTCAAGGGCACCAGTGAGATCACCAGGCGGCTGGTGTACGAGACCATCCGCCTGATGAACTCCGAGCATGCCGCACTGCTGCTGCTGGATCCCGATGGTGAACACCAGCGCTGCTATGCGGCTGCCGGGATGTTTCTGGAGATCAAAGACACCCCTGTGCCCAAGGGATGGGGCCTGGGCTGGGCGGCCATCGAGACCCGCGCACCCATCTGGTTGGATCAGGCCCACCTCGATCCGCGGGCCTACGGACAGTTCAAGCACCCCCCAGGGGCCTACTCGGAGATTGTAATCCCCCTGCTCAACTCCCAGGGCCAGCCCCTCGGGGTGCTGATCTCTGCGCGCAACGGCGAGCGGGCCTACCACGAGCGCGACGTGCGCTTGCTGCAAATCATCGGCAACATCGCCGCCAACGCCCTGGAACGCGTGCGGGCCGCCGAGAGCCTCGAGGCCGAAATCGCCGAAAAAACCGCCCTGCTCGAACTTTCACAGATGTTGGGGGATAACGATGCGGCCTTGTTGCCTGTGGCGATGGAGAAAATTCGCCAGATGGGCCACGCCGACGCGATTGCCCTGGGGGTGCAGGAGCCGGATGGATACCACCTGCGCTGGTTGACGGGCCATCTAGGGGCCGGAGCCAGGGGGTTTTTGCAGAAGCCCCTGCCCCTCGAGCACCCTCTGGTTAACCTAATCCCCCAGGAGCAGGCCTTCCAGGTTGGTGATACCGCAGCGCACCCTCTGCTAAAGCCGTATGCCAGGGTGGGTATACGCAGCATGTACCTGCGCACGGTGCTCAACGAGCCAGAGCTGAAGGTGGCCCTGGCCCTGATGCGGCTGGAACCCGGCCCGGGCTGGGGCCCGGCGGAGGATCGCTTGCTGGAGGGGGCCGCCCAGATTCTGGGGGCTTTGCTCCTGCGCCTGGAACGCACCCGGCAGCTCGAGGCTGCCTATGAAGGGGCTTTGCGGGCCATTGGTCTGGCCCTGGAAGCGCGGGACCGCGAGACTGCCGGACACACCGACCGGGTCGCGGCCCTGGTCGAGCAGCTGGGCCGGGCGTTGGGCCTGAGCGAAACCGAGCTGCGCGACCTGCGCTGGGGGGCCTATTTGCACGACGTGGGCAAGCTTGCCCTTCCCGATGCCATCCTGCTCAAACCCGGCAAACTGACCCTCGAGGAGTTTTGCACCATGCGAACCCATACCCATCTGGGGGACGACCTGGTACGCAACCTGCCCTTTGTGCCCCTGGTAGCGCGCCAGATTGTGCGACACCACCACGAGCGCTGGGATGGGCGGGGCTACCCCGATGGCCTGGCCGGAGAAAACATCCCCTTGGCAGCTCGTATTTTTGCGGTCTGCGATGTCTTCGATGCCCTTTGCTCCTGCCGACCTTACAAAACCGCCCTGTCGCCGGAGCAAGCCGCCCAGGAGCTTTGGCGCAGCGCCCAGAGCGGGCACCTCGACCAAAACTTGGTGAAGATATTCCTCAAAACCCAGGGCCTCGAGGCCGCTGCCTCGCAGGCCGCCGACTGAGGCATAGGTAGGTTCGTTACGCGCCACACGGCTTTTTGCGCTATGATGAAAACCAATGGTCGAATTTTCACGAGATTTACTAGGCTTGGAGCAGCGCATCGTCATGGTCACCGGGGCAGGGCGGGGCTTTGGACGCTCCATTGCCCGTTCCTATGCCCGCAACGGGGCCACGGTTATCACGGTAGATCCCGATGTGGAGATGGCGACCGCCATCGCCTCTGAGGTTGAGCAGCTCGGCGCCCCGGCCATCCCCATCCGGGGGGATATGTCGGTGGTGCTGGATGTGATCAACACCTTCGAGAAAATCGAGGAACTCTTTGGGATGCTGGACGGGATTGTCCACGTAACCAGCGCTGAGAGCAAAACCCCCTTTGTCGAACTTTTAGAGGCCGAGTGGTACGATCTGCTCAACGCCGATGTAAAGTCGAGCCTGTACGTGTTGCAGCAGGGCCTGCGCTACTTGAGCGGGGGGGGGTTCGTCACCCTGGTACTCCCCCCCTTGCAGCGCGAACAGCCGCATGTGGCCGCCATTCGCGGTGCGGTGGCCGGCCTGATAGAAGGGGCCACCCGGGTCTTCCCCACCAATGTGCGGGTCAACGGGGTCATCCCCAGCCGCGACCCGGTGGGTGAGGAGCACGACCGATCCCTGGTACGGGTAGCTGTTGCGCTGGGCTCGATGGTTTCAGAGGGGGTGCGGGGCCAGCTCCTGGAGGTTCTGTTGCCCGATCCGCCCCACCAACCAGAGATCTACGATCTATTGAGGGAGCTGCCATAGGGCTTTCCGAGGAAAGACGATGCTGAGAAGACATCCTCCCAATCCGGGCCGCTTTACACAGGTCAGGCGCACAGCGCCCGGCGGCCATGCCCATCGCGCCTGCGCTCTGGGCAATGTATCTGCTCCTTCTAAGGCCATCCCACAGGGTGGGTGCGAAGCCATCGAAGGTCATACCGCAAAGGAGGTGAGCGGGTGTGGCCGCCTGAGGGCGGCCTGGGGACAATCTCATGTCGGGACTCACCCAGGGGTTCTAGCACCCCAGACCCCAATCGGATGAACTGTCCTTTTTGTGGGAACCCCGATAGCCGCGTGCTGGACTCGCGTCCTTCCGACGAGGGCTCGGTAATTCGCCGCCGCCGGGAGTGCCCGGCCTGTAAACGCCGCTTCACCACCTATGAGCGGGCCCAGGTAGAGCCGTTGCTGGTCATCAAGCGCTCGGGGCGTAAAGAGACCTTCGACCCCAACAAACTGCTGCGCGGCCTGAGCCTGGCTGCTCGAAAACGGCCCATCGATCCGGAGGTGCTGCAGGAGTTCGCCTTCGGCTTCGAAGATACCGTCAAGGAGATGGAAATTACCTCCGAGGAGATCGGGCTGCGTTCGCTGGCCTTCCTCAAGGAACTCGACCCGGTGGCCTATATCCGTTTCGCCTCAGTTTACCGCGAGTTCGACAGCCTGGAGAACTTTATTGAAGAGGTGCGCAAGCTGGATTGCAAGCCAGGCAAGGGCAAAAAAGCCCAAAAGACGGAAGAAGAAACACCCGACCTGGCCGATGAGGCCAAGCTAGGAACGGTCTGAGCACAATGGGGTTATTTGGCCCATGGCCCGCTGGACGGTGTTAGACTATAGGTGTGAGTGACCCGCTGGCCGAGTTGAACCGTTTGCAGGAACGCGACCTCGAGCTTGACCAGATTCGCGAAGATCAATCCCGCGTTCCCGATGAGCTGGCCCAGGCCCGTGAGCACTTCAGGAAACTGGAAATTTCTCTGGGCGATTTGCAGGAGCAGTTGCGCGAGGTGCGTCTGGCCTATAACAAGGTTGACCTCGAGCTGCAAGACCTCAAAAGCAAGCGCGAAAAAGCCAAAGCGGCCCAGGCCCAGGCCACCGGGGCTAAAGAGCAGACCCAGTACGGCGAGCAGATTCGCCAGTTGTCGGGCCTGATTGAAGACCTCGAGGGCAACAACAAGGATATCGTCGGCCAGATTATGCCGCTGCTCGAGCAGATCGAGAAGCTGGAGGCGGAACTGGCCCAGGTCAAAGCCCAGATGGAAGAAGCCCGGCCTAGAGCCTGCTAACTAGCTGTTCGTAAAAGCTCCACAGTTTTCGCTGTCATCAGAATCGAAAAAGCCA
>AXWR01000021.1 GCA_000482765.1 Meiothermus taiwanensis DSM 14542
CGGAGCGCCTGAAGCTGCAACTGAGCAGCGAGCCCAAGCTTCTGGTGCAGCAGGTCTTCTTCCAGTGCGAGAAGCTGCGCAGGCGGCGCGATCTTTCGCAGGATGAGCGGGAGAACCGGGCCATTGAGCTGGGGCTGCTGTGGGGCGAGCAGGTCTGCCGGGCCTATGGCTGGGAGTGGGTCAAGCTGGACGGCGATCATGTGGTGGTGGCCCCGGACCGCTCGGCCTACGTCTCGCCGGTGGTGTACATGTACGGGTTCTTCTACGACCCCGAGCGGGAGAACAACACCCTGCTTTTGTTCAACATGATCGGGGCCAAGGGCAAGATACCGGCCAAGCCGGGGGATTACCTGCACATCGGTTGAACCGTTGCAAGCGGCAGTTTTTTGAAAGGAGACCTGATATGAAGAACATCCGTGGACCCATCATCGCCCTCATCCTCAGCCTGCTGATGACCTACCTGATCTACGAAGGGGCCTTGGAGGCAACCCTGGGGCAAGACCGGGAGTTTACCGGCCGACGCTCGGGTTTTGCAAACCTGTTCTATGGTATCGGCCACGACTACGGCATGGCTGCGGTGGTGCTGGGTATGGTGGCCTGTGCGGCTTCGGTGTTTTGGCTGGTGCGGGCTATTCGGGGCGGGGGCTCAAAGCAATAAGCGGTCTTCTATGCCTCTACTTCGGCACCGAGTTGGGTTTTTTGAATTTTGGCGGTTGCCAACGGTGCGGTGGATCGGAAGAGAAATCCGCTGGCACAGCCTGGCTACCTTGCGAACTCCTGTCGAACAGAGTTGATTCCGTCTGACAGCGTGACCTCGAGCCTCCCCCCTGCTTCCAGGCCCTCGGTCGAGAGGGTAGCTTCGCCACCCTGGAGCCACAGCCCCAGGGTAGTGCGCTGGCTGCCCAGATGCGCCAGCGAGGCATAGGGATACGTCGGGTTGGCCCAGGAAAGCTGCCTCGCTCGAGCAACCGCACGTAGGGAGCGCGCTGGCCCTGCCCCCGTGGTGCCGCCGTGCGCTGGAGGAGTGGGCGGCCTGCCTGGGTGAGAAATGGCCCAAGAAGCGTTACGATAACGCAGGCTATGCACGGTCGTCTCCCCCTTACCGCCCAAACCCATCGCCGGCTGGTAATCAAGGTGGGCAGCGCCGTCCTGAGCGGGCCCCAGGGGCGGCAGCACCAACTGGCCATTGCTGCCCAGGTGGCCGCCCTGCGGGCCGAGGGGCGGGAGGTGGTGCTGGTTTCCTCGGGGGCCCAGGCCACCGGCATGCAGAAGCTGGGCCTTACCGAAAAGCCCAAATCCTTACCCAGCAAACGGGCCCTGGCCGCCGTCGGGCAGCCCACGCTGATGCTCCTGTGGGAGCAGGCCTTTAGCTGGTACGACCTGAAGGTAGCCCAGATTCTACTCACCGCCGAAGACCTGGCCCACCGCCACCGCTACCTGAACGCCCGGCAGACCCTGGAGACGCTTCTGGCCTGGGGCATTGTACCCATCATCAACGAGAACGACACGGTGATGGTGGAGGAGATCAAGTTTGGCGACAACGACCAGCTTTCGGCCCTAATTGCCTCGCTGGTGGGGGCCGATCTGCTGATCCTGCTCTCCGACATCGAGGCCCTCTACGATGCCGACCCCCGCACCCACCCCGAAGCCCAGCCCATCCCCTACGTGGAGCGGGTGGATGCCGAGGTGCTGCGCATGGCCGGCGACAGCCCCAACCAGGTGGGCACCGGCGGAATGAAAAGCAAGCTGCTAGCCGCGGAAAAAGCCCAGGCCGCAGGGATTCCCACCCTGCTCCTGCCCGGCACCCGGCCCCAGAGCATTGCCGAGGCCCTGCGGGGCGAGCCGGTGGGCACCCTTTTTGCAGGAGGACAGCGCCGCTACAGCGGCCGCAAGCTCTGGCTGTACCAGCTTCCCAAGCCCCAGGGGGAGTTGGTGGTGGATGCCGGGGCGGCCAGGGCCTTACGCCAGGGCGGGGCCTCGCTTCTGCCGGCGGGCATCCTCGAGGTGCGCGGGCAGTTTGGGGTGGGTGAGGCGGTTAAATGCCTGGACGAACAGGGCAACCTGATCGGGGTGGGCCTGGTCAACTACAGCGCCGCCGAGCTTTCCCGCATCAAGCGCCGGAAAACCAGGGACATTGAGGCCATCCTGGGCTATAAAAACACCGACGAGGCCATCCACCGCGACTACTTTGCCCTGGCCTCGGAGCTCGAGTGATATGTTGGAATAGCCATGACCACCACCCCCGAACTCAGAACCTATGCCCAGGCGGCCAGGGCCGCTGCACGGGCTTTGTCGGCGGCCCCGCCCAGGGCCAAGAACACCGCACTTTTGGCTATAGCAGCGCAGCTTCAAGCCCAGCAAGAGGCCCTTTTCGCCGCCAACCGCCAGGACCTCGAGGCCGCCCAGGCCGCCGGGCTCTCCAGGGCCAAGCTCGACCGGCTGCGCCTGGATGAAAAGGTGCTGCGCGACCTGCGTACCGGCTTGCAGCAGGTAGCCGAGATGCCCGACCCAGTCGGCGAAATTGAAGGCTTGCAGATCCGGCCCAACGGCCTGCAGGTAGGGCGGATGCGCGTCCCGCTGGGGGTGATCGGCTTTATCTACGAGTCGCGCCCCAACGCCACCGTGGAGGCCAGCGCCCTCTGCCTCAAGGCCGGGAACGCCATCCTGCTGCGGGGAGGCAAGGAGGCCTGGCACTCCAACCGTGCCCTGGTCGGCCTGATGCAAGCCGCCCTGCAGGAGGCCGGGCTGCCCAGGGAAGCCATCCAGCTGGTGCCCACCACCGACCGCAGCGCCATCGTGGAGATGTGCCACCTGGCGGGCCTGTTGGATCTGATCATCCCCCGGGGGGGCAAGGAGCTGATCGAGCTGGTGCAGCGCGAAGCCCGGATGCCGGTGCTGGCCCACGCCGAGGGGGTCAATCACCTGTTTGTGGACGAGAGCGCCGACCTCGAGCGCGCGGTGCAGATAGCCCTGAACGGCAAAGCCCAGCGCCCCAGCACCTGCAACAGCCTGGAGAAAGTGCTGGTGCACCAGCGCATTGCCCCGGTGTTTTTGCCCCTGCTGGCCCGGGCCATGCAGGAGGCCGGGGTGGAGCTGCGCGGCGACGAGGCCACCTGCGCCCTCATCCCGGCCAAACCGGCCACCCCCGAGGACTGGCAGACCGAGTATCTGGATCTGATTCTGACCGTGAAGGTGGTGGACTCGCTGGAAGAGGCCATAGAGCACATCGCCCGCTACGGCTCGCACCACACCGAGGTGATCTGCACCAATCACCACGCCCACGCCATGCGCTTTTTGCGGGAGGTGGACGCCTCGCTGGTGCTGGTGAACGCCTCGCCCCGCTTCAACGATGGCTTTCAGCTAGGCCTGGGGGCCGAGATCGGCATCTCCACCAGCAAGCTGCACGCCTATGGCCCCATGGGGGTGCGGGAGCTCACCACCACCAAGTTTGTGGCCCTGGGCAGCGGGCAGGTGCGCGACTAACGAACCCGGATTTATTGCCCCAAGTCGTGACCCATGCCGCACCTCATCGGGCAGGTTTACCAGCTATACACGCGCTCGCACATCCCGTTTTTCTCGGCGGCGCTGGCCTACTATGCCCTATTCAGCCTGATGCCCCTGCTGATTCTGCTGGCCGGGGCCTTTGGCTTTGTGCTCTCCGGCAACGAGGGCCTGCGCAGCGCGGTGCTGGTGCGGCTCATCGAGCTGGTGGTGCTGCTCTTCCCCACCCAGCCCGACCTGGCCCAGACCGTGGTGAACTTTCTCACTCGAGGGGCCTTTCCCCTCACCCTGGCCAGCCTGCTGGTGTTATTGTGGGCCAGCAGCAATTTCTTTGCCGCCCTGGCCTATGCCCTGGGCCTCATCTTTGGCGCGGCTGCCCCGCGGCCCGACCGGGCCATCCCCCCAGCGCCCATCTTCATAGCCAGGCCCCCAGGGCGGGCGGGGGCGCTGCTGGCCGTCCTGCGCGGGCGCATTGCGGGCCTGCTGGCCCCCTTGCTGCTGGGACTGGCCCTGATCCTGCTAACCCTGCTGGGCCTGGCCATGGGCTTTCTGCTGCGCTACCTGCCCGCCGAGCTTGGCTTTTTGCGCAACGGGGTGGAAGTGGTGGTGCCCATCCTGGGCGCGCTGCTGCTCTTTTTCCTGACCTATATGCTGCTGCCCGTCCCCACCCCCCGGGTGCTGGCCGCCATGGCCGCGGCCACCCTGGCGGCTTTGGCCTGGGAGGGCCTGCGCCTGGGGCTGCCCCTGCTCCTGCCCCGCACCCAGTACGAGCTGATTTACGGGCCCATTGCGGGGTTTTTGCTTGCACTGGTGGGCTTTTACCTGACCATGTGGATTCTGCTGGTGGGGGCCGTTCTGGCCAAAATTTTGACCGACCGCTCGAGCGACACCCTATAGGGTTTGCGCCTCACTCAAAGCGCTGCAGCAGGTTGTAGGCAAACTCCTGCATAAGCTCGGGGCGCTCCTCGGCCAGCTGCCACAGCAGCTCCAGGAGTTCCCCGTCGGAGAGCTTGCGCAAGGCCCTGAGGCCGGCCGGCTGGCCCAGCCTCTTCTGGGTGAAAAGCTCCGGCGCCTCCAAGGCGGCCAGGGCCACCGCCACCACATGCTTGCAGACCGGCCCCCACTCATACGGGCAGGTACACGACCACTCGCCCCGGCTTTGGTTGATTTCCACCCGGTAAGGGAAAGGCGCGCTCCCCTGCACCCGCGCCTGCCAGCGGCCCCGGCTGCGGGTGGCCTCGAGGATTGCCCCCCGCAAAAAAAGCGCCTCGCCCCGCGCCCGCACCCCCTCATCGGCCAGTTCGAACAGCCTTTCCAGTTCCAGACGCACCCTACTATCTCAACCCAGACCCCGCCGGTTTGCAAGGGGAACCTAGCGACGGCGGTAGCGCAGCACGAAGCTTTCCAGCCAGGCCACCAGCCCGTAGAGGGCAATGCCCAGCACCACCGTAACCCCCACCGCGGCAAAGGCGTTGGCGTAGCGGAAGTTGAGCCGCTCGCTGTTGGCCAGATACCCCAGCCCGGCCCCACCAAACACAAACTCCGCCACCACCGCCCCAATCAAGGCCAGCGAGACCGTGAGGCGCAGCCCCCCCAGCACCACCGGCAAAGCCCCGGGGAACTCGAGCTTGCTGAACACCCCCCAGGCGCTGGCCCCCATGGTCTGGAAGACCTCCCGGTAGACCCGATCCACCTCCCGCACCCCCACCATGGTGCTCACCAGAACGGGAAAAATCGAAATAAGAATCACGGTAATGATCTTGGAGCTAAGGCCATAGCCAAACCAGATCACCAGCAAGGGCGCGATGATGATGGTGGGCACCGCCTGCAAAGCCACGATGAAGGGCGAGAACAGCCGCTCCAGGGCCCGGCTGCGCCCCATGGCATACCCCAGCGGCAGCCCCAGCAAAAGCGAACCGGCGATGCCCAGAAAAGCCGCCTCGAGCGTCGCCCAGGCGCTTTGCAGCAGCAAGGGGAAGTTGGCCACCATGGCCTGCCCCACCTCCGCCGGGGATGGGACAAACAGCGGTATTCGTGCGGCCAAAAGGCTCCAGATCAGGAAAAACAGGCCACCCAGGCCCAGCACCCCAAAGATCTCCCAGGGCGGGCGCAGGGGCTTGGGGGGCGGCTCGATGAAGGTGGAGTCCACCACCCCCAGCCGCTCGCGCAGCTCGGCCTCGAGGCCGTCGGTAAATGCGGTGATGCGGCCCTGGTCTTTGGTCTCCAGGATGGTGTCAATCCGGCCCCCGGTCAGCACCACCACCCGGTCGGCCAGATACACCGCCTCGCGGATGCTGTGGGTCACGAACAGAATGGTTTTACCGGTGCGCTCGTGCAGCTGCTTGAGCTCGAGGTTGAAGCGCTCCCGCACCAACGCATCCAGCGCCGCGAAAGGCTCGTCCATCAGGAGCACCTCGGCCTCCTGGGCCAGGGCCCGGGCGATGGCCACGCGGGCCTTCATCCCGCCGGAAAGCTGGTGGGGATAGAGCTTCAGGTAGGGCTTCATGCCCAAGTGGGTCTCGATTTTCCCGCGCCCGGTGAGCTCGATGGGAAGCCGGATGTTCTGCTCCACGGTGCGCCAGGGCAGCAGCCGGTAATCCTGGAAGACCATGGCCGGCTGCCCTGCCACCTCCACCTGGCCCTGATGGGCTTTCTGCAAACCCGCAATCACCCGCAAAAGGGTGCTCTTGCCCCCGCCGGAAGGCCCGATGATGGCGATAAACTCGCCCCTTTTCACCTCGAGGTCTACGCCTTTGAGCACCTCGCGCCCATCGAATTGAACCCCCAGATCGGTAAGCCGAATCACCGTGGGGGGCAGGCTTTCCGGCATAGGCGGCTGGTGGGCAGTTGGCGGTTGGCGCCGGACGCGCATGGGTTCAGCATACCGGGTGGGCGCGGATTAACTGCAAGCAGGAACCCCAAGACAACTAAAACTGGCCTGCCCTACTTTGCACAGGCCGGGTTTATGCTTAGACTCTGCTTGGGCCCAATGGCCCGATTCCTTCAGGGCGGGGTGCAAGTCCCCACCGGCGGTGATGGCAGGTCTGCCTCAGCCCGCGAAGCCTGGAAATCGCAGCACATCCAGGCCCGATTGCGTGAGAATCGCAAGCCGACGGTAACAGTCCGGATGGGAGAAGGGGTGAAGCCCAGGTGCCCCTGTGCCTGGGCGAAGCAGGATGTGTAATACCACCTAAAATCCTCATCACAGCGCCAGTTAGTAAGGTTGGGTCGAACGCAGTTCGTGCCTGCTTCGATCCCGTGTAGGTAGCACGGTGTGTTGAGGAAACAACCATGCGCAAACTTGTACTTTTGTTGATGGTGTTGTTGTCACTTGGAATGGCCCAAACCCAAAAGGTGCGGGTGGGGCTGGGTTATCTGCCCGATGTGCAGTTTGCCCCCTTTTACGCGGCAGTGGTGGAGGGCCTGTATGCCCGACAGGGCCTCGAGGTCGAGTTCCAGCACGGCTTCGTGAGCGAGCTCTACCCCCTCTTGGCCCAGGGCCGGCTCGACTTTGTGGTAGGGGATGCCGAGGACGTGATCGCGCTGCGCAGCAAGAACCCCCAGGCCACCCCCTTCAAGTACGTGATGGCCATGTACCAGTCGGTGCCCAATGCCCTGTTCTCCCTGGCGGAAAAAAACATCCGCTCGGTGCGCGACCTCAAGGGCAAAACCATCGGCATGCCGGGCATGTTCGGGGTCTCGCTGACCTCGCTCCAGGCCATACTGAGGGCCGCCGGCCTCAAGGAAAGCGAGGTCAAGATTCTGCAGATCGGCTTTACCCAGGCCGAGGCAGTGGTCTCGGGCCGGGTGGACGTGGCCATGGGCTTTATCAACAACGAGCCGGTCTTCCTGCGCGAGAAAGGCGTAAAACTCAACGTCATCCCCGCCGGGCCCTACAACCGCAGCCCCGGCAACGGCGTCATCACCACCGACCGGGTGCTGGAGAACCCCGAGCGCGTGCGCCGCTTCCTGGCCGCCTCGCAGGAGGGCCTGGCCCTCACCCTGCGCGAACCCATGCGGGCCTTCGAGGCCGCCCGGCGCTTCGTGCCCAACCTGGGCCAGGAACGCATGGCGGTACTGCAAGCCTCCATCCGGCTCTACGAGTCGCCCTATACCCGCCAGCATGGGCTGGGCTTCAGCAACCCCCAGGCCTGGGTCAGCAGCCTTAACCTGCTGAAGTCCACCGGCCGGATCCAGACCGATCTGCCGGCCAGCACCTTCTACACCAACGAGTTTTTGCAGCCCGGCGTGCAGGCCCGAATGCCCTAATCTGGCAAGTCCTGCACCTGGGGCCTCTCCTTGGGAGAGGCCCTTTTAACGGATGGTCGGCCGCCCCAGGATTCGGCCAGCCGCTCGACCGCCCTCGGCTTCTTCTGGGTTTCCTGGGGGTGTGCTAGCATATGGCCATGCAGGGCTGCATTCGGCTAGCTCAGACCTAAGGGAGGCCCCCGATCCAGGAGGCTCCCCTACGGGTAGGGGGGTTTTTTGTTTAAACAGTTCCCCTTTTGTCCGGGTCGCAATACAATGACCCGTTGGAAACCGGAGAGGCGTCATGATCACAACCGACAAATACAACCCCCACGAACTCGAGCCCAGATGGCAACAATACTGGGAAGAGATTGGTCTTCTGAAGGCCACCGAGGGCAAGGGCGGCAAAAAGGCCTATATTCTGGTGATGTTCCCCTACCCCTCGGGTGACCTGCACATGGGCCACCTCAAGAACTACACCATGGGCGATGCGCTGGCCCGTTTCCGGGTACAGCAGGGCTACAGCGTGCTGCACCCCTTCGGCTGGGACGCCTTCGGCCTGCCCGCCGAAAACGCCGCCCTGAAGTTCGGGGTGAGCCCCGCCGACTGGACCTTTAGCAACATAAGGCAGTCCAAGGAGTCGCTGGCCCTGATGGGCATCCGCTACGACTGGAGCCGCGAGGTCACCACCTGCCTGCCCGAGTACTACAAGTGGAACCAGTGGATCTTCCTCAAGATGTACGAGCGGGGCCTGGTCTACCGCAAGAAAAGCCTGGTCAACTGGGATCCCGTCGAGCAGAGCGTGCTGGCCAACGAGCAGGTGATCGATGGGCGCGGCTGGCGCAGTGGGGCGCTGGTGGAAAAGCGCGAGCTCGAGCAGTGGTACCTCAAGATTACCGACTACGCCGAGCGGCTTTTGAACGACCTGGACAAACTGCCCCGCTGGCCCGAGAAGGTCAAGGCCATGCAGCGGGCCTGGATCGGCAAGAGCACCGGCGCCGAGTTCGACTTCCAGGTGAAGGGCCACGACCTGAAGATCCGGGTCTTCTCCACCCGCCCCGACACCATCTTTGGCGCTACCTTCATGGTGCTGGCCCCCGAACACGAGCTGGTACCGCTCATCACCACGCCCGAACAAAAAGCCGCCGTGGAGGCCTATGTGGCGGCGGCCCGCATGAAGAGCGAGGTCGAGCGGCAGATGGAAGACCGCGAGAAGACCGGGGTCTTTACCGGGGCCTACGCCATCAACCCGGCGAGCGGCAAGGAGATTCCCATCTGGGTCGCCGACTATGTGCTCGCAGGCTACGGCACCGGGGCCATCATGGCCGTGCCCGGCCAGGACGAGCGCGACTGGGAGTTTGCCGAGAAGTTCGGGCTGGAGATCATCCGCACCGTCGAGCCGCCCGCGGGCTGGCAGGGCAAAGCCTACACCGAGGACGGGCCGGCCATTAACTCCGGCTTCCTGAACGGCCTGTATGTGGAGGAAGCCAAGAAAAAAATCATCGCCTGGATGGAGGAAAAGGGCATTGGCCAGGGCAAGGTCAACTACCGCCTGCGCGACTGGCTGATCAGCCGCCAGCGCTACTGGGGCACCCCCATCCCCATGATCCACTGCGATAGCTGCGGCATCGTGCCGGTGCCCTACGAAGAGCTGCCGGTGGTGCTGCCCACCCTGAAGGACGTGGAGGACATCCGGCCCAAGGGCAAAAGCCCGCTGGCCGCGCACCCCGAGTTCTACGAATGCACCTGCCCCAGGTGCGGCGGGAAGGCCCGGCGCGACACCGATACCATGGACACCTTTTTCGACTCGTCCTGGTACTTCCTGCGCTACACCGATGCCCAAAACCCCCAGGCGCCCTTCGACCCCGAGAAGGCCAACTTCTGGATGCCGGTGGATCAGTACATCGGCGGGATCGAGCACGCCATTCTGCACCTCCTGTACAGCCGGTTTTTTACCAAGTTTTTGCACGACCTGGGCCTGGTAGAAGCCGAGGAACCCTTCGAGGGCCTTTTCACCCAGGGCATGGTGATGGGCTGGACCAACGTGGGCGAGGTGGAGGTGCGCGAGGGGCGCATCTACTTTTTGGATGACGCCCGGCGCAGCAAGCTCGAGCTCGAGCAGGGCCTCACCCTCGAGGAGGCCCAGAAGAGCGGGGCCGAGCTGCGCGAGGAAGGGGGCAAAACCTACTTCTGGAAACCGGCGGTGATGAGCAAGAGCCTGGGCAACGGGGTGATGGTGGGGCCTTTTGTCAGGGAGCAGGGGGCCGACATCGCCCGGGTGACCATCCTGTTCGCCGCCCCGCCCGAGAACGAGATGATCTGGACCGAGGAGGGGGTGCAGGGGGCCTGGCGCTACCTGAACCGGGTGTACCGGCTGGTGGCCGAGCAGCGGGCCGAGCTCAAGGCCCAGCCCGAGCTGCTCGAGCCCGCCCGGCTGGAAGGAGCGCACAAGGCTTTGTACCAGAAGCTGCACCAGACCATCCAAAAGGTGACCGAGGACCTCGAGGCCCTGCGCTTCAACACCGCCATCGCCGCCCTGATGGAGCTGCTCAACGCCTTAAACGACTACCGCAAAGCCGAAGGGGTCACCCCAGTCTTCCGCGAGGCGGTGCTGCGCTATATCCAGATGCTGGCCCCCTTCGCCCCCCACCTGGCCGAGGAGCTGTGGCACGAGTTTTATGAGGGCTCGGTCTTCCACGCCCCCTGGCCAAAGGTGGACGAGGCCGCCCTGGTGGCCGATAGCTTCGAGCTGGTGGTGCAGGTCAACGGCAAGCTGCGCGGCAAAGCCACCGTCAGCACCCAGGCCAGTGAGGAAGAGATCAAGCGCATTGCACGCACACTGCCCAACGTGCAGCAGCACATCGCGGGCAAGGAAGTGCTCAAGGAAATCTACGTGCCGGGCAAGCTCCTCAACATTGTGGTGAAGGGATAATAGCAGTCTCGCTTGAATCCTTCACCGCCATGTACAGTCCGAGGTGCAGATTCAAGCCCACCGAAGTGAGCAGAAAGGCATCTCGGCAGTATCGTTCCCCTCCCAACTCACATACGGCGGCTATCGGTGCCCACGGCAGGATAGCCGCCGTGTGATTTTCGGGGGCCCTGGCCAGCACCACTGGAAACCAGCCCAGCCGGCCCGTACCATAAGGGTATGCTCACACTACAAAAAATAAACAGCCTGGCTGGGCATCAGGTGCTCGAGTGTGTGGGGCAAGAAGCAGGCGACACCTTTCGTATTATCGTCAAGCACACCTCTCCCAGCCACTACGAGGCCCTGGGCAAGATCGTCCTAGCCAATGCCGAGACCCACTACCAGGCCTCGGGGCCCATGACCCCCAACCTTTTGTTGCAGTGGCTCAATACCCTGTTCGAGCGCTGGCCAGGCACCAAAACCATTCCCTGGGCCATACACGATCTGGACGAAAAAACCCAGCAGTTCGTGCGTGAGGTGTACAAGGCCATCGAGGCTGTGTAGCAGGGCTCAGGGCTGCTCGTAGTCGTGGTGGTCGGCCTGCTGGGCCCGGCGCAGACGGGCCCGCAGCGCGGCGGGGGTGTAGGGTGTTTTGTTGTGTACGATGGCCCCAAAGCCCGCCATCAGCAAGGCAGGAATCAGCAACAACAGGCCCTGCAGCGGGTCGGGCACATAGGGCATGGGAAACTGCACCACCGAGGCCCATAGCTGTACCAAGGGCAGAATTCCCCCCATCAGAAGCCCGCTCAGCCACCATTGCCGGGGCCACCACCAACCCACCACAAAACCCATCAAAAGCAGCAGGGTTCCGGCAAAGAGCAGATCCACGTTGCCAAGGTCGGCCAAAGCGATCAAGAGTCCAATGCCCACCGGTACAAGGTAGCGCAGGAACTTCATACCTCTACACAATACCGAGTTTTTAGCCTTCAAGACGGAGAATGCCCCTTTCCAGGGCTACCGTCACGGCGGCCGTGCGGTCGTCCACACCGAGTTTGTCGAAGGTATGCAAAAGGTGGGTCTTGACGGTTGCTTCGCTGATCTTGAGCTCGCGGGCGATCTCCTTGTTGGAAAAACCTTTGGCCACCAGGGCCAGCACCTCGAGTTCGCGCACCGATAGGACTTCCTCAGCAGGGCCGCGCATCCGGCCGAGTAGACGGGCTGCTACCGGGGGTGAGAGCACCGCTTCGCCCCTGGCGCACAGCCGCACGGCCCGGAAAAGCTCTTCACGCGGCACGTCTTTGAGCAGGTAGCCGGTGGCCCCAGCCTCCACCGCGCGCACAATTTCGGAGTCGGTGTCGTAGGTGGTTAACACCAAGACCTGAACCCCAGCAAAACGAGCCCGGATCTGCCGTATGGCCGTGACCCCGTCCATCTGGGGCATGCGCAGATCCATCAGCACCACATCAACCCCGACCTGCTCGAGCAGGCGTAGGGCCTCGAGGCCGTTAGAAGCCTCGCCCACCACCTTAAAGTCGGCCTGGGAGGAGAGCAACCCCAGCAGACCCGCCCGCACCACGGGGTGGTCGTCTACCAAAAGAATCCGAATGGCAGGTACACTGGTCATAGGGTCTTGACCTCCTGCATGGAGGGCTGAGGGTACAAAGGCAGGCTCACGGCCAGGGTGGTTCCCAGGCCGGGTTCGCTTTCCACCGTCATCTGGCCCCCCAGCGCTTCTACCCGTTCGCGCATCGAGCGCAGGCCAAAGCTGCCCGAGGTGGGCGGCAGCAGGCCCACCCCGTCGTCCTGCACGTCCATCAGCACCAGATCGTCCAGGTAAGAAAGGGTGAGGGTGGCGTGGCGGGCTCTGGCGTGTTTGCGGATGTTGGTCAGGGCTTCCTGGGCAACGCGCAGCAGGCCTACCTCGAGCTCCGGGTGCAGCGGCCGGGGGTCGCCGGTCAGGGTGAACTCGGCGCTGATGCCGCTCTCCTGCTGCCAGCGTTGAAGCAAGCGCTGCAGGGCTTCGGGCAGCGAGGTGTTCTCGAGGATTTCCGGGCGCAGGGCCCAGACCATCCGGCGGGCTTCCGACAAGCCTTCGCGGGCAGCCCGCCGGGCCTGCTCCAGGTAACGTGCGGCAGAGGTCTCGTGCTCTGCGGCCATCTCGGCAGCCTCGAGCTGCACCACGATGCTGGCAAACCCCTGGGCCAGGGTGTCGTGAATTTCACGGGCCAGGCGCTGGCGCTCCTCCAGCATGCCGGCCTGGCGGGAGGTTTGCTCGAGCTCGCGGCGGGTGCGCTCGAGTTCCTCGCGGGCCCGTACCTCCCTTATGAGCAGCTCGAGGGTCAACAGGGCATACCCCGAGTACAAAAACCCGATAAAAATGAAGAAAGCCAGGCTCAGGTTGGGGTACTCGGCGGGCGTCGGCAGTGCGCCCCAGGCCGTGTTGCCCTGGGGGCCCTGGCTCAGCACAATCTCGAAGGTGATTTGCAGCGGCTCGCGCTGGGCCCACCAGACCGACAAAGCGCCCAGGCCCAGCACAATCAGGAGCACCGCCCACAGCGGCATCCAGTAGCGGGCCACCACTGGAATCAGGCCCAGCGCCAGAAAGGGCAGGTAGTTCTGGCTGAGCCAGGCCACCACCGCAACCCCGATCAGGATTAGCAGCGCAAACTCCCAGGCCCCACGCTGTCCGGGCCGCACTGCCCAGACCACCACCCCCATCAAGGCCAGGGCCGCCCCCAGCCGCCAGGCGGTCTGGGCCGGGTCTTGCCAGGGCAGCAGGGTGGGCACCTCGAGCGGCCTGGCTGGCACCAGCAGGGTAAAAGCCAGCACCGTGAACAGGTTAAGCGCGGTGAGCACCACCACCACCTGCGCAACGGGCCGACCTGCAAAATAGCGCCGGAACCACCCGACCACGGTGAAATTGTAGACCAGCCGGCCCCCAGGGTTTGCATGGAAACACCCATTTGCCTACCCTACGCAAAACCCGTTTCCCATGACAAAATAGGCCTGTCCTGAAGGCCTTGCTCTTCCCAAGGGCATTGGTTGTTTGGAGGTTGCATGCAAAAAATCACCCTGCCCCACCGCTACTCGGCCAGCGGTTCGCGCTTCCGCGCAGCCACCATCGAGACCGGCTGGCTGTGCTTCAGAAATAACACGGTCTCGGTGCGCGTCAACCTTCCGCTGGTGACACGGCTCGAGCGCTCTTACCAGATGCGCGACTGGCTGCTGGCGGTGGCGTTTGTGGGCCTGTTTGTAGGGCTTGTTAGCCTGGGCCTGCGCTCGTTGGGCTGGCTCAACATCCCCCAGCTCCTGAGAGTAAGCCCTGCCCTGCTGGAGTACGGCGCGCTGGCCCTGGCGGCAGTGGCCTTCGTGAGCTACTGGCTCTTCCCCATCCGGGTGCTGTACCTCTACGACGGCAACGCCGCCCCACTTTCGGTGGTGGGCAGCAAAAAGGCCATTGAGGATTTAGAAAACACCCTCTGGGGCTTGCTCGAGGCCCGTCATCAGCAGCAGTCCTGAGATCGCTCCCATTTCAAAATTCGGCTGGATGGGTTTTTTATTTGACTTAGTTTACAATATTTGTAATCTTTGATAATCTAACCTTCACCGGCCGGTAAAAAGCCGGCCTGTGTGGAGGATAAATGTCGCTGTTACGCAAGGGTTTACCATCCAGATCCGCTGTCTCGGCCCCGTCCCATCAGGCCCCCCGGCCCCAGTACGGGCTAATTGGACTGGGGCTGCTGGGAGCAGGCTGGCTGTACGCGCAGTTACCCACACCTCAGGGGCTTTTGCTGTTGCTGGGAATCGGGCTGGGCTTTAGCCTCTTTCACGCCCGGTTTGGCTTTAGCTCGGCCTTCCGCCAGCTCCTGAGCGTGGGGCAGGGGCGGGCTTTGCAGGCCCATATGCTGCTGCTGGGCGTAACCGCGACCCTGTTTGCCCTTCTGTTTGCCCTGGGGCAGGGCCTGGGCGGCCAGCCCTTGAGCGGCTATCTGGCCCCCATCGGGCCGGGTCTGCTGCTGGGGGCCTTTCTGTTTGGGGTGGGGATGCAACTGGCCGGGGGGTGCGCCTCAGGCACACTGTACGCAACAGGCAGCGGCAGTCTGCTGGGCCTGGTGGCCCTGGTGAGCTTTATGGGAGGCTCGGTGCTGGGGGCCTGGAACCTCGAGTTCTGGACAACCGGGCCGGGGGCCATAGGCGCCCTACCACCCATCTCACTGGCCGAGCACCTGGGCTTGTGGGGAGCCCTGGCCGTCACGCTGGCCTTGGTGGGGGGGCTGGCCCTGCTGGCCGAGTGGATCATCCGCAAACGGCAACCCCCACCGCTTTCCCAGCCTCGAGGCTCCCAGGGCTGGGCCCGGGTGCTGCGCGGCACCTGGCCGCTGTGGGTGGCGGCGCTGGTGCTGGCCGTGCTCAACGCAGCGGTGCTCTATGTGAGCGGGCGCCCCTGGGGGGTCACCTACGGCCTGACCCTGTGGGGCTCACAGGCCGTGGAGGCCCTGGGCCTGGCCCAGCCAGCCTTCTGGGGCTTCTGGAACGGCGAGTCGCCCCTGGAACGCTCCCCCCTGGGCCACCCCACCGCCCTGACCAACCTGGGCATCCTGCTGGGCGCGCTGCTCAGCGCCGCTGCTGCCGGGGTATTCGGCAAAAACCCCCGCTTGGGCTGGAAAGCCCTGCTGGCAGCCGTGCTGGGCGGGCTCTTGATGGGCTACGGGGCCCGGCTGGCCTACGGCTGCAACATCGGGGCCTACATCGGGGGGGTGGCCTCCTTCAGCCTGCACGGCTGGGTCTGGCTGGTCATGGCTTTGCTGGGCACCGGTGCCGGGCTGCGGCTACGCCCCTGGTTTGGGCTATCCAACCCCAGGCCCACCGACTCGGTCTGCTAGGAGCCTTTACGGGCGTACCCCAAACGTCTTCATACGCATTTCGGCGG
The DNA here is from genome assembly GCA_000482765.1 of Meiothermus taiwanensis DSM 14542. GTDB lineage: Bacteria > Deinococcota > Deinococci > Deinococcales > Thermaceae > Meiothermus > Meiothermus taiwanensis. The sequence goes on from AXWR01000021.1 coordinate 15,588, forward strand.
TATCGTTCACTCTGGCAAGCCTAAACGATACTGCCGAAATGCTTTTCTGCTACCTTGGGTCGGCTTGAATCCTTCACCCCTGACTGCGCAGGGCGGTGAAGTTCAGGTGGAGCCGGTATCAAAGCTCCAGCCACGCATGATTTGGCAACACCATACAGCCCCCTACAGCCCAAACCAGGTGAAAGGATAGTAGCTCACCAGCTCATCGCGAAAAGGCTCCACCAGCCGCACGTTGGCCGCCGGGGCCTCGGGCTTGAACAGATCTACCCGCGGGTTGAAGTCCCTCGAGCTTATCTGGCGCAGAATCTCCTGCGGGTTGAGGTTGGGCACCCCATAGCCCAGCGCAGCGTAGACCTGCGCCCGCACCCAGGCGTACTCCTCCGCAGAAAAGCCCTGCTGGTTGAGGGCCTGCACCTGGATGCCCTTGGCGTCCAGTACCAGCGAGCTCGAGTCGCGGAAAAGATCAAGCGCGGTGCGGTAGTCCAGCACAAGCTGTCCCACCTGCTGGCTGGCTAGCTGATTAAGCCGGGCTTCGATGCGCTGGTAGCGCTCCCCCAGTTGTTGTTTGACATAGCGCTGCACCTGCAAAAAGCGCTGGAGCTGTTCGGGGCTGAGCTGACCGTTGGCTGGAGGGGTGTAGGCGGTCTGTCGCTCTACGTTCCTGTCCAGCGCGATGATCTGTCGAAAATCGTTGACCAGGGTCTGGGCCGGACGGATCAGAAAAGCGTAGGCCGCCCAGCCGGCCAGGGCCAGGAACAGCAAAAAACCGGTAAGGGCCAGTATCAACCACCTTGCCATAAGGGCAGGATGGCATACAGTAAAACCTAAAACTGCGGCTTTTGACGCAATTAGGGCTGGCGTGGATTTTAGCCACCGGGCGGGCTTCCTCGCTCATGGGCGTCGCTGGCAAAAAACGGGGTTTCTCACAGAACCCTTATTGCAGCCAAGAATCGTTATGAGGTATAAAATGCAGGAATTTTGAAAGCAGTAAGCCCGGCCCAAATCTATGAACCCGACCCTCCAGGCCCTCGAGGCTCAGCTCAATCAGACCCAGGCCATACCAGAGAAACTGCGCCTGCTCGATGAACTATACCAGTTTCTACGGCTAAACGACCTACAACGGGCCGGGCAGGTCGTCGAGGAGATGCTGATTTTGTCCAATGCAGGCAGCCATTCAGTAGGGCGGGGCCTGACCCTCAAAAACCTGGGCGATTTTCACTACCGCCAGGGCAACCTGCCAGCAGCCCAGGGCTGCCTCGAGGAAGCCCTCGCGGTTTTGCACCAGGCCCGCGAGGTTAAGGGCGAAATCGAGGCCCTCAGCGCGCTGGGTCAACTCCACTTCTTACAAAGCAATTTTCCCAAGGCCCTCGAGTACTACCTCGAGGCGCTCGAGCTGAGCCGTGCATACGAGCACAAAGCGCTGGAAGCCAACGCCCTGAGCGGCGTGGGCTCGGTGCAGTACACCCTGGGCAACCACCAGGAGGCCACCAAGTACTTCCTGCGCAGCCTGGCCCTCAAGCGCGAGCTGGGCGACCGCCTGAGCGAGGCTGAAACCCTGAACAGCCTGGGCCTGGTCTACCTCGAGATCGGCGATTTTTCGGGGGCGGCGCAGCTCTACCGCGAAAGCCTCGCCCTCATGCAGGCCCAGGGCGATCGCCAGGGCCAGGCCAGGGTGCTTTCCAACCTGGGCACGGTGTTCCAGCGCTTAGGCCGCCTGCAGGAGGCGCTGGACTACCACCAGCAGGCCCTGGCCCTGGCCGACCAACTGGGCAGCCCCCAGGTGCGGGCTGCCTGCCTGGAAAACCTGGGCCGCGCCCACGCCGCCCTGGGCCATCTGGAAACCGCGCTGGGTCTGTTTCAGGCCTCCCAGGGTCTCTACCAGGAGTCGGGCAACCGCCTGGGCGCCCTGAGCACGCTGCTGCAGGTGGGCTCCCTGCTGGGGCGGATGGGGCAGTCTGCCGCCGCTATTCAGATACTGCAACGGGGCCTCGAGCAGGCCGCCCTTCTGGGGCCGCAAAAGCTGCTGCTCGAGTACCACCAGGCCATCGCCGATGTCTTCGAGGCCCAGCAAAAGCTGGAGCTGGCGCTGTATCACCTGCGGCGGGGCCTCGAGATCGAACGCAGGCTGCACAAAGAACAGCAGGCGCAAAAAACCACCGCCCTGCTGGCGGGGTTTCAGGTAGAAAAAGCCCGCCAGGAAGCGGAGATCGAGCGCCTGCGCAACACCGAGCTGGCCCGCGCCAACCGGGAGCTGGCCCTGGCCATCGAACGCCTGAAGGAAGCCAACGCCGAAAAATCGCGCCTGCTGGATAAGCTGCGCCAGCAGTCCGCTGAGCTGGAGCGGCTGGCCCGCCAGGATCCCCTGACCCGGCTCCACAACCGCCGCTACCTGGAAGAAAACCTCGAGCGCGAGTTTGCCGCGGCCAAACGCTACAAGTTGCCCATAAGCGTGGCCCTGGTCGACATCGACCACTTCAAACAAATCAACGACACCTTCTCCCACCAGATTGGCGATGATGTGCTGCGCATCGTCGGGCAGATTCTCGAGGCGGGCTGTCGCGGCGTGGACTTTGCAGCCCGCTACGGCGGCGAGGAGTTCGCACTGGTTTTTCCTCAGACCAGCCTACCCGGGGCCCTGGTCGCCTGTGAACGGATACGACAGCGCATCGAACAGCATAACTGGGCCGCGCTACACCCCGACCTCAAGGTCACCGTGAGCATCGGGGTGAGCAGCGACCCCAGCCTCCCCAACCACGAAAAGCTCCTGGCCGCCGCAGACGAGCAGCTCTACGCCGCAAAGCGGGCCGGGCGCAACCGGGTATGTCCTGCACCGTAGCCCCCTGGCGGCTCGAGCTGTACGTCGGTTTGCATCCCTGCTTTATGCTGTGGGTATGCGTCTACACCCCGAAGTCGCCCAAGCTTTACAAACCCACCGCGCCGTGGTGGCCCTGGAGTCCACCGTCATTACCCACGGCCTGCCCCGCCCTCTGAACCTGGAGCTGGCCCGCAAGCTCGAGGAGACTGTGCGAGAGGCCGGGGCAATCCCGGCCACCATCGCCATCCTGAAAGGCCAGGTGGTGGTGGGCCTGACCGCGGAGGAACTCGAGGCCATCGCAAGCGATGAGAGCGCCGACAAGGCCAGCTTGTGGAACTTAGGCGCGCTGGTGGCCCAGGGCAAAAGCGCGGGCACCACCGTGGCTTCCACCGCTTTCCTGGCCCACAAGGCCGGCATCCAGGTCTTTGCAACCGGCGGCATTGGCGGCGTGCACCCCCACCCCTACGACGAGTCGGCGGACTTGCTCGTGCTCTCCCGCACCCCCATCGTGGTGGTATCGGCCGGCCCCAAGAGCATCCTCGACCTTGCGGCCACCCTGGAACGCCTGGAGTCGCTGGGGGTGGCCCTGCTGGGCTATAAAACCAACCACCTGCCGGCCTTTCACAGCCCCTCGAGCCCCTATCCCCTACCCGCCCGGGTAGAGTCGCCCCTGGGCGCCGCCCAGGCCTACAAAGCCGCCCGAGCGCTGGGGTTGCCGGGGGCCAGCCTGGTGCTCAACCCCATCTCAAAGGGGCTGGACTTCGCCCAGGTACAGCGCTGGGTGGAACAGGCCACCCAGGAAGCCGCCCGGCTGGGCATCGGCGGCAAAGCCCTGACCCCGTTCCTGCTCCGGCGCATCTCCGAGCTGAGCGGGGGCCAGACCGACGAGGCCAATTTGCGCCTACTGGAAGAAAACGCCCGCCTGGCCGCCCAAATTGCGCTTGCGCTCACCCAGGAGTAGCGCCCAGGCCCGGGCGTTACTTATGTGCAGCTAGAGTTTAAGGCTTAGAATGAGGCGAAATGTGCGAGCTGGGTAAGCGGCTAAAAGAAGCCCGTGAAGCCAAAGGGCTGGATCTGGCCCAGGCAGCCGAGGTGCTCAAGGTGCGGCGGGTTATTCTGGAAGCCCTGGAAGACTGTCGTTTCGATGAGCTACCCGAACCCCCTTTGGCTCGAGGCTATCTCAAGCGCTACGCCCAACTGCTGGGTCTAGATGCGGCCCCTTTGTTGGCCCTTTACCCGATGAGTACAGCCCAGCCTGCAGCGCTGGAGAGCGCTTCCAGCCCTAAGGCGCCCACCGCCCCAAACCCTGGCTGGCTCTGGGTGGTGCCCCTGGTCATCCTGTTGCTGCTGCTGGGCTGGTGGGGCTACCGCAGCCTGTACCGCCCTGGAACCTCCACCCCCACCCCACCGGCCCCTGTCGCGCCATCCCCTCCACAGCAAATCAGCTTGCGCATCGCCACACAGCCCACCGGTGCACGGGTATACCTCGATGGCTTCTTGCTTGGACAAGCCCCCCTCGAGGCCCGTGTGGAGGCCGGCGAGCGCACCCTTCGCATCGAAGCGCCCGGCTACCAGAAGTACGAACAGGTAATCACCCTGCAAACCGATCGCAGCCTGAGCTTCACCCTGACACCTGCTCCTCCCGCGTCCAGCCCCTCGCCCTCCCCCAATCCCACCACTTCTGCGCCCGCCACGGGCCTGACGCTACGGTTTGAGGGCACCAGCTGGATCCGCGTTACCGATGGGCGCACAGGCCGGCAGCTCTACGAGGGCACCGTAGCCGCCGGTACTCAGCTCAGCTACCCCCTGCCGGTGGTGGTGCGGGTCGGCAACGCCGGGGTGGTGCGGGCCATCGTCAACGGCCAAGACCGGGGCCGCATGGGCAATGCGGGGCAGGTGGTCACCCAGCGCTTTGGACAGTAGCTCGAGCTCCAGCGCAAAGCTGTGTGATCCATACCCAAACCCCACAAACCTGCTATACTCGGGACTGTTGTCGCGCCATCGGGCGCACAGGAGAGGAAATGGCAGGCAAGGTCGGGTTTGTCAGTCTGGGCTGTCCTAAGGCCCTGGTGGATTCGGAGCAGATTCTCTCGCGCCTGCGGGCCCAGGGATACGAAACCTCGCCCACCTACCAGGAGGCCGATGTGGTGGTAGTCAACACCTGCGGCTTCATCACCCCGGCGGTAGAGGAGTCGCTTACCGCCATCGGCGAGGCCCTGTCGGAGAACGGCAAGGTGATTGTAACCGGCTGCCTGGGGGCCCGGCCCGAGGTCATCCAGCAGGCCCACCCGCAGGTGCTCGAGGTCACCGGCCCCGGCGAGGTAGACCGGGTCTTGGCTGCCGTACAGCGGGTGGTTCCCCTGGAGCAGAATCCCTTTACGGCCCTGGTTCCCCCGCAGGTCAAGCTGACCCCCCGCCACTACGCCTACCTGAAGATTGCGGAAGGCTGCAACCACAAGTGCAGCTTCTGCATCATCCCCAAGCTGCGCGGCCTGCAACAAAGCCGCGACGCCGCCGAGATTCTCTTCGAGGCCACCCGGCTGGTGGGCACCGGCACCAAGGAGTTGCTGGTAATCGCCCAGGACACCTCGGCCTATGGGGTGGATATCCGCCACCGCACCTCCGACTATGCAGGCAAGCAGGTACGGGCCCACCTGGTGGATCTGGTCAACGAGCTGGCCGGGCTGGGGGCCTGGCTGCGGCTGCACTACGTCTACCCCTACCCCCACGTGCGCGACCTCATCCCCCTGATGGCCGAGGGCAAGCTGCTGCCCTACCTGGATGTGCCGCTCCAGCACGCCAGCCCCAGGGTTCTGCGGGCCATGCGCCGCCCCGGGGGGGCTGAAAGCCACCTCAAAACCATCCAGGAATGGCGCGCCATCGCCCCCGACCTGGCGATTCGCTCGAGCTTTATCGTGGGCTTCCCCGGCGAAACCGAGGAAGACTTTGAGCTGCTACTGGACTTTATCGCCGAGGCCCGGCTCGACCGGGTGGGCTGCTTCACCTACTCCGAGGTGGAAGGGGCCGACGCCAACAGCCTGCCGGGGGCTGTCCCGCAGGAGGTCAAAGAGGAGCGCCGGGCCCGCCTGATGGCCCTGCAGCAGCAGATTAGCCTGGAAAAGAACCAGGCCCGGCTGGGACAGACCCTCGAGGTCATCGTGGACGACTACGGCGAGCTGCCCGGCCTGGTGGTGGGCCGCTCCAGGTACGACGCCCCAGGCATCGACGGACTGGTCTACGCCGAGACCGACGGCACGGTCAAAATTGGCGACATCATCCAGGTTCGGATTACCCAGGCCGAGGCCTACGACCTGCACGGCGAGATGGTGGGCCGGGTGGCCTGGAAACCGGCGGTTCCGGTGATTAAAAACGTAGCTACGGAAACAATTCAGGTGTAAGCTAGTGCCTGTTTGGGTTATGAAGTCTTATCAAGTCGGCCTGGGCTTGGACTTTCTACAAGATCAGAGGTACTGGTCCACCCCCTGGGCGGGGAATGCGCACCTCCCACGCCCTGGGCAGGGGGGTATATCCAAGGTTCGCCCTACACCCCAACGGAGCCAGCTATGTACATCGTAATTGCCGGCGGCGGCGAGATCGGCTCACAGATTGCTAAAGCCCTGCACACCCAGCACGACCTGGTGGTGGTGGACACCAACCCCGAGGCCAAGGAGCGCCTGGGGGGGTTGGACGTGCAGGTGGTGATTGGGAGCGTCACCGACCCCGAGATTCTGCGGGAAGCCAAGGTAGATCTGTGCGACACCTTTATCGCCACCACCAACTGGGACGAGGTCAACCTGATTGCCTGCATGCTGGCCAAGGGCCTGGGGGCCAAGGAAACCCTGTGTTTTGTGGGAAAGCAGTCCTATGTGGATATCCTGACCGACCCGCGCACGGTGGAAATTCTGGGCACCCGCATCGACCAGGTCTTCTGGCCCCAACGCTCGCTGGCCAAAGAAATTGTAGAGGTCATCCGAATCCCTGGGGCGGTGGACACCGAGGTGCTGGCCGGTGGCCGGTTGCGCTTTGTGGAGTACCAGGTGCGGGAGGGCGGCCCCTACATCGGCAAGCAGCTCGCCCTGCTGGACTGGCCTCCGGGCAGCCTGCTGGCCGGTATTTTGCGCGAGGGCCGTTTTATCGCGGCCACCGACCCCGAGTTTGCCCAGCTCGCCCTCGAGGCCGAGGATCGCATCTTCTTCATGACCACCCCCCAGGGCTTCGACGCCATCCAGGCCTGCTTCGCTCCGCGCGAACGGGTGCGCCGGGTGATGGTGGTGGGGGGCGGCAATGTGGGGTACATGGTCACCAAAGAACTGCTCAAGCACCGCCTCGAGGTCACCGTTATTGACCACAACCCCGACCGCTGCGCCTGGCTGGCCGAACACCTGCCGGGGGCGCTGGTGCTCGAGGGCGACGGCACCGACCTGGAGCTGCTGGAGTCCGAAGGCCTCGACCATGTGGACGTGATGGTAGCGGTCACCGAAAACGACGAGAAAAACCTGCTGGTCTCACTCCTGGCCAAGCAGGTTGGGGTAGCCAAGGTGATCACCCGGGTTAACCGGGGCGAGAACCGCCGCCTCTTCGAGCACGTGGGCATTGACATCCCCCTCACCCCCCGCGCCGCGGCGGTGCGCGAGGTGGTGGACTGGATCGCCCCCGACAACGTAGACCACCTGGCCCTGATCGAAGACCAGGTGGAGCTGCTGGAATTCGAGCTGCCAGCCGACTTCCGCGAGACGCCCTTCGATAAGCTCCAGCTCCCCCAGGGGGCCATTGCAGTGGCCCTCGAGCGCGGTACCCGGGTCTACCTGCGCTCCCCCATGCTGGCCGTTACCGGTGGCGATAAACTCCTGGTTCTTACCGACCGGCAGGTAGCCAATGAAGTCCTGGCCCAGGTTCGCTAAAGCGCGCGCAGCCAACCCCATCCCGGTCGCCACCTATATGACCGGCACCGTCTACGTCGCGCTGGGGGGCGTGATGGGCCTCCTGGGGCTGGTGGACGCGCTCCTGGGTGAGGACGCCCGAGGATTTTTTGTGGGGGCTGGCCTGGGGCTGTCACTGGGGATGCTCCTGCGCCGGCTGGGCAGCCCCCAGGCCGAGCCCCGCCGGGCCGAGGCCCTGCTGACGGTGGCCGGGCTCTGGATCATGGTGCCCCTGCTGGGGGCCATCCCCTTCTGGATCTCGGGGGGCCTTAGCTACCTGGATGCGCTGTTCGAGGCCACCTCGGGCTTCAGCACCACCGGGGCCACCATCCTGGCCGACTTCAACCAGTTCAGCTACGGGCTTTTTTTCTGGCGGAGCCTCAGCCAGTGGTTTGGCGGCATGGGGATTCTGCTGCTGTTTATCGTGGTGCTACCCCACCTGGCCCTGGCCGGGCGGCAGATGTTTTTTGCCGAGACCACCGGCGTACAAAAACAGCAGCTCACCCCCAAACTCCACCAAACCGCCAGCTACATTCTGCGGGTCTATCTGCTGCTGACCTTCGTCACCCTAGCCGCCTATCTGGTTACCGGCGTGCCTTTGTTCGAAGCCATCACCAACACCTTCTCGAGCGTCTCTGCCGGCGGCTTCAGCCCCAACCCCCAGAGTTTTGCAAGCTACACCCCGCTCACCCAGTGGATCGCGGCCGGAGTGATGTTCCTGACTGGGGTGAACCTGCTCTTGCAGTACCGGGCCATTTTTGGCCGCGAGTACACCGCCCTCCTGCGCGACCCGGAGGTTCGTGCCTATGCTCTGATTGTGCTGGTGGTGGGCCTGTTGATGGCAGCCGTGCTCTTCGCGCGCCACGACTACGACCTCGAGCCAGCCCTGCGCCACGCCTTCTTCCAGACCACCTCCATCATCACCGGCACCGGCTTTGCCTCGGCCGACTTTGCCCAGTGGGTCATCCCGGCCCAAACCCTGCTGATTATGCTGATGTTTATCGGCGGTAGCGCCGGCAGCGTAGGGGGCAGCATCAAGATCATCCGCTGGCTGATTATCGGGGCGCTGGTGCGCCGGGAGTTGCAGCGGGCCCTGCACCCCCAGGCCGTGCTGCCCTTGCGGGTGGGTAACAAGAACATCGGCGAGGACGTGATGCGCTCGGTGGCCGCTTTCATCACCCTGTACGTGAGCCTGTTTGCCCTGGGGGTGTTGGTGATGGGCATCCTGGAGGAAGACTTCGTGGTGGCCTTTTCCGCTTCAGCCGCGGCCATCGGCAACGTGGGGCCGGGGCTGGGTGAGGTGGGCCCCATGGCCCACTACGGCCATCTACACCCCATCTCCAAAGCCGTGATGATTTTCCAGATGTGGGCCGGGCGCATCGAGCTTATTGCAGTATTTTCGCTATTTACCCCCGAGCTTTGGCGCAGGCTCAGGGCCTGAGGAACCAACCCCATGAAAAGAAAAACAAAACCCTGGCTGATAACCAACCTGCGCTTTACCTACTACTTCCTGGGCGTGGTCTACCTGGCCCTGGGCGCGGTCATGCTGGGGCTCGAGGTGCTCTCGCTGGTGCTGGGCGAGTCGCCCTGGGGGTTTCTTTTGGGCGCTGCAGTGGGGCTTTCGCTGGGCTGGTGGTTCCGCAGCCTGGGCGACCCCAGGCATGAACCAGGGCGCGCCGAGGCCCTGCTCTCCATCGCCCTGATCTGGCTACTGGTGCCCCTGCTGGGCGCAATTCCCTTCTGGGTGGCCGGCGGCATGAACTACCTCGATGCGGTGTTCGAGGCTATGTCCGGCTTCACCACCACCGGCGCAACGGTGCTGGCCGACTTCGGGCAGTTTGGCTACAGCCTGTTTTTCTGGCGCAGCCTGATGCAGTGGTTTGGGGGCGTGGGGATTCTGGTGCTGGTGGTGGCACTACTGGCCCATCTGGCCGTGGCAGGCCGCCAGCTTTTTATCACCGAGAGCACCGGCATCCAGAAAGAACCCTTTACCCCTCGCTTGCGCACCGCCGCGCTAAGCATTCTCAAGGTGTATACCAGCCTCACCCTGGCGGCTGCTCTATGCTACTGGATCGCCGGGGTGCCGGCCTTTGAGGCCATCTGCAACGCTCTCACCACCCTGCCCGCCGCCGGGTTTAGTCCCAACCCGCGCAGCTTCGAGACCTACAGCCCACTGGCCCAGTGGTTCGGTACCTTGTTCATGTTCTTGGGGGGCGCGGGGTTCGTGTTGCAGTACCGGCTTTTCTTCACCCGCGACCCCCGCCCGCTCCTGAGGGATGTGGAGCTGCGCATCTATACCCTCATCGTGCTGGTGTTCAGCACGGCACTGGCCGTCTTTCTGATGACCCACCACACCCAGGACATGAACTATACCTGGGGCGACGCCATCCGCCACGCCTTCTTTAACGTCACCTCCATCATCACCACCACCGGCTACGCCAGCGCCGACTTTGCGCTGTGGGTTCCGGCGGCCCAGGCCATTCTGGTGGCGGCCATGTTCGTGGGGGGTTGTGCAGGCTCGGGGGCGGGTGGCATCAAGGTGATTCGCTGGCTGGTGGTGGGGGCAATTGTGCGACGGGAACTGATCCGCTCACTGCACCCCCAGGCGGTCATGACCCTGCGCCTGGGCAACAAAAGCCTGGGAGAGGACGTAATGCGCTCGGTGGCCGCTTTCATCACCCTCTACGCGGCTTTGGTAGCGGCGGGCGCGGTGCTTATCTCCCTGCTCGAAAACGACTTTGTGGTGGGTTTTACCGCCAGCGCCCAAGCGGTGGGCAACATCGGGCCGGGGCTGGGCGAGGTGGGGCCCATGGGCAGCTACGCCGGCCTCGAGCCCCTCTCCAAGCTGATCCTGATTGTTCAGATGTGGGCGGGGCGCATCGAGCTGATTCCGGTCTTCTTGCTGCTGACCCCAGAGCTGTGGCGGAAGCTTAAAGGCTAAAGCCCCGCAAGGCGGTAAACTGGGGGTATGCCCAAACCCCTTGTGATCCCCGAATCCTTTCGCCTCGACCACACCCAAGTCCGGGCGCCATACGTGCGGCTGGCCGGGGCGAAGGAAACCCCCAAAGGTGACCTGATCGAAAAGTACGACCTGCGCTTCGCCCAACCCAACCAGGAGGCCCTCAGCACCGGGGCCATCCACACCCTCGAGCACCTCCTGGCCACCTATATCCGCAGCCACCTGGAAGGGGTGGTGGATATCTCACCCATGGGCTGCCGTACCGGCTTTTACCTGGTGGTGCTGGGCCAGCCGGGGCCCCAAAAGGTGCTGGAGGCTTTTAGGGCTACACTACAGGACGTGGTCAACCACACCGAGCCGGTGCCAGGGGTGAGCGAGCTCGAGTGCGGCAACTACCGCGACCACGACCCCCAAAGCGCCAAGGCCTGGGCCGAACGGCTGCTGCATAGCAACCTCCATGTGCAGGAAACCATCGAGATCGCCCAGGAGGCCTACGGAGCCAACACGCCCTGATTGCGGGGCTGCACGGTTGCGCTCAGCGAGGTGCCTGCCCCCCCCACGCTAAGGGTGCGCCCCTGCACCACCCGGCTGAATTGCAGGCTAACGCTCACCTGGCGGATGGCCGGAGGCCCTGCGGCAACCTCTGTAATGCTGAAGAAAGAACGCCTGGGGGCGAGGTAGTCGGCCACCAAGGCCACGTTTGTACCACCCAGCGCGCCCGCAGCCCCACCCGTAGGGGCTGCGCTGCCTGAAACCACCGTGGAGGGTTCTAGAAAGCCCGTGTACTGCATCAAAACCCAGGCATCTGGATTGGCTGCATCGGGCGGCAGGCGATCGAAGATGCCGCTCGAGTTGGCTACATAGGCCGCCCGGCTAAGTGGATAGTAGGCAAAAAAGCGATAACAGCCCTCGGTCTGGCCGGGGGTGGCGGGGCTACAGACAGACCCTACCCGCAACGGGGGCAAAACCACCGCCACAAACTGGTCGCCCACCGTCCAGACGTTGCTTCCCGAAGCGGGATTGGTGGTTTGCCAGGCAGCCGGCCCGCTCAGGACGATGCTCTGACCGGCGGGGTACACAAACCAGGCCTCTTGCAGCCTCGAGACCAGTAGTTGGTGGGCAATCTGACCGTCCAGCAAAAGCTCATTGCGGCGATCAAAATCGCTGGTCGCGCGCAGGGTAGAGACAAAAAACCCCGTAAATGCTGCAACCAAAACACCCAGGATGGCTAAGGCCACCAGCAGCTCGACGAGGGTAACCCCGTATTTGCGCATAAACCCCTCCTAGGGTCGGGACAGATCCAGGGTGAGACGGCTTTGTTCACGACCGTTGCGTACAACCGTAACCTGCACCCTCTTGAGCGGCTGGCTATAGCTACCACCCGGACAGCTACCCGCCGGGGGCACAACGTTAACAGGCTGGGGTGTATAGGCATCGGTGGCTGGATTAACGGCACCCACAGTAATGCTGGCCCCTTCTGGCAATGCGATTCTAATGCAGTTGGCATCGTAGGCCGCCCGGGCCGCTGGCCCACTAACCCACTGCACCCGCACGGTCTCCATAATCTCACGCGCTTGTGCGTTGGCGTCTATCCCCGCTTGCGCGCTGCGCGTGGCCCCAAAGATGGTCGTCACCGCTCCGGCCACCGCAGCCAACAAAGCGCCCAGCAGCACAATGGACACCAGCAGTTCAACCAGGGTTACCCCCGCTGAGACGCGCATACTGCCTTTGTTTGAGCCGACATCCCACTGCCTTGCGCACCGGCGGCCCTCCTCAAACGCTGTGCTAATTGAACACCACCACCTTTCCAACCAAACCCACCACACCCACCACGCTTCGGGGTGCAGTGGTTAGCGAAGTATCACAAGGCACATCCTGACTGACCAGCCTGAAGCAAAAGGCAGCACCCCCACCGTCCAACACTCCAAACGGGGCGCGATAGGTCAGTGTTGTGGCCCCTCCCGCAGGCACCTGGGCCACCGTCCCGGCTGGCAACCGAACCGTGCGGCTGACCAGCGATCCGTTGCGCACCTGACGGATGGTGAAGGCCGTACCCCCCCCTTCTAGCGCAACCACAACGTTGCTGTTGTAGCGCTGGGCCTCGCTACGGGCCTGTAACAGCGCTGTGGCCACCGAAGCCGCCGCTTCACGCACCAGCGCCCGTTGGCGCGCACCGTTGAGATTAACCGAAGCAATAGCCAGCAGAATACCCAGAATGGCCATCACCACCAGTATCTCGACCAATGTGAGGCCCGATTTTTTTAAGAGGGCGGGCTCGAGGCTCATAAATACCCCCTACTGACCAATCAAGCGCCAGAAACCCTGGTTGCTCGCGTTGCTCCCACTCCCCTGCAAAAAGGTGTTGACCGTCGTACTAAGGGTGGCATTGCTTACTTCCGGGAAGCTGGGCGGACGGTAGGCTGGATCAAGCAACCGCCTATCGTAGGTGTGATTGGAACGATATCCCCGGAACACCCCGCTTACCACCCCACAGTTAATGGCCCCCAGGCGGTTCTGAATCACACCCCCAAACACCTGAAAACTGCCACCATCCCGCAAACGGGTGGCATTAGCACAGGTATCAAAGGCGGAATCATGCCCACGTACCTCCCCATTCTGGGCCATGACCACACCGTCTACCAGCAAGTTGCGGTTGCTGTTGCTGGTGATGGATAGATAGCCTTGAGGATCAAGCCGCACATCCTGACCCGCATACAAACCCAGGAGGTTGCGCGGCCACTGGCCAGGGTCAGCCGGCAGGGGATCGGGGATAGGGCTCTGGTAGCGCAGGTTCGACTGAATCAGGATATTGTTTCTTGCAGCGATAGATAGTTGCTGGTAACCGGCCACAGCCCGGCTGTTGTTGGCCTCGCTGGCGCTGTTCACATCGCCCACACTGCGTACAGCCAGATCACCGCTGCTGTAAATCACACCATTGAAGCGCCCCCCGGGGGGTGGCCCCTGGATGGGAGGAATGGCCGACCTGGGCACCGCACTGTTGCTCAAGATAAGGCCGCCGCTGGGAAGGGTCTGAACACCTGCGCTGTTATCGGCTATCTTGCTAACCTGGCCCTGCTCATCCACCTCGTAGACCACAGTAATGGTCTGGCGTAGGGTGGGCCTGGGGTTCTGGATGATATTAGGGTCGTTCGGGTTGTTGGTCCAGTAGGTGCGGTAGCGCGGCGTTCCACCACGGGAGCAGTCGATGGTGATGGTGAAGCTCTGGGCGTGGGCCATGGAGCCCAAGTTGAAAAGGTAGTCGGCCAGTTTTTGCAGCTCAGGCAGCCATACCCCGCCGCCGCCACCGCCGCCGCCACCGCCGCCGCCACCACCACCGCCACCGCCGCCGCCACCACCACCGCCACCGCCGCCACCAGGTGGAGGAGGCGTATAGCATTCCTGCTGCACCGCCAGGGCGTATCCAGTGACGTAGGTAGCCGTCACACTGATGCGCTGACGGCCATTTTCTACGTACACGCGAACGGTTGGCGTTCCCACATAGCGACCGGTGTTGTTTTGCAGTACGCTGGCGCTCGGCTGGGGAACCGTCGCCAGGTTGATCACCACCGTACCACCTGAAACATTCCTCCAGCCGCTAGAAGCCTGGTTGCTGCTCGAGGCCGTGAACAGGCTGCTGTCGATGAAGAATCCAGCGGTATCGGTAGGGTTGCTTACCACAATCCGTCCGTTGGCATCGCGAAGCAGGTTGCCATTAGCGTCTCTGGTAGTGGTAGGGGTACCGCCAGCCGCGTTCCGTTCGAAGCGGGTTATGGCATCGCTACCCGGCATGGGTATCGGGTTGCGCTGCCAGTTCACGTCATACAACCAGGTGCTGGCCGGTGCATCGTCAGCACAAACCACCTGGCCCCCATTTTCATCCCGACACAAAAAGCTTCCCGCCGGGTTACGCAAGCGGGCAAAGCTAGGATTAATCCCCGCAAGCCCGGTGGCCGAGTCGTTTTCCGGAACAGTTGCAAAAGTACTGGTGGTGTTACCATCCCCCAGGTAGTAACCCCTACCAGCTAGCCGCTGGGCTTCGGTGCAGGTTTCAGCGCCCTCCTCACACCCCGCGCTACCAAATTGACCCCCAAAGCTGAAATTGGCCGGCGGTGTGCGCTGTTCAAAAGCCCAGCGGCCATTGGTAAAAGCAGGGCCATTTACGGTAAAGCCGTCGCGCAACACCACCCGCCTGCCGTTGGAGCGTACGGTGTTGTTTACAAAAAACGCGAAGTAGGAGAAGCTGATGTTTTGGATGGTTACATTGGTAACGCCCAAACTGCTAGCCGTGGACACCCCTCGAGCCACCCGGCGTTCGGCCAGCACAGTATTTCCCCGCACGACACGGCCCGTAGCGATAATGGCATTGTTCGGATCGCCAAACACCAGCACCGGCGCGCCATTTTGGATGACAATGCGACGCGGCGTAAAATCGACCTGCACCACGTAACGGTCTTCTAAACCATCCGACGAACCCAGCACCCCCTCCGAACCCCCCAAGCCTAAGGCCAAGCGCCCCCAGTACTCCGCTGGGTTGCTCACCTGGCCGTTGTACACGGTGTTATCGAACAACAAGGGATTGATGAGAATGGCCAGGCGTTCGTTTCCCACCTCGGCTGGAGAACGGGTCGGGTCTATGGGTAAAGCCTCACACAAAGTACCGGCTTGCATGGTACTCAAAGCGCTCTCGAAGGTGCTCAAGGAAGGCCCGGCTGCGCTGTTGCCGTAGCAGAAGCGGTACAGCGCCTGCACATAGGCCGAGCGCACGATTGACGCGTTGGATCCAGACAAATCCACCCTGATCCCCTTAAGGTAGTTGAGGGCCGTTTGATAGCTCTGCAGCCCTCTGAGCAAACCAGACTCCGCAGCAAACTGTGCACGGTTGGCCAGCCCCTGGTTGGTTGCCACCTGGCGGTTGCTCACGGTCAGGCTGGTGGTAATGGAAAGCAGCGAAATAACCATAATCAGGGCCACCAAGACCGTGATAACAAGCGCATTTCCATCGGGTCTCAACCCCATTGGTATTGGTTTAATACAACCTCTTTTCATAGCCCCCCCAGTTATGCGTCTTAGGTACAGATTGGCATAAATCACCCTGATTAATCATCCCCCCGGATAGGGGCCTCGCGTTATCTGAATAACCGCGCTGATTGCAATTTTGGTGCAAAAATCACAAAAGCTTTTACACCCAGGCCAACAAAGTGCTGACTGTCGTCGGCGGGTGCTGGTCTAGTACCGGAAGCAAAAAGATAGTCAGCCAAGGCAAAGACCTCCGGTGGCTATCTTTTTGCATCCCGGAGTACACCCCTCGCTGCGCTCGGCAAAGAAAGCACATCCCTTCGGTCGGGCTGGTTTGCCGCCTTCCAGCGCCGAAGCAGCCGAATCTGGTATAACCCTGGTATGTCCATGGTTGCTCTGTTCGCCGCCGAAGGCCTCGAGGCCCAGGCTTTGCGCCGCTTGCTAAGCCTAAAAGAGGCCTTGGATGGCCCTTGGATCATTCACCAAGGGACTCTGGGGCGCTACCCTGTGGTGCTGGTCGAAACCGGGGTGGGCAAGGTGGCTGCCTCGGCCGCAGTGGCCTATACCAAGGTTCGATTTAACCCTGCACAGGCTTTCTGGGTGGGGGTGGCGGGGGCTTTGAACCCCGAGCTCAAAACGATGGATCTTATACTGGCCCAGGACGCCGTACAGTACGACGTGGATATCACGGCTTTCGGGCGTGCCCCAGGTGAGTTGGCCACCGGCGAACGCTTCATCCCCGCCGACGCCGGCCTCACCTCCAAAGTCTTGCGCACGGCCCAGTCCCTGGGCCTGCCCATCCGCCTAGGGCGCATTGCCAGTGCCGACCGCTTTCTAGCCCACCGCAGCGAGGCTGAGGAGGTGCGACGAATATTCGCTGCCGACGCGGTCGAGATGGAGGGAGCTGCCGCTTTGTGGACGGCCAGACGCCTGGGTCTGCCCATGGCCCTGCTGCGGGCCATTACCGACCAGGCAGGCAGCGAGGCGCCCATCGCTTTTGAAACCTTTTTAGAAAGCGCCTCCGAACGTCTGGCGCAGTTAATCGGCCAGGTTTTGAGCAGTTAGACATGCGTAAAGGGCCCCTTTTGATTAAGGGGGGTTGCCAGGGTTTGTGGGGGGCGGCTCAAGGTATACTGAAAGCACCAGACTATTAGGAAAACGGGGTTGGCTGTGCAGGTACTCGAGGAGGAGACAGCATGGGGGGCGCATCCGTAACGGAGTGGCTGGGTTCAGAGCAAGCAGAAGAAAGACAACACGCCAGCGGAGGACGGGTCAAGCTGTTTTGCGGCAACGCCAACCGCCCCCTGGCCGAGGCAGTGGCCCGGGCCCTGGGCATTCCCCTTGGCAAAGCCACTGTGGAACGCTTTCCCGATGGCGAGGTACGGGTGCGGCTTTTGGAGAGCATCCGCGGCGACGATGTGTATCTGCTGCAGTCCACTGCCCCCCCGGTCAACGACCACCTAATGGAACTCCTGGTGCTGGCCGACGCAGCCCGGCGCAGCAGCGCAGGGCGTATCAACGCGGTGATTCCCTATTTTGGCTATGCCCGCCAGGACAAGCAAACCCAGGGCCGCGAGCCCATCACCGCGCGCCTGGTAGCAGGCCTTTTAGAGCACGTGGGCATCCACCGGGTGATTACTGTAGACCTGCACGCCCCGCAGATTCAGGGATTCTTTTATCAGCCGGTGGACGAGCTTTCGGCGGTGCGGCTCTTCGCCGAGTACCTGGAGCAGCAAAACCTCATCGAAAACGCCGTGGTGGTCTCACCCGACTCGGGGCGGGCTGAACAGGCCCGGCGGCTCTCCGAGCGTCTGAACCTACCGCTGGCCATCCTAGCCAAACGCCGCACCGGCCCCCAGGAGACCCAGGTGAGCTATGTGATCGGGGACGTAGCCGGCAAGCGCCCCCTGATTATTGACGACATCATCTCCACCGGCGGCACCATCCGGCGCGGGGTGGAGGCCCTGCTAGCGGCGGGGGCCGCCCCGGAGGTGATTGTGATGGCCTCCCACGCCGTGCTGGTGGGCAACGCCCGCGAGAACCTGGCCCACCCCGCCATCCGCGAGGTAGTTTTTACCGATACCATCGCACTTAATCCAGCCCTGGGCTATACCATTCTACCCACCGCACCCCTGCTGGCCCAGGCCATCCGGCGGGTGCATACCAACCAGTCGGTGAGCGTGCTCATCTAGGGGCCTCGAGTCATATCCAGCAGGCCCTGGCCCCGGGCCTCCTCGGGTTCGCTGAGGGCGGCCGGGTCGGTTAGATTGGCCAAGAAAGCCGCTTCAAGGGCTTCCGGGGTAAGGGGCACCCAGGCGCTGGCCTGTTGAATAATGGCCACGGCCCCGCTCACGATGGGGGCGGCAAACGAGGTGCCGGTATACCCCAGCTCGCTCCCCGCCGGGCTCAGGCTCAAGACCCGCTCGCCGGGGGCCACCAGGTCTACAAAGTCGCCCTGGCCGCTAAAGGCGCTCACCCGAAAGGTGCCGGAGTAATCCCCCACCGCCCCCACACTGAAAAGCCCCTTGAGCACGGTCATGGAGCGCTCGGGCTCGCGCCGCACGGAAAGCCCCCGGTTCCCACCAAAGGAGGCCGGGAAGTGGTGCAGCACCCCCCGCTTGCTGCTGCGGAGGGCCCACTGGTTGCCGGCCGCCGCCACCACCGGAATCCCATTCGCTTTACGCCTCATCAGGGCATCCTTGAGGATGATGTAGACGATCTCGCTGGGGGTGTCGCTGCCCAGGCTCAGGCTGAGCACCAGCCGCTCCTGGGGGTGCTGCTCGGCGTAGGCCACCGCGTGGCAGATGCCGCGGATGACCGCCTCGAGCCGGCACTTCCCATCTTTGTCGCAGCTCTTGATGGGCAGGATGCCGGCCCCTGGGGCGATGCCGTAGGTGGCGTGCGCGGCCAGTACCGCCGCTGCGGTGCCGTGCCCCACCACCACCCCGCCCTGGGTGTACTCGTCCTGCAGGGGGTTGGGAGGTGTGCCTACAAAGTCGGCCCCGCCGCTTTTCAGGGTGAGGCCGCTCAGGTTTTTGACCCCGGTATCTACAACGGCGATGGTAATGCCGGCCCCGGTGAAGTTGCTGCCCGGCCTGAGCTTGACCGCGCTGCGGGCGTTGATGGGCCGGGTACTGGGGTCGGGGCCGGGATCGACGTCGTAGCCGGTGATGGGGTCGATGCCCAGGACACCGTCCAGGTCTACCACCAGCCCGCCGGCCGCCCGCTCGAGGTGCTCGAGCAAAGCCCCCGCCGCGAGGGGCGCGGGCCCGGCCGGGTCGCGGGCCACCCGGGCCAGCCGGCCCGCGCAGGGCCCACTGGCCCCGCCCAGCGAAACCGAGTTTACCCCCGGTGCGATGGGCACCAGCCGCAGGCCAGCCCCGGCCAGCGTCTGGGCAAAATGGACATCGGAGACCCCGGGCCGAATCAGGGCCAGGGCTTCCGGCTCGGGCTGCTCAAAGACCGTCTGGCCCAGCACGGTGAGGCTGCCGCTGGCCTGGTTCTCCCCCTCGCGGAGCTCCAGGGCCTGCGGCCCGCCCCAGAAGTTGTCGGGTACCTTGAAGACCACCCCACTACCCCCGGCAGGGTCGGGCTCGAGGCGCAGTATCTCGAGCGGCACCCCGGCCAGCCTAGCGCTCAGGCTCGAGCCGGCCCGCCAGGGCAGGCTCACCCGCACCTCCTCGTTCCAGGTCGCCCTGCGGGGGAAGGGGTAGACAGTACCAGAAACCGGTGGCCCATCCGTCGGGCCACAACCCAGCAAGCCCATCAGCAACAAAACCAGCGTCCTCTTCTGCACAGCCCACCTCCAGCCAGAGCATCTCCTCGAGCAAGTAAGCGCTCCTGGGCATGCCGGTAGCATGCCCCAGCTACCCTGAACGCTCCATGAACGCCTGTAAGAGCTCGCGTTGTTGCTGGGCTAGGTCGAGGTAACCAGCCCTCTCGGCCACTGCGATGGCCTCCTGCCAGGCCTCGGGGTCGCCCTCGAGCTCGGCCAGGTTGCCCAGGGCCATCACCAGGATCTGCAACTCCCCTCCCTGGCGGGCCGTCTGGATGGCCTGGTGGTAGTAAGCCCGGGCCTCTTTGGCAGCCTGCTTCAGATGGTAGATGGCCCCGATGTTGTTCTGCGCCAGGGCCACCTGGCGTAGGTTTCCCGCCTCCAGCGCCTGCCGCTCGGCCTGTTGGTAGCTGGCCAGGGCCTCCTCCAGCCGACCGCTGCGCTCGTACTCCTTACCCAGGTTGATCAGGGTCTGGGCTTGCAGGCGGGGGTTATCTCTAACTAAGTCCATCACCTCTTTGAAGACCTGCTCGACATCCTCGTTTAGGCGGGCACGGGCAACGGCCACGTTGCTCAAAGCGGCAACCCGTCGGGCCTCCTCCCCCAGCCCCAGCCAGAGCGCAGCCGCCCGGCGAAAGGCCGCGGCGGCCTCTGGGAAATTACCCTTGGCCAGGTGGATCAGCCCCAGGGTGTTCTGGGCCTCGGCCCGGGCCTCCATCCCCCCGCTCAGGGCTTTTTCGGCACAGCGCAGGGCCTCGTCGGCCTGGCCCAGGCGGTAGTAGAGGGCGGCCCGGAGGGCCAGATGCTCGGGGGTATCGGGCAGCAGACGCATCGCTTCCAGGGCCTCTTTGTACATCCCTGCCCGTTCAAAAGCACGGGCACGCAGCAGCCAGACCTCTGGATGGCTGGGGGCTTCCACCAGCACCTCGGCCGCGCGCCGGGGAAAGCCGCGCTGGATAAGCTCTTCTGCCCAGGTGATATAGGCCCGTTGCACCTGGGGCAGATCGGCCTCCTCAATCAAGGCCGCGGCCCGGCGGTAGAGGGGCAGGGCCTGCTGGGGTTTGAGCCGGCGGGCCAGGGCCAGGCTGAGCTGGGCCTCGAGGGTGGGGCGCTCGGAAATGTAACGCCGGGCCGCCTCGCGCCCAAACACAGCCCCGCTAAGGTCAATCAGACCAACCGAGAGGAGGGTGTCCACGGCCTGGGCCATCTCGCTGGCGCTCAGATTGAGTGCCTGCCGCACCAGAAAGAGATCCGGGGTTTCCAGCAAGGCCAGGCCCATATAGACCTGGCGAGCCTGCTCGCTCAAGCCCAGGAGGCGGGCTTCCAGTGCAGTCTGGATGGGTTCTCCCCGCAGCCAGGCCCCCACCAGGGCCGGGATGCCCCCGGTGGCCTCGAGGGCACCAGGGAGGCCGGCCAGTTCCTCAGCGGTGAGCGGTTCTAGCTCTACCAGCTTATCTACAGCGAAAGGCGGCATCTCCCGGCCCGCAATCACCACCCGTATGGGGGGACGCAGGCCGCGCAAACGGGTCAAAACCCGCTGGCTCTCGCTATCCATCTGCTCCCAGTCGTCGAGCAAAAGGTTTTCACGCAGCTGTACCGCCCGCCGCAGCAAAGCCTCCTCACCGCCCTGTAGGTTTTCCAGCAGGGGCTCGAGGGTGGCATAGGGCAGCCCAGAGCGGGCCGGCAGGTAAAGCCAGCCCGTGCGCGCCGCCAACTCGTGCAACAGGGTGGTTTTGCCCAGCCCGGCCCCACCCCGCACCCAGGCCCAGGCCCCCTCCTCCAGGGCCAGCAAGGCCGCCAGCTCGCGCTCCCGCCCCACCAACTCCTGGCGCAGGCGGCCCCGCGCAGCCTGGCTCGAGCCCCCCAGGGTAATCCCCAGCTCCCTGGCCTCGCGCTCGAGGGTCTCGGCCAGGGGGTGCTCGCCCGCCAGGAGCAGGCGGTAGACCCTGGGCAGCTCCTCGGGTTCTAAGGGCGGCGCGCCGGCCACCCGGTAGGCCTGCTCAGCATAGCCCGCGGCCTCGGCAAAGTTGGCCTGGGTAGCCGCTTTTTCAGCCAGCACCAAGCAGGCCTGGCGCACCTCACGGGCCAGGCGCTCGCGCACCTCGTAGACCCACTCCTCGAGCTCGCTCCCCACCTCGCCCGATCTCAACCCCTCGGCAAAGGGCCCCTTGTACAGGGCAATGCCCTCCTCCCAGCGCCCCGCCCGCAGCGCGTCCTGCAAGGCCAGGGCATCGCACTCGAGATCCACCCAGGCCCGGCTCTCATCGCTGTAGGCCACCCCCAGCTTGCGCAGCTTGGCCAGCGCCACCGCCAGCGAGTTCAGGGGGTCGGCGGCCTCCGGCCAGAACAGCTCGGCCAGAAACCGCCGGGGCTTGGGGCCTTCCAAAGCCAGGTAGGCCAGCAGCAGCAGGGGCTTCTCACGCCCAAAGTTGCTCCCGGCCAGCCGCAACCCCCCCAGTGTGTGCAGCATAGCTATAGTGTACGGAACCGCAGCGCTACATGCGCCGTTACCTTTGACCTTTGAAACCCCCGCCGCGGCCCTAGGCCCTTCCCAACCGCCGGAGGAAGATCCGGCACAGGTTTGGATCGAAGTGCCGCCCGGCCTGGGCTGCAATATCGGCCAGGGCCTCTTCGGGGCTCCAGGCCCGCTTGTAGGGTCGCTGAGAAGTAAGCGCGTCGTACACGTCGGCCAGGGCGAAGATACGGGCCAGCAAGGGGATGGCCTCCCCGGCCAGTCCGTCGGGATAGCCTGAACCATCCCAGCGCTCGTGGTGGTGGCGAATGACCGCTAGGGTGGCCGGGGGTAGGAAGCCCATGCGCCGGGCCATCTGCTCACCCAGAACGGTGTGGGTCTTCATCTGCTCCCACTCCTCGGGTTCGAGCTTTCCTGGCTTCTTGAGGATTCCATCGGGGATGGCCAGCTTGCCCAGGTCGTGCAGATAAGCCCCCCAGCGCAGATGCGTGAGGGTTGGCTCGCTCAGGCCCATCCCCTCGGCCAGCTCCAGGGCCAGCCGCGTTACCCGCTCGGTGTGCCCAGCGGTCTCGAGGTCGCGGTACTCCAGCGCCAGACCCAGGGCCTTAAGGGCCTCTTCACGGGTGGTGCGGAGCTGTTGCAGGTTTTCCGCTTTTTCCAGGGCGTTGGCCAGCCGGCGGGCCGCGAAATTGAGCAAGGGCAGCGGATCCTCGAGGTAGGCCGTACGGAAATCCAGCAGGCTCAACACCCCCACCGTCCGCTCGGAAAAACGCACCGGTGCATAAGCAGCGCACTTGAGCCCCATCGCCACCGAAGCAGCCAGGGCCAGGGGGTGATCCGGATAGTGCGGAACGTACAGGGCTTCCCCGGTTAGCAGCACCCGGCCCCGCAGTCCGTGGCCGGGGGGGTATGTCTCATGCCAGGCCCGCTGGAGCCAGTCCTCCGAGGGCTCTCCAGCCACCATCAAAAGCCGCAGGCCTTCCGGGGCAACCTCATGAAAACAGGCCACCTGGAAGCCGCTGATGCGGTACAGGGCTTCCAGGGCCTCCTCCAGGATCTCTTTGGGGGCCTCCAATCCCTCCAGCCGGGCCGAGAGCTCGGCCAGAACCCGGAAGCGTCGGGCCTCCATCTGGGCCTGGTGCAGCGCGTCCAGGCGGGCCATGGCCGCCCCGGTGGCCTCGGCCAGGGCCACCAGAAAGTGGCGATCCTCGGGGAACAACACGCCGCCTTGCTCAGCGGTATCGGCGGATAGCACCCCCAGAATTCGCCCCTGCGCATCGCGCAGCGGAACCCCCAGGTAGGCCGCCCGGCTGGGCTTTCCAGAAAAGAAAATGGCCTGGGATGTTTGCGAGGCGTCCTCGAAGTAAAGGGGCTTCTCCTCTTCAAACACCCGCCAGGACAAGCCCATTCCCCGTTCCATCCGCCGTCCCCGCGCGACCTCGGCCAGGTAGCCCGCCGCCGCCACCACTTCCAGATAGTCCCCGTTCTCACGGTACAGCGAGAGCAGGGCGGTGGTGGCCCGGGTCTCCCGCAGCACGGCCTCCACAGCGATCTGAATCACCTCCTGGCTGTTCTGGGCCGGGCGCAGCAGGCTGTGCACCCGGGCGGTGGCCTCGAGGCGGGCGCGGTTCTCCTGTTGCCCCAGCTCCAGCGCAGCCCGCTGGGCGTAGGCCAGTACAATTTCCCGTCGCAGGTCGCGTTCGTCCTCGGGTAGCGGGGCGTCGTGCATGGCCACCAGGATGCCCAGCACCCGCCCGCCCTCACCGCGCAGAGGAACCCCAAGGTAGGCCTCCGCCCCCATTTCGGCAGCCAGCCGATCCTCCGGAAAACAGGCCGTGACCCCCCGCGGGTACTCACAGAAATTGCCAGCAAAAACATCGGCGCATGGGGTGCCTGGCAGGTCGTACTCAAAGGAGGCCCCGCCATAGACCGCTACCGCCAGGGCCCGCTCGGGCGTGATCAGTCGGTCGATAAAAGCCCAGCGCACCCCCAGGCTCTCCCCCAGGGCCCGCACCAGCGCCTCGAGGTCGCCCGGGGGCACCTGGGCCAGCCGCTCCAGCGCCCGGCGCACCCGCTGCTCGGCCACAGCCAGCCGGTGCCGCTCCAGTCCCCCCGCCAGCATCCCGGCCAGGCGCTCGAGCAGCGTTACTTCGAAGCTTGCAAAAAACTTACCCCGGCTGCCCGGCTCGGCGTAGGCCACCCCAAAATTGCCCACCGCTACACCCAGAACGCTCTGCACGCCATATAGCCTGAGGCCCGAAGCCTCCACCGGGGCGGGCTCCACTGGCGGCGAGGCCACATCCTCTATCACCAGGGGCCTCTGTTGCCGGTAGATCCAGCCTGTCCAGCCCCCAGCCTCCGGGTCAAGGCGGGCTTCAAAAAAGGAGGCCGCTTCGGCGCCCACCCCGGCCACCCCCAGCAACCGCCAGGGCCGCCGCCCCTCCGGGTGGGCCCAGATGGCCGCCCGGCCACCCCCCACCACCTGTGCCATAAGCTGGGCGAAGCCCTGGATTAGGCTCTCAGGGGCCGGTTCTTGTGCAACCAGCAAGGCCCCTTCCAGCATCAGGCGGGCTTCCAGGTTGTGCTGTGCGCGCTGCAACGCGGTGGCGCCGGCCTGGGCCAGCGCCTCCACCAGCCGGGCCTCCTGCGGGGTGTAGGGAAGGGTTGAGCGGAAAACTATCAGCACGCCCAGGGCCTCCCCATGGGATCCCGGCAGGGGGGTGACGACCTCGCTGCCGACAAGAGGGGTCGGAAACTCCGGGGGGGTGTAGACCCGGGGATCTTTCGTTGTGTCCGCTACCACCTGGGTGCCCTGGCGAAGAGCCGCCCAGGAGAGCCCCTGATCGGGCGGGATTCGCAGGCCAAGCGACCCAGCCATGGCCCCGCTGGCGGCCGCCACCCGCAGCACACCCTGTTCCAGGAGCAGCACCGCGGCCCACTCCGAAGGCAGCAGCTCCAGGGCAAGCGCCCCCAGGCGCCGGGCGGCCTCTTCGGGGTTGGCGGCCTCACCCAGGGCCTCGAGCGCCCGCAGCAGCACCTCCTGCTCTCGAGCCCGCTGGAACAGGGCCTCGCGGTTTTGCTCGTGCAGCAAGGCCAGCGATAGCTGCGCCGCAAAGGACTGCGCCAGGGGCCTGGCCGCATCGGGATCGCCCAGGCCGTACAGCCCCACAAACCCCAGTGTGGTGCCATCGGGCTTCAGAGGCAGTATGAGGGCATTCTTGAACGGAGCCAGCGCCAAAAGCCAGCCGGACATCCCCTGACCGGGAATTTCAGGCAGCAGGGCTGGCTCTCCGCTGCGCCAGGCCTGGTGGTAGAACCCCTCCCCCAGGGGCGCAAGCTGGCCCACCAGGGGCTCGAGCGCCCCCCCCACCGCCGCCACCAGGCGGTGTCCTTCCTTTTCCACCAGAGAAACCGCTACCGCCTGCGCCTTGAGGAGCCCCTGGGCCGCCTCGGCCCCAATCCGGGCCACCTCGAGCAGGCTTTTTTCCTCCAGCATAGCCCGATCCAGTTGGTGCAGGGCCTCAAGCAGCCGCTGCCGGCGGACGAGTTCCTCCTCTGCGCGGGCCCGCTCGAGCAGCAGTCCAAACAGGGGCAGTACCTCCTCGAGGGCCCGGGCCACCGGGGGTGGCCGCTCGGCAAAGAGCAGGGCCAGCGTCCCAAGCAACTCCCCACCGCCATGCAGCGGAGCCAGTATCAACCCCTGGTACCCCAGCGCCCCCCAGCCTGCGCTGGCTGGGCCGGTGGCCTCCTCGGGCAGGCGGTAGACCAGCACATGGCCAGCGGCCAGGGCCTCGGCTTCTTGTGGGGTTAGATGGGCCTCCTCCGGCGGCTCGACCCCCACCGCAGCCAGCAGGCTCAGCCCGTTTTCACGCAGCCGCAACCAGGCCCCGCAGGCATCCAGGGTCTGAACCAGGGCGCTGAGGCCCCGCCGGGCCAGGGACTGGGGGTCTCCCCCCGGCCTCAGGGCCTGGCCCAGCGCCCCCAGCAGTCTTTCGAGTATGCCCGAACTCACTGTAGTTTGCTCCACGAAATACCGGAACCGATTCGAGTTGCTGCTACCTCATGAAAAACTATAGCTGGCTGAATGTTGAGCCGATGGTGATTTGCACCAGCCTTACCTTAATGGTGGATTCAGCACAAAATCATCCAGGCGGCTGGCGCAAACCACACCTGGGCCTGGAAAGCTATACGCCGGCCGCTTCCCCTGGGTACCCTTGCAGGGCCCGCGCCAATCGGTGCACCCCCTCGACCAGCTCGGGGGGTTCGTAGTAAGCAAAACAGAGCCTGAGCGCATGGGCCAGGCGGCCCTGGCTGGAGAAGCGGTGGCCGGGTTGAAAGCGCACCCCGGTCTGCAGGGCCCGTTCCAGCAAAGCCTGGCTGTTGATGGCGGGGTCTAGCTCGAGCCAGACAAAATAGCCCCCCTCCGGCCGGTAGCGGGGCCGGAGGCCGTTTTGGGACAGGGCCTCCAGCAGCACCTCCAGGCGACCCCGGTAGGTGTGGCGAAGCTTTTGCAGGTACCGTTCCTGCCAGCCCAGCTCCAGGGCGCTGCGCACGATGCTCGAGGTAAAGGGGTTGAGCCCGCCCCCGCTTACTACCATGCCGTTCTGGGTGAGCTTTTGCAGCAGCCGGGGCGCGGCCTGAATCCAGCCCAGGCGTAAACCCGGGGCCAGGATTTTGGAGAATGAGCCCAGGCTGAGCACCAACCCGGTGTCCAGGTAGCGGGCCAGGGAGGGGGGCGGGGCCGCCTGGTAGCCCAGGAGTTGGTAGACCTCGTCGGCCACGATCAGGAAGCCGTGTTGCTGGCTCAGCTCCACCAGCCGCTCCCGCCGATGCTGGCTCAGGGTCGTTCCGGTGGGGTTCTGGAAGGTGGGGATGGTGTAGAGCAGCGCCGCCCGGTGCTGGCGCAGGGCGGCCTCCAGCGCCTCCACGTCCAGGCCCTGCTCGTCGGTGGGGATGGGAACCACCTGCAAGTGGTGATCCCGGAAGATACCCAGCGACAGAAAGTAGGTGGGCTCCTCGACCAAAACCACCTGGCCGGGCTGGGTGAAGGTGGTGCAGACCAGATCCAGGGCTTGCGATACCCCGGCGGTGACCAGCAGGGTCTCGGGTTTTACGGCAAAACCGTAGTGCTGGCCCAGAAAGCGGGCCAGATCGGCCCGGAAGCGCGCGTCCCCCAGCTCCGCGCCGTACTGCAAAATCGAGGGATCGCCCTGGGACAGGCGGTGCTGCGCTGCCTGGCGGAGTTCCTCGAGCGGGAGGAGTTCCAGGCTGGGATGCCCCACCCCCAGGTCGATCACCCCTTCCGGGATGCGGGTCTGGGTCACGTCGAGCATAGGCTTGGGTGCTTCTGGCATAGGCTTTTTAGTGGTGCAAGACCCGCTGCAAAAAGCTGCGGGTGCGCTCGTGGGCGGGGTTCTGGAAGATCACCTCGGGCGGGGCCTGCTCGAGGATCTGTCCCTGGTCCATCACCACCACCCGATCGGCCACCTCCTTGGCGAAGCCCATCTCGTGGGTGACCACCAGCATGGTCATGCCGCCCCGGGCTAGGTCGCGCATCACGTCCAGCACCTCCCCCACCATCTCGGGGTCCAGCGCGCTGGTGGGCTCGTCGAAGAGCATGATCTTGGGCTCCATGGCCAGGGCCCGGGCGATGGCCACCCGCTGCTGCTGCCCACCGGAGAGCTGCCCGGGGTGTTTGTGGGCCTGGTCGGCGATGCCCACCCGCTCCAGCAGCTCTACCGCCTTCTGCTCAGCCTTGGCCCGGGGCCAGCCGCGCACCTTCTGCGGGGCCAGGGCCACGTTTTGCAGCACGGTCATGTGGGGAAAGAGGTTGAACTGCTGGAAGACCATCCCCACCTCGCGCCGCACCGCCTCCAGATTTTTGGCCGAGCTCAGGGGGATGCCGTCCACGATCACCTCGCCCTGCTGGAAGTCCTCCAGCCGGTTGATGCAGCGGATCAGGGTGGACTTGCCCGAGCCGGAGGGCCCCACGATCACCAACTTCTCCCCGGCGGCGACCTCGAGGTTCACCTCCCGCAGCACCTGTAGCCTGCCGAACCATTTGTTGAGGCCCCGGATCTGGATGATGGCCTCGCTCATCGGCCCTCCTTCTTGCGCAAGGCCAGCAGCGAGATGAGTTCGTAGATTAGGTTGCCCCCCAGGTAGGCGGTGATCTCCCCAGGGTCGAGGGCCGGCAGCACCTCGACCACGTCGGCGGCCTTGAAGTTCAGACCCTTAAGGCCCCGCACCAATCTCAGGATCTCCCGGCTGGTGAAGCCGTCCACCTCGGGGGTGCCGGTGCCGGGGGCATAGGCCGGATCCACCGCGTCGATGTCGATGCTGATAAAGCAGGGGGCCGGGCCCACCCGGCGGTGGATGCGCTCGAGGGTGGCCTCGAGGCCGATCTCCTGCAGCTCGTACATGGTGATGAGTTCGTAGCCCAGGTCGCGGGTGCCCTGGTAATCCTCGGGGCCGTAATTGGAGCCGCGGATGCCCACCTGAATGGAGCGGTGCGGATCCACCAGGCCCTCCTCCACCGTGCGGCGGAAGGGGGTGCCGTGGTTGTATTTGCGCCCGAAGTACTGGTCCAGGGTGTCCAGGTGCGCGTCGATGTGCACCAGGGCCAGCGGGCCGTGCACCTTGGCCAGGCCACGCAGCTCACCCAGGGTGACGGAGTGATCCCCCCCCATGGCGATGGGCGTGACCCCGGCCCGGGCAATCCTCTCGAACTCCGCCTCGATGCGGGCGTAGGTGTCCTCGATGTAGCCGGGCACCACCGGTACGTCGCCGTAGTCCACCCCGGAAAGGTAGTCGAAGATCTTCACGTCCCAGTAGGGATTCCAGGGCCTGAGCATGATCGAGACCCGGCGGATGCCCTCGGGGCCAAAGCGGGCCCCGGGCCGGTGGGTGGTGGCATCGTCCCAGGGGATGCCCAGCACCACAAAATCGACGTTCTCCAGGGTGCGAAGGTGAGGCAAGCGCATGAAGGTGCGCACCCCGGCAAAGCGGGGGGACTCGAGGGAGTCGGCAGGTTGGTATCTCACGTTTTCCTCCGCTAAGGGGCCGGGCTTAGCACCCACAGCACCACCGCCCGGCTTTTGCCTGGGTTGCGCCAGGTGTGGGGCTCCTTCCCGGAAAAGGTCAGGCTATCGCCCGGGTATAAGGTGTAGCAGGTCTCGCCAATGGTGAACTCCAGGCTGCCCTCCAGCACCGTGACCACGTCGGTGTCGCTGGGAAAGCTGTAGGGCTCCTTGCCGCCATGCCCCCCCGGCTCGATCTCGGTGCGCAGGAGCATCAGCTCCCCACGGAGGCCCCGCGAGAGGATGAAGTCGCGCACCCCCCAGCCACCAAAGTGGGCGCTGGGGGCCTCTCCAGAGCGCACCAGGTTGGTGCTGGGCGGGTCGAAAAGCGACCCAGGCTGGATGTCCAGCGCCGCGCAGACCTTCAGGAGCGAGGCCACCGAGGCGGCGGTGGCGTTGCGCTCGAGGCGGCTGATAAAGGATTTGTCCAGCCCGCTGCGCTGGGCCACCTGCTCTAGGGTGAGGCCCTTAGCCAGGCGGGCCGCCCGCAGCCGCGGGCCGATGGGCACAGAAGGCGGGAGATCGGCGCGGGGCATCTTAGCGAACCTGCCAGCGGCGCTCGAGCTGCCGCGCCACAAAGCTCAGTACCAGGGTCATAACCAGATAGATCAGCGAGACCGCCAGGTACATCTCAAAGGGTTTGAAGGTACGGGCCGAGATCAGCTGGCCTGCGCGGGTCAGCTCCACCACCGCAATCGCCGAGAGCAGCGAGGAGTTTTTGAGCAGGGTGATCCCCTCGTTGACCAGCGGGGGGATCACCCGGGTAAAAGCCTGGGGCAGGATGATGTAGCGCAGGGTTTGGGTGGGACTGAAACCCAGGGAAAGCGCAGCCTCGCGCTGGCCCTTGGGGATGCTCTGGATGCCTGCCCGCAGGATTTCGGCCACATAGGCGCTGGAGTTGATGCTGAAGGCGATCACCCCCGCCACAAACTCGTTGATCTGCTGCTGGGTGAGCTGGGGAATTCCGAAGAAAATCAGGAAAATTTGCACCAGCAGCGGGGTGCCGCGCAGCAGCTCGATGTAGCCCAGGGTCAGCCCTGAAAGCCAGCGGATTGGCGACATGCGGGCCAGCGCCACCAGGGTGCCCAGGAGGATTCCAAACAGCAGCGAGAGGGCGGTGATGCGCAGCGTTACCCAGGCCCCCTGAAGCAAGAACGGCAGGCTTTCACGAATCAGGCCAAAATCCATAAGGAAGGCTCAAACCATTCTCTACTTGAACCACTTGGCTGCCAGCTCGTCCATCTTGCCGTTCTTTTCCAGCTTCTCGATGGCCGCGTCAATAGCCCGACGCAGATCGCTGCACTCTTTGCGCAGGGCCAGCCCGGTGTCTACTTGGTTGAGCTCAGCCACAACCTTAAGATCGGGGTACTGCTTGAGGAAGGCCCGGCCCACAAAGCGGTGCACAATGAGGGCATCGGCCTGACGGGTGTTCAGGGCCAGGGCTGCATCGGTGTAGAGGTTGTAGGACTTGACCTCAGCCCCTTTCACACCGCTGGCGATTTTCTCCTGGGCACTGCCGATCTGCACGGCTACTTTTTTGCCCGCCAGATCCTCGAGCTTGCTGATCCCAGTGGTCTCTTTACGGGTAATGATCACGTTGGGGCCGGAGATATAGGGCCGGGAGAAATCCACCGACTTCTTACGCTCCTCGGTGATGGTGAGCCCAGCGGCGATCAGGTCTATTTTTTTGGAGAGCAGCGCAGGGATCAGACCGTCGAAGCTCTGGCCAATGAAGTTGACTTTGACGCCCAGCTCCGCTCCGATGAGGTTCAGTAGATCCACGTCGAAGCCAATGATCTTATTGTTCTTGTCGAGCGATTCAAACGGCGGGTAGTCGGGGCTGGTACCCACTTTTAAACCGTTGGCTTTAACGTTGGCCAAGCAGCTCTGGGCCAGAACCCCCGAAGCCCCCAACAGCCCCATCAAAACCATCACAACGATCCCTTTGCGCATAGTTTCCTCCTAACTCACACCGCATCACTGCAATGACGGTGGGAGCAGTTTAGCATTCATTTGACCTACGAGCAATATTTATTGCCTTTCATGCAACAACACCCCAGGTAAGCTGTTTTCACGATATCACCGCATAATGCGCATTCCAGCAATATCAAGCCTCAACGATACCACTCGGTCGGGTTGGTTCACCGCCTTAGCGCCAAACCAACCGAATCTGGCATAAAAACCTCGTCGGCAATCGAAGGGCTGGGCCATTCATGCACCCCAGGCCCACCAGGGTGTAGGCTTCCCGTCAAGTTACAGCAAATCTGCACCTTACCGTTACCTCTGCACCTCCACCCCAACCAGAATTTCCAACTGCAACTCCTGGGCCGATTGCACCGTAGGGATAAGGCTATACCGTTCTACCCACAGGGCATACGGCGGACGTTCCATGCTTTTCAAGAATTGAAACACGGAGGCAAAGCCTCCTTCCAGCACCAGTCTAGCCATGGCATCCTGGGGCTCCATGCGCACCAGCCTAAGGTTCTGCTGCTCCGCCTGGCGCACCAGCCAGGCGTAGACCTGGGGCAAGGCC
Organism: Meiothermus taiwanensis DSM 14542; assembly: GCA_000482765.1. Taxonomy (GTDB): domain Bacteria; phylum Deinococcota; class Deinococci; order Deinococcales; family Thermaceae; genus Meiothermus; species Meiothermus taiwanensis. Next base: position 47,157 of record AXWR01000021.1, read on the forward strand.
TCTGGCTTAACAGGCGGCCTGCTCGTAGCCTGGGGTGGTGTGAAGGTGTCCAGCTCACGCTGCAGCTGGCTTACCTGATTCTGCAAGACCCGCATCCGCTCATAGCTGCCATGCAACCACAGCAAGACCAGCCCCAAAAGCAGGCCGGGAAATAGCCAGAGTAAGCTCGTTCTCATCGCATTCTGATTACACGGGATAGATCAAACAGTGGAAGGTATAGGGCTAAGGCTACCACCAGAACCACCACCCCAAGGATGAGGGTTAGCACCGGCTCGATACTGCTGGAAAGGCGCTTGAGACTGTAGTCCACCTCCCGCTCGAGGTGAAAGGCAATCTCGTTGAGCATCCCCTCGAGCCGCCCCGCCTCCTCCCCCACCAAAACCATTCTGACAAAAAGCGGGAGGAAAAAGGGCTCGCGGGCCAGTCCGGTAGCCAAGGCTTCCCCGCGCTGAACGGATTGCTCTACCCGGAGAATGGCCTCCGCCAGGGCGGCGTTGCCCACCACTTTACGGCTTGCCTCGAGGGCCTCGGTAATCCGAATCCCCCCAGCGTATAGGGTGGCCAGGGTACGGGCAAAGCGGGCCAGCCCGGCCTTGAGTAGAATCGAACCCATCAGGGGTATGCGCAACAACCAGCCATCCAGCCGCACGGCACCCTCCGGGGTGCGCCAGTACAACCTCAACCCGTATCCCAGCAGCAGGCCGATCAACAACAGCCACCAACCGTGCTGACGGAAAAAGGCCGAACTGCTGAGCAGAAACTGGGTGGGCCCAGGCAGCGCCACCCCTGTTTCGCGGTATAGCTGGGCAAAGACCGGGATCACAAACACCAGCAGCACCGCCACTACCACCCCCAGTACCCCCAGCACAAAGCCGGGATAAAACAGCGCGGTGCGGGTTTTCTCTTGCAGTTCGTAGCTTTTGTCGAGATACTCCGCTAAGCGTTGCAGCACCACTTCCAGGCTACCGCCCAACTCCCCGGCGGCCACCAGGTGGCGCATGAGGGGCGGAAACACCTGAGGGTAATCCTCCATGGCACGGGCCAATCCCTGCCCGGCCTCAATCCGTTCTCGCAGCCCTCGCAGGGCCTCGCGCAAGGAAGGGCTGCCCGCTTGCAGGCTCAGGGTGTGCAGGGCCTGCACAAGCGGCACCCCAGCCCGCACCATGGTAGCGAGCTGTTCGGTCAGAATAACCAGCTCTGGCAACGGCACCTTGCGCAAAGGCCGTTGAGGGGCCTGCGTAAGCCGCAGTGGGAAAAGCCCCATGGCCCGTATCCGCGTGCGGGCCTCCCGCAAAGAGGCTGCTTCCACAACCCCCCGGTAGATCTCTCTACCCTCGGCATCGGTGGCTTCGTAGGTGAAGCGCAGACCCATTCACACCTCCCACCAGCCCAGGGCCCGCAAAACCTCGGAGGTGGTGGTGCGCCCATCGCGCACCGCCACCAGTGCCTTGGCCCAGAGATCTTTATGCTGGCTGGCGGCCGCCCGCGCCTGTAGCTCGGCCAGCGATCCCCCCGAGGCAATCAGGTGGCGTGCTTCCTGATCCAGGCGGTAGATCTCGTAGAGCCCCATCCGGCCAGAAAACCCGGTACCGCGACAGTAGGCGCAGCCTTGACCACGGTATTCATGCACCGGTGCAGCCTCCCCCCAGAGCAGGCGGGCCTCGGGAGGCGTCTGGCAAGCCTCGGCGCACTGCGGACAGACCTGACGCACCAGCCGCTGCGCCACCACCCCCAGCAGGGTCGCACCCACCAGATAAGGCTCAGCCCCCATCTCCAGCAGCCGGATGGGGGTGGATAGGGCATCGTTGGCGTGCAAAGTAGCCAGCACCAGGTGCCCGGTAAGGGCAGCCCGTAGTGCCGTGTCAATGGTCGTGCGGTCGCGAATCTCTCCCACCAGGATGACATCTGGATCCTGCCGCAGCACCGAGCGCAGTACTTCCCCAAAGTCCAGGTCGATCTTGGGTTGTACAGGAATCTGGCTGATTCCCTCGAGGGGCACCTCAACCGGATCCTCGATGGTCAGAAAACACTTCTCCGGAGTGTACAGGTGTTGCATGGCTGCGTACAGGGTGGTGGTCTTGCCGCTGCCGGTGGGGCCGGTGACCAGCAGAATACCGCTGGTGGAACGCAGCAGCCCTTCAAAGCGCTGCAAGTCCTCCGGTAGCATCCCCAGATCGGCCAACCCCCGCCGCACCGCATCGGGGTAGATAATGCGCACCGTCAGGCGTTCACCAAAAAGCGTGCCCACGCTGGCCACGCGCAGTTCATGGCGGCGATTGCCGAATGTGTAGGTAAAGTGCCCATCCTGCGGCCGCCGCTTTTCTGCAATATCCATACCAGCCAGCACCTTGAAGCGGGCCACCAGGGGGGCCTCCAACCCCTTATCCAGCCTGTGGATCTCCTGCAAAACCCCATCCACCCGGATACGCACCCGGACATAGCTTTCCTGGGGCTCCAGGTGCAGATCACTGGCCCGCGCACCCAAGGCCTTGCGCACCAACTCATCGGCCAGCTCGATCGCTGGCGCCTGCTCGATGGTTAGATCGGGGCCTGGTCGAGCCTCCATTGGCACGGAATCGAGGGACTGCTGGGGTTGCAACAAATCGTCCAGCGTCTGCAAAATTTCCCGGTCAGAGGCTAGATAAGGCACGATCTCCTTGCCGGTACGAAAGCGCAGCTCATCCAGCAAAGCCAGGTCGGAGGGGTGGGCCATCGCCACGTGCAGGCGAGTCCCATCCAGCCGCAGAGGCAACACCCGCTTCTCCCGAGCAAAACGCCGATCCAAAAGGTTCAAGGCTTCCGGCTGTATGTCGACCGCCCTAAGGCCAATCAACGGCGCTCGCTGTTGATCGGCCAAAACCTGGTACAGCTCGGATTCGCGTATCCAGCCCTTCTGCAACAACACCTGGCCCAATGGTTCCTGCCGCCTTTGCTGCTCCTCCAGGGCCATGGAAAGCTGCTCCGGCGTGAGCTTTCCCAGCCTAACCAGCAGCTCACCGAGCTTGAGTTTCTCCAAGTTGCACCTCCCAGGTGTAAAGACCGGCTCGAGCCCCCCCCTTTTCTTCCAGGAGCACCAGCCGGCCGCCCAGGGCCTGGGCCAGCTCGAGGGGGGCATAGGGGCTCAGGGCCTCTCCTTGCAAGCGTATCTGTTCACGGCTGGCCTCAAAACGTGTAAACCAGAGGCGATCCGGACGCGCCGATATGCTACCGAGCAGACCCTCCAGACCCACCCCCTGGGGTGTTTCGGTTTTCGGCACAACCACCACAGCCTGCTCAGACTTGAGCTGGTTGTACAGCCGCTCGAGTCGTCGCACATTGGTTTGTAAGTAGGTATGGGCCAGCAGGCCCATGGTAGCAACAACCGCGCTTACCAGTAAAATAACCTGTATCTGTCGCGGCAGACCCTCCCCAACGCGCTGCGGCCTATGCCTGAGGTTCAGGTAGGGCTCTCCAGTCAGAGCGTACTCCGGCATGACCTTATCCAGGCGATACACCTGCTCCACCGGTAAACCAGGCGGGGGGTCGAAGGCCTCCGGCAGACCCACCAGCCAGGCTTCTTCTATCGCCCCCACACCTCCAAACAGCCCTACAGACCGCACCACTTCATCGGCAAGGGCCGGGGAGGCTTGATCAACCGGTAGGCTCAGATAGCGAAAGCCTACCAATCCGCCATCCTCGAAGTAGGCAATGGTGTGGCTTAGGTTTTCTAAAACAATGAAGCGGCGGGCCTTACTCAGGCTGCGTATCTGTCGCCAGAAAAAAAGGGGAAGAGGCTCCAGAGCCTTTAGCCGTAGGCTGCGACTCAACAACTCGGTAACCTTCTCGGACATCGCCGCATACAGCAGCCGGGTTTTACGCTCTTCAAAACCCAGTGGTAGGTGTGCAACCGTTAGCGACTCTCCCTCCAGCAGGGGGCTGCGCTCAGCCTCCGCCAGCACCGCCTCGTCCAGGGGGAAGCCAGGTAGATTGGGAAACAATCCGGTGCGCAACAAAGCCAGCTCTGGCCCCACGGCCAAGTAGTCCAGATTGCGTACGACCTTCAGCAACGACGGAAGCTTGTGTAATTGGAAACGCCCCTCACCATCCAGGAGACCATCCAGGGTGAAGCGGGATAGCCGACGCTTATCCCATATCAACAGGTGCTCGCGGGTAAGGAAAGCCAGGCGCATAATCAACGAAGCGAGATCACCGGAGGTGCAAAAGCCTGATCCTGGCCATTCTGCCGCAGGGTCAGCACCCCACCCACAACGCTCCAGCTTGATGGGCAAGCATCAAACAGACCCACCCGGCGTAACGCGGGGTCGCTACAGAAACGCGCCAGGGGGAGGCTGGTATCCTCCAGAAGGCGTACCGGCACCCCCAATGCAACCGCACAACTACCTGCCCAAGCCTGGCGAAAAAGCTGGCTGCTCTGGAGCCGGTACATAACACATCCTCCGGCCACAGCAAGGCGCAATTCGCCGCTCGCAAGGCTACCAACCTGCAATGCCTCGCGCATATCGCGCCCCAGCCGAGCCCGGAGTTCATCGTAGGCCACCTCGGTGCTCAAGCGCAAACGGGCCTCTCTAGAAGTCTCGCCGCCATAGAACAGCAAAGTACTAGCAGCCAGGGCCAAAAAACCCGCTAAAGCCAGTACCACTGCCAGTTCAATCAGGCGCATATGGCCTCATTCTAGGGGTTGGTCACGCGAATCCGGGTCAGATGGTGCGGCCCCGAACGCAGGGTGGTTACGGTGCGGGTGTAACCCAGCCCGTTCTGCACGATACTTTCACGACAGACTGCAAAGGTACGGTCGCCCAGAAAGACAGAGCTGTAACTAGGACAGGCCGCAATGGTAGCAGCGGAAGCCTCCAGAAGGGTCTCTAATGCAGCCCCGGTTTGCAGATCCGGCTCCTGGCTGCTCTGCAAAACCTGCGACACCGCCAGCACCCCTGTAGCAGCCACACCTATCAGCAGCAGGGCCACCACCACCTCCAGCAAGCTGAATGCCCGATGGTTCACGGATCCACCATCCTCTGTTCGACCATCCCATCTGTGGCGTTGTACACCCACCGCAGCCGCCGGGTTATTCCACCCCGCTCCTCCCCCACGGCATCGATCGTCCAGCGCACCTTACCACCCGCCAGGCTGCGCGTAGCACTGCAAGCAGAACCTCCCAGGCTGCCGGTGCTAAAACAGTACCGGCCCACATAATCCGGGCTGCTAGGGGTACAGGGGCTGGAAGTGCGGCAGATCAGAATCGGCTGAGCGGCAAAAAGCGGCACCAGCGGGCTGAGGCGGATGTGGGCAATGGCCTGCTCCACACCACCCTCTGCCAGGTAGAGGGCCTGCAAAGCCTGGGTTTCTGAGGTTTTGCGGGTGGCGTTCTTCCAGGTAAGCAAACCCAACGGTACAAGAAGTAGCCCCAGCAAAACCAGGGCTACTGCAAGGCTGATCAGGATGTAGCCTTTGCTAGGCTTAGTTGATACCATTGCGTACGCAACGGATGGCAGTCGTAGCGTTGGTAACCAGCGTTGTGCAGGTGTCGTCGCTGTAGAGCAGGGCTACCCGTTCGCCCGTGGTGGCCACGGCGTTGTTGTTATCGTAGTCCATGTAGGCGCTGCCGCCATTGAACTTCAGCTGGGTAGGGGCATCCAAATTGGTCGATAGCTGCGTCCAGTTGGGCGGGTTGCCACCATTCCGAGCAAGATAAATCGCGTAAGCCGAACGGATACTGGATAAGGTTGCCTCGCGTTGGGCCTGGCGGGCCTGGGCGGTCATGTCGATGTAACGAGGCACCGCCACGGCTGCCAGAACACCAATAATCACGATAACGATGGCCAGCTCAATCAGGGTAAAACCATTCGCACGCATAAACTACCTCACTCTCGCTTTTCTGCACCGGATGGCAGAAAGACCTTATATACATTCTGGAGCGCCTCAAGAAAACAGGTGTGATATTTGACCGTAACCATGAGTTCTCCTACCAGATTCGGTTAGCTCGTCACCGAATGGTGGCGCACTAACCCGACCGAAGTTATCCGCGTAGCGGAGGGCGATACCGCCCCTTGGAAGGGATACGCTTTCTTCGCCGAGCGTAGCGAGGGGTGCGCTCTAGGATTCAAAAAGATAACCCCTGGAGGTCTTTGCCTTGCATGACGATCTTTTTGAATGCGGTATGACTGTGCATGGCAGCGAAGGATTCAAGCAAAATGGCATGAAACCGTAAAGCCAAGCTCAGCCCCCCACGTGCACCACGGGCCTGCGCTGTGGGTCGGGCTCAGCTTTGCGCAGCACCTCGTGGGTTAGGCTGGGCACATCGCCCTCGCCGTAGAGGATGAAGTCGAGGGCTGAGGGCAAAAGGGGGCGCTCGCTCCATTCGAAGTAGACATGCGGGAGCTTGCCGGTGGTATCCCGTATATACAGAAGCAAGGCCGCAATGGCGTTGGGAATGGAGGTACCCTGCACCCGCAGCACCCGGTGCTCGCCCACCTCCACACCGTGCACATAAAGGGTGTCGGAAAAGTCGGAGGCATCGGGGACGGAGACCTCGAGAAAAGCCACCGGATCACGGGTGGGTAGGTGGGTGCGCCGATGCATCCGTTCCCGCTTTTGCGTGTACTCGAAAGGGCTGCCAGAGTCGCGGTGGTTGGCAACCAGGCGGATCTCACCCAGGGCCAGCTGCCGGATAATCGCCTGGGCCTCGAGGTCGGCCTGAACCCGCTCAACGCGTAGCTCAGTCGAACGGAAGACGCGCGAGATCAGCGAAACCACCACAATCGCAGCGACGAAAAAAGCGGCTATCACCAGGCCATCGAGGTCGGACAGCACCGTCACAGTGGCGGTGTAAATAAAGACGGCCGTAACCAGACCAAAACCCAGCGCAGCCCAAAGCTGGCGCTTGGCAAAGGCCGAGAGCATCACCGCGAAGGCCGCCGAGGTCATCAAGGCCAGCACCCCGGTGGCGTAGGCCCCAGCCTGGGCATTTACGTCGGCCCGAAAGATCAGGGTAACCAACACACAGACCCCGGTGAAGATGAGCACCAGCGGGCGTACCGCCCGGGCCCAGTCGGGGGCCATACCATACCGGGGAAGATACCGCGGGGTAATGTTGAGCAGTCCAGCCATGGCGCTCGCACCTGCAAACCACAAAATCAGGATAGTGGAGAGGTCGTAGAAGCTGCCAAACCACTCACCCAGGTTTTGGTGGGCCAGGAAGGCCAGGGCCCGCCCATTGGCTGCACCACCCTCCTTGGTAACCTGCACCAGCCGCCCGCCTGGGGTGGGGGTGACCGTCACCACGAGGTGTATGGTGCCCTGGTTCCCCTCAAGCTGAATCTGCTCCGTAAATCTTCCCGTGCGCTCGGGTACGTGGTAGGTGTACAGGTCACCATTGCCCAGCGGCACATCGATGGTGCGAGCCTGGCCGCGCAGCTCACGCTGGGCGGTGGTCTCGGGCCAGAATTCGCTGGGTGGAATGAGCAGGGTGGTCACCAGCGAGCTGCTGAGCAGCAACACGCTCATAATTAGGGCCGCCGTGGTGAGCAGTTTGCGTGAATTGGCAATTCGTCCCACGGGGTACTGGGGCGAATCGTCGGGCCGACCCCGCACCAGCGGCATTACCACCACCCCGGTCTCAAAGCCGGAGAGGCCCAGGGCCAGCTTAGGAAAAACCACCAGGGCAGCCACCACCACAGCAGCAGGGGTGGCGTAGTCGAGGGCGATGCGCCCTGTCCACTCGGCCAGAAGGCCAGGGTTCTGTGCGATCAGGCTGAGCCCTTGACCAATCACCACCAGGTTTAGGCCGATGTAGGTTACCACCAGCAGCACCGCGATGCCGATGGCCTCCTTAAAGCCGCGCAGGAAAACCGCACCCAAGAGGCCCAACAACAGGAGCGTCAGGCCCAGCTGGTTGCTCAGCCAGTCCGGTGCGAGGGGGTTCTCAACAATGTGTTTGGCCGCGTCCGCCGCCGAGAGGGTGATGGTGATAACAAAGCCGGTCGCTACAAAACCAATCAGGGTCAGTACCACAAACTTGCCCCTCCAGCCCTTGAGCAACCGCTCGAGCATCGAGATCGAACCGTCACCGTGAGGACTTTCCCCGGCAACCCGGCGGTACATGGGAAGGGCTCCAAACAAGGTGAGCGACACCAACACCAGGGTGGCAATGGGCGAGAGCGCCCCCGCCGCCAGCGCTGCAATGCCGGGCTGGTAGCCCAGGGTGGAGAAGTAGTCCACCCCGGTCAGGCACATCACCCGCCACCAGGGGTGGCTCGAGTGGGCAGCGGCCGGTTGCTCATAGTAACCCTCGGAGGGTTTGGGAGCCCCCTCGAGCAGCCAGTGTTGCAAGCGACTGAAAATAGGGCGGGCCGGATGTCGCTTAACCGACATACATCGCTACCATTCTGGTTTGTACTGCACGTTGTAAAATGCCCTTATCCGTTTGCGCAAACCACCCATCCTGCCTCAGGGCTTTCAATACCGCTCACTCTCCCAAGCGATATCCTACACCTCGCACCGTCTCAATGACATCCTCACCAAGGCGCTTGCGGAGGTTTTTGACATACACATCTATGAGGTTGGAGTCGGCCTCGAAGCCCGGCCCCCAGATGCGCTCGAGTATCTCCTCGCGGGTAAAGACCCGGCCCTTGTTGAGCGCCAGCAGTTCCAGAACCAGGTATTCCTTTGCGGTAAGGCGCACCAGCTCACCTTGCCGTCGTACCTGGCGGTGCTCCAGGGCCAGTTCGACCTGGGAGGAAATTTGCAAAACCTGCGGCTTGATCTCCCCGCGCCGCCCCAGGGCCCTAAGGCGGGCTACCAACTCGGCCAGGGCAAAGGGCTTGGGCAGGTAGTCGTCGCCCCACTCGAGGCCCCGCACCCGGTCGGTTAGGGCCTCGCGGGCGGTGAGGAAAAGAATGGGCTGATGAAAGCCCGACTCGCGCAGGGCCTGGGCCAGCTCAAAGCCAGCCTCCGGCCCCTCGGGCAGCATCACATCCAACAAAAGCAGGTCGAAGGGCTGCTCCCAGACCAGGGCCTCAGCTTCAGACCTCGAGGCAGCCAGGGTAACCTGGAAGCCCTGCACCGAGAGGCTTTCCTTCAGGGTGGATCCCAGGCTGGGCTCATCTTCGACGATTAACAAGCGCACACCTAAGCTTATCTCGGCCCCTGGATGATCGACTAGCGGGCACATTCTTGCAATGCTAATGCCATCCGCTGAAAGCCAGGTGAAGCGCATGACCCGGCCTCTACCCGGCGGTGCCAAAAATTAAGCTGCGGTGGGTGAAGCCGCAGCTTGGGGGGAGGTAAGGCACAGAGCAATGGTCTGTGCAGGTTTATGCTGCCTTTCCCAGGTGAAACCAGAATGAAACCGCATCTCCCCTCTGCACGGCAGTGCCAGATTCGGTTAGCCTGCCGCCCGACCGAAGGGATGTGCTTTCTTCGCCGAGCGCTAGGATGCAAAAAGATAGCCTCTGCCTTGCTTGGTAGTAGAGTGAGATTATCCCAGACAGGGGTTGAAGGGGAGGCCGTTTTCAACGCAGATTGCGTTGTGTGAAAACAAACAAACCTCCCCTCTCAAGTCTGGCATGCCCGATAGAAGGATGCAAGCTGTACGGGAAAACCGGACAAGGCAATCTCAAGGTACGCAAAGTGTACAGCGCAGAAAAGATACGATACCTGCGTTGCAAGAGCTGCGGGCAGGAGTTCAGCGAAAGGAAGGGCACGGCCCTCTGGAACTGTAAACTGCCCGAATCCAAGGCCGTAGCGGTCGCAGAGCAACTGAGCGAGGGCAGCAGTCAGGCCGCCACCGCTCGCCTGCTCA
>AXWR01000022.1 GCA_000482765.1 Meiothermus taiwanensis DSM 14542
TTCATCTGGAAGGTGATCGGAACCAGCTGCATACACCTGGAAGGGGCCCATCGCATCGTCAAGCTGATGCGGCTGGTGCTGGATATAAAAGCGCCCCAGGTGGTGCTGGTTACCGAGACCAACGTGCCGCACCAGGGCAACATCGCGTATTTCGGCAACGGCCACGACGAGGCCCAGATGGTCTACCAGTTCCCCCTGCCCCCTTTGGTGCTGCACACCTTCCGCACCGGGGACGCCAGCAGGCTGGCTGCCTGGGCCGCCAGCCTGAAGCCGCCCTCCGAGCGCACCACCTTCTTCAACTTCCTGGCCTCGCACGATGGGCTGGGGGTGGTGCCGGCCCACGGCATTCTGGAGCCCGAAGAAATCGCGGCCCTCGTCCAGCAGGCCCTGGATCATGGGGGCCGGGTCAACTACAAGGACACCCCGGCGGGCCCGGTGCCCTACGAGCTATGCCTGACCCTGTTCGATGCCCTCAATCATCCCCACGGCGACGAGGACGAAGACCTCAAGATCGCCCGCTTCCTGGCAGCCCATGCCGTTCTCCTGAGCCTGCAGGGGGTGCCGGGGGTCTACATCCACAGCCTCTTCGGTTCCCCCTCCGACCACGCGGGCCTGCAAGAAAGCGGGATCAACCGCCGCCTCAACCGGCACAAGTTCACCGGGCCGGAGCTGGCTGGGCTGCTCTCCAACCCCCACTCGCGCGCCCGCAAGGTGCTGGCCCGCTTTACCCACCTGCTCAAGGTGCGGGCTTCCCACCCAGCCTTCCACCCCAACGCGCCCCAGGTGGTGATGGAGTCCAAAGAGGTGCTGCGCATCATCCGGGGCTACCGCGAGCGGCAGGTGGGCTGCTACATCAACGTGACCAACCGGCCCCAGCCCATCCGGCGGGGGGGGCGCGACCTGATTAGCGGCAAATACTTCGCCGGCAGTCTGCCGCCCTATGGGGTGGTGTGGCTGGTTTGAGGCTCCCACATCCTTCCCACAAAACTTATCTACCCTCCTAGGCGAACCTGGTTCACACGGGTTCTTGCAAAGGAGGTCAAGATGAAAAAAAGCATATCGATTCCATTGATCGCCCTGATTGCCAGCTTGGCCCTGGCCCAGCCGAGGCCACCCGTTCCCCCCACGCCTCCCCCTTCGGGCCCAGGAATGAACACCCCCCTGTCCCCTAACCCCTACTCCTACCGGGAAGCGGAGCGGGCCTCCAAGGAGCTCTATAGACTGCAGTTCGAGCTTTCTTACACACAGGGCCCCCGCGTAGCCCTGGCCCAACACCTAGCCAGCGAAGCCCAGCAGGATTTCCAGGCCCAGCGCTACTTCCAGGCCGCCGAACGAGCCAAGGCCGCCCGGAAAATTCTGGTGGCCCAGCGCTTCGAAAGTGGGATGCCTGCTGTAAGCCCCAGCGGCAGGCCCCGCCCAGTAAGCTACTCGGCCCCCTATAGAGCCCAGGAGCGGATCACCCGTCTGGAAGCAGAGATGGCTTACTACCGCAACGACAACCCGCTGGTGCGGCAGCTCCTGCAAGAGGCTCGAGGCCTCCTAAACCGGGTAAACCCCAATGATTTCAGCTCCTTACTGCAAGCAGAAGCGGCTCATCACCTAGCCAGCGCTGCCGCAGATCTGATCAAGGCCGACCGGGGTTTCTAACAGACCTCGCACCACCCGCCCCTTGCAAGGGGCGGGTGCCAACGAAAGGAGGTAGCTGTGAAAAAGCTATGGCTGTTACTAGTCCCTTTGCTAGCAGCCTGTGCGCCTTATTATGGGCCTAGAGACTTCTGGGGGCCCCGGGAGCGGGATTTCTTTGAGGCGCTGGCAGGTTTTCTTTTTCTGATTCTGATTGTGCTGCTGACAGCCGCGGTTGTAGTGTGGGTGCTACGGCAGGGCCCGTGGTCTCAGCTTAAAGACACTGTGCTCCCCCTCCCCTCTCCGCTGGCACCCCGCATCAGGGCCCTTAGGGAAGCTGCAGGATCGCTGCCACCTGACCGGCGCGAGCAACTGAATGACATGATTGTGGCAGTGTGGGAAGCCCTCGAGCGTGGGGATCGCAGGAGCGCTGAGGCGGGCGTGCTGCGTGCGGAGGCCTTCCTGGAGTTCAGTCGAAAGGAATAGTCGCTGCGTTATGGTGGGTTTTTGGTTGGTAGCCCTTACATCCCCCCTGCTCCACATTGAGCAGGCCGTGCAGCTGGCCCAGAACCACCTAGGCCAGCCATACGAGCCCTACAAGGTCGAGTTTAAGCTAGACAAATCGCCTGCGTATTTGGAAGTCCGCCTAGGGGGCTGGGAAATCTGGGTGGAGGCGCGCACCGGGCAGGTTTTCCGCGTGCGCCCCAAACCCCAGCCGCCCCACACCCGCGCAGCCCATCTGCCCTTTAGCCAGGCCCTCCAGCTTGCCAGAACCCACCTGGGCGCGGTGGAAAAGCTCGAGCTCAAGCCCAAACCCAAAGAACGCCTGTTGGTCTGGGAGGCCAAAACCGGCCGCCGGGAGATTTGGATTGAGGCCCGTACAGGGCAGATCGTCTTCCGCAGGTGAGTATGCGGCTTCTACTGGTAGAAGATCACATCCGGCTGGGCCGGCTGTTGCAAGACACCCTTAGCGGTCAGGGGTTTGCTGTGGACTTGGCTGGGGATATCGCCAGCGCCGATGGCCTGTTGCAGACCTTCCCTTACGATCTGGTGGTTCTGGATCTGGGTCTTCCGGATGGGGATGGGATCGAGCTGTTGCAAGCGCTGCGGGCTCGGGGTGAGAAGAAGCCCGTGCTGATTCTGACCGCCCGGGATGGCGTGGCCGACCGGGTAAGAGGCCTGGAAGCCGGGGCCGACGACTACCTGGTCAAGCCCTTTCACCCAGAAGAGCTGGTTGCCCGGATCAGAGCCCTTTTGCGGCGGGCTTGTGGGGAGGCGGCCAATCGCCTTAGGGTGGGTCGGCTCGAGCTCGATCTGGAGCTTAAGAGGGCCTGGTGGGACAACCAACCGGTGCACCTGTCCGGTCGGGAGTATGCCCTCCTGGAATTCATGGCCCTCAATGCCGAAGGTTATTTTTCCCGCGAAGCCCTGATGGAGAAAGTCTGGCCTGGAGAGGCCGCTATAGATCCCCGCACGGTGGATACCTATGTGCGCTACCTGCGGCGCAAGCTCTCACCGGAGGCTATAGAAACCGTGCGCAATCTGGGCTACCGTTTTCTAGGATGAGCCTGCGCCTGCGGCTGACCTTGCTGGTGATGGTGGTAACCACCGCCGGCTTCCTGGGAAGTGGGATTCTGCTCAGGTGGGGCCTCGAGGCCAGCCTGCTTCACCGCCTGGACAGCCAGCTAGGGCGCGCCACAGAGATTGCCCTCACCCTCTTAGGCCCCGACCCCGAGGACGGTAGTTCGCGCTTTGTGCCCGAACGGGGCCTGCCGGTTTTACCCCAGCTGCTCCCAGGGTTGGTACTGCTGCTGGTAAACGAGGACGGTGCCTTGCTGGACGCCTTTGGCCGCCCGCCCAACCCCAGCCTTTTGCAGGAGCTGGCCCAGGGAAAATCCTCTATCTATCGGATACACACCCGTCCCCTCGCAGACGGCTTGCTGCTGCGCGCGGCCCTCCCCCTCGAGCCCGTTCAGGAAAGCCTACGGTTTCTAACCCGTCTTCTTTTGTGGATTATTCCCCTGGTCTTCCTAGGAACCCTGGCGGGGGCCTATTTTCTTCTGGGGCGCGGCCTGAACCCGCTGGATCGCCTCACCCGTCGGGCCATGACCCTGGCCGAGCAGCGCCGGTGGGGTTCCAGCCTGCCCGAGCCCAGAAGCCGCGACGAAGTGTGGCGCTTTGTGCGCGCTGTCAATAGCCTGCTCTTTGCCTTGGGCGAGGTTATCCAGAGCGAGCGCCGCTTCACCCAGGATGCCGCTCATGCGCTGCGCACCCCGCTGTCTATCCTGAGCGGCCGCCTTGAGCGGGCCCTGGCCCAGGCCCCCGCTTCGGTAAAGCCAGAGCTTTTAGAAGCCCAAAAAAGCCTGCGGGATATGCTGGACTTGGTGGAGTCCCTACTCCATCTGGCCCGGGCCGATGCCGGCAGCCTGGAGAAACGCCCGGTGTTCCTGGACACTCTTGCCTTCGAAGAATCTGAGCGTATGCGGGAAGCCTTTAACCGGCTGGACTGGTTCTTGCCCGAGGAACCGGTGGTGGTATCTGGGGACGAAACCGCCTTGCGGGCTGCCATCCGAGCCCTGCTAGAAAACGCCCTGCACCACGGTGGGGGGCAGGCCAGCCTGCGGGTGTACCCCCAGGGACGGCAAGCCTATCTTGAGGTTCACGACCAGGGGCCAGGCCTCGAGCCCGGACAAATCCCCCACATTTTCCAGCGCTTTTACCGTGGGCGGCGAAGCGCTGGCAGCGGGCTGGGGCTGGCTTTGGTAGATGCCGTTGTACGCTGGCACGGGGGCCAGGTCATAGCCGGGCGATCCCCAGAGGGCGGTGCGCTCTTAGGGTTTGCCTTACCGTTGCAAACAAAATCGTAAGCAGACTGGCCGGGAGGTCTTGCTTCCGTGGTTTGTTTAGTTCTGGGCCAGCTCGAGCATCTTCTCTATCTGGGTCACCTTGACCCGCGGGCGGCCCTGGGCCTGCCCCTGGGCGCATTCGTGCTGGTCGAGTTTGAGCCAGTGCTCGAGGGTCACGTACCGCACCCCGCGCGACTGCAATAGCTGGGTGACCGCCTGGGGACTGGGCTCGGGGGCCCGGGGCAGACCGGGAGCATCCTCCAGCAAAAGCCGGATGGTCTCGGTGGCATCGGCCTTGTTGGTGCCGATCACCCCGCTGGGGCCGCGCTTGATCCAGCCGGCGGTATACTCGCCCACCGCCACCTGGCCCTCGCGCAAAACCCGCCCGCCCTGGTTGGGGATGACCCCCTTGCGGCTGTCGAAGGGCACCTCGGGTAGGGGCACGCCCTTGTAGCCCACCGAGCGCAGCACCATCCCCACCTCGAGCTCCTCAAACTCGCCCGTGCCCACCGCGTTCAGGTTCTCGTCCAGGCGGTTTTTCTCCAGGCGGATCCTCTGCACCCGGCCCTCGCCCAGCACCTCCACCGGCGAAACAAAGAAGCGGATGTGGATCCGGCGGGGCTTGCCGCTAAGGGGCCTGGCCGCGAACTCCCGCAGCACCTCGAGGTTCTTGAGCAGGGCCGGATCGTGGGCAATGGAGGCCGCGCTTTTTTCGTCGAGCTCGAGCTCCTCCGGCCTCACTATGACATCGGCGTTGTGGAGCTCGCCCAGCTCCCGCAGCTCCTTGGTGGTGAACTTGGCCTGGGCCGGCCCCCGCCGCCCCAGCATGTAAATATCGGTCACCTGGCTCTCTTCCAGCACCGGCAGGGCATGGTCGGCAATATCGGTTTTGCCCAGCTCCTCCGCCGACTTAGCCAGGATGCGGGTCACGTCCACCGCCACATTGCCCATACCCACCACCGCCACACCCCGCACATCCAGCCGGATATCCAGGTTCTGGTAATCGGGGTGGCCGTTGTACCAGGCCACAAACTCGGTGGCCGAGAGGCTGCCCGGCAGGTCTTCACCGGGAATGTTCAGGTGGCGGTCGCTGGAGGCCCCCACCGTGTAGACCACCGCATCGTAGTGGCGCTTTAGGTCGGCGTAGGTGAGGTCGCGGCCATACTCCACGTTGCCCAAAAACCGCACCCGTGGATCTTGCAGCACCTTCTGCATCACCTTGGTGACCGACTTGATGGTCTGGTGGTCGGGGGCCACCCCATAGCGCACCAGGCCATAGGGGGTGGGTAGCCGGTCGAAGACATCCACCGAGACCGCCACCTCGCCCTGTTTGATCAGGGCCTCGGTAGCATAGATACCCGAGGGCCCCGCACCAATGACTGCTACCCGTAAGGGGCGGTTTGCGTCCAACTGCTCTGCCATCTATCTCCTCCGGTTTGTGTCTGGAATCGGGCCGCGGATGCACCGCGTTCAGATAGGGCCAATCATATCCCATCCTCCCGCCGCAAACACTACGCCCTGAGCAATGCGATCAGTGCGGCGTACAACCCAGCCCCCACCCCATACAGCCCCAGCCAGAGCAGGTCGGCCACCCGCAGCCGCCGGCGCAGCAGCTGCACAACCCCCACCCAGAACAGCCCCAGCGAACCCACCAGGCAAAACAGGCTCAGGTAGGCGATAAACACTGGGGCCGCTACGCTGCGGACCAGCAGCCAGGAGCCCCCTGCCATGACCAGCGGGAGCCAGAGGAGCAGGGCGGCGTAGATCAGCCAGCGGCGGCCTTGCACCCCTTCATTATCGCAGGAGGTCGCCCACCCAGCTCGAGCCCCTTAGCAAAACGCCGCTCGGTCTGAAGGTAGACAAGTTCCGGTGAAAAGCCCAAAAAGGCTTTCCAGGTAGCATCTAGGGTAAGCTCGAGCGCCCCCGGCAGCGGCAGTCCAAAACACCCAGATGCGTGGGGTTTTCATCTGTCTTTGCTATTTAGCCAGAGCTCGACGCGGTACCACAGTAGGTAACTAGCAGCACCAACAGCGAGCAGGATGAGCCAAGATATCCACGGAAATAGCAGGTAAGCGATCAAGGCAGCCCCGAAAGCCACATACGATGCTTCATAAGCGGCAATTTTTCTTTGATCTCCGCGCGCAAATTTTTGCAAAAACTTCTCCTCGAGATTGGTAACGAAAGGATGTAGCAAGTATATCAAGGCGAATACGATCGCAAATCGGAAAATCAATACTCCAAGGTCACTGGAAGGTGATATAAGCTCTCGGGCAACAGCTATGCCCGAGGAATAAAGAAGGCTTTCTCTGAGGCGCTTCATGGCGATCCTTAGGGGTAGTTATAGGCGTGCCCATTGAAAAAAGAAGGTTAGCGCCACCGCAAGTAAAAGCAGAAGAACAAGCGCCCAACCGCTTTCCATACCCCAAGCATAAATTGCGGGCACTACCAGCAGAAAAGCCGAGATGGTATCAAATATGAGAAAGAAACCTTTCTTCGCACCTCTCTTGGTGGTATCGGTGCCAGCTGCGGTCGTTCTTTCAGGGTAGAAGATAGCCTGCAACACGATCCCCAAAATAATCGCCACCGCCATTGGCACACGATTAGCCAAGTCGCTCCACAGATCCCCACCTTGCAGGCTATGGATTAAGGAAAACAAAATGCCTACAGCCAAAACATAGAGACCTATAGCCAAGTAAGCTAGAAGCCTTTTGATCATAGATGCTGGGCTGGCCGTCTCGGGCCTGAGCTAGAACGAGGGCCAACGGGGTAAGCGATGGCTAGGGCTTGATTGGCTCTCCGCATGGTTCCTCACTTTTGAAGTCTCAATAGCAGCAGCGCTGGTACTACAGGTATAGCAAAGCAACACCCCCTAAGCAATGTGGGCTACTTTGGTTGGCCCAAGCTAAGGCATTGTAAGCACCGCATAGACAGGTGCCCATTCGAGTTTTTAGCATGGTTTTTATGACTGTACGCAAAGCCCGCGTCACCTGCCCGCTGGACTGCCCCGACGCCTGCTCGCTGATCGCCAGCATCGACGAGGAAAGCAACACCCTGCTCAAAATCGAGGGCGACCCCCGCCACCCCATCACCCAGGGCTTCGCCTGCGTCAAGACCTACCGCTACCCCGAGCGCAACCACCACCCCCTGCGCCCGCTCTACCCGCTGCGGCGGGTGGGCAGGAAGGGCGAGGGGCGGTTTGAGCGGGTGAGCTGGGAGACTGCGCTGGACGAGATCGCCGAACGCCTAAAGGAGATCATCGAGAAATACGGCCCCGAGGCGGTTCTGCCCTACTACTACGCCGGCACCATGGGGCTCATGCAGTACGAGCATCCCCTGGCTTTCTTCCGGGCCATCGGGGCCAGCGAGCTGGAGACCACCATCTGCGCGACGGCGGGCCGGGAGGCCTGGGTGAGGAGCTACGGCGACCGCTATGGGGTAGACCCGGAGGATGTCCCCCAGGCCAGGTTTATCCTGCTGTGGGGCATCAATAGCCTGCACACCCACACCCACCTGACCCCCTTTTTGAAAAAAGCCCGGCAGAACGGGGCCCGCATCGTGCACATCGACCCTTACGAGAACCTGACCAGCCGCTTTGCCGACGAGCACATCAAGATCCGCCCCGGAAGCGACGCGGCCCTGGCCTATGGGATGGCCCGGGCGATTGTGCAGGCCGGGCTGCACGACAAAGACTACATCGCCCGCATGACCACCGGCTTCGAGGCCTTTATGCAGGTGGCGGAGGCGTGGACGCCAGAGAGGGTGGAGGCCGTCACGGGGGTGCCCGCCGAGGTGGTAAAGAGGCTGGCCCTCGAGTTCGCCCAGGCCAAGGCCAGCCTGATCCGCACCAGCTACGGCCTGACCCGCCACCCCGGAGGGGGCAGCGCCCTGCGGGCGGTGATCCTGCTGCCGGCCATTACCGGGGCCTGGCAGTACCCGGGGGGCGGGGCCCTGCTCAGCACCTCGGGGGCCTTTTTCCTCAACCGCCGCTACCTGGGGGGAGCCCACCTGCTGGCCGCCCGGCCCACCCCACCGCGGCGGATCAACATGACCCAGATCGGCAGCGCCCTCACCAGCCTGGAGCCGCCCATCCGGGCCCTGTTTGTCTTCAACTCCAACCCGGCGGTGGTGGCCCCGCGCTCCGACCTGGTGCAAAAGGGCCTGCAGCGCGAGGATCTGTTTACGGTGGTGCTCGAGCAGGCCCTTACCGAGACCACTCGCTACGCCGACTATGTGCTGCCCGCCACCACCTTTCTGGAGCACCCCGACCTCTACACCGCCTACGGCCACTACTACCTCTCCTGGAACGAGGCGGTGATGCCGCCCCAGGGCGAGGCCCGGCCCAACACCTGGGTTTTTGCCGAGCTGGGCCGGCGGCTGGGCCTGGAGGAGCCCACCCTCTACTGGGACGCCGAGACCCTGGCCCGCTCGCTTTTAGACACCGACCACCCCTGGCTGCAGGGCATCACCCTCGAGCGCCTCAAGGCCGAGGGCTTCGTGCGGCTCAACATCCCCCGGGGCTTCCGGCCCTTTACCGAGCGGGCCGGCACCCCTTCCGGCAAGGTGCAGTTCGACCCCCCGCCGCAGGTGATCCTGACCGAGCCCACCCCGGAGTTCCCGCTCATCTTGCTCACCCCTCCCGCCAAGCACTTCCTGAACACCACCTACGGGCACATCGAGCGCCTGGTGCAGGGCGAAGGGGGGGAGCCCACCCTGCTGGTACACCCCGAGGACGCGCGGGCCTTTGGCGTGGTGGACGGCGCGCGGGTGCGGGTGCGCTCCCAGCACGGCGCGGTGGTGCGGCGGGTGCGGGTGAGCGAGGCCCCCATCCGGGGTACGGTGGTGCTGGAGGGCACCTGGTGGGAAAAACCCGCGCCGGACGGCAAGGGCATCAACTGGCTGACCGGCGAACACCTCACCGACATGGGGGCGGGCTCCACCTTCCACTCCAACCCGGTGCGGTTGGAAGGTTTGGACTAGGGGGCTGGGGTGGGCTCCAAACCCACCCGCCACAGCCCTTCTTCCCGCATGGCCCAGGCCGGGTACTCCTCCTGGGCCAGGAAGCGCCGGGCGTACAGAGCGGCCAGCCGGGCATGGCGTTCGCTATCCAGCTCGTAAAGCAGGGCCACGCTGGCCGCGTCGGCCAGGGTGCGCAGGGCCTCCTTGGCCTGCCACTGGGCCTCCTCGGGGGAGAGGCTTTGCAGGCGGCGGAGGGTGCGCTCCAGGCTATTCAGCGCCAGCCTGGCCTCCTCGCCGCCCACCGCCTCGAGCTTGGCGGCAAACTCGGCCAGGAAGGGCTCGGCCGCGCCCTTGCGGAAGAGCACCTCGAGGGTATCTAAAGCCTGCACGTTGGCGGGGCCTTCCCAGATGGGGGTGATCAGGGCCTCGCGGGCCAGGCGGGCGATGGCGAAGTCCTCCACAAAACCCACCCCGCCGAAAAGCTCCATGCCCAGCTGGGTGCAGTAGGTGCCGTGCTCGGCGGTGCGGGCCTTGGCCAGGTGGGCCAGCAGCCGGGCGTAGTGGTAGCGGGGGCTGTAGGGCGGGGTCTCCTGCCAGGCCGCCTCCCAGGCCGCCACCGCGCGGAAGGTCAGGGCCAGGCCGCCGGCGATGCGCACCGCCAGGTCGGTCAGGTCGCGGCGGATGAGGGGGTGCTCCTCCAGTTTTTTGCCAAAGGCCCGGCGCGAGCGCACCCGGAAGAGGGCCTCGAGCTGGGCCTTGCGGGCCAGCCCCATGGCCCCGCAGGCGTTGGCCAGGCGCGACAGGGTCAGGGTTTCCAGGATGTAGTAGATGCCCTCCTCGGCCCGGCCCACCAGATGGGCCTCGGCCCCCTCGAACTCCACCTCGCCCGAGGGCACCGCGCGGGTGGCGAGCTTGTCCTTGAGCCGCCGCACCCGGTAGTTGAGCCGGCCCTGGCTGTCCAGGCGCGGCACCAGAAAGAGCGCAACGCCCTTGGGCCCCGCCGGCGCGCCTTCGGGCCGGGCCGAGACGATGGCGTAATCGGTGAGGCCGGCCCCACTGGAGAAGTATTTGTCGCCCCACAGCCGCCAGACCGCCCCCTCGGGCACCGCCCGCACCTGGTTGGCCCCCAGGTCGGAGCCGCCCTGCACCTCGGTCATCCAGGTCGCGCCAAAGGCCCGGCCTGCCAGGAGTTCCTCTTTCCAGCGGGCCAGCTGCGGGGCGTACTTGTGGATGGCGTAGACGGTGGCGTTGGTGATGGTCTGGATGCAGTAAAGCCCGGGGTCGGCCAGCAGGTAGCCCAGGGCAAAGTGCAGGTGCCAGCTTCCCCCCTGGTAGGGGGCCCGGTTGATGGCGGCCAGTTCGCGGTTGAGGGCCTCCTGGGCCGGGGATAGCCGCACCCGGTCGATGCGCTGGCCGTCCAGGTCGTGCATCACCAGCACCGGACGGGCTTCTTTATCCACGTGGTCGGCGATGCGGTAGGCCGCCCCCCCGGCCAGAGCCCCGAAGCGCTCGAGCTCTTCCTTGTGGTTTCTCCAATCTTTCCAGTGGCGCTCCAGCAAGGCCGGCAGATCGGGCTCCAAGGCCCAGTGGTTCTTGCCGTAGGCATAGGACTGGTGTTCCATAACTACCCCGCTTTCAGCAGTAGTATAGGGCCTATGCGCATCATCGACCTCCGCTCCGACACCGTGACCCGGCCCACCCCGGCCATGCGCAAGGCCATGGCCGAGGCCGAGGTGGGCGACGATGTCTACGGCGAAGACCCCACCGTGAACCGGCTCGAGGCCCTCGCGGCCGAGATGCTGGGTTTCGAGACCGCCCTTTTTATGCCCAGCGGCACCATGACCAACCAGGTCGCCCTGATGCTGCACCTCAAGCGCGGGCAGGAGGTGATCGCCCCCGAAGGGGCCCACATCTACGAGTACGAGCCGGGCTCGCTGGCGGTGCTCGCGGGCGGAACCATCCGGCTGGTGAAGGCGCCCTACGGCATACCCGACCCCGAGGCGGTGCGGGCCGCCATCCACACCTCGGTGCACCAGGCCCCCACCGGCCTGATCGCCCTGGAGAACACCCACAACACCGCGGGCGGCACGGTGGTGCCCATCGCCGTGCAGCGGGCCATCCAGCGGGTGGCGGAGGAGGCCGGGCTGCCCACCCACCTGGACGGGGCGCGTTTTTTCAACGCGGTGGTGGCCCTGCAAACCACCCCCGTCGAGCTGGCCAAAGGCTTCCGCACCGTCTCTATCTGCCTATCCAAGGGGCTGGGGGCCCCGGTGGGCTCCCTTTTGCTGATGCCCAAGGAATACCGCGCCGAGGCCTGGCGCTACCGCAAGCTGCTGGGCGGGGGGATGCGGCAGGCGGGGGTGCTGGCCGCGGCGGGCATCCTGGCCCTGACCGAAGGCCCCGGGCACCTGGCCCGCGACCACCAGATGGCCCGGGCCCTGGCCGAGGGGTTGTTGCGGCTTTGCCTCGAGGTGGATCTGCAGGCGGTGCAGACCAACATGGTGTACGTGCAGATACCCCAGGCCCCGGCCTTCGTCCAGCGCCTGCGCGGGCTGGGCGTGCTGGCCAACGCCATGGGGCCCAGCCGGGTGCGCTTCGTCACGCACCGCGACCTGCACGACGAGGACATCCCTCTGGCCCTGAAGCGAATCGAGCAGGCCTTGCAGGTGGCCTAGGCCTCCCCTACTCCTTCCACTCCTCCACCGACTTGTACTGCACCAAGGCGGCGTAGGTGGTTTGTGAACCACTCTGGGAGGTGGAAAACTTGACATCTATCAGAAGAGCCTCCAGGGGAAGGCTTTCTACAAAACGGTTGAGGCGTTCCTGGAATATATCGGGATCCGTAGCCGAAATTAGCTTGAACTGCACTCCTTGCATACCAAAAGACTAGCGCAAGAACCGGCCGAACCGGGTGCAAAACCCGGTTGGGTCAAGCCCGGCCGGCCAGCAGTTGCTCCGGCCGGTCACCGATCACACCGTCCACACCCCACCCCAGCAGCTCCCGCACCGCCGCGGCCTGGTTAACCGTCCAGGTGACCACAAACATCCCACGGGCCTTGAAGTATTCCACCTTTTCCCGGCTCAGCAGCTTACTTAGCGGATGCACCCCCTGCACCGGCAGGCAGGGTACCAGCTCTTCCATCTCGGTCTCGGCATAGAGCAGGGCCAGCGGGACATCTGTCCCCAGGCGGTGCAGCCGGATCAGGGCCAGGGGGTCGAAGCTGCTGATCCAGGCCCGTGCGCGCCCTGGCCAGCTCTGCAAGACCTGTACCAGTAGCGCTTCACGGCCATCCGAGGGGCCCGGCCGGCTTTTGAGCTCGAGGTTGAGCCAGGCTTGGGGGAATCCCTCGGCCAGGGCCAAGACCTGCTCGAGTCGGGGCAGCCAGGGCGCTTGCTGCTGCAAGGTGGGCCAGTCCAGCGCGGCAATGGGCTGGCCCTCTAGCTCAAAGTCGTGGTGCACCACCAACACCCCGTCGCGGGTGCGCTGCAGGTCGAGCTCGAGGCCGTCCAGGCCGGCCTCCAGGGCCTTGCGAAAGGACTCGAGGGTATTTTCCTTGGCCTGCAGTGGAGCGCCGCGATGCCCTAGAAGCAAGGGTTTACCTGATAACATGCCATTTCTCCTTGCCAGAGGTACTCACTTCCCAAACCGCTTTTGTGTCTGGGAGTCGAGATTATACCGCTTTCAAGCAAATTGTACGTGATGGATGAAAGCAAGCCGGTCTGCGCATGTTGTAGACTGCTAAATATGGGCAAATATGATGCGCGTCTTTCGCAATTGACCCAGTCCCCCATCATTGCTCGGCTCGAAGGCCCCGGCGGTCTTCTGGCCTTAAGTAGCCGAGAATTGTTCTACCTAGACGATAACACCTCACAGAGCTCACGCCTTTCCATAATCAAGCGCATTAGCGTAAACAAGCAGACCGGCACCATAGACGTGATGAGCGAGCAGGGGATCCTCATGAGCATTGCCCCGGCCGCTTTCCAGAAAGACGAATTAAAGCTTTTCCTGGAGTCGCTCAAAGGACATGTGCTCAGGGCCAAGTCCGAAGCCACCCAGACCGATGAGCCCCCCCGGGTGGTCGAGTCGGTAGAAACACCCCCACCCACACCGGATGCTGCCCGCGAAGCCAGTGTTCCACCCCCCAGCCCCCCCACGCCCCAACCCACCTACCCGACACCCCCGGAAACACCGCCGGTTGCGCCAGCTTTTTCTAACCAACTCAACATCACAGAACCAGCCAAAACCCTCCCCGATGAACCCAGCGATTCCATCTGGGCCTATGAGGGTTCGCCTAAGCCCAGCTCCGCTGCACCCGTACCCGCACCCGCGCCCACCCCTACAGCCACAGACGCGCGAAGCGAGGCCAGCCCAGCGCCCAAGGTTTCTGCTCAAGGCAGGGGCCCTTCCTCAACGCAACGCGTCATTTCGGTGTTACTAAAGGTTTCAGCCCTGATCACAGCAGGTGTTACAGGAGGATATTTAGTAGTAAATATGGGTAGCACCAGCGATATCTGGGTTCCGCTAGGGGTAATTTCAGTGGGTCTCTCTCTTGCGCTTATTCAGTGGCGCTTATCGGAGCCCTACTGAGCGCATTTCTGTAGGTTCAAGGGCTGGATTCGCAGCCCCATACAGTAAATTGGGCTTCAATGAAGCCTTGGCTGAACATAGCCTATATCCTGGTGGTGCTCGGTCTAGGGCTGGCGAGCCTATGGCCCAACCTAACCGTTCGATTCGCGCCAGCCCAGTTCTACACCCCACCCACCCCAGGCCTGGAAGCCACAGATACTCTAAGACCCGGCCCTGCTTTACCCGAGGTTCAAAAGGTCAACCTCAACACAGCCAGCCAAGCCGAGATCGAGAGTCTGCCCGGAATTGGCCCTGCGCTAGCCCAGCGCATCATTCAAGGACGCCCCTACCGCACGCTCGAGGACCTCGAGCGTGTTAAGGGAATCGGGCCCAAAATACTTGAGCGGTTGCGTCCCCTAGTAACCCTATGATTCCTTTTGCTCTGGGTGCTGGGGCCCTGCTGGGAGCCCTCAGCCAGCTAACCCCCTGGGCCTTCCTAGGCTTGCTGGCAGGGCTTGGACTCCCGCAATCCGCACGTTGGCTTGGTTTGGGTGCCTACGCCTTGATCATCCTGCACCTAGGCCTAGCCAAGGATCCTTGGGATTCGCAAATAGGCCGGTGGGTGCGGATCGAAGGCACCCTTCGAGGGGGTTTTCTATACACACCGCAAGGACGCCTGTACGTACACCACTTTCCAAATCTGCAGGATGGCCGCTACGTTTTGGAGGGCCATCTGCTGCGCCCTTTAAGTAAGCGCAACCCCGGGGGCTTTGATCAACAAACCTGGTTGCACAGCCTGGGGGTTACAGCAGTGCTGCGAGCCCAGCAGGTTGTGCATTACGAACCCCTGCCCCCAGATCCCCGCCAGTGGCTTCAAAAGCAGCTTGTAGCGGGCCTCTCCCCTCCAGTAGCCGCCCTGCTCGCCGCCCTGACCCTCGGTGAACGTCGCAATCTAGGTGAAGCCTATACGGAGTTTCAGCAAGCCGGGCTGGCCCACACCCTGGCCCTATCTGGCTTACATGTGGCGATCCTAACCGGCTTTTTTGTACTCTTGCTCCATCCGCTGGGCAGGTGGCGCTACCCTGCAGCCTTGCTTTTATTGCTGCTGTATCTGTGGCTTGTTGGGCCCCAGCCCTCGCTGGTACGAGCAGTGATTATGGCGGGCTTTGTGTTGACGGGGCTCTTCATTGGACGTGGCCGGGTAGCAGTCTTGCCGGCTTTGTCGCTAGCTTTATTTGTTCAATTGCTGCTCGAGCCGCGTACCTTGTTCAGTCTTTCGGCGCAGCTCTCCTATCTGGCCGTGCTGGGCATGGCCCTGGTACTACCACGCCTGCCCAGGCTCGAGGGCTGGAAACAGTGGGTCTGGTCATCGGTGAGCGTCACCCTTGCTGCACAAATTCTGATCCTTCCCCTCTTGCTACATCATTTCCATCAACTGCCCCTGGTCTCCCCCATTGCCAACTTGCTGGTGTTACCCTTGCTGAGCTTCCTGGTTCCCCTGGGCTTTCTCAAACTACTAGTGGGCGGCCTGCTGGCCGGGCCCATCGAGATTCTTGGTTCCTTGGTTCTGGGGCTGGTTGGGTGGCTGTCAAATGGCCCTTTGTTGCGCTGGGGTGAGATACCGCCCGTGGGGTTCGCTCTCTACTACCTCGGCCTCCTCCCACTCCTGCTGGCCCTTTACGGCCGTCTTCACTGGGAACATGCGGCAGGGCTTGCTGCCACGGCGGCCCTGGCCTCCATCCTGCCGCAGCACCTACCCCGGGCCGAACTGTGGCAGCTCGACGTCGGCCAGGGCGATGCCACCCTGGTGCGCCTTCCCGGCAGGGTAGAAATCCTGGTGGACGGAGGGCGTGACTGGGCTTACCCCCGGCTAGAACAAGCCTTGCGGGCCTTGGGTGTGGATGATCTTGACCTGCTCATCGCCACCCACCCCGATGGAGACCATGTGGGGGCCCAGTTAAAGGTTATACGGAATTTTCCAGTTGGTGCATTGGTTACTGGGCCCAGGGTGCGGGGCGCCACCTTGGACGATGCCCTGCACCTGGCCGCCCGTCAGCGTGGAGTCCCGGTTTTTTTTGCACGCAGAGGAAGCCAGCTAACCCTGGCCGGGGCCCGCCTTCGTTTCTTGGGGCCACAAGGTGACGAGGTCGAGGACAACGAACGCAGTTTGGTTTTTGTGTTGGAGTACAGGAGTCACAAGATACTTTTTACCGGCGACGCCCCCGTCTCCGTCGAGGTGCGCTGGCCTACCGAGAGGGTGGATATCCTAAAGGTGGGTCATCATGGCTCTGAGAGCAGCACCGGTGATTATCTATTGCAGCACTTCCGCCCCAAGCTAGCCTTAATTGGTGTGGGCAATAACCCGTATGGCCACCCGTCGAGGGTCGTACTAGAGCGTCTAAATCAGTACGGTGTGCAAATTCGACGTACCGATATCGAGGGGGCTATACGAATTCCGTTGCCTTGAATTACCCCTCGTAGCCCAGGGCCTGCAAGATTGCGGTGAGTTCTTCTTCTGAGTGGTAACTGATCTCTATCTTCCCTTTTTTGAGGCTCGTAAAACGAACTTTTGTACCCAGTCGGCGCGAGAGGTTGCGGGCGATCTCGGGGTAGGCTTCTTCGCCTTTTGCGCGGCCGCTCGAGGCCGCAGGTCTATCCTTGAGTTTTTCAGTCTCGCGCACGCTCAGCTGCTTAGATAGCACCTCAGACAAACCCCAGCTTCGCCTGGACTCAGGCAACATCAGAAGGGCCCTGGCATGCCCTGCACTGATTTTATTCTCCTCCAGGGCTTTTCTAATCTCTGGGCCGAGCTGGAGCAGCCGCAGGGCGTTGGTAACCGTTACCCTGGCCTTGCCCACGGCCCTGGCCACCTCTTCTTGGGTCATGCCCATATCTACCAGCCGTTTGTACCCCTCCGCCTCTTCCATGGGATTTAGGTCTTCACGCTGCAGGTTTTCAATAAGGGCAATTTCCAGGGCCTCGCGCTCCCCTATATCCTTGATAATGACCGGAACCTCGCGCAACCCCGCCATCTGAGAGGCTCTAAAGCGCCGCTCACCCGCCACCAGCTCGTACATATCCCCCTTCGGCCTCACCAGCAACGGCTGCAACAACCCCTTCTCCCTGATGGAGGCGGCCAGCTCTTCCAGCGCCTCTGAGTCGAACAGGCGCCGGGGTTGTCCGGGGTTGGGCTTGATCAAGGCCAGAGGAAGTTTGGTTTGGGAAGCCGGGGTTTTGGGCAGTAAGGCTTCCAATCCTTTTCCCAGACCGCTAGGCTTCTTTGACACGACGCATCACCTCCTCAGCCAGGCGTCGGTAGGCGTGGGCACCGCTGCTGGTTGGTGCGTACTGGCTAATATCCTGACCATAGCTGGGTGCCTCGGCCAGCCGGACATTGCGTGGAATTACAGTCCAGAACACCTTTTCTCCTAGATTGGCTCGGATGTTGCTCTCAACCTGCTGTGATAGCAAGGTGCGAGGGTCGTACATGGTGATCAGTACACCCAGAAGCCGCAAAGCTGGATTTATGCTGGTACGCACTTGTTCAATGGTCTCCATCAGGCCAGCAATTCCCTCGAGGGCATAGTATTCAGCCTGCACCGGAACCACCAAGCCCTCCGCTGCCGCCAAAACGTTGATGGTAATGGGGCCCAAACTGGGGGGAGCGTCCAGTAAGATGAGGTCGTAGGCCGGCTCCAGCGACCGTAAAACTTCAGCCAACCGCGTGGGCTTTTCTATAAGCTCTGCAGAAGCCCCGACCAAATCAGGGCTCGAGGGAAGCAGATCCAGCCCCTCAGCCACCTTCACCAGTGCGTCTCGAACATCATCATTACCTACTAAAACAGTATAAATGTTGCGCTCAGGTACAGCCTGCCCCACCCCCGAGGTTGCATTAACTTGGGGATCGAGATCCACTAACAGAACCTTTTGACCGGCCTTGGCTAGGTAGGCTGATAAATTTACGGCGGTGGTGGTCTTCCCCACCCCCCCTTTTTGATTCACTATGCCAATGCGCTTCACCTTGCTCACTAGGATAACGGATTTTTGGCGGGAACCCCAGGTTTGCGGGGGTACTGGGGCGGTGTGTGCTCCACCTTACGCAGGATAATTAGATGTCGTGTATCGCCTGTGCCTGGCAGCTTCAGGTGTATTACCTCCTCCAGCACGCCCCCCAGCTTTCGTACTGCACCTTGGGCCTCTGCCACTTCACCCATCACCTCAGCGCCTTTCTGTACCAACACAAACCCACCCACCTGCACCAGTGGTAGGGTCAACTCAGCAGTGACGGCCAGTGCAGCCACCGCGCGGGTCAGGGCGGCCCCATATGTTTCACGTTTTACACTCTGCCGACCAAGGTCTTCAGCGCGCCCCCAGAGAGCCTGTGCGTTTGGCAGCGCCAGGTTTTGTATGGCCTTGGTCACAAACCCTATTTTCTTCTGGGTAGCATCCAGCAAATCAAAGCGGATGTCAGATCTTACAACTGCCAAAGGCAGCCCAGGAAAACCCGCTCCGGTACCAACGTCTATCACCGACAGCCCGCTTGTAAAGCCAGAGTAACGCAGACAAGACAGAGAATCTATAAAATGCTTATATACAATGCCACTTTCATCCCGGATGGCGGTTAAGTTAAGGTTTTGGTTTGCGGTTGTAAGCAGGTCAAAGAGCAAAGCAAAGCGGGTTAGATGGGGTTCTAGTTCCAGTCCCAGTTCCGCACCCGCTCGCAACAGCATCTGTTTTCCATCCGCGCTCATCTGCATACATTGGCCGCTCCATCGGCAGCATGCGATATGTAAAACGTGAAACATCACCAGCCTGATCAATGAACAGGAACCGGCATTTTAGCGATGTACACCAAAAGCGCTGTGATGTCTGAGTCCCGGATTCCTGGAACCCTCGAGGCTTCCGCTACCGAGTGGGGGCGAACCCTGCTGAGTTTCTCGACCGCCTCTTTAGAGAGGCTGGGAACCTGGGTATAATCAAGATTCACTGGCAGGCGGTAGGCCTCGAGTTCTTTCAGTCTCTCACGCAGCTTGGCCTGCCGCTCCATATAACCTGCGTACTTGGCCCGCACTTCAACCTGGTAAGCCTCGGCCTTGCTAAGGGGTATCTCCGGCGGCCCAATTAACCGCAGTACCTGTTCATAACTGGCCTCAGGCCGCCGCAGGTATTGCAATGCCGAGACCCCCTCTATACGGCTACGCTGAAGGCGGTTCAACTCGTTCTGAACCCGCGTATATTTGGCCTGTACGGCCCGTAGATCTTCAGCCGGGCGCAGCCCCCAAGCAACCGCCAGCGGTACCATGCGCTCATCCGCATTATCCGACCTGCACAACAAGCGCAGCTCCACCCTCGAGGTCATCATGCGATAGGGCTCGTCCACCCCACGGTGAACCAGGTCGTCTACCATCACCCCGATATAGCCAGAGGCTCGAGGTAGTTGAACCTCTTCCAGCCCCATTGCATACCGCGCCGCATTCAAACCAGCAAGCAAGCCCTGGGCTGCTGCCTCTTCATAGCCCGAGGTTCCATTGAGCTGACCAGCAGTAAACAGCCCCGGTAGCATACGGGATTGCAGACCTGGGGTTAGTTCCAAAGGGTCTACCGCATCGTATTCCACCGCATAGGCATAGCGTTGAATCACAGCCTGCTCAAACCCTGGCAGGCTACGCACCATCTGAACCTGCAGCTCAGGGGGTAGGGAAGAGCTAAAGCCCTGCAGGTACAGCTCTGTGGTGTGCAGTCCATCGGGCTCCACAAAAAGCAGATGCGTCTCCTTGTCGGAAAAACGAACCACCTTGTCTTCAATGGAAGGGCAGTACCGGGGTCCAATGCCTTCAATATCCCCACCGTACAGAGGCGATAGGTGCAGGTTTTCCTGGATCAGCCGGTGGGTGGTTGCAGTGGTGCGGGTCTGCCAGGTGGGGCGGGCCGTCGCATAAGGGCCAGGCACCCCAGCAAAGGTTTCTGGAGGATCATCCGCCGGAACCACCTCGAGCTTGTGGTAATCCACCGAGTCGGCCTGGATGCGGGGGGGCGTCCCCGTCTTAAAGCGCAACAAACGATGCCCCACCGCTCGTAAGCTCTCGGAGAGAAAACGGGCAGGGGGCTCTCCTTGTCGCCCTGCGGGCCGGGACTGCCTTCCATACCAGACCACCCCTTGTAAAAAGGTGCCGCTGGCCACCACCACAGCCCTGGCCGGCAGTCTGCGTCCATCCACGGTTTGCACGCCACATAGCACCCCCTGCTCAACCCACAGCGCCGCCACTTCCGCCCGCACGCTTTCAATCTGAGGGTGCCCCAGCAGCACCCGTTGGGCCTCGAGCGCATAAAGATCACGATCCACCTGCACGCGCAAGCTCTGAACCGCGGGGCCTTTAGAACGATTTAGCACACGGGTGTGAATGGCGGTGGCATCCGCCAGCTTGCCCATCAGGCCACCCAGGGCCTCTACCTCAGCCACCAGTTGGCTTTTGCCGGGCCCACCCACGGCGGGGTTGCAGGGCATCAAGCCGATGCGCTCGGGGTTCGACGTAACCAGGCCCACCCTAGCCCCCAGCCTGGCTGCTGCCCAGGCCGCCTCGATTCCCGCATGACCACCGCCCACCACTATAACGTCATAGGCCCCCATCCCCATCAACTCCTAACCTCGCATTTTAGCAGAGGCCTCCTAGAATCCACGAGCCCAACGGGCACACCACTCGAATTTCACGCGGTCTTATTTTTTACTGTTCCAGATACGGATCCTAGGCTCCAGCAAGGTTTTTCTCACACCCACACAACATTATCCACAGGGGGTTCTCCACCTGTGGATAACTCGGTAAAATGTACAAACTTGTATAGGGGAGGAGTGGCCTTGACCCAAAACACTGTCTGGCAGAATGTACTCGAGTACGTGCGCCAAAGCATCACGGAGGTGGAGTACCACACCTGGTTCGAGAAGATTCAACCGTTGGGGGTGGTCAACGGCTCGCTCGAGCTGGGTGTTCCTACCAGCTTCTTCAAGGGCTGGATTGAGGATCACTACGCCGAGCTGCTGACCGAGGCCCTGGCCCGTCTGGGAGCCCAGGCACCTCGCTTCGAACTCAAAGTAATTCCAGGAAAACCCGTCCAGGAAGATATTTTTTCCGCATCCACTCCCAGCAAGCCCCAAGAGGCACGCGCCCGGCTCAACCCCAAGTACATCTTCGAGAACTTTGTGGTGGGGCAAAACAACAACCTCGCCCATGCTGCGGCTGTCGCAGTCGCAGAGTCCCCCGGCAACGCATACAACCCCTTATTCATCTATGGCGGCGTAGGATTGGGCAAAACCCACCTAATGCATGCTGTTGGGCACTCGGTAGCCCAGCGTTTCCCCGACAAAAAGATTGAATACGTTTCCACCGAAACTTTTACCAACGAACTTATCAATGCCATCCGCGAAGATCGTATGACCGAGTTCCGCGACCGCTACCGCTCGGTGGATCTGCTGTTGGTAGACGATATACAGTTTATTGCCGGCAAGGAACGAACCCAGGAAGAGTTCTTCCATACCTTTAACGCCCTCTACGAGGCCCGCAAGCAGATTATTCTTTCGTCAGACCGACCGCCCAAAGATATCCTGACCCTCGAGGCCCGTCTGCGCAGCCGCTTTGAGTGGGGCTTGATTACCGATATACAGCCTCCCGACCTCGAGACCCGGGTAGCCATCCTCAAGATGAACTCCGAGTACCGCAACATGCGCGTTCCCGAGGAGGTGCTAGAGTACATCGCCAAACAAATTACCTCCAACATCCGCGAGCTCGAGGGTGCCCTCATGCGGGTAATTGCCTATGCTTCCCTCAATGGTGTACAACTCAGCAAAGCGGTGGCCGTCAAGGCCTTATCCGACGTGTTTGCGGCCTCCGAGAGCGGGCTGGCCCCAGAAGAAATCCTCAAAGCCGTAGCCGAACACTACAATCTTAGGCCGGAGGAAATACGCGGCGCGGGCCGGCGTAAGGAGGTCGTGATCCCTCGTCAAATTGCCATGTATTTGATCCGCGAAATGACCCACGCTTCCCTGCCAGAAATCGGACAGTTCTTCGATGGACGAGACCACACCACGGTGCTATACGCCATCCAAAAGATCCAGGAGAGCCTGGATACCGAACCCAGCCTTCAACAGGCCCTCAAAAGCATCCGGGAACGCCTGCGCTGAGGTTATCGCGCTCAGCGAGTCAAATTATTTGAACAACATAATCGGCAAGCTCGAGGCTGTGGATAAATTAATTTAGCCTGTGGATAACCCTGTGGATAACCTGTGGATAACCCTGTGGATATACCTGTGGATAAATGCGTCCGCACCGAGCCTGTGGATAAGTGCCCCATTTTTCCACAGCTTATCCACAGCTTATTCACAATTCTCCACACCTTTTATCCACAGGCTTAATTCGATACCAATGGGCCTTAATTCAGCCTTATCCACATATCCACAGCCCCTACTACTACTAGTACTAATCTTAAAAATTTTTAAAAACAAGAAGGAGTAGTTTAAAAACGGCCCCACTAACCCGCTGTTTGGTTCAAACCCCTTAAATGGGATGATGGCATTCTGCAAACTGGCTTCAATCGTTTGGTGGGTTGACTGTTAGAATATCTGGGCTGACCGGGGCGGTTGCCCCGACCAGATAGCCCAGCATGGAGGCCAGCGTGGAAGTTCGCATCCCCAAACGTACCCTTGCCGAAGGACTATCCATTCTAGAGCGGATTATTCCCAGCCGCAGCTCCAACCCCATCCTGA
Source organism: Meiothermus taiwanensis DSM 14542 (assembly GCA_000482765.1). GTDB lineage: Bacteria > Deinococcota > Deinococci > Deinococcales > Thermaceae > Meiothermus > Meiothermus taiwanensis. Next base: position 22,748 of record AXWR01000022.1, read on the forward strand.
CCTATTTACCCGTCGAACTTTCCGAACAAGGCCTAATTCTGCGGGGTACCAACGGCGAGGTGGACATCGAGGTTAAGCTACCTGCTGAGGTACGGGGCAGGGGTCAGGTGCTGATAATGGCTCAGACCTTCACACAGATTGTGCGCAGCGCCCCAGGGGAACTGGTGGAATTAATCTTTGGGAACGGGGAGCGCTTAGAACTGCACTCGGGGGCCTTTAATACCCAGCTTTCCACCACCAGTCCAGACGGTTACCCCGAGCTATCGTTTGGCCCGCCAGGTGTTGAAAAAATCGCCGCCGCCCGTCTAGCCCAGGCCATCACCCGTGTGCGCTACGCTGCCAGCACCGAGGAGTACCGGGCCATCTTCCGTGGGGTGCAGCTCGAGATGTCTCCTACCAGCCTGCGTGCGGTGGCCTCCGATGGCTACCGCCTGGCCTGCTACGACCTACCCATGCAGCTTCAACCCCGCAAGCTGGTTATCCCGGCCCGGAGCGCCGATGAGATCGTGCGGGTTTTCAAGGATGCCCAAGGTGAGGTGGCCCTGGCGGTGGCCGAGGGCACCCTGACGCTGGTGGGCGAGGCGGTTCGAATGTCGGTGAAGTTGATGGAGGGTGAGTTCCCTGACTATGGGCGGGTTATTCCGCAAAGTTTTGTGTTGGAGGCCACCTTGCAGGCCGAGGCCTTGCGTGAGAGCCTGAAGCGGGTAGCGGTGCTCTCGGATCGCAACAACCACCGCGTCAATCTTCTGTTTAATAACAACAGGCTTGATATTGATGCCGAGAGCGATTATGGCCGGGGTAGGGAAGAGCTTAGCATAGAGGCTTCGGGTGAACCCCAGCTGATGGTAGCTTACAACGCCCAGTTCCTGATAGATGCCCTGGCCCCCATCGAGGGGGCGGTGCGGATCAAACTATCCGGCACGACCAGCCCCAGCTTGCTACAGGCGGTGGAGGACAGCGGCTACCTGGCGGTGGTGGTTCCCCTGCGGGTTTAAGGCAGTGCAGAGTATCGCTGGTGGTGTAACCAATGTGGCGGCATTCCAGGCCTCGAGGTGTAGACTCTTAAGCGGTTGCGGGAAATAGAAGCGTTTCCAGCGAGGAGGCACAAACCAATGACCACAATTGTTGAAATCAAAGGACGCGAAGTACTGGATTCACGCGGCAATCCCACCGTCGAGGCCGAGGTGGTGCTGGAGTCAGGGGCCCGCGGGCGGGCCATGGTGCCTTCGGGTGCCTCCACCGGGGCCCACGAAGCGGTGGAGCTACGGGATGGCGGGCCCCGCTTTGGGGGTAAGGGGGTGCTGCGGGCGGTGGCGGCTATCAACGAGCGCATCGCCGACGAGGTGATTGGGCTGGATGCGCTCAATCAGGAGGCCGTGGATAAAACCATGCTCGAGCTCGACGGCACCCCCAACAAAGGCAACCTGGGGGCCAATGCCATCCTGGCAGTTTCGCTGGCCACGGCCCATGCGGCGGCCAGCGGGCTGGGCCTGCCGCTTTACCGCTACTTGGGGGGGGTGCAGGGGGTGACCCTGCCGGTGCCCTTGATGAACGTAATCAACGGGGGCAAGCACGCCGACAACAACGTAGACTTCCAGGAGTTCATGCTGGTGCCGGCTGGCCTGCCCACCTTCTCGGAGGCCCTGCGGGCTGGAGTTGAGACCTTCCACGCCCTCAAGTCGGTTTTGAAGGCCAAGGGCTACAACACCAACGTGGGGGACGAGGGAGGGTTTGCCCCCGACCTCAAGTCCAATGAGGAGGCGGTGGAGGTGCTGCTTACGGCCATCGAGAAGGCCGGCTACAAGCCCGGCCAGGAGATCGCCCTCGCCCTCGACCCAGCCAGCTCGGAGTTTTACCAGGAGGGCCGCTACGTGCTCGAGGCCGACGGTAAGTCGCTCTCCGGCCCGGAGATGGTGGCCTACTGGGAAAACTGGGTCAACCAATACCCCATCGTCTCCATCGAGGACGGGCTGGCCGAGGACGACTGGGAGACCTGGAAGCTCCTGACCGAGCGGCTGGGCCGGCGCATCCAGCTTGTGGGCGACGACCTGTTTGTGACCAACCCGGCCATTCTGAAGCGCGGTATCGAGATGGGGGTGGGGAACTCCATCCTGGTCAAGGTTAACCAGATCGGCACCCTCTCCGAGACCCTGGAGGCCATCCGGCTGGCCCACCGCTCGGGCTACACCACCATCCTCTCGCACCGCTCGGGGGAGACCGAGGATAACACCATCGCCGATATCGCTGTGGCGGTCAATGCCGGCCAGATCAAGACCGGCTCGGCCAGCCGCTCGGATCGCCTGTCCAAGTACAACCAGCTTTTACGCATCGAGGAGGAGCTGGGCGCAGGGGCGCGCTTCCTGGGGTTTGAGGCCTTCAAAAAATGAGGCTGCAGGCCAGCCCGAGATGAGACTATGGGACTCTTGAAACGAACCAAAATTGTGGCCACCCTAGGGCCTGCCTCGCGTTCGCCTGAGGTGATCCGGGCCCTGATCGCGGCCGGCGTCGATGTTTTTCGCCTCAACTTTTCGCATGGCGTGCCCGAGGATCACCGGGCCTCGGTGCAGATGATCCGGGAGGCCTCGAGCGCCCTCGGCCGTACCGTGGCCATCCTGCAAGACCTGCAGGGCCCCAAAATTCGCTGTGGTCGCTTTCGCGAGGGGGCGGTGGAGCTGCAGGCCGGGCAGAAGTTCATCATCACCTCTGAGCCTGTCGAGGGGGATGAAACCCGGGTCTCGACCACCTACCGGGGCCTGCCCAACGATGTGACCCCAGGACAGATTTTGCTCCTGGACGACGGGAACATCCGGCTGCGTGTCGATGAGGTGCGGATCAACGACATCCACACCACCGTGCTGGTGGGGGGGCGGCTGTCCAACAACAAGGGCATCAACATCCCCGGCGCCGACCTCTCAATTCCGGCCCTAACCGATAAAGACATCGACGATATCGCCTTGGGGGCCGAGCTCGAGGTGGACTGGGTGGCTATTAGCTTCGTACGCAGCCGCGACGATCTGCTGCTGGCCCGTCACTACCTGACCCGCCACAACTCCCGCGCCCGGCTGATGGCCAAGATCGAGAAGCCCAGCGCGGTGGCCCGCTTCGACGAGATCCTGGAGGAGGCCGACGGCATTATGGTGGCCCGCGGCGACCTGGGGGTGGAGATGCCGCTGGAGGAGGTGCCGGCGGTGCAGAAGCGCATCATCCTCAAGTCGGTGCAGGCCGGCAAGGCCGTAATTACCGCCACCCAGATGCTGGAGTCGATGATTAAAAACCCCAGCCCCACCCGCGCCGAAGCCTCGGACGTGGCCAACGCCATCTTCGATGGTACCGATGCGGTGATGCTTTCAGCCGAGACCGCTGCCGGTCAGTACCCCGTCGAGGCAGTCTCGTTCATGACCCGGGTGGCCAAAACCATCGAGGCCACCCAGGAGTACAAAGACCGTCTCAACGCCCTGCGCCCGCCGGCCACCCGCACCGTGCAGGACGCCATCGCTCGGGCTGTGGACGATGTGGTGGAGTCCACCGGGGCCAAGGCCGTGGTGGTGTTTACCTCCAGCGGCGGGGCGGCCCGCCGGGTGGCCCGCACCCGGCCCCCGGTGCCGATTCTGGCCCTGACCCCCAACCCCCACGTGCGCAACCAGCTGGCCCTGGTTTCGGATGTGCTGCCCCTGCTGGCCCCCGACCCCAAAGACACCGATGACATGGTGCAGATTGCCGTGGCTAAAGCCAAAGAGACCGGCCTGGCCGAGGTGGGCGAGTATGTGGTGATTGCCGCTGGGGTGCCCTTTGGGGTGCGGGGTACCACCAACATGATCCGGGTGGAGCGGGTTAGCTGAAGCCGGAAGGAATGCATGCGGGTAATACTGAAGAGCCTGGTGGTGCTGCTGTGGTGCAGCAGCCTAGCGATGACCCAAGGAGCAAGCGTGGAACGCCCGGATGCCCCGCCCCTGGCGGCTCGAGGCAGCGCGGTGGTGGGGGTCAGAACCCTGCAACTCACCGACCCAAGCCGTCAAAACCGAAGCATTACCGTTGAGGTTTGGTACCCTGCCAGCGGAGTTCAACAAAATACGGTCTACCAAAGCGCGATCGGCCAGACCCCGGTTCGGATTGCCGGGCGCGCCAACCGGGATGCCGCGCCCGCCAGTGGCAGGTTCCCACTGATTGTGGCCTCGCACGGTCAGCCCGGCACCCGCTTTCAGTTTGCTTACCTGAATGAGCACCTGGCCAGCCGGGGCTTTGTGGTGGCCGCGCTCGACCACCCCGGTTCGACCTACCAGACCCTGACCCAGCCAAACTACATCAGCAGCATCGTGGACAGGCCGCTGGATATACTGTTTGCCATTGGCGCGGTAGCCCAGCAGATTCCGAGCGCTGATGCTAGCAACGTGGGGCTGCTGGGCTACAGCTACGGTGGTTACAGCGTGATCAATGCGGCCGGGGCGGGGTTGGATGGTGCGGCCCTGGGCGAATACTGCCGGGCCAGCAACAACGAGGGGCCCTGTTTTGCTCTGCCCTTCTTTGCCCAGCTCGAGGCCCAGCGCGGTGCCAGGATTGCTCAGCCTGATCCCCGCATCAAGGCGGTGTTTGCCATGGCCCCCTACGGCCAGCCCTGGGTAGGGGCCCGCTCGCTGGCAAACCTCAAGGTTCCTTTGTTCGTAGCGGCGGGCGAGGCCGACGATGTGGCCACTTACCGGCGCGATGCGCTGGAGTACTTCCGGCAGGCGGGTTCGCAGGATAAGTACCTCCTGACCCTGGTTGCTGCCCAGCACAATCCTTTTGTCGAATGTCCCCCCGAGGTGCGGGGTAGGGAAGAGGACTACTGGCGCTGCTTTGAGCCGGTGTGGGACATGGAGCGCGCCCACGACCTGGTCAAGCATTTTGCCACCGCTTTTTTCAGGCGCTTTTTGCTGAACGATGGCGAGGCAGGGCGCTTTTTGAACCCCAGTTTGCCTGGATTCAAACCGCGCACCACCGTAGGGGTCAGGCTGGAAACCGCGAGATGAAAGGGTTGCCGATGCCCTGCTGCCCGTTGAGGTAGCAGATTGGCGGGTTTTGCGCCAAGCCGTAAACCGTGATACAACAGCTTTTAGAGGTCGGAGGGCCTCGAGTCGGGAGCCCCAGCCATGCCACACCACCTGCCAACCCAACGCCCCCTAAAGGTCAGCCGCTGCATTAAGCCAATGCTCCGCGAGACGTCCCAGGAAGTCCAGCGGGTCGTTACCATGTTGTGTGGCTCCAACCCAAAGCAGAAGGAGGCGGGGTGGTGAGCCCTCCCCTGAACAGCCCGAAAGATGCCTTCTGGCGGGGTTTTTTGGAGGTAATGCCGATGACCATCGGGGTGATCCCCTTCGGCCTGGTCACCGGCCTCGCCGGGCTCAAGGCGGGGCTGAACGTCCTTGAGATCACCCTTATGTCGGCCCTGGTGTTCGCAGGGGCCTCACAGTTGGTCGCACTGCAGCTAATGCATTCGGGGGCGGCGATTCCCCTGGTGCTGCTGGCCGGGCTGGTGGTGAATCTGCGCTATGTGATGTATTCCTCGGCCATTGCCCGGCACCTGGCACCCTTCCGGGGCTGGCTCAAACCCCTGGCGGCCTTCCTGATGGTGGATCAGAACTTCGCCCTCACCATGGAGCGCCACCAACGATTGGGCCCTAGGTTCACGCCGTGGTACTTTCTGGGCGGAGGGGTGCCGCAGTATATCGCCTGGGTGGGCAGCACCTACATTGGTGCGCTGCTGGGGGCGCGGGTTCCCGAAGGCTGGGGCCTCGAGTTCGCCATTCCACTGAGTTTTATGGTGCTCCTGATCCCTGCCCTGCGCGACCGCCCCAGCCTGGCCGCCGCCCTGGTGGGCGGCCTGGTGGCCACCGCCCTGGTCAGCCTGCCCTACCGCTTGGGGCTGTTTATTGGCGCCCTCGCGGGTATTGCGGCGGGGGTGTGGCTGGAAAACCGCAAGAGGGGCCCGGCGTGGGAAGATGCCCTGAAGGAGATGAAAAAAGGGCCATAACAGAGCAAAACCCCCCACCACTTCAGAGCACGACCGCTTTTTCCTGTAGAACATGACCCCGCTCGATATCTGGCTTAACATCCTGGGGCTTGCCCTGATCGCCTTCGCGGTGCGCTACTACCCCATGACCCTCCTCGAGCGTTTCAGGTTGCCCTCGCTGGTGCAGCAAGGCCTGCGCTACGTACCTGCCGCAACCCTGGCCGGGCTGGTCTTCCCGGCCTTGCTTACAAAAAACGGCCAGTGGGCTGGGCTGGCGCACCCCGAGCTGTGGGCCGGGCTGGTTGCCGCGTTGGTGGCCTGGCGTTTCAAGAACGCGCTGCTTACCATTGGGGTGGGGCTGCTGGCCCTATGGCTGCTGCGCTCGGTGGGTTTATGAGGCTTGCTTTTTGGGCCCCGATTATCTTTGTGCTGCTGTGGAGCACCGGCTTCGTGGGGGCCAAGTTTGGGCTGCCCTACGCCGAGCCCTTCACCTTTTTGTGGGTGCGGATGCTGATTGTGGCGGGGCTGCTGACGGCGCTGGCCGGGCTGCTGCGCTCGGCCTGGCCCAGGGGCTGGGCCCTGAACCTGCACATCGGGGTCTCGGGGCTGCTGCTGCACGCGGGCTATCTGGGCGGGGTGTTTTTTGCCATCTCGCGGGGGATGCCCGCCGGGCTGGCGGCCCTGATTGTGGGCTTGCAGCCCATCCTGACCGCTCTTTTGGCCCAGCCGCTGCTGCGCGAACGGGTGGGTATGGTGCAGTGGGCCGGCCTGCTGCTGGGCTTTGTGGGGGTGGGGCTGGTGGTGGGGGAGAAGGCCCTGGGCGCTCGAGTTCTGCCCATCGAGCCCTCGGCCTTTGCGGCCATCGTTCTGGCCCTGTTCTCCACCACGCTGGGCACGCTGTACCAGAAGCGCTTTGCCGTACAGATGCCCCTTATCGGCGGGACGGTGGTGCAGTACCTGGCGGCGGCGGTGGGGTTGTTTGTTTTAGCCCTGCTCTTTGGCGAGACCATGCAGATCCAGTGGACGCCGCAGTTCATCCTGGCCATGGCCTGGCTGGTTCTGGTGCTCTCGGTGGGGGCCATTCTGCTCCTGATGTACCTGATCCGGCACAACTCGGCCAGCCGCGTGGCCAGCCTGTTTTACCTGGTGCCCCCGGCCACCGCGCTGGAAGCCTATTTTCTGTTTGGCGAGCGGCTCGGGGGGCTGGCCCTGCTGGGGATGGGCCTGGCCGCCCTGGGGGTGGCCCTGGTGGTGCGGCGCTGAAGCGTTCAGGTCGTGGCAACGCTTGCCTTGCTTCTGGAGGCGATCTCCTTCCGCACCACCGGCGCTACCTCGGTGCCTAGAAGCTCGATAGCCCGCAGAACCTTGCGGTGCGGGAGGGTGCCCACGGTGAGCTGGAGCAAGAAGCGCTGGTGACCGAAAATTTCGTGCTGGAACAGGATTTTCTCGATGATCTGCTCGGGGTGGCCCACAAAGTTGGCCCCGCGCAGGCCGGTGGAGCCTTCGTACTGGGCGCGGCTCTGGGGGGGCCAGCCGCGCTCGCGTCCGATGCGGTTCATGATGTAGCTGCTGCTGGCGTAGGCCAGCTCGAGGGCCTCCCGGGGGTCATCGGCGATAAAGCCGTGCGAGTTGATGGAAAGGGGCTGGGGGGCGTGGCCCAGCCGCTGGGCGGTCTGGCGGTAAAGCTCGAAGAGGGGGGCAAAGCGCTCGGGCATCCCGCCGATGATGGCCAGAGCCATGGGCAGGCCCAGGCTGGCCGCGCGCACCACCGACTGCGGCGTGCCGCCCACCGCCACCCAGACCGGTAGGGGGTTCTGCACCGGACGGGGATAGACCGCCTGGTCGTGCAGGGCGGGGCGGAACCGGCCGCTCCAGGTGACGCGCTCCTGCTCGCGGATTTTCAGCAGAAGCTCGAGCTTCTCTTCAAACAGCTCGTCGTAATCGTCGAGGTTGTAGCCAAACAGCGGGAACGACTCGATAAAAGAGCCCCGACCCGCCATAATCTCGGCCCGGCCCCCCGAGAGCAGATCCAGGGTGGCAAACTGCTGGAAGACCCGCACCGGGTCGTCGGAGCTGAGCACGGTGACGGCGCTCGAGAGCCGGATGCGCTGGGTGCGCCCGGCAATGGCCGCCAGGATGACCGCCGGGGCCGAGGCCAGGTACTCCTCGCGGTGGTGCTCGCCCACCGCAAACACGTCCAGCCCCACCTGGTCGGCCAGCTGGGCCTGCTCGAGCAAGTCCTGCATGCGCTGGGCAGGGTCTAGAAGCCGACCGGTGTAGGGGTCGGGGGTGTTTTCTACAAAGGTGTAGAGGCCAATTTCAAAGGGCTTGGGCTCCATGCCGGTAGTATACTTTTTATAGCACTAGCAAACCTGGACTGGATTACCATGGGTGCTCTCAGGCCTCCCGCCGCACCAGGCTTTGCAGGATTTCCAGCACCAGCGCCCCATAAGCGCCCCGTGGGGCCCCGCGCAGCACCGGCTCGAGGGCTTCCAGCCCCTCGGCCAGCAGCCGCTCGGCCACCTGCTGGGCATGGGCCACCGCCCCCGACTGCAACAGCCGCTGGTGCAGCCACTGCACCTCCGGGGCCGGCTTTTGCTCCCTAGGAATGCGCAAAAGGGCCTCGGCCCGGCGGCGCTCCTCGGGGCTGGCCTGCTGCAAAAAGCGCAGCAAAATAAGGGTGCGCTTGCCCTCCCAAAGGTCGCCGGCGATCTCTTTGCCGTACTTGGCGGGGTCGCCCATCAGGTTGAGCACGTCGTCCACAATCTGGAACCCGATCCCCAGCTTCATCCCCGCCTCGGTGAAGGCGGCGGGCGGCTCTGCCCCGGCAGCCAGCGCCCCCAGCCGCAGCGGGGCTACCGCGGTGTAGTAGGCGGCCTTCTGGCCCACCATCTCCAGGTAGTCCGCCTCGCCCAGGTCGAAGCGCTGCCCCTCCATCCAGCTCATCTCCAGGTGCTGGCCCTGGGCGGTTTGCTCCACCATGTGCACAAACTCGAGCAACACCCCCCGGGAAGCCCCCGCCTCCACCAGCAGGGCCCACTGCCGCGCATGCAGGGCATCGCCGGCGTTGAGGGCCAGCGGCACCCCGTACAGCTTGTGCAAAGCCGGCTTGCCGCGCCGTTCGTCGGAGGCGTCCTCGATGTCGTCGTGAATCAGGGCCCAGTTCTGGAAAAGCTCGAGCGCCGCCGCAACGGGCAAAACCTCTTCCAGCGAAGCCCCATAGGCCAGCCCGGTGTACACCAGCAGCGTACCCCGCAGCATCTTGCCGCCGCGCTCGGGGTAGTCGCGCAGCATCCGGGCAAACTGGGCCAGCTCGAGGCGGGTGGCCGCTTCGGGCTTGGGCAGCGCCTCCAGCAGGTACTGCTGGATGGCCGCCCGCACCTGGGCCGGAGAAAGATCGGCAACCATGCCCAAATACTACCCCCACACGCCCCCGCCCGACACCGCCTGCCAAAAATGCCTGCGCGATCGCACCCACCCCACACCAAACTCAACCCGAAACCAGTCCAGAACATCACGGAAGCACTTTCACCAAATAACCCATTCTGTTTTGCGCAAAATGCTATAATGCTCCCGTCGAGCAGTTCGATAGCGCACTTTGAAAGCCAGCTTTTGCGATGAAAAAGGCAAACCCACGCCACAAAAAATCTAAAAGCGTGGAAAAGTAAGCCCTCATCGCAAAAAACGCACTTTTTACCCCAGTTATCCACAGGGGAGCTGTGGATAACTCCACTTTCTCATAAATACCCCCTCCAGCACCCCTGTACAGCACGGCGTTTAACGGGGTATGCTGTCGCAAACAAAAAGCCCCGTAAGGGGATTGCAACTTGGGTTTACGCATAACAAACACCCCTCACGCTTGGGTCGCAAACAAAAAGCCCCGTAAGGGGATTGCAACACTGACCTTGCCTCTACATCCGTGCTTGGCGGATATCGGCCAGTCGCAAACAAAAAGCCCCGTAAGGGGATTGCAACCCGACCGCCGCCGCGATGTGTTCTGCCGCCCGCGTGACATGTCGCAAACAAAAAGCCCCGTAAGGGGATTGCAACAAAGCCAAACTTCGTGGCTTGGCGCGGCGAGGAAGAATGCTTCCGTGTGCCAGCGTGAGGGTGGGAACTGGTGGGTTTTCTGCTATTCCAATAGCTTCATCAGTTGCTCGGGGCGGATTATCCGGGTTTTTCCCACTTTTTTTAGGGATAAGACGTGCTCTTCGTCCAGACTAACCAGGTAGTTGGCTTTGCCTTCGGTGGCAATAAGCAGTATCAGGTCGTCGTCGGTGTCTTGTGACAAGGGTTTGGCTTTACCGTGCGGCACCAGCTCGGCTCTGGCCTTGAGGGTGTTGATCATTGCCCCGGCTTGGGCAGGCCGGATAATATCTTTGAACTTGGCGTAACGGCTTACGCGACGCAGCTCAGCAAGCTGTGCCCTGGAGGTGAGGAGGGTAAACTGGCCGCTCCGCCAGGCCCAGTACACCCGGGCTACGCGGGACGCAGGGGCAATGAGAGTAGAAATGTAGATGTTGGTGTCGAGGACTACCCTCACTGTTTTTTACGGGCTTTTCGCACAGCTTCCACCGCCATTTGTACGGCTTGCTGGTCGCTAATTTTGCTGGCCTTGGCTCCGGCTTTGCGCACCTCGGCGTCCCAGTTGGAAAGCTTCACGGCCTCGTCAAGGATTTTTTCAAGCTCTTTGACCCACCTGCGCCCTTTGATGCGCTTGAAGGCCTCGAGTTTTTTGTTGATCTCCTCGGGCAATGCGGCGGCCATGCCTCGAGGATAGCACACCCAGTGGGCGGGCGTTTCGCCGTTTGATCCCGGCTTTGCGTGCGGTGGAGGTTGTGAGGGGGGTGGGGGTGCGCTACACTGGGTTGCAGGAGGGACAAGTATGGGTATTCTCGACCGGCTTTCGCGCCTGATTCGGGCCAATATCAACGATCTGATTAAGCGGGCCGAAGACCCGGAAAAAATCATCGAGCAGGCCTTGGAAGACATGCGGGCCACCCTGCGCGAGGCCCGGATGGAGGTGGCCGAGGCCATGGCCGAGCTGAAGAAGCTCGAGCGCGAGCAGCAAAGCTACGCCGAGCAGGCCCGGGCCTGGGAGCAAAAAGCCGCCGAGGCCCTCAAGGCGGGGCGTGAAGACCTGGCCCGCGAGGCCCTCAAGCGCAAGCAGCAGGCCCAGGCCCTGGCCGATGGCTTTGCCCAGCAAGTGGCCCAGCAACAGACCCTGGTCAACCAGCTCACCACCCAGCTCAAGGCCCTGGAGGGCAAAATTCAGGAGTCCGAGGCCAAAAAAGCCCTGCTCATTGCCCGCAAGAAGGGCGTGGAGGCCGCCGAGACGGTGCGCAGGTTCGAGTCCAAGGTGGACGCCCACAGCGCGCTGGAGGCCTTCGAAGACATGGAGCGCCGCATCGAGGCCATGGAGGACAAACACGCGGCCCTTTTGGAAATGGACAAAAGCGATGTGGAGAAGGAGCTCGAGCGCCTGGGCAGCAATAAAGAGGTGGAAGAAGACCTGGCCCGCCTCAAGCGTGAACTGGGGATGGCCTAAGGGCTTTGACGGGAAAAGTCGGCTGAGCCCCAAGCCCGGACGCCTGGGCGGTTTTGCACTTTGCGAAGGGGGCTGTACTCTTAAGGCAACATGGCCGGTATTGCCCTGTTGGAGCTGATGCTCTTGTTGCTGGCGGTGGGGCTTTTGGTCTGGGTGTTTGGGGCCAGCCGGAACCTGCCACCAGCGCAAGAAGAGCAGGCTCACCGGCTACAGGCGGCCCTGGCCGAGATTGAGCGGCAGGGGAGGCGGCTGCCCCATCTGCGCGATGCGCTCAAAGAGGCCCAGCAGTACGGGCGGAACCTGGGTAAGTTGCTGCCGCAACTGGCCGAGCTCGAGCGCTTCTTAGCCAAGCCCAGCACCCAAGGCCCCACCCGCGACCGCCTGCTGGTGCGCCACCACGAGCTTACGCGGGGCTTTGAGCGGGGTGTGGAATACCTCGAGCGCCTGGGGGCCGAGCTGTTGCTGGTCTCAGGCTCGGAGGAGCCCCTGGCCCTGGCCGAGCTGCCGCAGCTCTTAATCGAATTGCGCGAGGTTTTACATCCATCCCCCCTCACCCGGGGGTAAATTGGGGCGATGCAACGAATTGCCCTGCTGCTACTGCTGCTTCTGGGGGCCTGCGCCCCCCGTGCTACCGAACCCCAGACCAACACCGCCCTCATTCAGGGCCCGGTGGGCTTCTACCCATCCCAGCCGGGACTGGACTGGATTTACCTGCCGCCCCGGGCTTCCATCGGCGACCCGCCGGTGCGTTTATCGGTGCTGGGCCCCTCCACCTTTGAAGGCCAGCCGGCCATCCGCTACCGCCTGAGCGGGCGGGGCCTCGAGCGCTCCTACTACCGCCAGGTGGACGCCAGCGGGGTGCGGCTTTTGGGTATGGAAGACTTCGGCCGGCTCCAGGTGACCCGCTACACCCCCCCCATCCAGGAATACCCGCCCCAGGCCAGCCTGGTGGTGGGGGCCCGCTGGGGCGGCCAGACCCGCGAGGTCATCGAGCTGCGCACGGGCAACAACGTGACCCGGGTGAGCGACCGGATGCTGGACTATACCTACACGGTGCTGGGCAAGTCCAACGTGACCGTACCGGCGGGCAGCTTCGAGGTTTTCCGCATCGCCTGGGAGGTGCGCGACCCCCGGAACCCCAGCCTGCGTGAGGGCTTCGAGATCTGGTTTTACCCTGGGGTGGGCGAGATCTACAGCTCGGTGAACTTTGGCGACCAGGGCGGGCTCTCGCTGATTGACCGCAACTTCAAATAGGCCCCTTTGTTCCCTGGGGTACTGCAACAGACCCACAAACCCCTAGAGTTTAGAACAGGATGCACGCGGCGGTCGGGTCATCGCCGGGTCGTTTTGGGAGGCGCCTGTGATATTGCAAAAGGTCAACCAGCCGCAAGACCTCAAAACCCTCTCGCAAGAAGAGCTGCTGCAACTGGCCCAGGAACTGCGCAGCGAGATTATCCGGGTGTGTGCCCAGAACGGCGGCCACCTGGCCTCCTCGCTGGGGGCGGTGGAGCTGATTGTGGCTTTGCACCGGGTCTTTGACTCGCCCCGGGATCGCCTCTTGTTCGATGTGGGCCACCAGGCCTACGCCCACAAAATCCTGACCGGGCGTAAGGAGGTTTTCCACACCATCCGCCAGGAAGGGGGCATCTCGGGCTTTACCAAGGTTTCGGAGAGCGAGCACGACGCCATTACGGTAGGCCACGCCTCTACCTCGCTGGCCAATGCCCTGGGCATGGCCATTGCCCGCGATACCCTGGGCGAAAACTACCACATAGTGGGCATCATCGGCGACGGGGCCCTGACCGGCGGCATGGCCCTGGCCGCGCTCAACGTAATCGGCGAGCGCAAGCCCAAGCTGCTGATAATTCTGAACGACAACGAGATGTCCATCTCCGAGAACGTGGGGGCCCTCAACCGCTACTTTAGGGAGTACCAGACCAAAAAATGGGTACAGGACACCCAGAAGTGGGGTAAGCAGGTGCTGGAGGGCATCTCGCCCCGGCTTTTCAATCTAGTAGACCGGGCCAAGGAGGCCGCCAAGCTGATGCTGCACCAGGAGAACCCCTTCTACGCCTGGGGCATTCGCTACGTGGGGCCGGTGGACGGGCACGACCTGCCGGGCCTGATTCACATCCTCGAGCAGATCAAAGAACTCGACGGCCCCACCCTGCTGCACATCGTGACCCAGAAGGGCAAGGGCTACGGGGTGGCCGAGGAAGACCCCATCTACTGGCACGGGCCGCCCGGCTTCAACCCCCAGAAACCCGAGAAGGTGAGCAAGGGCTACTCCTGGTCGGCGGCCTTCGGCGACGCGGTGACCGAGCTGGCCTATCGGGAGCCCCGGCTTTTTGTGATCACTCCGGCCATGCGCGAGGGTTCGGGGCTGGTAAAGTACTCCCAGACCCACCCCGAGCGCTACCTGGACACCGGCATCTGCGAGGACGTGGCGGCCACGGTGGCGGCGGGCATGGCCCTGCGGGGCCTCAAGCCGGTGCTGGCCATCTACTCGACCTTTATGCAGCGGGCCTACGACCAGATCATCCACGACATTGCCATCGAGAACCTGCCGGTGGTGTTTGCGGTGGATCGGGCCGGGATTGTGGGGGGTGACGGGGCCACCCACAACGGGGTTTTCGACATCGCCTACCTGCGCACCGTGCCCAACGTGCAGATTGCCGCCCCCAAGGATGCCCTGGAGCTTCGGGCCATGCTCAAGAAGGCCCTGGAACTGGGCGGGCCCATTGCCATCCGCTACCCCCGCGACAACGTGGAGAAAGCCCCCGAGGGGGCCTGGCCCGAGATCGAGTGGGGCCGCTGGGAGGTGCTGAAGGAGGGCTCCAAGGCCTATATCCTGGCCTTTGGCAAGACGCTCAAGTACGCCCTCGAGGCCGCCCAGGATCACCCCGAGATTGGCGTTATCAACGCCCGCTTCCTCAAGCCGGTGGACAAGGGGATGCTGGAGGCGCTGGCCCTGGAGGGCTACAAGCTGGTTACCACCGAAGACCACCAGAAGATGGGGGGGTTTGGCAGTGCGGTGCTGGAGGCCCTCAACGAACTGGGCCTGAAACCCGATATCCGGGTGCTGGGCCTGCCGGATGTCTTCTTTGATCACGGCTCCATCCCCCGCATGCACCGCGAGGCCGGCATTGACGCTGCGGCCATCCGGGCGGCTTTAGCCGAGATGGGGGTTTCGCTTCAGACCGTTGGCGAAGCAATAAAGCCTTGATGCAAGTTTTTTCGCTGACCGCCAACCTGTACTTGCTGGACACGCCGGAGGGTTTATTACTGGTGGACTCCGGCATGCCGCAGGAGAACCAAAGGCTGCTGCGGCACCTGGGGGGGCGCAGGCCGGTGGCTATGCTGCTGACCCACCACCACCTCGACCACGTGGGCGGGGCCCGGATGCTCTGGGAGCGCTACGGGCTGCCCATCTACGCCCACCCGCTGGATATCCCCTTCATTAGCGGGGAAGCGCGCCGCCCACCTTTTCCGCCCATTCCCTGGCTGGGCGACTGGATTGCCAACAGCCCCAGGCCGGTACCTAAAGAGGCCCTGAGGCCTGTTGAAGAGGGCGCGGAAGTGCTGAGCTGGCAGGTGGTGCACCTGCCCGGCCATACCCCCGGTCAGATTGGCCTGCTGCGCGAGGGGGTTTTGCTGGCTGCCGACGCGCTGCGGGTGGGTGCGAGGGGCCCCTGGGTTCCCCCGGCCATGGTCAACCACGACACCCTGGAGGCCCGGCACACGGTGCGCAGGATCGCCCGCCTCGAGGCCCAGAAGATCTACGTGGGGCACGGGCCGCCCACCACCACCCAGGCGGTGCGTGCCCTGGCCGATAGGCTGGGGGTTTGAGCGCAGTGGGCTAGCGCTGCAAATCCCCCTTTTTCACCGGCAACCCCGCGGCCTGCCAGGCCGAGATTCCCCCGGCCAGGTTGTAGACCTCGAGGCCCTTCTCGGCCAGAAACTCGGCGGCTTGCTGGCTGCGGCTGCCGCTCTCGCAAAAGCAGATGATGGGCCGGTCTTTGGGCAGGCTTTCCCAGCGCCTGGCCAGCTCGGCCAGCGGCAGGCCCTGGGAGCCCGGTATTTTGCTTAGTTTGCGCTCGAGGGGGGTGCGCACGTCGATCAGGAGAGCCCCGGCCTTGAGCTTCTCCTGGGCCTCCAGCGCGCTTATCCGGGGCACCCTTGGCCCCAACCCCAGCAGGTTTTTGAACCAACCCCACATGCTTTTAGTCTAGGGGTCAACCGCTCTTGCGAAATATATCCCCTGGGGGTATACTGAAGGTATACCGGTGGGGGTATAAAACCCCGCTCAAAGGAGAAATCATGTTTCTAGACGAGAAAATTCAAGCCCAGGTGCGCGAGATGCTGGCCCCCATCAAAACCCCTGTGGAAGTGGTGGTCTTTACCACCGCGGGCCTCGAGCTGCCCGGCCAGGAGGTGGGGCTGCAGGAGGAAACCCTGGGCCTGCTCAAGGAAGTGGTGGCCCTGAACCCCCACCTGAGCCTGGAACAACGCTCCATCCACTCCGACCCCGAGGCCCAGGCCTTGGGCCTGAGCTATGCACCCACCATTCTGCTGCGGGAAAAAGGCTCAGAGCGCAACAACATCCGCTTTTTGGGGCTGCCGGCTGGCTACGAGTTCAGCACCCTGATCGAAACCTTGCTGATGCTGGGTACCGGCGAGAGCAAGCTGGGGGAAAAGTCGCAGGCCGATCTGCAAAAAGTGGCCTCGCCGGTGCGTATGCAGGCCTTTGTGACCCCCACCTGCCCCTACTGCCCGCAGGCCGTGCTGGCGACCTACAAGCTGGCCTACCACAACCCCAACATCATTGCCGAAGGGGTGGAAGCCAGCGAGTTCCCCCAGCTCTCGAGGCGCTACAACATCTCGGGGGTGCCCGACACCATCATCAGCGGCGCGACCCAGCAGCGCATCCTGGGCGGGCAGCCCGACCGGGTCTTCGTGGAGGCGGCCATTAAGGCCAGCGCTGGGGTGGTGGCATGAAGGCCATAGCCGGCCTGGTGGTTTTTCTGGTGGCCTCGTCGGGGCTGGCCCAGAGCTTCAAGGTCGTAACTGTGGACGACCTCTACCGCGCGCTATCCGACCCCAAAAGCTTTGTGATCGACGTACGCACCCCGCAGGAGTATGCCCAGGGGCACGTTCCCGGAGCGGTTAACTGGCCCTTGCAGCAGATTGAGCAATGGTGGAGCAAAGTCCCCAAGGATCGGGTGGTCTACGTCAAGTGCAATACCCAGAACCGCAGCAGGGTTGCTGTGCAGTACCTGTTCTCCCGGGGCTATCGGAATCTGAACCTGGTCACCGGGGGCATTCAGGCCTGGATGGCCCGCGGGTATCCCACCGTCCGATAAAGGAGCGTTTCCCATGCCCGCCGCCCCTGAAGCACCCCCGAACCTTCGCTTTGACGTGCAGGATAAAACCCGGATCATCCACCGGCTGCGCCGCCTGGAAGGGCAGGTGCGGGGCTTGCAGAAGATGGTAGAGGAAGACCGCGAGTGTCGGGAAATCCTGACCCTCCTGAGCGGGGTGAGGCGTGCGCTGGACTCGGTGGGGGAGGAGATCCTGGAGGCCTACTTAGCCCGCTGCCAGGCCAGCCCAGGGCAGCCCCAGCCGGCCCAGGTGGTTGAGGTGGTGCGGCTGTTGCGGAAGTAATACCAGAACACTTTGGCAAGAAGACCGACCCATCCCATCCTGGGGGAAGCTGGAGAAAGCCTGCCGTATCCCCAAGACACGCCACCTGGTTCCACAAAGCCTGGGTGCAGGGCAGGGTTTGCTTCAGGGGTGACCGCAATGAGCAATCCTGTGTAGTTTATAGACCGCCAATTGGGCTAATCTTTTGCAATCAGGACGGGGTGAATTCGGTCGCGGCCCGCTTGTTTTGCTTTGTAGAGGGCCTGGTCGGCCTGCTCGAGCCAGCGCTGCACGGTGGCCATCGAAGCGGGGATTTCGCCACCGGCCAGGCCCACCGAGATGCTCAGCTGCCAGGCGATGGGGCTGACCTGCAGGGCCCGCACCTCGCTCTGGATGCGCTCCAGCACCCGGTAGGCGTCCTCGAGGTCGGCCCCGAATAGCACCAGCGCAAACTCCTCTCCCCCCAGCCGCACCGCCAGGTCGTCGCTCCGGCTGGCTTTGTGCAGCACCTCGGCCAGCTGCTTGAGCAGCTTGTCGCCGACCGGGTGGCCGTAGGTGTCGTTGACCTGCTTGAAGCGGTCGAGATCCAGCAGGGCCAGGGTGATGGGTTTGTTGCGCTCACCCGCCAGGCGAATCAGACGCTGCAGCTGGCGCTCAAAACCCCGGCGGTTCAAAAGCCCCGTCAGGGGGTCGGTATAGGCCTTGCTGCGCCATTCGTTGAGGGTCAGGGAGAGTCGCAGCCGCTCGGTGAGCAAAGGGGCCAGGGCTTCCAGCCTGCGGGTGTCTTTGGGTGCGCTGGAGAAGTAGAGCCGTCCCTCGGTAGGGGTGTCCAGGGCCAGCTCGAAGGTGTAGACGTAAGGGCCGCTCTGCCCTGCCCGGATGGTCACGTCCGAGCGCACCTCGATCCCCGCCAGGTTGCCGTACAGGGGCCTGAGTCCGTCCATCACGCTGTGCAGCACCCCTTGGGGCGTGAGGTTCTGGGTGGACTGGGTTTTGGTGGAGAGGCTCTCCAGCAGGTTGATCCAGAGCTCGAGCTGCCGCTCGGCTTTGATAATCCGTTGATAGACCCCCCAGCCCACGCCGCCCAGGGCGACCAGCGCCACATAGCCCCATCCCACCAAGACCGCGCTGTGGAGCGGGTGCACAACCTGGGAAGGCCATCCCAGCAGCACCAGGCTGCCCAGCAAACTCCCCAGCACAAACCCCAGCAAACCCTTGCCCAGGCGGGTCTCGGTGGCCTCGAGGTAGCCCCCCCAGCCGATCAGAACGAAGCCCAGGGCCCAGACCAGATACACAAACCCGCTGGGGGGCCAGCCCAGCGCTAGGGCCCAGCTACCCCCGGCCTTGAAGATCAGGCCTAGGCCCCAGACCAGGCGGCTTTCACCGGCCTGCCCGTGCAAAGCTGCTTCCAGAAGGGGTAGGGCCAGCAGCACCGGTAGCAGGTCGGTTAGCCACACCATCTGAGAAGAGCGGTCTGGAAGACCAGATAGGGCGGTTACCAGGGCGGCCAGCACAAAGGGTAGCAGGGCCAGGCTTAGGCGGGGGGGCTCGTACAGGCGCAGCTGGCGCAGGGTGGCGGCCCAGGTCAGGGCGGCGGCAAACAACAGGACGCCGGAGGGTGTCAGGGAGGCCTCGAGGCCCCCCTGGCGCTCGAGGAGCCAGACTGCGGCCTGCATGCCCCAGAGCAGCGTTCCCAGACTGGCCCAGCGCCAGACCGGTTCTGTCCTGGCCGGCCACCAAAGCGCTAGACCGGAGGCCACAGCCAGCAACAAGAGCCCGACTTCGGGGTGTACTCCAATCACCTTTACGAAGGTAGCATTGACATGGAAGGAAGTGTCCCAAAAATGCACATTACTACGTTACTTTTGCTTTATTTTCTCTTTAACTGAAGCAAGCTTTCTTAATCTGGTGGATCCACAGGCCCGCCCAACCCGATAAATTCGGGCTATGTTCAAGGTGGTACTCTACCAACCTGAAATCCCTCAGAACGCTGGCAACATCGCCCGTACCTGCGCGGCCACCGGGGCCGAGCTGCACCTGATCCGCCCGCTGGGCTTCCAGTGGAACAGCGCCAAACTGCGGCGGGCCGGTCTGGACTACTGGCCCGAGGTGGAGTACGTTCTCCACGACTCCTGGAGGGCTTTTCTGGAAACCCTGCCCCCGGCTGGCCGGGTCTGGGCCTTTAGCAGCAAGGTGCCGCAGCTTTACAGCGAGGTGCGCTACCAGCCCGGCGATTACCTGTTGTTTGGGCCGGAAAGCCGTGGGCTCCCCAGCGAGGTATTGGAGCGTTTTCCTAGTGTGACCATTCCTATGCCAGGCAGGGGCGGGCGCTCGCTCAACCTGGCGGTGGCGGTGGGAATTGGGCTGTATGAGGCGCTAAGACAGGTGGGCTTTGGTACGGCTACTTAGCCAGCCGGATGAGGGCAAGGCGCAGCGCCTCGATGGCCTTCAGAAACTCGGGGATTTCCACGTGCTCGTTGGGGGTGTGGTCGAGGGTGGAGTCCCCCGGCCCGTAGGCCACCATGGGCACCTTCCAGTGTGGGGCCACGATGTTCATATCGGAGGTGCCGGTTTTGTATTTGAACACCGGCTCGCCCCCGGCCTGGCGGATGCCGATGCGCAGGGCGCGGGTCAGGGGGGTGTCTTTGGGGCCCACGTAGGGCACCTCGCGCCCGGAGAAGTCGAGATCCAGAACGGGCGGGGCGTAGGCCGAAAGATGGCGGATGGCCTCTTCCACCGAAAGGCGGGGTGGGAGGCGCAGGTCGAACTTCATCTCGGCGAACTGGCGGGTGTCGGGGTGTTCGATGCGGAAGTCGCGCAGGTTGTACTGCACCTGGTTGAAGGGCCCCTGGCCGCTGTTCATGGCCTCGGCCCAGGCCTTGATGCTCACAAAGTAGCTGATGAGCTCCTCGGCGGCGTTGGGCTCGTGGTGGGCCGAGTGGAAGTTGTCCTTCTCGCGCCGCACCCGCACCAGCAGGCGGCCCTTGTAGCCCAGGGTGATGCCCTGCCAGCTCGAGGGCTCCCCGATCACCACGTAGTCGGGCTTGAGCTTGTCCACCACGTAGCGGGCCCCTTTGGAACTGGGCACCTCTTCCTCGGTGGCCCCCACCAGGTGCAGGGTGAGCTTCTGCAAGACCTCCGGCGGGAGGCTGGCAGCGGCCAGAATGAAGGTCACAAAGGGCCCCTTGGCATCCACCGAGCCGCGGCCAAACAGCTTCTGGCCCTCGATGCGCACCGGTACCTCGCCGGGCACGGTGTCGATGTGGCCCAGGAGCACCACCTGCACCGGCCCCGTGCCAATCTGACCGCGGGCGTTGTCGGCCTCGTCCACCCAGGCTTTGGCAAAACCCAGCTTTCTCATGCCCTCGGCCAGGTACTGGGCCACCGCGCGCTCCTGTCCCGAGACCGAGGGGATCTCCAGCGCACCTTTCAAAAACTCGACGGGGTCTAGGCTCAGGCCAGTATCCATAAGGGTTTTGCTGGCCTTTTGCAGGCCAAACGCTTTTAGAATAGCACTTACGGATGGTGTGGGGCCTCTTGACTTCTTGCAAAATTCTTTAGAATAAAGACCAGTTTGGTGGCTCTGCCCAGCAACCCAAGCCCAGTCAACGGAGGAAAAAGCCATGCCCCATGTGATTGTTGAACCCTGCATCGGCACCAAGGATAAGTCCTGTGTCGAAGTCTGCCCGGTGGAGTGCATCTACGACGGTGGTGATCAGTTCTACATCCACCCCGACGAGTGCATTGACTGCGGGGCTTGCGTGCCAGCCTGCCCAGTCTCGGCCATCTACCCTGAGGAAGACGTGCCCGAGCAGTGGCACGACTACATTGCTAAAAACCGAAAGCTGGCAGGGCTCGAGTAGACCCCTTGCGTTTTGTCGGGCCGGGGTAATTCCCGGCCCTGGCTTTTTCCATCTGCAAATGCCATACCGGATTCAAAAAGAAGGTTATCTTTTTGCATCCGAGAACACACCCCTCCCTACGCTCGGCGAAGAAAGCAGATCCCCTCGGTCGGGTTGGCTCGCTGCCTTCCAGCGCTGAACCAACCAAGTTAGGCTCCCGATGTCTTGTTTTCGGCAGGCGACGGGGGCTGTGCTTTTGACTCCAGTAAGGCTCTCTTCTTATCGCGCCGGATGCGCCACCCCAGGTAGTAGACCGCCACCATCCGCAGCCCCATCGAGACCAGGATGGGCAGGTGATAGGCGCTGGGAAAGAGCTGGAGATTTTTGTGCAGGTTGCCCAGGGCCCCGCCCAAAAGCGAGCCCAGGATGCCCCCCACCGCGTAGGCCGTCCAGTACCAGGCCAGGTAGAGGTTGCGCTTTTCTGGCGAGGCGCTTTGCAAGGCCACGTTGGTCAGGGCGGTGCCAATCCCGCCCCAGGCCACCGCGTCGAAGACCGCGGCCATCCAGATGGTCTCGAGGCGGCCTGGCCCGCCGGCCAGCCACAAAGGGGGCAGCACCAGGGCGGCCACGCTGCTGCTCAAAAGCAAAACCTGCCAGTGCCCGATCCGGTCGGCCAGCCGGCCCCACAAGGGGCTCAGCACCAGCCCGCAGCTTGCAGCGATCACCGTCCAGAGGCCCACCTGGGTAAAGCTCATGCGAGCGTACTCGAGGAAGAGCGGAAACACGAAGGGCCCCCCCACGCTCACCGCGCCCAAAAACAGCACCACAAACCCCAAAAACCCCCGGAAGCGCCGGTCGGAGAGGGGCTGGATGTACTCGGCTGGGCGGGGTGGGGTGCTGACCATGAGCGGCTCAAACTGCCGCCGCAAGATAAAGGTGGCCCCAACCCCTGCCCCCACCGCCAGGCCCAGCACCAACAGAAACCCCCAGGGTTTACCCAGGGCATCGATCAGGCTACCGGCAGCCAGGTTGCCCAGGGTGCCCACCAGGCCCAGCAGCCCGTTACGAAGCCCAAAGTAGCGTCCCCGTAGTTGATCTGGCACCAGATCGGCCATCCAGCTTGTCCAGAGCACGCTAACCGGGGCCAGGATGAACTGTGAGAGGGCGGCAATGGTCAAGAGACCTGGTATGCGCCAGGCTTCGGGCATCAACGGCACGAACAAAGCCAGCACGAAAAGCCCACGCCCGAACACCGAGAGGTTGGCGCTCAAATCCTTTCGGCTGCCCCGGAAGAAGAGGGCCAGCGGCGCGGCCATCTGCCCGACCATGGGCAGCGCCCCTAGAATAGCCAGGGCCACCGGGGGTGCTCCCAGCCACAAAGCGTAGCCGGTCATGACCATGCCGGTGCTCCAGTTGATGAATAGGATGGCCAGCACGCCTTCCCAGATGGCCAGGGTTTGTGAACGGCGGGGCTCGCCAGGGGGCAGTGTCACGAAAGCCCATTATTGACCGACAGGTCAGGTTTGCAAAGGGCAGACTTCCCCAAATCTACATAAATCCCACCCTGGCCCTTCATGGTCTGAGGGCAGACTGGGGACATGGCCGGGTCTACCGATACACTGGAGCCGATGGCGCTGGTACTGGTGGTGGAAGACGAGCCGGAGATCGCCGAGATTCTCGAGGGCTATCTGCGCCGGGAGGGGTTTCGCACCGAGCGGGCCTCCGATGGCCGGCAGGCTTTGAACCTTCTGCGGGCGGCCCGGCCCGACCTGGTGCTTCTGGACATCATGCTGCCGGAGATGGACGGCCTCGAGGTGCTGCGTCGCATCCGCAGCAGCGGCCACACCCCGGTCATCCTGGTGACGGCCCGCGCCGAGGATCTGGACAAGCTGCTGGGCCTGGAGCTGGGGGCCGACGACTACGTGACCAAGCCTTTCAGCCCCCGCGAGGTGGTGGCCCGGGTCAAGGCGGTGTTGCGGCGGGTGGTGCTGGCCGAGGCCCCCAAAGAGGTGCTGCGGGTGGGGCCGTTGGAGATTGATAGCGAGAAGGTGGTGGCGCGGCTGGGAGGGGTGCGCCTCGAGCTCACCCCCACCGAGTTTCGCTTGCTGGAAACCCTGGCCCGTACCCCCGGCAAAGCCTTCAGCCGGGCCGAGCTGCTGGAGGCCGCTCTGCCCGACTCGGACGCGCTGGAGCGGGTGGTGGACGTGCACCTCAAGAACCTGCGCAGGAAGCTCGAGGCCGCCGGGGGCGCGGGGCTTCTGGAGACCGTGCGGGGGGTGGGGTACCGGCTCTGGACGGAGTAGGTGGGGCCACCCGAAAAATATATGCGCTTCTTCAACCGCATTGAGGTTCGGCTAAGCCTGCTGATGGTGCTGGTGGTGGTGGTGACCAGCCTGCTCACGGTGGGCCTCAACACCTACCAGCGCGAGCGCACCTTCCGGGAGCTGCCCGCCGAGGTGCGCGATATCTTGCGGCGCAGCGATAGCCGCCTGCCGGCGCTGGGTTTCCCCGCGGAGCTGCGCGATGTGCTGCTTTCCGGTCAGGAGATTCGCGTGCGGCTCGAGCCCAGCCCCGACCCCGGGAACCCCAATCCGGTCTTTGTGCTGAGCCTGCCCGACGGTTCAGGCAGCGAGATTCGGGTGCAGCCGCCGCCCCGCCTGCGGCGGCCCAGCCTGGAGACCCGGTTGCAACAGAACCTGCTGATTGCGAGCCTGGCCGCAACCGGTCTGGGGGTGTTGCTGGCGCTGGTCTTTGCCCGGCGGATTGCCCGGCCCATCGAGGCCATATCCGATGCCGCAGGCCGCCTGGCCCAGGGCGACCTCAAGGCCCGGGTGGGCCCCCAGCCGGGCGAGGACGAGGTGGCCCGGCTGGCCCGCAACTTCGACCAGATGGCCGAGGCTTTGGAGCGGCTCGAGGCCGAGCGGCGGGCCATGATTGCTGATATCGCCCACGAGCTGCGCACCCCCCTGACGGTGATGCAGGGCCGCCTCGAGGCCATTCAGGACGGGGTGCTGCCCCTGGAGATGGGCGAGGTGGATCGGCTGCACCAGCAGGCCCGGCTGCTCTCGCGCCTGGTCGAAGACCTACGCACCCTCTCGCTGGCCGATGCCGGGCGGCTCAACCTGACCTTGCAGCCCCTCAACCTGGCCGAGCTGGCCGACCGGATGGCCGCCACCTTTCAGGCGGCTCTGGAGGCCAAGCAGATTACGCTCGAGCGGCGGCTGCCCAAGGGGCCTGTCCTGGTACGGGCCGATCCCGACCGCCTGGCCCAGGTGATTGGCAACCTGCTCTCCAACGCCTTGAGCCACACGCCTACCGGGGGGTGGATTGGGCTCGAGGTGGCCGTCGAGGCCGCGCAGGCCCGCTTGCGGGTGCTGGACAGCGGCCCCGGCATCCCCGAAGCGGCTTTGGGCAGGGTCTTCGACCGCTTCTACCGGGCCGAGGCCTCGCGCTCGCGGGCCACCGGCGGCAGCGGGCTGGGGCTTTCCATCGTCAAGGCCCTGGTGGAGCTGCACAAGGGAACCGTGACTGCCCGCAACCGTCCCGAGGGCGGGGCGGTCTTCGAGGTGAGCCTGCCGCTCGATCAGGCCGGCTGAACCCGGATCCACAGCTCGGCTTTCAGGCCGTGGGGCTCGAGGTTCTTGAGCTCCAGCCGGCCCCCGTGCACCTGGGCCACCTGGGCCGCCACGCTCAGGCCCAGCCCGTTGCCCGGCACACGGGTGCCGGGGGCGCGGTAGAAGGGCTCAGCCGCCCGCTTAAGCACTTCGGGGGGCATGCCGGGCCCCTCGTCCAGCACGCTCAGGACGGCGAAGTCTCCCTCCTGGCTGAGCTCGAGCCGCACCGGGGCCCCCGGGGCGTACTTCTGGGCGTTGGAGAGCAGGTTTTCCAGGGCCTGGCGCAGCAGAATGGGGTCGCCGGAGGTTTCCAGGTGAGGGGGCCCCTGGTAGGGCACACCGGCTTTTTGTGCGACCTCCCGGGCCAGCTGGGCCAGATCCAGCCCCACCCGCTGCCCCCGGCCCTCCCGCGCCAGGGTCAGGAGCGACTCGCTCAGGTGGGTCATGCGCTCCACCTCCTCGCGTACCACCGATAGGGTTTCCTCAGGCGAGGCCAGCCCCTGCTGCAAGGCGTCGAGCTGCAAGCGCAAAGAGGTGAGGGGGGTGCGCAGCTCGTGGGCGGCGTTGCGGGTGAACTCGGTCTCGCGCTGGCGAAAGGCCGAGAGCCGCTCGAGCATCTGGTTAAAGGTCTGGCTCAGGTGCAGAAGCTCCCCGCTGCCCTCGGCGGGCACCCGCAGGCTGAGGTCGCCCGAGTCGGCCACCCGGCGGGCGGCCTGCTGAAGGTGGCGCAGGGGCCGCAGGGCCGGCCCGCTGACCAGCCAGGCCACCCCGGCCCCCAGGAGGGCCACCAGCAGGGCGGTGAACAGCACGGTCTGCCGGTAACCGGCCAGGCTGGCCCGCACCTGGCTGGCCTCGAGCGCCCCCTGCAGGTAAAGCCCGGGGCCCAGGCGCACACTTTTGTACAGCCAGTTCTGCTCGAGCCGGGCCTCGGGGTGGTGGTGCATGGGGATCTCGCTGGGAAACTGGCCCCACTCCCGCAGTACCACCTGCCCCTGCACCAGCCGGGCGTGGGCCACGATGCCGGCCGGGGTGGGGTTGGGGAGGGAAAGCAGGGGCGTGTTGCTGCGCAGGCGCTCCACCAGCTCGGTGTCGGGCTCACCACCCCGTTCGCGCCAGAACAGCCGTGGGGGCCGCCGGCGGCCCTCGAGCTGGTCGGCAATGCGGGCTAGGTAGGCGTTCAGGTCGCGCTCGAGGTTGCCCATCTGCAAGCGCTCGAAGCTGGCGTACCCCAAAAACCCCTGCACCAGCAGGGCCAGGGCAATGGCCAGGGCGATAAACAAAGCCAGGCGCAGCCGCAGGCTCATGGCTCCACCCCCAGCCGGTAGCCCCCCGGTACTGTGCGCACCACGCGGCTGTCCAGCTTGCTGCGCAGGTGGTGCACGCACACCTTGACCACCCCGGTATCGGAGGCTTCCTCCCCCCAGATCAGATCCAAGAGCTCCTCGGGGCTGTAGACCCGGCCCGGAAACAGGGCCAGCCGCTCCAGCAGGGCGTACTCGCGGGGGGAGAGCTCCACGCTCCGCCCCTCCCAGCGCACGCTGCGGCTTGCCAGGTCGAGCTCGAGGGGGCCTAGGCTCACCCGGCTCTGCTTAACCTCGCTCACCCGGCGCAAGAGGGCCCGCACCCGGGCTAAAAGCTCGGGCAGGTCGAAGGGCTTGACCACGTAGTCGTCGCCGCCTTCGTCCAGGCCCATCACCCGGTCGGCCAGGGCGTCGCGGGCGGTCATGAAGAGGATGGGGCCTTTGTAGCCGGCGGCGCGGGCCTCACGGGCCAGGATAAACCCCCCGTCCTCCGATTCCGGCAGGCGCACGTCCAGGATCATCAGGTCGGGTTCGGCCTCGGCCAGCCGCGCCCGGGCCGTGGTCAGGTCGGGCGCATGGCGCACCTGGTGGCCCTGGGCCTCCAGGGCCCGCGTGAGCGGGCGGGCGATGTTGGGCTCGTCTTCGACCAGCAGAAGCCGCATGGTTCCAGTCTGCATTCTAGGGGTTACGGGCGGGTTACGGGTGCCTCCATGAGAAACCCTCTCAGCGAGTCGTAACTGCTCCGTAACCGCCCTGCCGCAGACTTCTTCTCGGGAAAGCCAGAGGGCTTTCCACAAGGAGGAAAGCATGAACAAGACGCTAAAAACCCTGTTGGTGGTCTCGAGCCTGGCGGTAGCGGGCGCCTTTGCCCAGCAAACCCCGGCGCCCCAGCCCGCCCCAACGCAGCCCAGGGCCATGCAGCGCATGGCGGCGCCCAAGGGCCTGATTGGCAACCTCTACTACGCTGCGGCTCAGTTCCTGGGGGTCACCCCCGCCGAGCTGGCGGTGCTGAGCGGTGGCAGCAAGACCCTGGCCCAGGTGGCCACCGACCTCGGCAAGACCCCGGCGGCCCTCGAGGCGGCCCTGGTCACCGCCCGCAACCAGGCCATCGACCAGGCCGTGCAGGCCGGGCGGCTCACGGCCGAGCAGGCCAATACCCTCAAAGCCAGCAGCCAGGCGGTGGCCAAGGCTTTTGTGGCCCAGCCGGTGCAGCTGCGCCTGGGGGGCCGGGGCGACTGGGACGGCCCCCGGGGGCGGTGGCGCTAGGCCCTGTCCGGTAGTAGCAGTTGGGCGTGTGGTTGAAGCTTCGGCCACACGCCCCTACTACAAAAGCAAAGGCTTACCCGGAACCGGGTTTTTGCTGTAGGAGGCGCAGTATGTGGATGATGGATCACCGTGGACGTTGGGATGGTTTTGGCTACTACGGCTTTGGCTGGATGGACGATGTGCTGTGGGCCCTGCTGCTGCTCGGACTGATTGCGCTGGTGGCGGTGCTGATCGTGCGGCTGCTGCGCAGCCCCGCCACTGGCAGCAAAGCAGCCCCCGACCGGGCCCTGGAGATCGCCCGCGAGCGCTATGCCAAAGGTGAGATCGGCCAGGCTGAGTTCGAGACCCTCAAGAAGAACCTGGGCGGGTAGGCATAACGGCGGGGTTCGACCCCTATTTTCCTAACCCGTTTGCCACCATTTGCGTGGAAAATGTTGGAAAAAAGGAGGGCCAAAATGGATAACGACGATAAACCGATTGGAACGATATTGAACCGTCGTAAAGTGTTGATGGCGCTGGGCCTGGGCGGGCTGGCCGGGGTGGGTGGGCTAATGAACGGACAGAGGGCCGCAGCCCAGAACAACGCCCTGCCTTCCTGCATTGTGCGCCCGGCCCTGACCGAGGGGCCCTATTTTGTGGATACCCAGCTCAACCGCTCCGATATCCGCTCCGACCCCACCACCGGGGTGGTGAAGCCAGGGGTGCCCCTGAGCCTGCGCTTTGTGGTCTCGAGGGTCTCATCCAGCGGGTGCACACCCCTGCCAGGGGCCATGGTGGACATCTGGCAGTGCGACGCCCAGGGCCTCTACTCCGGGGTGCTGGATCGCTTCGCCGACACCCGCGGGCAGAAGTGGCTGCGCGGCCACCAGATCACCGATGCCCAGGGGGTGGCCCAGTTCACCACCATCTACCCCGGCTGGTATCCGGGCCGCACCGTGCACATCCACTTCAAAATTCGTTACCAGAACCGCGACTTCACCTCGCAGCTCTTCTTCGACGATGCCCTGAGCGACCGCATTTTTGCCAATCCCCCCTACGTGAAAACGGGCACCCGCACCCGCAACGCCAACGACAGCATCTACCGCAACGGGGGGAGCCAGCTTCTGCTCAACCTGACCCAGAGCGGGCAGGGCTATGCGGCTACCTTCGATATTGGGCTAAACCTCTAGCCTTTACAAAAACTTCACCCTTTGTTTACGCAAACCTTATGCCGCACGGGGATACTTCTCCGTGGAGAGGAGAACCTCTGATGCCGCTGGCCCTGTTCAAACCACGCCCGTACCTGCACCAAGCCCACTACGAGGGGGTGCTGGGCACAACCCTGACCCTTCAGGTGCGAGCCCAGGGCCCGCGGCAAGCCCGCGCCGCCGAGGCCGCCAGCTTGGCCGAAATTGAGCGCCTCGAGCGCATCTTCAGTAGCTTTCTGCCCGACTCTGAACTGGCCCGCTGGCAGGCCCAGGGCGTAGCCCAGCTTTCACCGGAACTCCAGGCCTTGCTGCGTGCCGCCGAAGGCTGGATGGCCCACACCCACGGGGCCTTCAATCCGGCGGCTGCGGCCATCCAGGCCTTATACAGGCAAAACCCCAAACCCACCGAGGGCGAGCTCGAGGCCCTGCGACAGGCCCTCCAGGGCCCCTTGTGGCGGCTGGAGGGCCGCACGGCCCACAAACTCACCGCGCTGCCCCTCACCTTAAACGCCCTGGCCAAAGGGCATATCGCCGACCGCGCGGCCCAGGCTGCGATGAGCCAGGGGGCCGAGGAGGTGCTGCTCAACCTGGGCGGGGAGATCCGGCACATCGGGCCCCGGCCGGTGCGGGTTGGGGTGGCCGACCCCCTGGCTGGGGCCGACAACGCCCCGCCGCTGGCCCGGCTTTTGGTCTGCAATCAGGGCGTGGCCACCAGTGGGCGCTCGCAGCGGGGAGCGCACCTGTTCGACCCCCGCACGGCCCGGCCTGTCACCCAGATGGCGCAGGCCACCGTAGTAGCCCCGGATGCGGCCACCGCCGATGTGCTGGCCACGGCTTTTTGTGTGCTCGAGCCCATGCTCAGCCTGGCCCTGGCCGAGGTATTTGGGGTGGGCTGCTTATTGGTGGAGGCCGACGGACGCACCCATACCAACCCCCGCTTTTTAGAGCAGGCTGAGGAAATTCGGAGGATTTATACCAAATCTCCCTCGAGGTGACACCTATAGTAGGATTGGGGAATGGGTCGTAGGATTGCCCCAATCGATTGGACTGAAAGCGCAGAGGAGCTGGAGGCACAGTATAGACGGGAGAAGCACCTGGAACGACGTAAACGGCTGCAGGCGATGTGGCTGGTACGTCGAGGCAAAGCTGCACAGGATGCGGCCAAAGAAGTGGGGATTGGACGTAAAACCCTCAACCGGTGGCTGGCTTGGTATCGGGCCGGGGGATTGCAGGAGGTGTTGAAGCGCGTACCGGGCTGGGGGGTCAAGGTCAGTCGAGCCTGGTTGGATCAAGACCAACAACTGGAACTGCGAGCCGAGAGTGCCC
>AXWR01000023.1 GCA_000482765.1 Meiothermus taiwanensis DSM 14542
ATTATCCGCGAGGCGATACGAAGTTACCTGGCCAATCCCATACACATCCTTCACCCAACTGCGTAAGTCCTAATATAGTCATCCAAGGCAAAGAGCTCGACCTCCAGCGGATAACTTCGGTCGGGTTGGTTTGCTGCATTCCGGCGGCGAACCAACCGAATCTGGTAGTGGCACATCGCCTGTTTCAAGGGGTGGAACTAACGGTAGATGCCTTTACCCAAGCCGTAGCCCACGATCACCCCCAGCAGGTTGGCCCCCCAGGCGGCCAGCTCCGGCGGTAGGGGGCCCGATAGGGCCATCACCTTACCGGCGCTGAAGGCCACGTAGTAGGCGATGGTGAGCACCAGGGCCAGGCCCAGCGCTGTACCGGGGCTGGTGGCCCGGCGCACCGCTACCGGCAGGGCCAGCACCAGCACCATCAGGTTGGCCAGGGCCAGGGCGATGGCAGCGTGCCACTGGGCCCGGGCCTCGCGCTGCTCGCGGGGTGGGGTGTGGGGGTCTTGCAGCTTGCGCCACCACTCTGAGAGGGGCACCGGCACCTCGAACCCGCCCCCGGCGTACTGGGCTTCCAGATCTTCGCGGCTGCGGGAAAGCCGCACGGTGAGTTCGGCGCCTGGCTGGCCGATGTTCTGGGCACGGAAAACCTGTTGCAAGCCAGCCTCGGCCTGCTCCAACGAGGTGAACTCGGGCAGGGGAAGCTGGGCGAAATCCAGGGTGAAGACCCGGTAATCCCTTAGCACGATGCGCTGGCCCTGCAGGCGGGCGGTCTGGGCCAGGATCACGGTCATAGTCTGATCCTGCCAGCGCTCGAGGCGCACCCGCTGGAATTCGTCTTTGGCCGGGTCGAAGCCATCGTAGCGCAGGATGTACTCACCCACCGTAAGTTCGCGCCCCACCAGGTTGAACTGCGCGGTGCGCTCGGGGATGAGCTCATTCCAGTACACCAGGGCCGTGGCCCGGTTAGCCCAGGGCACCACCCATTCCGAGAGGGCCAGCGAGAAGCCGCTCAGGAGCAAGCCCCCCAGCAAAAAGGGCCGGGCCGTGCGGAGCAGCGAGATGCCCCCGGCCTGCATCACCAAGAGCTCGTTTTCCCGTGCCAGCCGCCCAAAGGCCAGCATCACCGCCAGAAGTCCGGCGATGGGCATGGCCTGCACGGTGGCGTAGGGCACCTGCAAGGCCAGCCATTTGAGCACGCTGCTGAGCTCGGCGGTGGTCATCCACTGGGCCCTGGGCAGGAGGTTGCTCAGAAGACCAAAGCCCACATAAAGCGCCAGGCCAAACAGAAAAACCGGCCAGGCCTCACGTAAGATGTAGCGATCTAGGCGGGTCATCGAATTTCCAGTCCGAAGGTTAGTTTGCCGTTGGGGATCTCATCGGGGTGCTGGGCGATGCGAACCTCCTGATACCCCAACCGCCAGATAAAACAACAGTCGGCGTAGCGCAGCTCCAAACCCCAGCGGCTCACGCCCTGCCGCAGGAAATCATACCCGAGGAAAGGCGTCAGGCTGAGGTCGTAGGTACAGCTCAGGGGCACCGGGGTAAAGCCCAGCACCAGCTCGCGGCGTTCCCAGTCGTCGCGCCCGTTGCTCAGGGTTTTGCCCACGCAGTTCCAGCAGGTGTTGAGCTGGGCCCAAATTTCGCCGTAGCTCTGGGGGTAGCCGAGGCGCAGGCTGGCCTGGGTTTGATCCAGAAGAAAATTGTGGGTGGCCTCGAGCTGGATGTTTTGGTAGGAAAAGCTGCCCGAGAGCGCCTGGGTGGCCTCCCGGCGCTCGAGCCAGAAGTGCCCAGGGGTAGACTCGATGGCCCAGGTATAGCCCAGGCGCAGGGCAAACGCGCCCTCGTAGCGGCCCTCGGCGTACCCCCCGTAGGCCAGGTACTGCTGGGGCTGGTTGTAGAAACCCAGCACCCCAAAGGGCTCGAGGCGGAAGCGAAAGGGGCCTTCCTGCACCTCCAGGTTGTAGCGCAGCTCGGCCCCGGCGGCCAGGCCGGCCGAGACACCGTTGGAGAGATCCTGAGCAACCCAGGCGTACGGGCGCAGGCTCAGCCCCCCCAGGGTGAAGGAGTGGCGCAGCCCGAAGGCGTGGCGGCCTAGAGTGCTGTCGTGGAGGAAAAACACAGGATCGGCCACCACCTCCCCACGGCTGGCCGGGCCGCTTTGCTTGAGGTCGAACTCGATGCGGGCCCGCCGCCCCGGGGCCTGCCCCGAGACCCCCAGGCGCAGGGTGGGCTCAGGCCCCCACAACTGGAGGCCCAGCAGAGTCAGGCGGGTGCTGAAGCGGCCCTCGGCATCGAGCAAGGGGAAATCCACGAGCCCCAGGTTCAGTCCCTGGTCAAAGTCGAAGCGCAGGGGGAAGGCCAGGGTATCCAGGCCCAGGCTCTCGCCCAAGGGGCGGTTGGCGTTGAGGCGCAGGGCCTCGAACTGGGCCAGGCCCAGCTGGTAGGCCTCGAGCCGGCTTTCTTGCAAAATCACCTCGCCGCTCTGGGTGTCAAAGCTGAGATGTTCCGAGATGAGCCGCAGGTCGTCACCGCACCGGCAGGTGGTGATCCGGATGCCACGGGCCTGCAGCACCCGGCCCTTGACCTGGCCCGCTTCGGCCCAGAAGCGGTAGCGGGGGGTTTCCACCTCAATCTGCGGGGCCGTCAATTCACCGCTGGCCTGGTCGTAGCGCAGTTCAGGTGCCCGCAGGGATAGTCCCTGGGTTTGCAGACAGGCGCCATCGCTGAAGATGGCGAGATCCCCGTCAAACTCGAGG
This sequence comes from Meiothermus taiwanensis DSM 14542, assembly GCA_000482765.1. Taxonomy (GTDB): domain Bacteria; phylum Deinococcota; class Deinococci; order Deinococcales; family Thermaceae; genus Meiothermus; species Meiothermus taiwanensis. The sequence continues at coordinate 2,754 of AXWR01000023.1, forward strand.
TTCCCCCCACCGGCCAGCCCTTCGGGGGTCTCGAGGGTGTAGGGCTGCTCGGCGCAGGGGGTGGGGCTGGCAGGGCTGGCCCAGGCCAGGCCGCTCCAGCCCAGGGCCAGGGCGCAAAGCAGGGGGAGCAGCCCGGCCTTTCGGCCCTGGGGGGTGGATGGGCTCGATGCTTTCAAGCCTATACAAAAAGCCAATGTGAGGCTCAGTATTCGCGAATCTTGCAGTTTGTTTTTCGTATACTCCACGCACACGCCCTACAGTTTATCGGCGTAGGGACGCAGGCGGTTATAAACATCGGCCGGAACGCGGGTGTTGGCCCGCACTTTGCCGCCACCAACGGTCAGCAGCAAGGTGCTGTCGGGCCGGTTGCCCCTGAGGGTGGTGGCCCCGTCGCGGAAGGTGAAGGCCCCCAGCACCAAAGCCAGGTCTTTGGTGGTGTCCACAATGAGCGTGCTGGCCTCGAGCACCGGCTCGCTCGAGCGCACCTCGCCCTTCAGCACCAGCACGTTGTCGCCCAGCAAGAGCCCCTGCTGGGCGGTGAGGGCCTTGAACTCCTTGGAGCTGAAGCGCACCCCGTTCATCCGCAGGGTGTCGGGTTTTTGCAGGTACTCGAGGCTGCTCGCGCTGAAATCGCCCTCCTTGGCCCTGAGGGTGGCCCCCTGGGCCCGGATAAACTCGCCGTCTTTGTACTGGATGTAGCGGGCTTCCAGCACCAGGCCGCTTTTATTGTCGGAGATGGTGCCGCCGGTGGGCAGGGTGTAGATGCCGGTGCCCACATCCAGCTCCGAGTTGCCCCTGGGCCGTACCTCGAAACCGGCAAACCTCGAGGCCAGTGCAATCAAAGAAAGAAAGGTGAGCAGAATCCACCAACGCTTCATGCTTTCAATGGTAGGGCCTGGGGCATGAACCGAATGAGCAAACCATCAACATGGCCTGGTTCAGCGGTCTAATAAAAATCCAGCGGCTTCGGCTATACTCCAAAAAGATGCGGCTTTTAGCCTTCGTCATCGTATGGCTGGCCCCGGTGCTGGCGTTTCCGCGCCTGGGCCTGCACGAAGGCTACACCCGGCTGGTCTTCGACCTCGAGGCCCGAACCCAGTACCAGCTGGCCCAATCCCCTGACACCCTCACCCTGCGCTTCAGCGGCATCGGCGTGGAGGCCGCCGATGTGGATGTGAGCTCACCCCAGGTGGCCTCGTACCAGGTGGTGGTGGCTGGCAACACTGCCACGGTGTTTGTGCGCCTGAGGCCAAACGTTGAGGTCAAGACGGCGGTTCTGGCCGATGGGAACCGGCGGCGCCTGGTGGTGGATGTGCTCGCAGCAGCCCCAAAACCCAGCCCCCCGGCCCAGGCCCCACCCCCTCCCCCCAGGCCCCGCCCCCAGCCCAGGGTGGTGGTGATAGACCCCGGCCACGGCGGCCTCGACCCCGGCGCGGTGGGGTTTGTGGTGGAAAAAGAGGTGACGCTCGATCTGGCCCTGCGCCTGCGCCAGCTGCTGCAAAAAGAGGGCATCGAGGTCGTTCTGACCCGCAGCAGCGACACCCACCTTTCCCCCGACAAGGCCACCGACCTGGGCCTGCGGGCCGAGATGGCCAACTCCAAGCGCAACCTGTTTATCTCCATCCATGTCAACAGCGCGCCCAATGCGGCCCAGGGCATCGAGACCTACTACTTCGGCAGCACCCTGGATCAGAGCCTGCTGGCCCAGGTGATCCGCGAGAACGGTGGGGGTGAGCTGGGTCAGCGCCTGACCCGTGAGGCCCAGAGCGTGGGCGAGCGCCTGGTGCGCGACCTGATCGCCCAGTCCAACCTCAAGTTCTCGCGTCAGCTGGCCCAGTATGTGCAGAGTGCTTTGGTGCAGGCTACGGGCGCAGCCGACCGCGGGGTGCGCCAGGCCCCGTTCTACGTACTTCGCAACGCCCGCATCCCGGCCATTCTGGTGGAGGTGGGCTTCGCCAACCACCCCGTCGAGGGCCGCCGCCTCCAGACCAGCCAGTACCGCCAGACCCTGGCCGAGGCGCTAGCTCGAGGCATCCTGCGCTTTCTAAACAACGGGGAGTAGCCCCACATCGCCCTTCTGTTGGGCAATGCGCAGCAGATCCCATAGCGCCAGGTCGTCCAGGCGGGTGAGCACCAGGTCGGCCTGGCTCAGGTCGAGGTGCCGGGTGAGGGTGTTGGGAATGGCCACCGTAAAAGCCCCCGCTGCCTTGGCGGCCCGCACCCCGTTCAGGGAGTCCTCGAGCACGATGGTTTCCTGGGGCAAAACCCCCAGCCCCTCGGCAGCCCGCAAAAATAGCGCGGGGTCGGGCTTGGTCAGGGTCACATCTTCCTTGGTGCGGATGACCTGGAAATACCCCAGCAAGCCCAGCCGCTCCAGGTGGCCCTCCACCCAGGCCCGCCGCGAGCTACTGGCCACGGCCAACCCCAGGCCCATGGCCTGGGCGGCCTCGAGGTAGTCCAGCACCCCCGGCAAGGGCTGGAGCGACTGGTTGAGGCTTTGCTTGCGCTCGTCCACCCAGCGCTCGATACTTTCTTTGTCCAGCGGCATACCCACGAGCTGCTCCAGGTTGCCGGCCGGGTCGAAGGGGATGGAGTTGTTGCCGATGAAAGGCAGCCAGTATTCCAGGGTCAGCTCGGCCCCATGGGCCTGGTACACCTCCTGCCAGGCCTGAAACTCGCTCTTTTCGGTGTCCAGGATGGTGCCGTCGAAATCGAAGATGAGGGCTTGCATACAGGGGGCATTCTACTTGCTATAGGGCCTGGGCACGGCCACTGGACTCTGAGCACCCCCCGGGTCGCTAAAAATTTTGACCCGATTCAATTCTGACCCAAGCTGGTGTAGGCTAAGCGGCGTTATGAAACGCAGCCTGTTTCTTCTGCTGGCTTTGTTGATGTTTGGTCTGTCGGTCGGTTTGGCCCAGAACCCGGTCAAGGTGCGCATTGGGTTTAACCCCACCCAGAACTCCGACCAGCTCCGCCCGGCGGCCCAGGCCATCGCCGACTACCTCGAGCGCCGCTTCCAGGGGGCCATCGAGGTGGAAATCTTCATCCCCACCGAGTACCGCGGCCTGATTGAGGCCATGCGCGGCGGCAACCTCGACTTTGCCTTCTTCCCGCCCGACGGCTACGTGATTGCCAACCAGGATGTGGGCGCCCAGGTGCTCCTCAAGAGCGTGCGCGGCAACAGCCCCTACTACTGGAGCGCCATCATCGTGCGCAAGGACTCGGGCATCAAGAACGTGCGCGACCTCGAGGGCAAAACCATCGCCTGGGTGGACAAAAACTCTGCTGCTGGCTACGTCTTCCCGCGGGCTGCACTGGTGGCAGAAAAAATTGACCCCGACAAGCTTTTTTCCAAGCAGACCTTTGCCGGTCGGCACGACGCGGCGGTGCTGGCGGTGCTGAACAAGTCGGTGGACGCAGCGGCCACCTTCGCCAACGACAACCGCAACAAGAGCGGGGCCTGGACGCAGTTCCTCAAACCCGAGGAAGCCGCCCAGCTCACCGCTATTTTCTACTCCAAGCCCATCCCCGGCGACACCTTCTCGGTCTCCAAGCAGTTTTACGCCAAATACCCCACCCTCTCGCGCGGCATCGCGGCGGCCCTGCAGGGCATCAAAACCCCGGAGAGCAAGCTCCTGTTTAACCTCTACCGCATCGACTACATGATCCCGGCGCAGGACTCCGACTACGATGTGGTGCGCCAGGCCCGCAAAGTGGCCGGGCAGTAAGCTTATACGCTTTTGACCGCTCATGCCCCCGGTTTTGGCTGGGGGCTTATGATTTGATGGTATGGCTCTGTGGGAAAAGGTGCAGCCCACACAGCCGATCTGGAGAACGCATGATTGAAGTCCGAAACCTTAACCAGACCTTCCAGACCGCCAAGGGGCCTTTGCAGGTTCTGACGGATGTGAACCTCGAGATCGCCCAAGGGGATTTCGTGGCGGTGATTGGGCGCTCGGGGGCCGGTAAGAGCACCTTTTTGCGCACCCTGAATGGGCTGTTGATTCCCACCTCGGGCTCGGTGATTGTCAACGGTACCGATATCACCAAGCTGTCCAAGCGCGAGTTGCAGAAGTACCGCCGCACGGTGGGCTTTATCTTCCAGCAGTTCAACCTGGTCAACCGCCTGAGCGCCCTGGATAACGTGCTGCATGGCCGGCTGGGCTACCTGCCCACCTGGCGCGGCTTGCTGGGGTTGTACAGCGAGGCCGACTACCAGATTGCCCGCCAGCAGCTCGAGCGCGTCGACCTGGCCGCAAAAGAGAACGCTCGAGTGGACTCCCTCTCGGGCGGGCAGCAGCAGCGGGTGGCCATCGCCCGGGCCATGGCCCAGCAACCCACCCTGATGCTGGCCGACGAGCCCGCGGCCAACCTCGACCCGGTGCTCTCGGAGGAGGTCATGCGCACCCTTAAGCGCTTCAACGAGCAGGACGGGGTGACGGTGGTCATCAACATCCACGCCCTCGACCTGGCTCTGAAGTACGCCAAGCGCATCGTCGCTTTCAAGCGCGGGCGGCTGGTGTTTGATGGATCACCAGCACAGCTTACCGAGTCGATCGTCGACGACCTGTACGAGCGCAAGGAGATGCTGGCATGACCGAGCTGCTGTTGTACACCTTGAGCGGGGTGTTCCTGGCACTGCTGATGGGGGTGGCCCGGGGTTCCATGCGGCGCTGGGTGGTGGGCGCTGGGCTGGCTTTGTTAGTGGTTTTTGTGGCCTTTCCCTTCAGCCGGGCCCGGGGCTTTTTGAGCCGCGATACCATAGATCCCACCCTGCTGGGGCTTACACCCGTCTACCCTCTGCTGTTGTTGATTCCCCTGGGTGTGCTCATGGCCCTGACGCTTGCCCGTCGAGGCACGGCTGCCGGATGGGGCGGTGTGCTGGGGGGGGCGGGGGCGGTGCTGGTTGCGGGAAGCTGGTATGTGCAGCCAGCCCAGTTGGTGCGTATGCAGCCCATCAACGGTCTCATGGAGCTGCTGGTGGCCCTTGGGGTGGCCGCCTCGGTGGCCCTGCTTTCGTTTAGCCGCCCCAAACAGCGCGTGCCCATTCTGCTGGCCGCTGTTCTGGCGGGGGCGCTGGCGTTTTACTGGTTTCACGCTCCCCAGGGCGGTGGGGCCTACCTGCCCAAAATCCTGGGCTATTACAAGCTGTTCTCCCCCACAGCGCCGGAGAGCCAGACGGCCATGGTCGAGGCCTACAACCAGGCCCTGCCTGAACTCAACGCCATACGCAAGGAGCTGGGTCAGGAGGAACTCAAGCCCATACAAAGCCTGGCCGACCTGCAAGGAGCCATCCCCCAGCAGGCCTCGAGCGAGGGGTACCGCCTGGTGCAGCCGGCCACAACCCAGTACGGTGCTTTTGGCCTGTTCTTTCTGGCCGGAATCATGCTGGGGGCCGGGCTGGTGCTGCTACGAAACCCCGCGCTGCACGAGCCCGACGATTGGCGCGCCGGTATCTTGATTGCTTTGGTGGCGGGCTGCCTGATTCCGGCATTCGATGCCACCGAGTTCGACCTCAACAAGCTGGTGGTGGGCTGGCCCTTTTTGCAACAGTTCGCCGATAAAGCCTGGCCGCCCCTGCTGGCCGATGCCTCGACGGAGCGCTACCCGTTGCAAGAGGTGCTGAGCCAGATTGCCGTCACGGTACAGATGGCCCTGGTAGGCACCTTTCTGGCTGCGGTTTTTGCCATGCCCATCTCGTTTCTAGCGGCCCGCAACGTGACCTCGGGTACACCCCTGATGCGCTCGGTGTTCTACGTAACCCGCCTGTTTTTGAACGTACTGCGTGGGGTGCCTACCTTGATAATCGCGCTGATTCTGGTGGCAGCGGTGGGTCTGGGCCCTTTCGCTGGGGTGATGGCCATTGCCATCCACTCCCTGACCGAGCTGGGCAAGCTCTACTCCGAGGCCATCGAAAACGCCGATAAGGGCCCGGTTGAGGCCCTGGAATCCACCGGTGCAGCGGGGGTGAACGTGGTGCGCTGGGCCATTTTGCCCCAGGTGCTGCCCCTTTTTGTCTCCTATACCATCTACAACTTCGAGATTAATTTCCGCTCCTCGCTGGTGCTGGGCCTGGTGGGGGCGGGCGGTATCGGCTACTTCATCAACGAGAAGATGGCCTCGGGGCAGTACGACCAGATGATTGTGGGGGTCATAGCGATTGTGGTGGTGGTGAACATCATCGACTTTGCTTCCTCGTGGTTGCGCAGCCGGCTGGTGTGAGCTGAGCCGGGGAAGCTTTGCCACCGGGTTGATTGGGGGCGTGAAAATACAGGGGGCGGTGCATGGATCGCCCCCTGCTTTTGGGTACGTTTTGCTCCGTGACTAGACCTGGTAGCGCCCCAGCCCCCTAAACCGCCGATAGCGGTCTTCGAATAGCTGTTCTGGGCCCAGGCCAGCGAGTTCAGCAAGCGTAGCCTGCAAGGCCTGTTTGATATTGCTCAGGGTGGTGGCGGGGTCGCGGTGGGCCCCGCCGCTGGGTTCGGGGATGATCCGATCCACGATACCCAGGCTCAGGAGGTCGGGGGCCGAGAGTTTGAGGGCCTCGGCGGCTTTGGCGGCTTCTTTGGCGTCGCGCCAGAGGATGGCCGCGCAGGACTCGGGCGAGATCACCGAGTACCAGGCGTTTTCCAGAATCAGCACGCGGTTGCCTACGCCAATCGCCAGGGCCCCTCCCGAGCCGCCCTCGCCCAGGATGATGGCGATGGCCGGCACCCTTAGGCGGGCCATGCGCTGGATGCTCTGGGCGATCACCCAGGCCTGGCCGCGCTCCTCAGCGGAGACGCCGGGGTAGGCACCGGGGGTGTCAATGAATGCAATGAAGGGTCGTCCGAAGCGGTCGGCCAGATCCATCATGCGCATAGCCTTGCGGTAGCCTTCGGGGTGGGGCATGGCAAAGTTGCGCCGGATGTTTTCCTTGGTGTCGCGGCCTTTCTGGTGGCCCACCACCACCACCGAGGTGCCCTCAAAGCGGGCCAGGCCCCCCACCACCGCAGGGTCTTCGCCGTAGGTTCGGTCGCCGTACAGTTCGACAAACTCGCTCATGATGCCCCCGATCACGTCGAGGGTGGTGGGGCGTCCAGGGGCGCGGGCCAGCTGCACCCGCTCCCAGCGGGACAGGTTGCCGAAGGTCTCCGATTTGAGCTGGGCCAGGCGCTCCCGCAGGACTTGAAGCTCGCCGGACAGATCCACCCCGCTGCTGGTAGCAAACCCCTCGAGCTCGGCGATTTTGGCCTCGAGCTCCTCGATGGGCTTTTCGAACTCAAGCGGCATGGGCACCGCCTTTCGTTGGTTTATGCCAGATTGGAAGCCTACCCTGCATGGTTCACCGTCCTGGGGTGGAGCAGCTTGAGGATGCGTGCTACGGTTTCCTTGAGCCGGCGCCGGTCTACCACCTGGTCTACCATGCCGTGTTTGAGCAAAAACTCCGAGCGCTGGAAGCCCTCGGGCAGATCCTGGCGGATGGTTTGCTTAATCACTCGAGGCCCGGCAAAGCCAATCAGGGCACCGGGCTCGGCCAGAATCACGTCGGCAATGGCTGCGAAGCTGGCCGTAACCCCGCCGGTGGTAGGGTCGGTGAGGATGGAGATATAGGGCAGTTTTTGCGCCCATAACCGGTCGAGGGCCAGGGTGGTTTTGGCCATCTGCATCAGCGAAAGCGCCGCTTCCTGCATCCGGGCCCCCCCCGAGACCGAGACGATCACCACCGCCCGGTTTTCCTGGGCGGCCAGTTCGATGCCGCGGGTGATTTCCTCGCCCACCACGCTGCCCATCGAACCCCCGGCAAAGGCGTAGTCCATCACCAGCAGCACGCTTTCTATGCCCCCAATGGTGCAGCGCCCCCCCACGATGGCATCGGGGCGTCCGGCTTCTTTCTGGTAGCGCTCGAGCCGCTTGGGATAGGGCTCGGTATCCACAAAGCCCAGGGGGTCGGTGGGTTTGAGGCCGGTGATCTGCTCGAAGCTGCCGGCATCGGCCAGCATGGCGATGCGTTTGTCGGCAGAGAGCCGCAGGTGGTGCTCGCACTTAGGGCAGACGTGCAGGTTGGTCTCGAGATCTTTCTTGTATATCTGCGCGTCGCACTTGGGGCACTTGACCCACAGCTCGGGAATGTCCCTTGCCTCGCCCTGTGCCCGGCGACGGCGGAAGAGCCGCTCTAAGGCCATAACGCCCTATCTTATACCGCAGAATGAGAATAAGGCGAAACCCCCCTTGCTTTGGACGGGGTTCAAGTTTAGGGCTGCGACTGACGGGTTGCGCTGAGTCGGCATGGATGGGCACTTAGCGAATCGCGGTATAACCCACATAGGGGAGTGGGTCAACGGCCACCCCATACCGGTATACGCTGTAGTGCAGGTGCGGGCCGGTGGAGCGCCCGGTAGAACCAACCGCACCGATCAGGGCGCTTTGTTGAACCTGCTGGCCCTTTTCGACGTAGCTGGACGAAAGGTGTCCATACAGGGTGTGCAGACCATTGCCGTGGTCAATCAGGATCATCAAGCCAAAGATGGGGTTCCAGCCCATCTCGCTCACCGTTCCGGCAGCGGTGGCATAGACCGGTGTGCCCTCGGGTGCGGCAAAGTCTACGCCGTTGTGGAATTCGTAGGCCCCACCGCCAAAAGGATTGGAGCGGTAGCCGAAGGCGGAGGTGAGCGGAGCCTCTACCAGCAAGGGCAGCCCGGTGGGTATGAACAGGGTCGGGCTGGGGGGGCCGCCCTGGGGGGCGGGGCGCCGCAGCACCCGTCCAGGGCGGGGGTCGGGGGGGGGTGGGTTATTGAGCGCGAGGGCGGTGGCCTCGAGCTCGGCTGCAAAACCCTCCACCTGGGAGCGCAGGCTGAGCAGCAGGTTACCCAGATCAATGGGCTCGCCGGCCCCTCGAGGGGCCCCGTCGGGCCTGGGCACCGGGTTGGGCTGGGCTGGCTCGGGCAGGCGCAGCCTGGGTAGGCCGGCCTTGGCGCGGAGCCGGTTGATCTCGGCTTCCAGTACCTTGAGGCTTTGTTGCAGTTGAACAGCCTCGATGCCGTAGGCCTCGTTGCGGCTTTTTTCGGCCTCGAGTTCCAGGCTGAGCTTATAGGCCCGGGCCTCCAGCTGGGCCAGTTGCTGACGCTCGAGTGAGCTTTGGCTCCACCCCAGCAGCACCAGCAACACCAGCAGCACCGGCAAAGCCGCCACCAGCCACAGCGGCACGGTCAGGGTGACGCTCGAGGCAAGGGAGCGGGGCGCTCTCGCCATGACCCATTTAGCCTACAGCAGGAAGGCCGGAGCCTTGGTGACGGCTAACCGCCCTCAAAAGAAAAGCTGCGGCTGGGGGTTTGGGCTATTGACTGCTGCCTGTTTTGGTGTTCTGGGGCAGGGCCCTGGGTTCGCCCGTCTGGCTGCGGCCCACAAACACCGCCCCGGCCTCCACATCCAGGGACATGGCCCGCACGTCCCCTTCTACCCGGGCGCTCTTGGTGATGTGCAGCTTGCCCAGTGCGATAACCTGGGCGCTAACCTGTCCGTGAATGATGATGTTGTTGGCTTTGATCTGATCGCCTTCGATCTGGGCGTTGCTGCCGATCTCCAGGTCGCCTTCAACTGTGACCGATCCCTTGATCTTCCCGTCGATGCGGGTGTTGCCTGGGGCTCTAAGGTTGCCTTCGATCTCACTGCCCTCGCTCAGGTAGGTGAGCGCAGCTGGATTGGGTTTACGTCCTCCACCTAACACCGCCATAGTTTACACCCCTGCCCATCAAACTTACCGCGGCCTGCTCAGTCTAGGTAGGGAATCGGATTAACCTCGCCCCCGTTGCGGAAAACCGTGTAGTGCAGGTGGGGCCCGGTTGAGCGGCCCGTTGAGCCCACCTGCCCTACCACATCGCCGCGCTCGAGGCGTTGCCCAACCCGTACCGTGATGGAGGATAGGTGCCCATACAAGGTGCGGTAGCCGTAACCGTGATCCACCACCACCGCTAGGCCAAAGGGGCCCTTCCAGCCGGTCTCGATGACCCTGCCGGCCCCGGTGACCCGCACGGGGGTGCCGTAAGAGGCAGGGAAGTCCAACCCGTTATGGAACTCAAAGCCCCAGCCAAAAGGGTTGCGACGGTAGCCGAAATACGAGGTGATCCGGGTCTGTCCACGAATGGGGTAGCCGTAGGGCAGGGCGGCTTCCCGCTCAAGGGTTTCGTTGAGCGCTGGAGACACCTCGCTCAGCTTCTCAGAAAAAGCCTGGGTTTGCTGCTCAGCAAACTTAAAGACGTCCTCGAGCGCCGCCGGGGTTGCAGCCCCGCCGCGCCCACCGCCCTCGTTGCGGGTTGGGGTGAGCTTGATTTTGGGCATCCCGGCCCGCTCGCGCAGGGTGTTGATCTCTTTTTCGAGCACCTCGAGCTGCCGCAGAATGCGCTGGGCATCCTGGCTGAGTGCGTTGTTGCGGGTGCGCTCAGCTGCCAACTGGTTGTTGAGCTTGCGGGCCTGATCCGAAAGACTTACCAGCTGAATTTGAAGGCTGCGCATCTCAGCGGTGCGCTGCCAGAGCCAGAGGTTCAGCCCGCTCCAGACCAGCAGCGCCAGCACCACCACCAGTGGAACCCACACGGGCAAGGAAAACGTCCGCGGGGCGGCGCCGGTGCGGGCCAGCCACAGGGTATAGCGCACAGGGTGTCGGCGCAGCGGCATCAGGTGCTATAAGTAACGCCGCCTTATGGTTAAAGTCAAGGGGCCTTTAATCGACCCGACCCAATTTCTCATCTTCAGGCCCTTCCGGATTTACCCACGCGCAGCTAGCAATTGTGACGCGGTGAGATATTCTGATGAGAGTTTATTTAGGGGACGGGGCGTTACATGAACGATCCTTAGTGGTTCAGAACACTTTTTTCTAAAGCGATTATTAGTTGGGCAAAGGTTAGGCAAACTGCGCGGCTGCCTCGATGGCTACGTCAATGGCGCGCTGTACTGCCAGGCCCTTGGCCTCCAGGATGGGCTGCTCGGCCCGGGTGCGCTGCGCGATGATGCCGCAGATGCAGGCGGCGGCAAACCCGTAGACGTTGCCCATCTTGAACAGGGTGCCGGCCTCCATCTCGTAGTTGAGTACGCGCAGGTGGCGGTACTCCTCGGTGATTCCCTGCAGGCTCCTAAGCAGGTGGGGATTGGCCGAGCCGGTGCGCTCCTGCCCCTCGTAAAAGGTGTCTACCGAGGCGGTGATGCCCAGGGCGTACTCGACACCCAGGCGCTGGGCGGCCTCCACCAGGGCCACGGTGAGGAAGGGGTCGGCGCTGGCCGGGTACTCGGGGGGGGCGATGTCGTTGGCCGCGCCCTGACGGCACAGGGCTGCCTTAGAGATCACCACGCTGCCAGGTTTTACGTCCTCCTGGATGGAGCCGCTGGTGCCCACCCGGATGATGGTGCGGATGCCAATTTGCACCAGCTCGTTAACCACGATGCTCAGGCTGGGGGCGCCCATGCCGCTGGTGGCTGAAATGATGGGCCGTCCGTTGGGCAAAAAACCGAGATAGCTGTTCAAGCCTCGGTTTTCCGAGAGGGTTTTGATCTGGCTTAGCTTGGTTTGGGCTATCTGGGTCGCGCGGTTGGGGTCGCCGCTCAGAAGAGCCAGGGTGGGGCGCTGATCGCCCAGGTCTTCGGGCCCGAAGCCGATGTGGTACAGGTCTGCCATAGGCCCATTATGGCACTCGAGGCCCCGCCATCAAGCCAGCCATGCCAGGGCTTCAACCGGTTAGACCACGGCGGGTAGAAGGCAGGGTGATCTTGCCCGCGATGGCGCTCTGGCTCGCCCCTGTAACTTGTTGCAGGACGTTGGGCAGCTCGAGGTAGCGCAAATACCCCAGCACTGCAAAACACAGGGCCTCCCGGTGCTTGGCGTTCAGCCCCCTTTCTGCAAAGGTATATACCGGAACCGGTAACAGGGCCTTGAGGTGTTGCATGAGGGTGGGGTTGTAGGCTCCACCGCCAGCCACCCAGATTTCGTCGAGGCCCATGGGTATCACAAATGCTTGGTAGGCCTGGGCGATGGAGCGGGCCGTGAACAGGGTCAGGCTGGCGAGGAGCCGGGCCGGTGGAAGCGTTCCGTCCTGCTCGAGCTGCTCTAGGTTCCAGGTTTCGCGCCCGGTCGATTTGGGGGGGGTGCGGGCAAAGTAGGGGTGTTGCAGCCAGGTTTCTACCCGATTGAGGTCGGGGAGGCTCGAGGCCGCTATCTTTCCATCGGTGTCCTGGTGCAGCCCCAAACGACCTGCGGCTTCGTCGAGCAGGGCGTTGCCAGGGCCGGTGTCGAAGGCCAGCACCTTGCTGGGGTTCAGGTCGGCGGGCAGGTAGGTCAGGTTGGAGATGCCCCCGATGTTGTGGATGGCCCTGTTGACCCCTTTTTCTCCATAGAGCAGCAGGTCGGGATAGGGTACCAAGGGCGCACCTTCCCCGCCTAGGGCCAGGTCGGAGGGGCGAAAATCGGAGACCACCGGTACGCCCAGGGCCTCCGCCAGGTAAGCGGGCTCGCCTATTTGCAAGGTGGTGTGGGGGGGTTCGTGCCAGACGGTTTGTCCGTGGGAGGCTGCTAGGTCTACCTGGCCCTTGAAATCGGCAGCCGCTTCTGCATAAAAACGGCCCAGGGCATGGTGCAGCAGGGCCACCTCGCGGGTCGTAACCTGCGACTTCAAGGTGCGGATAATCTGGGCGCGCAGCTCGTCCGGAAAAGGGGCTTCTTTGTGGCGAAGCACCCGCCAGTCGAGCTTAGGAGGCCGACCCTCCAGCTCGGCCAGCACCAGATCCACCGCGTCCACCGAAGTGCCGGACATCAGACCTAAAACGCGCATAGCCCAGACTCTACCCCTATTCGCTCTGTGAGCGATATAGACTGGGGGGGTCATGCTCAAAAAGGCTTCGCAGATTGTTACAAGCGCGGTTGAATCGGGTCGAATACCGGGGGCTGCACTGGGCGTGGTGGGCCTGGATGGTTCCATGGAGATGTTTTGCAGCGGGGTCAAGCACCTGCAAAAACCAGCACCGGTTGACCCCGATACCCTTTTTGACCTGGCCAGCCTGACCAAGGTGCTCTTCACCGTGCCGCAGGTGCTGCATTTGGTGGAGGAGGGGCTGGCCGACCTGGACGACCCGCTCTCGAGCTTCCTGCCCGAGCTGGCCTGGATGCAGGGAAACGAGCTGCCCAGCCGCACCCTAAGGCAGCTGCTAACGCATGTGGCCGGGTTGCCGGCCTGGGAGGCCGTTTATACCTGGGGTGGGGAGGCTCACACCCTCAAGCACCGGGTTTTGCAGCACCGCTGGGTAGTGGGGCCGGCGGGCGCGCATGTGTACTCGGATATTGGCTACATCCTGCTGGGGTTGGTGCTGGAGCGGGTAAGGGGTAAGGGCTTGGATGTTTTTACCCTTCCGGAGGGCCTGGTGTTCAACCCCCCCAACCCCGAGCAGTGTGCTGCTACCGAGCACGACCCCTGGCGCGGGCGGGTTCTGCAGGGTGAGGTGCACGACGAGAACTGCTTTGCCCTGGGCGGTGCTACCGGGCACGCCGGGCTTTTTGGCAGTCTGAAGGGTGTTCTGGCCTATGTCCACCGTCTGATGAAGGGCGAGGTGCTCTCCCCGGCGGCACTGGCGGAGATGCGGCGTCCGCAGCATGCCGAGCGGGCCCTGGGCTGGCTTGTGCCAAACCCTCCCTACAGCGGCGGCAGCCTGTGCAGCCGCCAGACCCTGGGACACACCGGGTTTACCGGAACGGGGGTCTGGATGGATTTTGAGCGGGGCTATGCCTGGGTTTTGCTGACCAACCGGGTACACCCCAGCCGGCACCGGGAAACCGGCGTCCAGGAACTGCGCCGGGCGGTGGGCAATGCCATTGCGGCTGCTTGGAAAGGCTGATTTACTCCAGGGCCTCGTCGGCTGGGGCACCCTCGAGGACACCCTGCCATAGCAGCACCAGGATCGGTACAGCGACCACCAGAAGCAGCAGCAACGACACAAGCCCTTCCACAACGCTAAGGTAGCCCGGATTGGTCAGGGGGTGGTCATACCGGATTCAAAAAGATAATCTTCAAACAAGAAACATTCAGAGGCTCCTAGAGCACACCCCTCGCTACGCTCGGCGAAGAAAGCGTATCCCTTCCAAGGGGCGGTATCGCCCTCCACTACGCGGATAACTTCGGTCGGGTTAGTTTGCCGCCATCCGGCGCCGAACTAACCGAATCTGGTATCAGTTGGAAGCCTCGTCGCGGCTGGGGTGTTTGCGCTTGGAGGATTGATTGGCCCTGATGCCGGCCTCGAAGTCGATCTCCATGGGGGGGCGGTCGTCCATATCCACAAACACCGAGGGGTGGCTGGGCCGCTTCCGCGGCTGTTGTGGAGCGCCCGAACGCTGGCTCAGGCGCCCCAGCTGGAAGGAGGTCAGCGCGACCAGCGCCAGCAGCACCAGCACCCCTAAGGCCCATTCCAGGGACATGGCTTTATGCTACTGCAAAATGCCGGGGCGTGCCGAACCCCCTCTAAATCACCTCGCGGAAGCCAATGGCCTCGGCCCGGGCCTGGAGTTCGCGCTTTAAGAGGGCGTGTTCGGGCCTATCCAGATAGGGGTCGGCCTCCAGAATGGCCTTGGCCAAGGCCCGGCTCTGCTCGATGATGGCCTGGTCGGAGGCCAGGTCGCCCAGCCGCAGGTCGGGCAGGCCCGACTGGCGGGTGCCCCGCAGCTCGCCGGGGCCGCGCAGCCTGAGATCCTGCTCGGCGATGTAGAAGCCGTCGGTGGATTCCTCGATCACCCGCAGGCGCTCGAGGGTGCGCTTGGAGGTTTCGCCGGCGATCAGGATGCAGTAGGACTCCAGCCCCCCCCGCCCCACCCGCCCGCGCAGCTGGTGCAACTGGGCCAGCCCGAAGCGCTCGGCGTTTTCGATGATCATCAGGGTGGCCTGGGGAATATCCACCCCCACCTCGATCACGGTGGTCGAGACCAAAAGGTCGAAAGCCCCTTGTTTGAAGCGCTCCATCACTGCGTCCTTTTCCTCGGGCCTCATCCTGCCGTGCAGCAGGTCAATGCGCACGTCGGGGAGTAGGGTTTCCAGCTCCTCGCGCAGCCGGGTGGCCGCGGCCAGTTCGGCGGTGGCCTCCGACCCGCCCTCTTCGATCATGGGGGTGACCACGAAGACCTGGTGGCCTTTTTTGATCTCCTGCCGGGCAAAGGCGTAGGCCTGGGTGCGGGTTTTCTGGGTGAGGATCTTGGTGCGGACGGGGGTGCGGCCGGGGGGAAGTTCGTCGATCTGGGAGACCTCGAGGTCGCCGTACAGGGTGAGGGCCAGCGAGCGCGGGATGGGGGTGGCCGACATCACCAGCACATCGGGGCGAGCGCCCAGCAGCCGGCGGCGCTGCAGCACGCCGAAGCGGTGTTCCTCGTCGATGACCGCCAGGCCTAAGTCGTGGAATACCACCCCGTCCTGGATGAGGGCATGGGTGCCCACCACCACCTGGGTCTGGCCGCTTTTGATCCGCTCCAGCACGCGCTTTTTTTCGCCATTCGACATGGAGCCCACCAGCAGATCCACCGAAACCCCCAGCGGGTAGAGGTAGCGGGTGAGGTTTTCGAAGTGCTGCTTGGCCAGGATCTCGGTAGGGGCCATCAGAGCCCCCTGGGCCCCGTTCTGGGCTGCCACAAAGAGCGCGGCGGCGGCCACCGCGGTCTTGCCCGAGCCCACGTCGCCCTGCACCAGCCGGGCCATCTGCCGCTCGGACTGCATATCGGCCAGGATCTCCGAGAGCACCCGTTCCTGCGCGCCGGTCAGGGTAAACGGCAGGGCGGCGCGGAAGCGCTGGAGCATCTCGGGGGTGACCCGGAAGACCCGGCCCAGAAGCGCCGAGCCCCCGGACTCGATCATCACCTTGAGCTCTAAAAGCAAGAACTCGTCGAACTTGAGACGCTGGAGGGCCTGCTCGAGCTGTTCTTCCGAGCCGGGGAAGTGGGCCTGCCGCAGCGCCCTGTCCAGCGGCATCAGGGCCTCTTGCTTTAAGTAGGCCTCGAGGGGGTCGGGTATGGTGTGGAAGGCCTCGAGGGCCCGCCAGGCCGCCCGCCGTAAAAAAGCCTGCCCCACCCCCTCTTTGGCGGGGTAGACCGGCACGATGCGTCCGGTGGAGAGCGACTCGCCGCCCTCGTCCTCGAAGTACTCCACCATCAGCGAGGTAACACCCCCGCGCTTCTGCACCCGCCCCGACAGGACCAGGCTGGCCCCCTCGGGCAACTGCTTGAGCACCCAGGGCTGGTTGAACCAGACGCCGGTAAACTTCCAGCCCCAGGCATCCATGAAGCGCACCTGCACCAGCTGCAGGCCCTTTCTGGGGGTTTTGACCAGCTCCCGGCTCAGCACCTTGCCCACCACGGTGGCTTTGGCCCCGTCCGGGGCCTCGCGGATGCTTTGCAGGGTGCGGCGGTCCTCGTAGCGGCGGGGGTAGTAATGCAGCAGGTCGCGCAGGGTGCGGATGCCCAGCTCGGCCAGCTTTTTTCTGCCGCCGGGCCCCAGGTAGAGGGCTTCCACGGGGGTGTCGAAACTCACAGCCTCCAGCGTACCGGGCCTGGCGGCGGGGGGTTCGGGGCGTGAAGGTGGGCTCGGGGCAACCTGTTCCCCCAGCAGCTCGAGGGCTTTTATCAGCCGCTCTTTGCGGGCTTCGACCTCCATCTGGCGGTACCCGGCCAGCAGCCGGCCCACCTCGGGGAAGGGCTGGCCCAGGTTCTGAATCAGCTTTTCCAGGCCCCCGGCCACCACCCGGTCTTGAGCCCCATCGGCCAGTTCGCGCGCGATGGGGCGGATGAGGCGGGCTTTGAGCTCTTCGCGGGTCACGTGCTCCTCTTTTTTCATTCTAGCGAAGCCCCCAGATTCTTTTGTGGTGGGCCTTCGGCAATGTCAAAAAGGTCATGGTTTGGGAAAGGCTGGTTCGTATACTTGGTGGGTATGGCTTTATCTCAAGTTGAAGTGTTGCCCAACGGCCTGACGCTGGCCGTGGAAGAACGCCCCTGGACACCGGGTGTGGCCATGCAGCTTCTGGTTCCGGTGGGCGCGGTGAACGACCCCGAGGGCATGGAGGGCGCGGCCAGCCTGCTGGAGGGCTGGCTATGGAAAGGGGCCGGCAGCCGCGACGCGAGGGCCCTGGCCGAGGCCTTCGACGACCTGGGGGTGCGCCGGGGCAGCAGCAGCGCCCTCGAGTACACCACCTTTGCCGCGCAGTTCCTGGCCGACAAGCTGGAGGCGGTGCTGGGGTTGTATGCCGATGTGCTGATGCGCCCCCACCTGCCCAGCGAGGCCCTCGAGGCCGTGCGGCAGATCGCCCTGCAGGAGCTGGCCGCACTGGAAGACCAGCCCCCCAAGAAGATGTTGGCCGCCCTGCGCCGGGCGGTGTTTGCCAGCCCCCACGGGCGCAACCCCAGCGGGCAGGAGGCCCACCTCAAAGCCATCTCCGCCGAGGCCCTGCGGGCCGACTTTGCCCGGCGCTACGCCCCCCAGGGGGCCATTCTGGCCCTGGTGGGCGGTATCGGCTTTGAAGAGGCCAGGCAGGCTGTCCTGAACGCTTTTGGAGCCTGGAGCGGGGCGGGGGCGGGCTACCCACCGGTTGAGCTGGCGCCGGTGCGCACCCTGCACCTCGAGCAGGAGACCGCCCAGGTGCAGATTGGCCTGATCTACCCCGACATCTCCTTCGAGCACCCCGAGTTCTACAGCGCCCGCCTGGCCGCGCAGGTGCTCTCGGGGGGCAGCAGCAGCCGCCTGTTCACCGAGGTGCGGGAGAAGCGGGGCCTGGTCTACTCGGTCTACGCTGCGCCCAACGGTGTCAAAGGCTACAGCTACCTGACCGCTTACGCCGGTACCACCCCCGAGCGGGCCGACGAGACCCTGCGGGTGATGCAGGCCGAAATTGCCCGCCTGGCCGAAGGGGTGCGCGAGGAGGAGCTCGAGCGCACCAAGGTGGGCCTGCGGGCGGCTTTGGTGATGCAGGACGAGTCCTCGCGCTCGAGGGCCGCCAGCATCGCCCGCGACCTTTACCTGCTGGGCCGGGTGCGCACCCTGGACGAGATCGAGGCCCAGATTGCAGCCGTAGACGTGGCGCGCATCAACCGCTACCTGGCCGCCCACCCCTACCAGAACCCCTGGATTGCCACCCTGGGGCCGCGCAAGCTGGTGGCTGCTGAATAGATCTGCTTCCCGGAGTAACCATGACCCTGACCCGACCGACCCTGACCTTCCGACAAACCACCCTTGAGAACGGACTCACCGTCATCGCCGAGATCAACCCCGAGGCCAAGAGTGTGGCCCTGGGCTACTTCTGCAAGACCGGCAGCCGCGACGAGACCCCGGAGATCGCGGGCGTTTCGCACTTTCTGGAGCACATGCTGTTCAAAGGTACCGAGCGGCGCGACGCCTTGCAGGTCAACCTCGAGTTCGACCAGATGGGGGCCCAGTACAACGCCTACACCTCGGAGGAGAACACCGTTTACTACGGGGCGGTGCTGCCCGAGTTCGCCCCCCGGCTCTTGGAGCTGTGGAGCGACCTGATGCGCCCGGCTTTGCGCCAGGAAGACTTCGAGACCGAGAAGCAGGTCATCCTCGAGGAGATCGCCCTCTACGAAGACCGCCCCAACGTGATGCTCTTCGACTGGGGGCGGGCCCGCTATTTTGCCGGGCACCCGCTGGGGAATAGCGTGCTGGGCACCACCCAGTCCATCACCGCCCTGACCCGCGAGCAGATGGCTCTGTACCAGGCCCGGCGCTACGCCCCCTCCAACCTGGTGCTGGCCCTGGCGGGCCGGGTGGACTGGGAGCGCACCCTCGAGCAGGTGGCCGCGCTCACCGCTTCCTGGCCCAAGGGCCGCGCCGAAAGGGCCTACCCGGCGCTGAACCCGGCGGTGGGCGAGCTGCGCGAACCCTACCCCAAGGCCACCCAGACCTACCTGGCGGTTTTTGCCCCGGGGGTCTCGGCCCAGGACCCGCGCCGCTACGCGGCCCATATCCTGGCCAACATCCTGGGGGAGGAGGGCAACAGCCGCCTGCACTGGGCCCTGACCGATAAAGGGCTGGTGGAGTCGGTGGGGGCCGGGGTAGACGAGGCCGACCAGGCCGGTATGTTTTACATCTACGCCCAGACCGACCCCGCCAACGAAGAGCGGGTCAAGGCCGTGCTGCGCGAGGAACTCACCCGCCTCGAGCGCCAGGGGGTGCGCCCGGAGGAGCTCGAGCGGGCCAAAAACAAACTGGCCACCGCCCTGGTGTTTGCTGGCGAAACCCCCATGCAGCGCCTGATGAGCGTGGGCCTCCAGTACCTCTACAACCAGAGCTACGAGCCCCTGAGCGAGGTGGCCCGCAAGGTGGAGGCCGTCACGCTGGACGATGTGAATGGCTTGCTGGAGACCCGGCCCTTCAGCCGGAGCTTCTTCTACAGCCTGGTGCCGGCCTAGGGGTGGGGATGCGCTGGGCCTTGCTGCTTCTGGCCTGGCTTTGGGCCGTTGCCTTCGCCCAGAGCGCCCTGGAGCTGGAGGTGCTTCAGCGAACCAACCAGGTACGCCAGGAACGCGGTCTGCGGCCCTTGCAATGGGACGCGCTGGCCTACAAGGCAGCCCTGGGGCACGCCCGGGATATGCTGGAGCGCAACTTCTTTGCCCACCAGAACCCGGAGGGCCTGGGGGCTGCCGAGCGGATGCGGGCCGCGGGGGTGCTCGAGGTCATGGTGGGGGAGAACCTGGCCCGTTTCGAGGGCTACCCCGACCCCGAAATCCCCCAGCGGGCGCTGGTGGGCTGGATGAACAGCCCCGGCCACCGGGCCAACCTGCTCAAGCCGGAGTTCACCCACCTGGGGGTGGCCCTGGTGCGCCAGGGACAGCGGGTGATGGTGGTGCAGAACTTCATCGCCCGGCCCTTCGACCCCCAGGTGCGCCTGACCCCCGCCCAGGCCGAGCGCACCGTTCTGGTTCTTTCGGGGAGCGCCCCCGGTACGGTGGGGGTGTTTGTGGGCAACAACCTCTATGCCCGGCTCAACCCCCCCATCCAAGCCCGCCTCGAGCTGCCCCCCAGCGCCGAGGTGAGCTTTGCGCTCTTCGACGGCCAGACCTGGTGGGCCACCCAGAACGGCCAGCGCGGCCTGCGCCTCGAGCAGACCCTGGAGCGGAGCGCTGTACCCGGCCAGCGCATCTCGCTGGGCCTGCCGGCGGGCAGCTTCACCCTGGCGGTGGGCGCACAACCGCGCTTCTGGCAGAACGTTGCGGGGCCGGTG
This sequence comes from Meiothermus taiwanensis DSM 14542, assembly GCA_000482765.1. GTDB lineage: Bacteria > Deinococcota > Deinococci > Deinococcales > Thermaceae > Meiothermus > Meiothermus taiwanensis. The sequence goes on from AXWR01000023.1 coordinate 22,980, forward strand.
CGCCTCGAGCTCACCCTCCCCAGCACCCTGGAAGCGCTGTGGCTGGGCCTGCGCCAGGGCAACAGCATCAGCTACAGCCACCGCATTCCCCTGAAGCCCTAAGCCCTACCCTTCCCTTGCCGATAAGAGATCGTCCGTAGAGGAGCTGGTTTGGATGGAAGCTCGAGTTCTCTTCGCCATTGCCCTCACCATCCTGCCCTGGGCCTCGGCCTTTGCCGGGATCCGGGCCGGCCTGCACGACTACAGCCCCGCGCACCTCACCTTGCTGCGCTTTCTGGTGGCCTCGAGCGTAATGCTGATTTATGCCCTGTGGGTGCGGATGCCGATGCCCGAGCGGCGCGACTGGCCGGCCATCTTCGGGCTGGGGTTTTTGGGCATTACCGTCTACCACACCGCCCTCAATTTTGGGCAGGTCACGGTGAAAGCTGGCCCGGCGGCCCTCCTGATTGCGGTGGGGCCGGTGTTTGTGGCCCTGATGTCCTATTTTTTCCTGCGGGAGCGGCTCTCGGCCTGGGGCTGGCTGGGCATTGCGGTGGCCTTTACCGGGGTGGCCCTGATTGCGGTGGGCAACCATCCCGGTAGTTTTCAGCTCGAGCCCGGCGCTTTGCTGATTGTGCTCTCGGCCTTTGTGACCTCGGTGTATTTTGTGTTCCAGCGGCGCCTGGCACGTAAGTACAACCCCCTCAACTTCACGGCCTACACCATCTGGGCCGGTACGCTGCCCCTTCTGGCCTTCTGGCCGGGGCTCTTAGCCGAGGTGCGGGCGGCCTCGCCCCAGGCCACCTGGAGCGTGATCTACCTGGGGGTGCTGCCCGGCGGCCTTTCGTACCTGACCTGGAACTACGCCCTGAGCCGCGCCCCGGCCTCGCAGGTGACCAGTTTTCTGTATGTCTCCCCGGTGCTTGCCACCCTGATTGCCTACCTCTGGCTGGGGGAAGTGCCCGGCTTGCTGGCCCTGGTGGGCGGGGGTATTGCGCTGGTGGGGGTGATCATCGTGAACACGCTGGGGAGGGTGACCAAGGATGCTTAGCCCTGCTCGCGTTTCCCACAATTGCCTGCCCCACGGTGGCAGGCAATTTACCCAGTACAGCAAAATACGCTGTACTGGGTATTCGTGGGAAACGCTCTGCGGGCCTGCCTCCCAATAACCGCGTCTTCCTACCGGTACAATCAACAAAGATATGGCCGAGATTCTTCCCATCCGCCTGTACGGCGACCCTGTCTTGAAGAAAAAAGCCCTGCCGGTGCAGGACTTTAGCGGCATACCCCAGCTAGCCGAGAACATGCTCGAGACCATGTTCGAGGCCCGGGGGGTGGGGCTGGCCGCCCCGCAGGTGGGTGTGAGCCAGCGGCTGTTTGTGGCCGCCGAGTACCTGGACGACGATGAGGAGGAAGGCCCCGAGGCCAACCTCAAGACCCGCGTCAAGCAGCTGTATGTGATGGTGAACCCCGTCATCACCTACCGCGCGGGCCGGCAGTCCATCCTCGAGGGCTGCCTTTCGCTGCCGGGCCTGTACGCCGAGGGGGCCCAGCGCGACCTAGAGGTGCGGGTCGAGTACCAGGACGAGCACGGCCAGAAGAAGGTGCTCGAGGCCGAGGGCTACCTGGCGGTGGTTATGCAGCACGAGATCGACCACCTCGACGGCATCCTGTTCTTCCAGCGCATGTCCTTTGCCGACCGGCAGAAATTCCTCGAGGAGCACCGCGAAGACCTGGCCGAGTTCCAGCGCCAGGCCAAGGCCTTTTTGCGAGAAGCCAAGCGATGACCAGCGAGACCATCCCAACCCACTCCAACCCACGTCGCAGGGTGGCCTTTTTCGGCTCCCCGGCCTGGGCGGTGCCGGTGCTCGAGGCCCTCTACCAGCAGCACCAGGTGGTGCTGGTGGTGACCCAGCCCGACAAACCGGCGGGCCGGGGGCTCAAGCTCACGCCCTGCCCGGTGGCCGCCTGGGCCGAGGCCCAGGGCCTGCGGGTCGAGAAGCCCGCCAAGCTGCGCAAGAACCTCGAGTTCACGGAGCTTTTCCGGGAGATCGGCCCGGAGGTGGCGGTCACGGCGGCCTACGGCAAAATTCTGCCTGCCGAACTGCTGGAAATTCCCCGGTTCGGCTTCCTCAACCTGCATCCCTCCGACCTGCCCAAGTACCGCGGCCCGGCCCCGGTGCAGTGGACGCTGATCCACGGCGAGACCGAGACCGCCGTCTGCATCATGCAGACCGACGTGGGCATGGACACCGGCCCGGTGGTGGCCCGCTGGCGCACCCCGGTGGATCCCGAGGAAACCGCCGTGGAGCTTTCCAACCGCCTGCGCGACAAAGGGATCGAGCTGTTATTGGAGGCCCTGGCCGACCTCGAGCACCTGCAACCCCAGCCCCAGCCCGCCCTGGGCACCCACGCCCCCATGCTGCAAAAAGAGGACGGAAAAATCGTCTGGGAGCGTAGCGCCGAGGAAATCTACAACCGCCACCGGGGGGTACAGCCCTGGCCGGGAAGCTGGTTCGAGCACCAGGGCAGGCGGGTGAAGGTTCTGCAGATGTCGAGGGATGTGCCGGAACGGCCTACAACCCGTGCCGAACCAAGCACGGTTCTGCACCTGGCCGATGGGCTATGGGTGGCCGCCGCGCAGGGGAGCCTCCTGCTGAAAGAGGTGCAGCCCGAGGGGAAGAAGCCCATGCCGGCCGCCGACTGGGCGAGGGGGGCCCGCCTGCGGGTGGGCGACCGGCTGGGCTGACCCAGCTTTGCTAGCCAGCTATCGGAAAAACACCGCCTGATTCATAATGGGGGCGTAGCCCATGAGTACCACGGATAAGGTTAAGCTGGCCGGGCGCTACAGGCTGCTGGCCCCCCTGGGCGAAGGGGGGATGGCCGAGGTCTGGCGGGCCGCCGACGAGCGCATGGATCGCCTGGTGGCGGTCAAGATTCTGCACACCTACCTGCCCCCCAGCGAGCGCAGCCGCTTTTTCCGCGAGGTGAAGGCCCTCTCCAAGCTTTCCCACCCCGGCGTGGTGCAGGTCTTCGATATCGGCGAGGAGGAGGGCCGCACCTATTTTGTGATGGAGCTGGTGGAGGGCGGCAGTTACGACCGCCTGGGCCCCTTCGAAGACGGCCTCGAGGGCCTGCGCCTCCTGACCGCCTCGGCGCGGGTGCTCGAGGCCTTAGAGCACCTGCACCAGCGAGGCGTGATCCACCGCGACCTCACCCCCCGCAACATCCTGGTCACGCCCGAGGGCCAGCCCAAGGTGATGGACTTTGGCCTGGCCTATCTGATGCAGGAAAGCCGCCACTTCACCCGCACCGGCATCACCGTGGGCACCCCGGAGTACATGGCCCCCGAGCAGGCCAAGGGCCTGGCCCTCACCCCCCAGGCCGACCTCTACAGCTTTGGCGCGGTGCTCTACCGCACCTTTACCGGCAAGCCCCTGTTCGAAGGGGAAAACGACCAGTCGGTGCTCTACCAGCACGTCTACGAGCCGCCCAGGCCCCCGCACAGCCTGAACCCGGCCATTCCCCTCGAGGTCTCCGAGCTGATTCAGTCGCTTTTGCAAAAAATCCCCGGCGAGCGCCCGGCCAGCGCGGCCACGGCCCACGCGGTGCTGGAGGAAACCCTGCGCCGCTACCGTGAGCGCCTCTCGGCCACCCCGCGGGCGGGGGCCGGCCGCAGCGGCCACTACCCCAGCGGCCCCGCGCGGCCCGAGAAGCTCGAGCTGCGCGGCACCCACGACCTCTCGGGCCAGGTGGCCTGGCCGGGGGAGCTGGTGGCCCGCGAGGGCAGCCTGTGGGTGGGGGCCGGACAGGGCATCGCCCGGCTCGACCTAACCGACGGCTCGGTTCACCGCCAGCGCCTGGGCGACGAGGTCTCGGCCCCGCCGGTGGTAACCGAGGAACGGGTCTATGTGGCGGCCTGGGATGGCCGCCTGACCGCCATGTCACTGTCCGGGCGGCCCATCCTGAGCTTTCCCACCCGCGCCGAGATCACCGCGGCCCCGCTGGTGGCTGAGCTCATCTACCTGCCCGGGCGCGACGGCTTTCTGTACGCCCTGGATGCCAGCGGCACCCTGCGCTGGGGCTTCCAGGCCGGTAGCGAGCTTTCGGCCTCGCCCACCCTCTACCGGGGGCTTCTGTTCGTGGCCAGCGAGGGCGGCTGGCTTTTTGCCCTCGACCCTTTGAGCGGACACCTGCGCTACAAGGTGGAGACCGGGCCGGTGCACACCGCCCTGCCGGCCCGCGGCGGCCTGCTTTTTATCCCCACCTGGGCGGGCGAGATTCACGCCTTTGATCCCCTCACCCGCGAGGTGCAGTGGAGTTTCGACCTCGAGGGCGAGCTCTGGGGGGCCCCGGCCCTGGACGAGCGTTACATTTACGCGGCGAGCTGGGCCGGTAGGCTCCACGCCCTCGACCAGAAGACCGGCGACGAGATCTGGAGCCTGCCGGTCGGCAAGGTCACGGCGGCGCCCTCCATAGCCCACGGGGTGCTGTACCTGGGCACCGAGGAGGGCCGGGTGCTGGGGGTGGAGGCCAGAAGCGGTCGTTTGGTTTTCGAGGCCACCGGCTTAGGCCCCATCCAGGTGCCCCCGCTGCCCTACCGGGGGGCGCTTTACGTGGCCACGCTGGCAGGGAAGCTGTACCGGTTTGCTTGATGCTATCTGCCATGGGCCGTTTTGAGAAGCTGCTTCTAAAAGTTCTGCGGGGTACTGCCGATGCCAACATAGACTTTGACGACCTCCGGCAGTTGCTGCTTCACCTGGGTTTTGAGGAGCGGGTAAAAGGAAGCCACCACATTTTCCGCAAGGAGGGTATTGAGGATCGGATCAATCTTCAGCAAGATGGAAGCAAGGCCAAGCCGTACCAGGTGCGGCAGGTTCGCGCGGTGATTACCCGGTACAAACTTGGGGGTGAGGAATAGTGTATAAGTACGAGATCATCATCTACTGGAGCCAGGAAGATGGTGTTTTTATCGCCGAGGTGCCCGAGCTGCCGGGCTGTATGGCGCACGGTGACACCCCAGAGGCTGCGCTGGCCAATGCGCAGCAGGCCATCGAGCTCTGGATCGAGACTGCCAAAGAGTTTGGCGATCCCGTCCCCGCGCCCAAAGGGCGGCGTTTGCAGTTTGCCTAGAGCGCTTTTCGGAAAAGCCGGCCTCGAGCCCGAAACCTAGGGGAGTGGCCGGTTCTTGAGTAGACTGTTCGGGCCGTGTCGCTGCGCCTCACCGACGAACAACAAGCCATCGTGGCCCACAACGAGGGGCCGGCCTTGGTGTTTGCGGTGGCCGGGGCCGGCAAGACCACCGCACTGGTGCATCGCCTCGAGCGCCTGGTGCGCGAGCGGGTCTTCGAGCCGCGCAAGATTCTGGCCACCTCTTTTAGCCGCCTGGCGGTAGACGACCTCAAGCGGGCGCTCTCGCGCTGGCCCCACACCCAGGGCATCCAGGTTTCCACGCTGCATGCGCTGGGCTACCGCATCGTGCGCAAGGCGGCCTCGGAGGGGCTTTTGAAGCTAAGCGAGGCCAGGGAAGAGGGCTCCGAACAGGCCCTCTTGCAGCGCACCCTGCGGCGGGCGCGGGAACTCAGACTGCCCTGGGTGCCCGAGCTGGAGAACCTCGAGGCCGAGGACTTTCTGAGCTACGTGGGGGCCTGCAAGGGCAACCTGCAGTACGCCGACTTAGAAGGGGCCGGGCTGCCCCCGGCGGCCCTGCGGGTGGCGAGCCAGGCCCAGGCGCCCAAGGAGCTCGAGTGGTACCTGGAGCTGTACAAACTGATGGAGCAGGTGCGCCGGGAGGAAGGCCTCCTCACCTTCGACGACATGCTCATGACCGGCTGGGAGGTGCTGGTGCGCTACCCCGGGATTCTGCAGACCGTGCAGAAGGCCTTTCAGGCGGTGCTGGTGGACGAGTTCCAGGACGTGAACCTGGCCCAGTCGGAGATGCTCGACCTGATCACCCAGCCCCACCGCAACTACATGGCGGTAGGCGACGACGACCAGACCATCTACGAGTGGCGGGGGGCCAGCCCGCGCTTCATCCTCGAGTTCGCCCAGCGCTATGGGGCCAAAAAATACCTGATCCGCGACACCTTCCGCTGCCCCGCCCCGCAGGTGGTGCTGGCCGGGCGGGTGATTGCCCACAACCAGCAGCGCGAGCCCAAACGACTGAGCCTGACCAGGGGTTTTGCGGGCCAGGTGCAGCTTCGCCTGGAACCCCACACCCCGGCCCTGGCCCAGCGCCTGGTGAGCGATATTGCTGAACTGCTGGCCCAGGGCCGCAGGCTCAGCGAGATGGTGGTGCTGGTGCGGCTTTATGCCCAGACCCCCTACATCGAGCAATGCCTGATCGAGCGGCAGATCCCCTACCGGGTGGTGGGCAGCACGCCCTTCTACCAGCGCCCGGAGATCCAGGTGCTGCTGGCCTACCTGCAACTGGCCCTGAACCCCAGCAAGCGCCTCTGGCTGCAGACATACAACACCCCCAAGCGCTACCTGAGCCGGGCCCTGGCCGATGCGGTCTGGCGGCGGGTGGAGCGGGGGGCTTCGCTGGTGGAGGCGCTGCGGGCCGAGGTGGCCGGGGCTGAGGAGCGGGTGGCCCGGCGCCTATATGAGCTGGCCGAGCTTTTTGAGTGGCTGGGTGGGGCCATAGCCCAGGGCTCGGCCCATGATGTGCTGGTGGCCCTCGAGGTCCGCCTGGAGTACTGCCGTCATCTGCTGCGCTCCTCGGGCTTCTACGAGGTGGGGGTGGGCCGGGCCGAGGGGGTGCGGGCCTTCCTGGAGTACGCCCGCGACAAGGGCCGTGTGCCCCAACTCTTGCAGCACCTCGAGCGGCTGGCCCAGGAACACCTGGGCGACGAGCCCGCGCCGGACACCCGCGAACGCCTGAGCCTGATGACCATCTTCCGGGCCAAGGGACTGGAATGGCCGCTGGTCTTCATCCCCGACTGCAACGCAGGCACCCTGCCCTACAGCGGTTCGGAGAACCTCGAGGAGGAGCGCCGCCTCTTTTACGTGGCCCTGACCCGCAGCTCGCAGCATACCTTTCTTTATGCCCTCTCCAGCCTGCCACTCTCGCCCTTCTTGCAAGAGGCCGGGTACCCGCAGGTGCTGGAGGCTGTGGGGCGGGTAGGGGAGGCCCTGGGGATGAAGGCCGAGGAGCTCTCCACCGCCCAGACCCTGGCCCTGGCCCAGGGGGCCCACAAGCTGGGCCTCGAGCGCTTCTTGCATAGCTGGTGGAACGCCGAGCAGGCCCAGCCCATCGCCGCCAAGGTGCTGCGCCTGTTCGCGCGCGCCGAGCGGGCGGGCTGGCTCGAGGCGCTGGGTCTCACCCCGGAAGCCAGGGGCCTTTGGGAAGCCTTCGATGTGGAGCCGGGAGAGGGGGTGGTGGGGGAGTTTGCCGACCTCGAGCGCTTCTTGCTTAAGCCCAAAGCTCCTGAAATATCGCTGGGGCAAAAGGTGCGGCATTTTCAGTTTGGCACGGGGCTGGTGGTCAGCCTGGACGATGGCGTGGCCACGGTGGCCTTTGCCGATGGGGTGCGCAAGCTGGCCCTGCGCTATGCCCGGCTGGAGGTGGTGGGCTAGCTGGCATAACGCATTTCGGTAGCATCAACGGGTTTACAGGCCCAAGAGAACGTCCAGCCTTCACAGATGCTCGAGCCGGTGTCAAACATGGCCTCAAGGCCGACGGCCGACCAGCCAGAGTACCAACCCCAGCACCAGCAGCCACAGCCACCAGCGGCCCCCCAGCAAAAACCTGCGCTCCGGCATGGGCAGCGGGGCTCCCGGTGTGGGCGCTCGGGGCGGGCGTGTCACAGGCCGCATCTGCAGGCGCTGGCCCTGCTTAATGTGGTAGACCGCTTTATCGATTTGGCCCTTCTTGCGATAGGCCGCACCCAGGTTGTGGTGGGCCAGGGCGTAGTCGGGGTTCAGCCGGAGCACCTCTTGGTACAACCGGATGGCCTCATCGATCTGGCCGGCCTCGAGGGCCAGGTTGGCCAGGTTGGTTCTGGCCCTAAAGTGGCGGGGGTCGGTCTGCAAGGCAGCCTCAAAGGCCTGCCGGGCCTGCACACGGTCGCCCTGCGAGATGTATACCAGCCCCAGCACTGCCCAGGCCTCTGCCCCCAGGTGGGGATGGCCCAGGTAGGCCCTGATCTGCTGCTCGTCCTCGGCTTCGAACGCCTGAATGGCCGCCTTAACCTGCACCACATCCAGATAGCCCTGCACCAGGTCGCCGTCCTGCTCCAGCACCTTCAGGGCTCTGTCGTACTCCTTCAGGCGTAGCCAGTCGCGCAGCTCGAGCAGCACCGCCAGCCCGTCGGCATCGCCTTCTTCTCCCGCCAGAATGCGGCTACGGGCCTCTTCGTAACGCCCCAACTCGATGAGCCGATTAACTTCCATAAACACCAATCTACCAAGCCTTTAGCCCACGTAACGCTTGGGGGCTTAAGTTGGGTCAAATTCCACAAGCCCTGCAAAACCAGCCGCTATACTAAACCCTGGAGTTCGGGAATCGGCCCGCTCCCATGAGGCCCAAAGCTTTATCTGCACTACGCAATACCGCACCCATACCATATACCGGTGCGGAACCCTTAGGAGAAAGTATGAAGAAGTCCGGTTTCACCCTCATCGAGCTCCTGATCGTCATCGCCATCATCGGCATCCTGGCCGCGGTGCTGATCCCCAACCTGCTCAACGCCCGCCGCACCGCCCAGATTCGCGCCGAGCAGGCCTACGCCCAGAACGTGTACAAGGCCGCCAACGCGTACCTGGCTGAAAACGTCACAGCGAGCGCTGGCTCGGTGCCTACCAGCTGCACGGGCAGCTATAGCGTCGGCAACTACGGCGCGGGCACCGCTCCCAGCACCCTCAACACTTGCACCGTGAGCGTCACCAGCGACGGGCGGGCTTCTGTGTCCTATAGCGGCCTTAGCAGCGGTAACATCCAGTAGCCACTCTTGTATTAGGCAAGCCCCCTGGTGGCACTCCTCCAGGGGGCTTATTGCAAGGAGCGACCATGCCTACACGGCCCGGTTTTACCCTCATTGAGCTCCTAATCGTTATTGCCATCATCGGGATTCTGGCCGCCGTACTGCTGCCCAATTTGCTACACGCCCGCAACGCTGCTTTTCTAAGGGCCGAACAGATGTATTTGCGTAACGTTGTTTACGCTGCCAACGCCTATCTTTCAGAGAATGTGCTGGCCAGCACACTCCCAACCGATTGCATGAATGGCTTTAGCGCAGGAAGCTATCAAGTTCAGCCCCTGGCCCGCCCCACCCTGACTTTTTGCCAGGTATTGGTCTACGGTGCGACAGCTACCGTTAGTTATAGCGGCCTTTCGGGCACAGGCCAGATGCCCTAATCCAAATCCGACCTCATACCATACCGGGGAGCTCTGGCTCCCCCTTATTTCTTTTGTCGATTGGCCTCAGCAACAGCCAGTGCAAACAGAACCCATAAAACCCCCTCAGAGAAAAAGGGAATGAACCACAGCAGTAAAAAAACATGGTAGGCCCAAAGGCCGGTGGCTCCCAGCGTAAGCCGCAAGAAGGCGGGCAAGCTATAAATTAAGAGCGCTAGGTAAAGCCCCAGCCCAACCAAGCCCCGCTGCAAGGCCACTTCTAGCAGTTGATTATGCGACTTCCACAGCACAATACTCTGGGTGTAGCGCTGACCTTTTTCATTTTCTACCACCCAGACCGGCACCGTGCCCGGTGTGCTTATGTAGTCAATCATCTTGTAGGCCCCAACCTCAAGGCGTAAAAACTGCTCCTGCTCGGAGGGGCTAAGGAACAAGGGCCAGTTGTAGTCAAAATTGCCGCCTCCCCAGCCCCAGATCGGCCGATCTAATATGCCTCCCCAGGCCGCCTTCCAGAAAAGCAGCCGGGCTTGCATAGATCCTGTGCTGGCAAGCTCTTTTTGTCCTCCCACGCCCCTGGCCTGGGTCCATCCAATCCCCGCCAGCACCGCCAGGATAGTAAGTCCCGAAGCCCATAAGCCCAGTCGCGGATACCGCCAGACTCCAATTAGCAAAATAGTAGCCAAGCCCAAAAATGCAGCCCGGTTGTAAGTTAGGCCTAACGCAAAGGCGATTATCAAGCTTGTCAGTAAGAAAGGCCAGCCAGGCTTGTGAAACCAAAAGGCCAGAGCAACACCTAATGTAGCTACCAAGTAGCCTGCCAAATGACCCTTTTGTGGAAAAGACACAATGGGTAAATCGGCAGGTGATGGAGGTGCGAAAATCAGCCCTTTTCCCAGGGCAATCTCGAGTACAGATCCCAGGCTAAGCAAGATTCCCGAGGCCACTACTCCCAAGGCCACACACTCCAGCGCCTTGGAGTCACGCCATATTTGGATGTATACGAAAACCAACACAAAAACAAATAGCAGTGATGCCAGCGCACCATCTCCACTTCTTGCTAAGCTTCCCATCAAGGCTACCGCTGGAACAGGCGTGAAAAAAGCAGCTAGCACCCCCCAGAGACCAAATAGCAAAGTAAAAAGAACCGGCTTGTGCTGCCATATAATTTTTGGCAGCAAACGAATATCCCGCAGACGAAGGTGCGGGTGGGCGAACCATTCAAAAAAGGCCGCTCCCAGCACAAATACCACGGTAAAAGTTATATGGTAAGTATAGTTAAGTCCCCAAAACCCACGTTCTGATGGCACGAATATCAGGGGGTAAACTGCTGCGTAAACTGCCCACCACCATCTGTAAATCAAGGTCATACTGAAAATCTAACAGCGATCATGCCATCGGGGGGGTTATAGTTCACTTACAATCAGGCAATGGTTGAACCCAAAATCAATTGTAGGACTGGGTCTTGGGCTGGGTTTGGCTGTCTGGTGGTACTGGCCCTGCGAACACAACTGTGCGGTTAGCCGTTACCTGGGGTATCGCCCAGCCGTGCTGACCGAGCTCGAGCGGGTTCCCGAACTTCAGCAGAACAAACTGCTGAGCGAGGCTGCGCGGCTCAATCCCAAGAGCCTTTGGGTCTATCGAACCCAGCTTGAACACGCTCGAGCCCCAGAAGAGAAGATGAGGCTTCTGCAGCAGATTATCGAAGTTTTTCCTCTAGCCAACCCGATATATTACTTGCAGCTTGCTGAGCTAGCCACAGACCTCAACCGGCCAAGTGATGCAATACGGGTGTTGGAGTTGGGTTTGAGCCGTTTTCCCCCCGATTTCAAGGGTTATCAGTCTGGTAATTTTTTTGGCGCGCTCACACCATTTTACGAAACCTGGCGCACCAGCGCACCAAGGCTGCTCGAGCGTTTGAAAAATGCCAAGTGATCTCATATGTGGCCTAGGCAGAGGCTATCTTTTTGCACCTCGGTCGGGTTAGTTTGCCGCTAAGACTGCCTAGTACCGTCTCCGTCCAGACTGTCTGCCTTCAAACCACCTTATCAACACCACCCCCGCCACAAACCCGCCTATGTGTGCCCAGAAAGCGATGCCCTCCTCGCCCATAAAATCGCCCACAAACTGGATCAGGAGCCAGTAGCCCAGGTAAATAACGGCGGGAATGGGCACCGGTATCCAGCCCACCAGCGAGAGGATTAGGGCGCGGGGGTAGAGCACGATGTAGGCCCCCAGCAGCGCCGAGATGGCCCCCGAGGCCCCGATCATGGGGATGTCGCTGGAAAAACCGCTCACCAGGCCCTGAATCAGGGCGGCGGCAACCCCGCCCAGCAGGTAGAAGAGCAAAAAGCGCCCGTGGCCCAGGCGGTCTTCGATGTTATCGCCGAAGACCCACAAAAACCACATATTGCCCAGAATGTGTAAGAGGCTACCGTGCAAAAACATGCTGCTGAAGAGGGTGACCCACTCGCCGAAGGGGTCGGCCACAAAGCGCGCCGGCACAAAGCCATAGGCCCCGATCACCGCGGCGGGGTCGGTGAGGCCAAAGGTATACACAAACCCCGCAAGGTTCAGCACCACCAGCAGGTAGACCACATACGGGCGGCGGTGGGCCCGGTTGATGTCGTGCAGCGGGAACATGCCCACAGATTACAGCAAGCACAACAAAAAACCCCCGCCAAGCGGGGGCAGGTGCTAGCTACAAACCTTACGGGTTGACCCGAACTTCAATGCGGCGGGGTTGGGCAGCTTCGGCCTTGGGGATATCGAGGTAGAGGATACCGTGCTTGAAGGTGGCCTCGATTTTGCCCAGGTCGAAGGTGTTGGGGATGACGAAGCTGCGCTCGAACTTGCCGTAAGGCCCCTCGAGCCGCCACTGGCTGGCATTTTCGGGCTTGTTGAAGGGGCGCTCGGCCCGGATGGTGAGGGTGTTGTTCTCAGTGGTTACCTCAACGTTGGAGGGCTCGACACCCGGCAGGTAAACAGCCAGGTGAATGCCCTGGGCATCCTCGAGCGCGTCCACCAAGGGCGTGTTGGCGCTTTCGGTGGTGGGGGTGAAAAAGTTGCGCAGCAGTGCGTTTTGCAGTTGTTCAATCTCGCGGAAAGGGTTGTACCGAACCATAGCAACCTCCTTTACGTAGGAAAGTATAAAACTTGAGTGTAGTATTGTCAAGTAGTTTTAGTGACTTATGAACTAACACGGCCTGACGGATAGCCCTTCGGCCCGCGCCGCCTCGGCCTGGTCGCGGTCTGCCGTCCAGAACTCCAGGGCCCCGGCCTCGAGGCCGCCTACCCGAACCGCCACCAGGGCGGTGGCCAGTTGTAGGGCATCGTAGGCCCGCAACTTATAGCTCAAAAGAAGGCGCTTGGCCTCGCGGTACACCGGGGGTCCGGGCGAGACCAGGCGGTACTGTAGAGCGGTGTGGGCCTCCAGCACTTCTATAGCCAGGTGCACCTCCTCCGCACTGAAAACCCCGCTCCGCTCTTTCATACGGAAGGCGGAAACCGCCTCTACTGGGGTCAAGGCGCTCGTGAGCACCACCTTCGCCTTTTCCAGCAGGGCCCTCACGGCCTCGGCCCCAGGCTCCTGGGGGTCGTAGCGCTTGATGAGGGCCGAGGTATCCAGGTACGGAGGGATCACCGCCCCTCCCGCCCCTCGATAACCGCCTGGGACAGCCCCAGCCGGCGCTTCCCTACCTGTGCTAGATAACGCTGGAAAGCTTCCTGGGCTTTAGCCGGCGTACAGGGGTGCTCCGGAAACTCCAGCAAGCCCTCCCGCGCCAGGTTGAGCAACACGGGGGCCTCTTCCTCCGGGAGAAGATCGAGGCTCAGGCGAATGATCTCGGCCTCGGTGCGCCCGGTCGCTTGCGCCAGACGCTTGAGCTTGGCGTCTTCTGCGGGGGTTAGGTAAACCTGTTTCCGGATCATACATCACGAATATACATCACCATACCCCAGCGCCGGAATGGGTAGCCCGCTCCCTACAAATGGGGCTGGAGTTTTTGCAGGAGCATATGCTTAGGCGCCGCCCCTACAATGCGCTCGACCGGCTGGCCGTTTTTGAAGAGGATCAGGGTGGGGATGCCCTGCACGTGGTAGGCGCTCTGGGCCAGGGGGTGATGATCCACGTTGAGCTTGACCACCTTGAGCCGGCCCGCGTATTCGCGGGCGATCTCCTCGAGCACCGGGGCAATCATCTTGCAGGGCCCGCACCACTCGGCCCAGAAATCCACCAGCACCGGCACGCTGGCCTGAAGCTCGGGGGTGAGGCCCTGGGTGGCGTTCACCAGCCAGGGCAGGGGCTTTTTACAGGCCCCGCAGACCGGCACCTGGCCGGCGGGGGGGTTGCCCAGGCGGTTTTTAGCGCCGCAATGGATACAGGTGGTGATGTTGTCGGATACAGCCATGGTTACTCCTAATCAACAGACGTCTGGGGCCGCCAAGGCCCCAGACGGTATCTCCTTAGGCCACCGCAGCCTGACGCACCTCGAAGGTGAGGCCCAGGGGGCCGCTGCCCACGTACAGATGGGCACCATCGGCCACCTCGCCCGCCAGAATCTTGCGCGAGAGGGGGGTCTCGAGCTCCCGCTGGATGACCCGTTTCAAGGGCCTAGCCCCAAAGACCGGGTCGTAGCCGCGCTGGGCCAGGAAGTCGAGGGCCTCTTGCGAGAGCTCGAGGGTAATCCGGCGTTCGGCCAGGCGCTTGCGCACCGCCTCGAGCTGGATCTGCACAATGGCTGCGATCTGCTCCCTGGCCAGCGGGCGGAAGACCACGATCTCGTCGAGGCGGTTCAAAAACTCGGGGCGGAAGTGCTGCTGCAACACCCCAAAGACCCGCTCGCGGATGGTCTCGTAGCTCTGGCCCGACTGGATGCCCTCGAAGATGAGGGGCGAGCCGATGTTGGAGGTGAGGATGATCACGGTGTTGCGGAAGTCCACCGTGCGGCCCTGGCCGTCGGTCAGGCGGCCGTCGTCGAGCACCTGCAACAGGACGTTGAACACATCGGGGTGGGCCTTCTCGATCTCGTCGAAGAGAACCACCGAGTAAGGCCGCCGACGCACCGCCTCGGTGAGCTGGCCGCCCTCCTCGTAGCCCACATAGCCCGGCGGGGCCCCAATCAGGCGGGCCACGGTGTGCTTCTCCTGGTACTCCGACATATCGATGCGCACCATGTTCTCTTCGGTGTCGAAGAGGCTGGCGGCCAGGGTTTTGGCCAGCTCGGTCTTGCCCACGCCGGTGGGGCCCAGGAAGAGGAAGGAACCGATGGGCCGGCCCGGGTCTTTGAGGCCGGCACGGGCCCGCCGGATGGCATCGGCCACCGCCACGATGGCCTCGTCCTGGCCCACCACCCGTTTGTGCAGTTCGTCCTCCAGGCGCAGGAGCTTCTCGCGCTCACCTTCCATCAGCTTGGCCACCGGGATGCCCGTCCAGCGCGAGACGATGGCGGCGATGTCCTCCTCGGTCACCATGGGCCGCACAAACTTGGCCCCGGCCATGCGGTCGGAGAGCTCGTTGACCTCCTGCTCGAGCCTCGGCAGCTCGCCGTAGCGGAGCTGGGCGGCTTTGTTCAGGTCGTAGGCCCGCTCGGCCTGCTCGATCTGGGTGCGCACCTCATCGAGGCGCTGCTGGGCCGCGCGGAGCTTCTGCATAATCTCGCGCTCGGCCTCCCACTCGGCCTGCTGCTTCTTGATCTCGGCCTCGAGCTCGGCGATCTCCTTTTCCAGCTCGCCCAGCCTGAACTTGCTCTCGGCGTCGGTCTCCTTTTTCAGGGCCTCGCGCTCGATCTCGAGCTGGAGTTTGCGGCGGTTCAGGGCGTCGATGCTCTCGGGGCTGCTCTCCAGGGCCATGCGCAGCCGGGCCGCGGCCTCGTCCACCAGGTCGATGGCCTTGTCGGGCAGCTTGCGGTCGGCGATGTAGCGGTGCGAAAGCTGGGCCGCCGCAATCAGGGCCGGGTCGGAGATGCGCACCCCGTGGTGCACCTCGTACTTCTCCTTGATGCCGCGCAGGATGCTGACGGTCTCCTCGAGGCTGGGCTCATCCACAAACACCGGCTGGAAGCGGCGCTCCAGGGCCGGGTCTTTCTCGATCTCGCGGTACTCGTCGAGGGTGGTGGCCCCGATCAGGTGCAGCTCGCCCCGGGCCAGCGCCGGCTTGAGCATGTTGCCCGCGTCCACCGCGCCTTCGGCCTTGCCGGCCCCCACCACGGTGTGAATTTCGTCGATGAACAGAATAATCTGGCCCGCGCTCTGCACGGTCTCCTGGATGACGGCCTTGAGCCGCTCCTCAAACTCACCCCGGTACTTGGCCCCCGCCAGCAGCGAGCCCATCTGCAGGCTTACGATGCGCTTGCCCTTGAGCCCTTCGGGCACGTCGCCCTTCACGATGCGCTGGGCCAATCCTTCAACCACGGCGGTCTTGCCCACCCCCGGTTCACCAATCAGCACCGGGTTGTTCTTGGTGCGGCGCAGCAGAATCTGAATTACCCGCCTTATTTCTTCGTCGCGCCCGATCACGGGGTCGAGCTTGCCCTCCTCGGCCTGGCGGGTCAGGTCGAGACCGTACTGCTCGAGGGCGTTGTAGGTTCCTTCGGCGTGTTCGCTGTTCACGGTTCTTCCTCCTCTAATCTCCTGCAGAGCTTGCCGAACCGCGCTGGCCTGCAACCCCCCATACCCGGTCTCGGCCAGGGCCAAGAGCAGCGTGTCCAGGGCCACGAAGCGATCCTTCAGCTCATCGGCCAGCTTTTCGGCCCGCCCCAGCGCCGAGGCCAGGCGGGACGACAGGTACTGCCCCCCCTCGGTGCCCGAAACCCTGGGCAACCGGCCCAGTTCGCTCTGGGCGGCCTGGTAGATATTTTGGGGGTTCTGCCCGGCTTTTTGCACAATCCGTGCTGGCAGACCCGCGGCATCCCGCAGCATCACCGCGGCCAGGTGCGGCAGGTCGATCTGCGAATGGGACGACTCCCGGGCCAGCACCTGGCTCTGGGCAATGGCTTGGCGGGCTTGTTCGGTGTAGCGCTCCAGATTCATATCAGTGTTATTATGAAACTTGAGTGTAATATTGTCAAGTCTGGTGAGCAAAACAGCGCTGGGGCTTGGTCAGCGCCTTACAAGTTTGGGTAACCGGTCTTAGCTCGAGGCCGAGGTGTAGCTCCGCAGAGCAAAACGCCAGAAGGCCCGGGAAAACCACAGCAGGCCCAGGGCTATGAGCACAGCCAGGCCCAGGTTCACAAGGGTCAGCCGGCCTAAAGCGGCTTCGGCGGGTACGGTAGTAAGGAAGGCCACCGGCACCACAAAGGTAAAGACAAAGCGGTAGGCCGCCGGAAAAGCCTGCACGGGAAAGCGCCCAGCCTCGAGCACCGCCCGCAGCACCTCGGTGGCGTTGGCCACCTTCACAAACCAGATGCTGCTGCTGCCGATGATGAACCACAGGCTGTACAGCATCACAAAGGCCACCCCCAAGAGCCCGAAGCCTACCAGGTAATCGGATGCAGCAAACTGCAGGCGGCTACCGGCGTAGAACCAGAGGGCCAGTCCGATCAGGCCATCGGTGAGGCCCCAGGGGGAAAGGGTGCGAAAGGATAGCCAGAACTGGCTATCCAGCGGCTTGAGCAGCACAAAATCGAGCGTACCCTTCTGCACCTGCTCCACCACCCGGTTGAGGTTGGGGGAAAGCAGGGTAAAAGCCAGGCCATCCAGCATCAGGAAGGCTGCCAGCACCAGCAAAGCCTCCTCGAAGCGCCACCCGCCCGGCTGGTAGCCACCTTGGTAAAGCAAGGAGATCCCAAATAAGCTCCCCGCCGCGCCCCCCAGCGACGAGAGGGCCGCCAGTACAAAATTGCCCCGGTACTCGAGCTCGGCGGCCAGCGCAGTTCCCCAAAAACGACCCAGCACCCGTAGATACCGCACGATCCTAGTTTATCAACCGGCCGGGCTCACTTTGCGGCTTTGGGCCAGTCGATAACATAAACAGCATGCAGCTAGGCTACTCGTTCTGCCCCAACGACACCTTTATCTTCTATGCCCTGGCCCACGGCAAGGTTGCCACCCCCTTTCCCATCACCGAACAACTGGAGGATGTGGAAACCCTGAACCGCTGGGCCCTGGAAGGGCGGCTCCCGCTAACCAAGATCAGCTACGCGGCCTACGGCCATCTGCGCGATCGGTATGTGGCGCTGCGGTCGGGCGGGGCCCTGGGGCGGGGGGTGGGGCCGCTGCTGGTTGCCAAACACCCACTAGGAGAGCTGCGCGGTAAAAAAATCGCCATTCCTGGCCGCTACACCACGGCCTTTCTGCTGCTTTCCCTGCACAGCCCGGGTTTTGAGCCCGTGGAGATGCGCTACGATCAGATAATGCCCGCTGTTGCCCAGGGCGCGGTGGACGCTGGCCTGATCATCCACGAGTCGCGGTTTACCTACCACCTGCACGGGCTACAAAAGCTGCTGGATCTGGGGGAGTGGTGGGAGGGCCTGACCGGCCTGCCCTTGCCGCTGGGGGCCATCCTGGCCCGGCGCGACCTGGGGGCGGATACCATCCGGGCCCTCGACCGGGCGGTGCGTGCGAGCCTCGAGTATGCCTACGCCCACCCCCAAGAAACGGTGGCCTACATCAAGCAGCACGCCCAGGAACTGCAGGACGAGGTTATCTGGGCCCACATCCACACCTATGTGAACAGCTTTTCGCTGGACGTGGGCCCCGAAGGCGAGGCCGCGGTGGCCGAGCTGTTCCGACGCGGCGAGGCCGCCGGGCTGCTGCCCCCATCCAGCCAACCGCTGTTTTCCAGCGATAAGTAATACCAGATTCGGTTAGTTCGTCACCATTTGGTGGCGAACTAACCCGACCGAAGTTATCCGCGTAGCGGAGGGCGATACCGCCCCTTGAAAGGGATACGCTTTCTTCGCCGAGCGTAGCGAGGGGTGTGCTCTAGGATTCAAAAAGATAGCCTCTGAATGTTTTTTGTTTGAAGATTATCTTTTTGAGTCCGGTATAACCGACCCATACCAGTTTCACTGCCATAGGGAGTGGAAAAGCATTTGGCTGGTATCGTCTGGGCTTTGCAGGGTAACGATGCTAGCGAAATGCGTATCACAATTTGTATCTTCAGCCAGGAATCTCTTGCGCGTAGAGCCGCTAAATTGATGGGTATGACGCCGGAGTTTATCACCACCCTGCCTCCCGAAGCCCGGGCCGAGGCCGAACGGGTCTTCCGTAGCTTTACAGCGCGGCGGGGCAGCTACGTGTGCTACCCAGAAGACGAGGCCCGAACCCTATACTACGTGCTCGAGGGCTGGGTGCGCCTGTTCCAGCTTGGCCCACAGGAGGAGGAGATCACCCTAACGGTGGTGGGGGCTGGTGATATTTTTGGAGAGAGCGCCCTGCTGCCGGGCGAGCGCTACGGTATGTTTGCCGAACCCCTGGTGGACTGTGAGCTGCTCTCGGCCTCGAGGGAAGACCTGCTGCGCCTCAATAGCCGCTTCCCCGAAGCGCAAGCGGCTTTTGTGTTGCTGCTCTCCCGCCGGCTGCGCAAAACCGAGGAACGCCTGCGCGACCTGCGCTTCAAGGAGGTGCTCCCCCGGCTGGCCAAGGCTTTGCTCTCGGCGATGCGCAGGGGCCAAGAGGGCCTGGAGGTCACCTTATCGCACCAGGATCTGGCCCACCTCGCCGGTTCCACCCGCGAAACCATCACCAAGGTGCTGGGGGAGCTGGCCATGGACGACACCATCGAGCTGGGCTACCGCCGCATCCTGATACTCAAACCCGAGGCGCTGAAGCAGGTGGCCTCGCAATGATGGCGATGGGCGCGAAACAGGTAAAGCAAGTTACGCTGTGGTGCCTCACCCACAGATAGAATCCCCTGGTCATGGCCGACCCTTTGCGCCAGTTCCTGCCCTACGGTCTCGAGGATCTACCCGCTTTGTTGCGCGCCCCTCGAGCAGCCCCACGCGAGGCCCTCAGCGCGGGGCTGGTGGCCTATCTGAAGCGGCTTGGTGCGCCTTCGGCCAGCCTCGAGGCCGCCAAGCGGCTGGCCCACCCCAACAGCCGGGCCATTGTGAGCGGACAGCAAGCCGGCCTGCTTACCGGGCCGGCCTATACCTTCTACAAAGCCCACGCAGCTATTAAGTTGGCACGAACCCACAACACCGATACGCCGGTGGTTCCGATATTCTGGGTGGCCTCACAGGATCATGATACCGACGAGATTCGCTCGGTTGAGCTGCTGGACTTCGAGGAGCGAGTGCACCGCTTGACGCTCGAGCTACCCGCAGCCCACCCCGCCGGGCGAATTTCGTTTGCACCCTATTTTTCCCAGGTCTGCGAGTTGCTGCGGCGTTTTGGCGGCTATTCCGAGGTACGCGAGCGCATCTGTAAGGCCCTGGTGGGGCCCTGGAGTTACAGCGAGGTATTTGCCCGCTTGCTGCTGGAATTCCTGGGCCCCCTGGGGCTGGTGGTCTTCGACCCCATGGCCCCCGAGCTGGCCCCCCTGTTCGCACCGGCCCTCGAGCGCGAAATTGCCAATCCTCTGGCTTCCTCCGAAGCGATCAACCGCACCGCTCAGGCTATGAAGAAAGCCGGCCTCGAGCCCGCCCTGGGCCGCGGCGAGGGGGCCACCAACCTGTTTTTAGAAGGCCCCGACGGCGTTCGTCGGTTGCTGCGTTTCGGGGAAGGACATTTTGAAGACGGTGAACGGCAGTACACCGAAGCCGACCTGCGGGCCATCCTGGCCCACGACCCTGCCCGGCTCACCCCAGCGGCTGGGCTCAGGCCAGTGTTGCAGGATACTGTGCTGCCCACCGCCGGTTTTGTGGTAGGGCCGGGTGAGCTTAGATATGTGGCCGAGTTAGGTGGTGTGTACGAGTTGCATGGGCTTAAACCACCCGCGGTGATTCGACGGATGGGGGTTGTGGTACTGGAGCCACCCATCGAACGCATCCTGCAAAAATACGGCCTCGAGGCCTGGGCGTTCCAGGCCGATCCCGAAGGAACCTTCAAGGCCGCTCTGGCCCAGCAAGAGGCCAGGGTGCAGGCCATCCGAGGCCACCTGGCGCGCATTAATGCCGAGTTCGAACAGATTCAGCGCCTACTCAGTGAACCGACCCTGCAACGCCCCCGTCACAGGGCCCAGGTGCGCATTCAGCACGAACTAAAGCGCCTCGAGCGCAAAATCCTGGACAGCGCCCTGCGGCAGGAGAATACCATCGGCGCTCAGTTTGCCCGTCTACAGCGCCACCTGGCGCCCGCAGGCCCCCAGGAACGGGTCTACCCTTTCCTGATGTACCTGCTCAAACACGGGGAGGTGGTGCTCGATCGCCTGACCAAACTTCCGGCCACCGGCCAGCATACCCTGCACCTAAGCTAAGTGCCCTGTCATTGATTTTTCCTCATTCTGGGGTGCTTAAACCGGCCGCTTGATAACGGAAAGGGCCTCGAGCAATTCCCCCTCCCCGAAGGGTTTGGGGAGGTGGCTGACCCTTGCACTCCTGACCCACAGCCCACGCGGAGGCTGCTCGGTAATCAGCCAGATGGGCAAAAAGCGTCCGCTGGGCAAGGCCCGAAGGTAACGCACTTTGGCTGCCAGATCGGCCCCTTCCAGCAGCACCCCCTGCACCCGGTTGTGCTCCAGGATGCGCCCTGCGCTTTGGAGGTCAGGGGACAGCATGACCCGGTAGCGATGGCGCTCGAGGGTCACCAGCAGCAACCGCCGGATCAGGTTGGAATCGGCCAAAACCAGTAGCAAGGGGTCTTGGGGGCGCACCTCGGCTTCAGTCAGAATCCCGCGGCTCTTTAGCTCGTAAAGCAGGTGGTACACCTGCTCTTCGGGCAGGTCGCAGGCCAGGGCCACCGAGCGAGCCCGTTTGACCCCGTCGATGGCCTCGAGCACCGTCCAGGCATCGGGTGAGAGGGCGTGACGGGTGGGGTCACCAGAAAGTTGCAGCACCGTTTCGGGCTCTACCCTGCCCCGCATCCACTCATCGAGGCGGCGCAGGGCTTCCATCAGCATGGTGCTGGTATCGGCAGCACCGGGCAGCAGCACCTGTGAGGTGTCTGCAGGCGGGGTCTCGGCCACCAGCTCGCCCTCCTGCTGGGCCAGGATAGTCGCCAGGCCCTCGAGGATCTGCGCCTGCAAAACCTCGTTCAGTTCCTCATCGGTGACCAGGCTCTGCTGCAAAGCCAGCAAGCCTAGGGGGGTTCCGGGGTTCTCCTGCTGCTGGTATTTGACCAGGGCCTGCACCTGCTCCAGGGTCAGATAGTCGAAACGCACCAGGTACTCGCCCAGGTGGGGGCCAGGCTGGGTCTGGATGTAGGCAATTTTACCCTCGCGGACGTGAATTCGGCCCTCCAGTTTGGGGCAGCTCAGGGTGATAATGGCGCTCTTGCGCCCCCCCTCGAGGGCTCGCAGCAGATCCCCGAGATCGATTTCGCCCAACCTAGCCCGAATCATATGGGTCTCGGCGTCTACTCCAGCAGGCGGCTCTGCTCGGGCAGCGGGTAGCCCAGGTGGGCGTAGGCCCGCTCGGTGACCTGACGGCCCCTGGGGGTGCGTTTGAGCAGGCCCAGCTGGATTAAGAAAGGCTCGTGCACCTCCTCGAGGGTCTCGGGATCCTCGGAAAGGGCGGTGGCCAGGGTCTCGAGGCCCACCGGCCCCCCGGCAAAGCGCTCGATGATGGTCTGCATAATCAGCCGGTCGCGTGCGTCCAGCCCCAGCGCGTCCAGGCCCAAAGCATCCAGGGCCTGCCGGGCGCGCTCCAGGCCCACCACCTGCTCGCCGGCCACCTCGGCAAAGTCGCGCACCCGCCGGAACAGCCGCTTGGCAATGCGCATGGTGCCCCGGCTGCGGCGGCCGATTTCCAGCGCGGCCTCGGGTTCGATTTGCAAACCCATCAGCAGGGCATCGCGCGTCACCCCCTGGGCCAGCTCGGCCTCGGTGTAGAACTCCAGGTGTTCGATAATGCCAAAGCGGCTGCGCAAAGGCCCGGAGATAAGCCCTGGGCGGGTGGTGGCCCCGATCAGGGTAAAGCGGGGCAGGTCGAGCCGCAGGGTGCGGGCCGCCGGGCCTGCGCCAATCACGATGTCAATCTTGAAATCCTCCAGCGCCGGGTAGAGGTGCTCCTCGGCGGCTTTGGACAGGCGGTGGATCTCGTCGATGAAGAGGATATCGCCTTCCTCCAGGCTGTTGGTCAGGATGGCGGCCAGGTCGCCCGGTTTTTCGATGGCCGGGCCGCTGGTCACGCGGATGTTCACCCCCAGCTCGTAGGCCACCACGTGGGCCAGGGTGGTCTTGCCCAGCCCGGGCGGGCCAAACAACAGCAGGTGATCGAGGGCCTCCCCCCGGTTTTTGGCGGCCTCGAGGTAGACCCGCAGTTTCTCTTTTAGCTTGGCCTGGCCCACGTAATCGTCCAGCCGCTTGGGCCGCAGGGTCAAATCCGCTTCCACGCCCCTCATCATAGCAAGTGGGTGCGTTCTATTCTGTTTTTGACAGAGGCCAGGGCCACTGGATTGATTCCCTAGCACTTTTCGGCGTGGAAAGGTCTGGCTGCCCGGTTTCTCGCCGGGCTTCCTCGAGCAAGGCATCCAGCGCCCCTTCCTGCCACAGTTCACCCAGGGCTCGTACCGCTTGGGGATCAAGGGCTTCAGACCAGAGGCGGGGGTACACCTCTGAAGGTTTTAAGGCCGGGCGGTAGGGTCGGTGGCTGGTGAGGGCATCCCAGACATCCGCCACTGCCAGGATTCGGGCCTCGATGGGAATGGCCTCCCCGCTCAAACCATCGGGGTAACCACCGCCATCCAGCCGCTCATGGTGATGCCGAATACCCGGCAGATGGGCCGAAAGCGCGCGGGACTGGCGAGCGATTTCGTAGCCGATGAGCGGGTGGCTCTCGATGAGCTGGCGCTCCTGGGGGCTGAGCTTATCGGTTTTCTGCAGAATGGCCTCGGAAACGCCGATTTTACCGATGTCGTGCAACAGCCCGGTGATGTAAAGCTGGTAGGCTTTTTGTTCATCCCAGCCCAGCTTGCGGGCAATGAGCTGCGCATAGGCCCCCACCCGCTGGGAGTGGCCCCGGGTGTAGGGGTCTCGAGCGTCGATGGCGGCCGCCAGGGTTTGTACGGTGTCGCGGTACAGCTCGAGGTTGTGCTGACGTTCGGCCTCGAGGGCCCGGGCCAGGTTGTTAAAGCCCAGGGCCAGGTCGGCCAGCTCGTCCCAGGCCACCGCGCTCACCCGCACCGGCCCTTTTCCTTCCTGTATAGCCTGCATGCCCTCGAGCACAGCCTGCACGGGCCGCGCCACTTCGCGGGAGAGGAGAATGCCCCCAGCCACCATCAGCACCAGACCGGAAAACAACCCCCAGACCACCAGCCCGGCAAGATGGGTGGATTCAAGCCGGAAGTAAACCAGCACGGCCACCTGCAAGAGGGGTAGCAGCCCTAAAGCCACCAGCACCCCCAGCACCTTGAACACAAAAGGGATGCGCAAGCGGGAGGGTACCACTACCTCGTCGCCAAAGCGTTCACGCAGATAGGCCATCAGGCGCTGGGACTGGCGGGCCCCCACCAGATACTCGATGATGGCGTGCAGGGCCGCGTTAAGCGGATACCATGGCAGCAGATACAGCATTTCCAGCGGCCCGATGGGAAAGCCGCTCCACCGGTGCGCCCAATTAATGGCCAGCAAAAAGCCGCCCATGGTAGCGAGCAGGTGCGGCCCCATCACCCGACCCACCGAGAGCACCGGCCAGTGCACCAGGTTGCGGTAAGCCTGCCGGGCTGCCTCGAGGCTGTCAGAACCGTCCAGAAAAACCCTTTTCGTCGGGTTGAGCTGCCGCCGGGCCCACCACAGATCCAGCAGCGCAACTAGGGGAGCCACCAACGCGCCAATCGCAACGGCATACCCCCAGACCCAGGCCGGCCAGCCGAAGTACAGCCCGTGAACAATTAGGGCATTGACCAAAACCGCCAGCGAGCCCCAAAAATAGGCCCAGACCGTACGGCGCAGAAACTGGCTAAATAGGCGCTTACGGCCGTCCATCGCTAGGCTCACCTTAGCACCTCAGCCACGGGAGCGCCGGGTCATTTTGACGTAACGTACAATAACCCCTGATGGTGCGCTTTTCTGCCAGCGGGGTTCGCCTCGACCAGGCCCTGGCCTTCGAGGCCAATACCTCCCGGGCCAAGGCCCAGGAATGGATCGAGGCCGGCCTGGTGACGGTGGGGGGCAGGGTGGTGACCAAGCCCTCCTACAAACTCCGGGGCGAGACGGTGGAGGTGGAGCCCCCACCCCCCCAGCCGGCCAGCGTGGCCGCTGAAGATATCCCGCTGCACGTCCTGTACGAAGACCCCGACCTGATCGTGATCAACAAACCCGCGGGCATGATCACCCACCCGGCCCCGGGGGTGTATTCCGGAACCCTGGTGAACGCCATTTTGGGCCGGTTCGGGCTGGATCTCTCGCTGGGCGGGTCTGAGGAGGGACTGCAAGCCCAGAGGCCCGAGCTGATACGCCCCGGCATTGTGCACCGCCTCGACAAGGACACCAGCGGGGTGATCGTGATAGCCCGCCACGAGGCCGCCCACCGCCGGCTCGCTGAGGCCTTCGCCACGCGCAGCGTATACAAGCGCTACATTGCCCTAACGGTGGGTATTCCGCGCGAGGGCCTGCTCTCGGCCCCCATTGGCCGCCACCCGGTCGACCGCACCCGCATGCACGTGGGGGGGGTGGCAGCCCGGCACGCCCAGACCGAGTTCGAGGTGCTGGCCCGGGCCGGAACCCACGCCCTGGTCTCGGCCATCCTGCACACCGGGCGTACCCACCAGATCCGCGTGCACCTCAAGCACCTGCACGCCCCCATCCTGGGCGACGAGGTCTACGGCAAGCCCTCCGAGCGGATAGCGCGCCAGGCCCTGCACGCCTACGAGCTGCGCCTGCAGCACCCCCGCACCGGCAAATACCTGCACTTTGTGGCCCCCGTGCCCGTCGATATGGTGCAGGCCTGGGTGGGCCTGGGGGGGGCCTGGCCGGAAGATCTGCAGACCGAGGCCGTGGAGCCCACTGAGCTGACCAAGTAGCCCGCTTATGCCCGCTGGCATGTATTTTTTGCTTTGGCAAGCCCCCGAGGATTCTATCGTTTGTGGGACTGCAAGGCCAAAAAGCTTGATTTGCGGGCTTTGCTTGGGAATACTGGGGTCAACTCAAAGCCCAGGAGGTATGCGATGAATGTGGTTTTTCTGTCCCCTCATTTCCCCCCCAATTTCTGGCCTTTTTGCGTGCGTTTGCGCGAGGCTGGGCACAACGTGCTGGGCCTGGCCGATGCTGAGTACGATGCGCTACGGCCAGAGCTAAAGCAGGCCCTGACGGAGTATTACAAAGTCTCCGACATGCACAACTACGACGAGCTATTGCGGGCCCTGGGCTACTTCACCCACCGCTACGGCAAGATTGACCGGCTCGACTCCATGAACGAGTACTGGCTCGAGACCGAGGCCAGGCTGCGCGAAGACTTCAACATCTTCGGCCTGCGCCCCCAGGACATGGACCGTGTGAAGCGCAAGTCGGTTATGAAGCAGTATTTTCAGCAGGCCGGGCTCAGGGTGGCGCGGGGCCGGGTCTGCCGCACCGCGGTGGAGGCCCAGGATTTCGTAGAGGAGGTGGGCTACCCGGTGGTGGCCAAACCCGATATTGGGGTGGGCGCGGCCAAAACCTACAAGATCACCAACGACGCCGAGCTCATGGACTACATCGCCACCAAGCCCCCGGTGGACTACATCCTGGAGGAGTTCATCCCCGGCAGAATCATCACCTACGACGGCCTGACCGACCTCCAGGGCAACGTGGTCTTCGATAGTTCGCTCGAGTACTCCAAAGGCGTGATGGAGGTGGTCAACCAGGACACCGACATCTACTACTACATGGTGCGGGAGATCCCCGAAGACCTGCGCGAGGCCGGGCGCAAGGTGGTGCAGGCCTTCAAGGTGCGCGAGCGCTTCTTCCACTTCGAGTTTTTCCGCTTAGAAGACGGTAGTTTGGTGGCGCTCGAGGTGAACATGCGCCCACCAGGGGGCCTCACCATTGATATGTTCAACTATGCCAACGACATGGACATCTTCAAGGAGTGGGTCAACGTGCTCACCCATGGCCGGGTGAGCCAGCAGGCCCAGCGCCCCTACTTCTGTGCCTACGTGGGCCGCAAGGATCACATTCACTACAAGCGCCCGCACGAACAGGTGCTGGCCGAGTTTGGCCCCCTGATCGCCCACCACGAGCGCATCAGCGGTATTTTTGCCGGGGCCATCGGGAATTACGGCTACATCCTGCGCCACCCCGACCTGCCAACCCTGCTTCAGGCGGCTCAGGCCATTCAGGAACGGGCCTAGGGAGGGTGCTGCGTGTACACCGAGTATCACAAATGGTATAGCCCGGCCCTGGGGCAGGAGATGGAGCTCAAGCTGTACGGCCACTACGGCCAGCCGGTCATGGTATTTCCAGCCCAGAACGGGCGTTGGTACGACTGGGAGGGCCACGCCGGGATGGTGCAGGCCCTGGCCCCCATGATCGAGACCGGGCGGGTCAAGTTTTTTTGCGTGGACGGCATTGACTGGCAGAGCTGGACCAACCAGGGCATCCCCCCCGCTGCGCGGGCCCGCCGCCACAACGACTACGACGCCTACATCATGCAGGAAGTGGTGCCCTTTGTGCAGAAAAACACCGGCCTGCCCACCCTATGGGTCACGGGGTGCAGCATGGGGGCCTTCCACGCGGCCAACTTCTTCTTTAAATACCCCGAGGTCTTCGATGGCCTGATCGCCCTGTCGGGGCTGTACCAGGTGGGGGGGTTTGTGGGGGACGAGGGCGGCATGGATGCCTACTTCAACTCGCCGTTGTGGTACCTGCGCAACCTGACCGACGAGGCCAAGCTCAACGCCTACCGGCGCAGCAAGATTGTCTTCGCGGTGGGCCAGGGGCGCTGGGAGGAAGAGTGCATCCGCGACACCCGCGAGATGCAGGAACTGCTCCACCAGAAGGGGGTGTACGCCACCTTCGACTACTGGGGCCACGACGTGGACCACGACTGGCCCTGGTGGCAGAAGATGCTGCCATATGAGCTCGAGCGCCTGGGGATTTAATCCCAACCCCTGCTCGAGCGCTGTTCAAAAGTCCCCACCTTGTTAAGAGCTCATCACTAGCAGCAGACAAGACACTGCGATAGAGACATGAGCGGTGAACAGGGGAGAGAACCAAGGGTTTCAGACGATATCCTGGCTCCCCGAAAGGAGTGCTCTGGGATTCAAAAAGATAGCCTCTGGAGGTCTTTTACCTTGGGTGACTATTCTTTGAATGTAAGAGACTGTCTTAAAAACCGTCTAGGAGGCCAGTCTCCTGACCATGAGCCGGATCATCGCCGCGTAGATCAGGGTTTCTGAGGTTTCGGACAGTAGCTCGCAGTCCCGGTTGAGCCTGCGGTTGAAGCTCAACGGGGATAACCACAAAGCCGCGATACCCTCCGGTCTTCTTGAGCAGGCCGTCGGGTATGGGTTTGTCTTTGGGCCACCAGATGCCGCGAAAGTTAGCATCGGGTCGCTCCAGCCCAAGGTGGTCTTGACCCACCCCTCGAACCGGCGTTTGTAGCCACAAATGGCAGCAATCTCTCTGGGTGGCCCCAGCAGCTTGCAGCACTACTTTCCCACCCTCAGCATCGGTGATCTGGGCTGGCAGCACCTTGACTTTGAGCACCAGCCCTCTACGACCCTTGATTTTCTTGCCACCGTCGTACCCCCTGACCCCCCTTTTTCACCGGTCTTCACGCTTTGGCTGTCCAGACTGCCCGCACTCGGGTAGGGGTCTTCTCCCGCAATGTGGTGTGCAGACGCTCGAGGAAACCACTCTTACGCCACAGCCGAAAGTAGTGATAAACGGTTTTCCAGTGCGGCAAGAGCAACCCCCACGGGTGATGTAGAAGATGCCATAGAGGATTTCCCGCCAGCTATTTTCTCTAGGTCTATGAGTGTACCAAGAGGGTTCAGGCATCAACGGCCCGAGTATCGCCCACTCCTTGTCCGATAAGTCGCTCGGATAGCGGCTTTCTCTGGGTTCCAT
>AXWR01000024.1 GCA_000482765.1 Meiothermus taiwanensis DSM 14542
CCTGCGCCAACCACGGGGGGCCGGCTACGGCGGGCAGAATAGCCATTGCCTACGATAGCGACCTTGCTTGGAACCAAACAGAACAAACCCCGATTTGGGATCGCATCTAGGGGGATAGGGTGAACTGGACTGACTTTATACCATCTGGAAACCTATGGATCGTCTGGCTGCTCCAGGCCAGCTTAGCCGTAGGCGTAATAACCTTGTTTGCTGGCGGTTTGATAGCGCTCCTTGGGAAGATTCCCATAGTGGGGCCAATCCTGGCGGGGATCGTGCGCATCATCGCCGGGAACTACGAGCGCTGGCTGTCGGAGCGCGTTCCCAAACTGGCCGAGCAGGTGGTGCTCAGCGTTGAGGAACGGTATCGCAAAAGTAACCTTTCCTTTGAAGAACGGGCCCAGACCAAGCTGGAGGAGGCCATTTCTGCCTTGCAGCAGATGGCCCCAGGCCTGGGCCGCGATATCGCCCAGCGGCAGGTAGAGGCCGCGCTATCGCGCATTCGGGCTACCGGGATGGAGCAGAAAGCAGGAGGTGCAAAGTGAACTTTCAAGATGGCGTGCAGGTAGGCGCTGGCTTTGTGGTAGGCGCAGCGCTGGTCTGGTTAGGGATCATTTTGATTCTGGCGATTCTGGGGGCCCTCCTTGGACGAGATGGCAGCGGCAACCAATAGCGGAACGAACCTCTGGCAGGCCTACAAGCAGGGGGTGGGGGTGGGCCTGGGGCTCCTCACGGTCTACGCCCTGGCCCTGCTCATCCTGGCCCTGCTGATTCGGCAAAGCCTAGGCAATCTGCCCACCCAGCCCCCGCAGGAAGGAGGCCCTAAATGTTCAACCTCTTGGGCATGAAGCCGGAAGAAATCATCACTCAGGCCCAAAGCGCAGTGAAGGCCCTGGAAGAAAAGCTGACCTGCCTGGAGGACAGGCTGGCGGCCATCCAGCGCACCCTGGAGTACGAGTACGGGCGGCCCCGGCGGGACGTGGCCGGGCACGACCCGGCCCGGCTGCCCCTGATCTCCCAGATTGACGTATATGGCATTCCTACTGGCGAAGTCTTTGGTTACAACCGCTCCCACCTAGACGTAGCGGGTGTATTAGGAAAGCCCGCCACAAGAGGCCACTTAGTTAACATGGGATACAGTAACGTTCAAATCTGGTTCTCTTATGGTTCCTCCAAAGTGGGGCCATATATTCTACCGCCATCAGCAGCTCTGGAGATCTCTTTCCTTGTAGAAAAAGTGGAGTTTGAGGTGGATC
This sequence comes from Meiothermus taiwanensis DSM 14542, assembly GCA_000482765.1. Lineage (GTDB taxonomy): Bacteria > Deinococcota > Deinococci > Deinococcales > Thermaceae > Meiothermus > Meiothermus taiwanensis. The sequence continues at coordinate 1,254 of AXWR01000024.1, forward strand.
ATGAAGGGGGCTATAGCAAGATCCAGGTGCTCTTTCAATGAAAGGAACTAATGAAAGTGTGTGTAACTCTCAACCGTGGACGCAAACGCATTAGCCGCAGTGTGCGATTTACGGGACATGTCAAAAGGGTAAGAATAGAGTGTCGAAGCGTAATCATCATTACATAGCCTGGGCCGTTTTAGGCGGCGCGGCCCTTCTGGCCCTGGCCGGGGGACGGGCGGCTTCGGCTCCTCGTGGTGGGGGAACCGTTGGTGCGCCGCCATCCCCTACCTGCCCCTACCCGCCCCCAGGCCCTCCGCCCCTGGATAAGAGCCGCTGGGATCTCATAGATCGCATCTATGCCCGTGTCGTGGAAGCTAACCCGCGCCTGAAAAATACCTCGTGCAGTGAGTGCGGGGGCCGCTCGCTGGCGGCGGTGGTGGCCGGGGCCCTGGCCCAGGCCGAGGGGCTGGAGGTTCCCCCCGATCTGGTGGTGGCGGTAGCCTGGCGCGAGAGCACCTTCAACCCGCATGTAGACCGGGTAGCGGAGGCCCTGCGAATAAGTAACAACGGGGCCAACTGCGCTTCGGGTACGGAGATTGGCCCCATGCAGGTCAAGCCGTGCGCGTTCAAAACCGTTCGGCTTGATCCAACGCTCCTGCTAAACATGCCCACGCCGGTGCGGATTCAGTACGCGGTGTCTGCAGGCATTCTCTACTTGCGCTGGCTGAAAAACACCCGTCTGCCCGGTGCGTCCTGGTGTGAGGTGCTGCACGCCTACAACGTGGGGCCGGGGGCCTTCCTGGCGGGGCAGCGGAATGCAGCATATGTGCAGGCCGTTCTGGGTAGGGCGGGGGAGTATTCGGAGTTGAGGGTTTAGGTGTCAATAAGGTGTCAAACGATAACCCCAGCCTTTAGCAAGCTGGGGTTTTAGCGTTCTGGACGTGGCGCGCCCGGGAGGATTCGAACCCCCGACCTACCGCTTAGAAGGCGGCTGCTCTATCCACTGAGCTACGGGCGCGCGAAAAGCCCACACTGGGCCAGCGTTAGTTTAGCAGACAAAGGGCTAAAGTAGAAAACCGCCTCGAGGGCGGTTATTTGGAGCGGGAGACGGGATTCGAACCCGCGACATTCAGCTTGGAAGGCTGACGCTCTACCAACTGAGCTACTCCCGCGCGAGGTGCGTCCTGGGGCGCATGGTCGGGGAGACTGGATTCGAACCAGCGACCCTCTGCTCCCAAAGCAGATGCGCTACCAGACTGCGCTACTCCCCGATTGTGCGTTTGGCTCACCTGCCAGAACGCAACAACAAAGATAACATGACCAGCAAGAAACGGTCAAACATCGCGCCGACCAGCTCAAATTACAAACCATTGACAAAAGGGGTTGGCCCCACTATATTTATTTGTTGCTTGGGCTGTTAGCTCAATTGGTAGAGCAACTGACTCTTAATCAGTGGGTTGCAGGTTCGAGTCCTGCACGGCCCACCAAGTCCAGGACGAGAAAAACCCGAGGGTAAGCATCCCTCGGGTTAGTCCTTTTGCGGTTTGTGGATCCAAGCCTGGGCTCGGGGTTAGAAAATTGTTTTCACCTCCGCTGCCCACCCTGGCCGTTCGTGATAGACCTTCCCCAAGGGAAGCGCGATGGCAAATAACCCAGTAATTTTCATGTCTGATGGTAGATTGAACCCAGCGTGCGTACCATGAGGCTTTACAACTCGAGCAAATCGCGCAAACAGCTAGTTTTTAGTTTGCTGGCTCTGCTTGGCTGGGGTGTGGTTTCGTTTCTATATCTCCCAGATACCTACCAGGCCTTTAGCTTTTTGCTTTTGATGCCCTGGGTCTGGAGCAGTGGCTCTGGCAGTTTGCGCTGGGTGGTGCCGTTGGTACTGGTATATACGCTGCTGCAACACCTATACCCAACGCCCAACCTTAGCATTGACAGCCTCCTGGTAACCGTGCTTCCTGGACTGATTGCGCTGGGCTTTGTGGCGTGGTTGCGTGAGCGCGACAGACTCAAGCAGAAGGGGCTCGAGGATTCTTTGCGCTCCATGCACCTCCTGGAAGAGGCGAGCCTGAGCATCAGCATGGCCAGCGATCCCCTCGAGCTTACCGAAAATGCCATGACTTATCTGCACAACCTGGGCGTTGCCCCGCACCTGGCCTTCGTGCGCTTCCGTGAGGGCAAGCCGGTGGTGGTGAGCGCGCGTGGGGCCCTCGAGCGCTACCGTGGGCGTCACCTGCCCCAGCAAAAACTGAGCACCCACGCCTCCCTCACCGACAGCTTTACGGTGGGTAACTACCTCGAGGGCATCCCAGAAAGTGTAGGTTGGTCCACGGCCGCGGTGCCGGTTTCGGCTCGGCAGAAGCGCCCTTTGGGCGTGGTCATTCTGGCCCGAGAGGGAAATAAACCCTTTCAGCCAGAAGAAAAAGCCATTGCCAACTCGCTCATTCGGGTGATGGGGGCTCAGCTTGGGCAGATGGAGGCCCTCAAGCAGCTCGAAGACGCCTACGATGGTACACTGCGCGCTTTGGGCCTGGCGCTGGAATTCCGCGACCATGAGACCCAGGGTCATACCAAGCGGGTGGTGGCCTGGTCCGATCAACTCGCGCAGGATGTGGGCCTCGATGCTTCTATGCGCAAGTTTCTACGCTGGGGGGCCTACCTGCACGATATCGGCAAACTCTCCATCCCCGACAACATTCTGCGCAAGCCCGATAAGCTCAACGATGAAGAATGGGAGATTATGAAAAGCCACGTGGTGAGGGGTTGGGAGATGCTCTCGCGGGTGCCCTTTCTGCCCCAGGAAACCCTGGAGGTGGTGCGTCACCATCACGAAAACTGGGATGGTAGCGGTTACCCCGACGGCCTGAAAGGGCAGGATATCCCCATCCTGGCCCGTATCTTTGCGGTGGTGGATACCTTCGATGCGCTGTATAGCCCCCGCCCCTACAAGCGGGCCTGGAAACCTGCGGAAATTATCGAGGAGCTTAACCGGCTCAAGGGGAAAAAGCTCGATCCCAAGCTGGTTGACATCTTTATCAAGCGCATCACCTCGCCCTCCGGCAAGGAGGCCATGGAGGTTGCCAACCCCAGCAAAGCTGGTTTTAAGGCTTAGCCGCCAACCTGGTGAGCCCGGCATGGCCTGGTGTGCCGGTTGCGCTCTAATACCGGATTCAAAAAGATAATCTTCAAACAAAAAACATTCAGAGGCTATCTTTTTGAATCCTAGAGCACACCCCTCGCTACGCTCGGCGAAGAAAGCGTATCCCTTCCAAGGGGCGGTATCGCCCTCCGCTACGCGGATAACTTCGGTCGGGTTAGTTCGCCGCCTTCCGGCACCGAACTAACCGAATCTGGTATAACACCGTTTCCACTTGAATCTTTGTAGAAAACTCGGCATATCGCTAAGGCTTCCAAAGGCGAACAGTACTGCCGGAATGCGTATAAAATAGCCTGCAATGCAGCTTTTCCCTCCCTTACAACCCACCCCACTGGCCGAAATTTTTTACGCCCGAGTACCCAAAGGTGAGCCCTGGGCCTGGGTTTTGAGCAAACGCATACTCGCCGACGAGGCCCTGGCCCGCCGCCTGTTGAGGGAGCCTCTAAGCCCTGGTCTGGCCGACTGGATCGACCTGGAGCTGGCGCGGCTGCGCAGGGAGCTGGATCACCTTAGAAAAGAGCACCCTTTTTCCGATTTTGGATACCTCGAGCCCAGTCCGGCCGAAGCCCTGGCCCTGGAGGCCCTGCTGAGGGGCTCTGCTGCTTCTGTGCAGGCCCTCTACCAGGCGTATGGCTATGGAATCTATGCCTATCACACCGCCTTTATCTTCGATGGGCAGATGGAGCCTGTTGAGAAACCCGATCCGGCTTGCTTCGATGATCTGGTGGGGTATAACCGCCAGATTGGTATGCTGCGCTCCAACATCGAACGCTTTTTGGCCGGCAAACCGGCGGTGCCGATGCTGCTGTACGGGGCTCGAGGCTCCGGCAAATCCACCTCGGTAAAAGCCCTGCACACCCACTACGCCGCGCAAGGCCTGCGGCTGGTGGAGGTTTTATCCGAGGGATTGGATCGGCTTCCCGCCCTGATGGAGGAGCTGGCCCCGCTGCCGTTTCGCTTTGTGCTGTTCATGGACGACCTGGCCTTTGCCGAGGGGGATGAGCGGTTCCACCGGCTCAAGGTGCTGCTCGAGGGCGCGGTCTACGAACGGCCCGCCAACGTGCTGGTGGTGGCCACCTCCAACCGGCGCAACCTGGTCTCCCAGCACTGGGACGAGCGCCCCGAGCCGGGTGCGAACGACCCCGCGGCCTGGGACACCCTGCAGGACAAGCTGGCCCTGGCCGACCGCTTTGGGCTGGTGATCACCTTTCCGCCCTTCGATCAAGGGCTTTATCTGGAGGCCGTGGCCCACCTGCTCGGAAGGGAGCTGGACCCCGACACCCGCACGGCAGCCTTGCAGTTTGCCCTGGGGGGCCGGGGTTTTTCCGGGCGCACCGCCCGGCACTTTGTAAACCAGTGGGGCTAGATGGACTGGAAGAGGGCCTGCTGCCTGCGTGCAAGGGCGGCCCCGATGAAGCCAAAGAAGGGCGGCGAGACCCGCATGGGGCGGCTTTTGAGCTCGGGGTGGGCCTGCAGGCCAATAAAGAAGGGGTGATCGGCCAGCTCAATCGCCTCCACCAGTCCCTCACCACGTCCCTGCACACCGGGCGTAACCGCCGAGACCGTCAGGCCGCCCTCAATGAGCCGCTGCACGTAGGCGGGGTTGACCTCGTAGCGGTGACGGTGGCGCTCGTAGACCAGCTCCTTGCCGTAGAGCTTGTAGAGCAGGGTTTCGGGGTGAATGCGCATGGGCCAGTTGCCCAGCCGCATGGTGCCGCCCATCCCCTCAACCTCGAGCTGCTCGGGCATCAGGTCGATCACCGGGTGGGGGGTGTAGGGGTCGAACTCGGTGCTGTTGGCCCCCTCGAGGCCCAGCACGTTCCGGGCGTACTCGATCACCGCGATCTGCAGCCCCAGGCAGATGCCAAAATAGGGCACCCGATTCTCGCGGGCGTAGCGGGCCGCCAGGATCTTGCCCTCCACCCCCCGGATGCCGAAGCCCGGCCCCACCAGCACACCGTCCACATCGCCCAGCAACTCGGCGGCCTTGCCCAGGTCGCTAATTTCCTCGGCGTTGACCCACTTGACGTTGACCCGTGCGTCGTGGGCGATGCCGGCGTGGCGGAAACCTTCCAGGATGCTCAGGTAGGCATCGGGCATCTTCACGTACTTGCCCACGAAGGCCACCGTCACCTCGGCTGCGGGCTGCTTGAGCTTACGCACGGCGTTCTGCCAGAAGCTCAGATTGGGCTGGATGGGCTCGAGGCCGAGCTTTTTCTCCACCACCCGCCCCAAACCCTGCTCCTCCAGCACCAGAGGCATCTCGTAGAGGTGCTGCACGGTGGGGCTGCTGAAGACTTCGCCGGCGTGCACGTTGGTGAACAGGGCCACCTTTTTGCGCACATCCTCCGGCACCATCTTTTCCGAGCGCAGCACCAGCACATCGGGCTGGATGCCCACCCCGCGCAGGGTGGAGACCGAGTGCTGGGTGGGTTTGGTTTTGAACTCCTCGGAGGCAGCGAGGTAGGGCACCAGCGTCAGATGCAGGTACATCAGATCCTGGTCGTCTTCGTCGAACTGAAACTGGCGGATGGCCTCCAGGAAGGGCAGGCTCTCGATATCGCCCACCGTACCCCCCACCTCCACCACCACAATATCGGCGTTTTGCTCCTGGGCGGTGCGGCGGATGCGCTCTTTGATCTCGTCGGTGATGTGGGGAATGACCTGCACAGTCTGGGAGAGGTACTCCCCGCGCCGCTCCTTCTGGATCACCGACAGATACACCTGGCCGGTGGTGAGGTTGTTGGCCCGCGAGAGGTCGATGTCCAGAAAGCGCTCGTAGTGGCCGATGTCCAGGTCGGTCTCGGCCCCATCGCCGGTGACGAAGACCTCCCCGTGCTCGTAGGGGCGCATGGTGCCGGCATCCACGTTGACGTATGGGTCAATTTTGATAGCGGTCACCCGGTAGCCCCGCCCCCGCAGGATGGCCCCCAGGCTCGAGGTAAGGATGCCCTTGCCCAGACTGCTCACCACACCGCCGGTCACAAAAATGTATTTCATAAACAAACCCCCGTGCTGCGCTACCAGATGCAGCGCTACGAAAACTTGGCTCATTAACGCTCAACCCCTGCGGTAGAGCAGCCAAACTATCACGGGACTTGATCGTACCACGCCGGGCCCCCGTTGTGTCCAGAGCCATTTACTCTTCGTGTGGCCAAAAAAGTTTGACTTGGTACAATCTATTCATGGCGCGCGCCGCAAGCCTGTCCTCCGAGGTTGCACCGGGCATATTTGCCATCCCGGTTCCCATCCCGTACCCCTTCAAGTATGTGAACTGCTATCTGCTGTTACCCGGCCCAGACACCACCGACGGCCCGGTGCTGGTAGACTGCGCGCTCGACACCCCAGAGGCCAGGAGTAGCCTCGAGGCCGCCTTGCGCGAGCACGGCCTGGGGTTTGGCGACCTCGAGCACCTCGTCGTCACCCACCACCACCCCGACCACTACGGCCTGGCCGGGCTGATCGAGGCCCAGGGGCCTACGGTCTGGATGCTGGACGTGGAAAAGGCTCGAGGGCACATCTTCTGGAGCGAGCCCGAGGAGATGACCCGCATTGGGCAGGAGTTATTCCAGCGGCACGGGGTGAGCGAGGCCTACCTGAGCGACCTGGGCAGGGAGATGGCCAAAACCCGCAGCCGGGTGCATCCGGCCCGGAACCTTCAAACCTTTGCTGATGGACAGATCCTTTCGTTCGCAGGCATGCGGTTCCGCGCGGTCTGGACGCCCGGCCACGCCGACGGCCACGCCATGCTGCTGCGCGAGTCGGATGGTGTGCTGCTGGCCGGCGACCAGATCCTGGAGCGCATCTCGCCCAACATCGGCCTCTGGGCCTACTCGTACCCCAACCCTTTGCAGCACTACTTCGAGTCGCTGGCAAAAACCGCCGCCCTGGGGGCCTCGCTGGCCCTGCCGGGGCACTACCGCCCCATCCAGGAGATCGCCGGGCGCGTAGCCGAACTCGAGGCCCACCACCGGGAGCGGCTGGGTTTCCTGCTCGGCCTTATGGACAGCACGCCCCAGACCTGCTGGCAGCTATCGCTGGGGCTGTTTCCGGGCGACCTCAACCTGGCCCAGCGGCGCTTCGCCTGGTCGGAGACGCTGGCGCACCTGGAGTACCTGGTGGCCGAGGGGCAGGTAAAGCGCCTCGAGCTTGACGGGGTCGTTCACTATAGCCGCACTTAGGGGCTTCTGCTTCGCTGGCCCTTGCTCGGGGCTCACCAGGCCAGGGCCATACCATCGGTGCGGGGCTCGGTGGCGGCCAGGAAGGCTTCGGCGGGCTTCAAAATCATCTGACCCCGGCCAAACGAGGCCCACTCGCTTTGCAGCACCACCTCGTGGCCCCGCTCCTTGAGGCCCTGCACCACGTGCAAAGGCACGGTGGGCTCGAGCTCCACCCGAAGCCCCCGCGTCCACTGCCAGCGGGGGGCGTCCAGGGCGGCCTGGGGGTTCATGTGGTAGTCTTCCAGGTTCACCACCACCTGCAGATGCCCCTGGGGCTGCATATGCCCGCCCATCACCCCAAAGGGCCCCAGGGGCCTGCCCTCGCGGGTGAGGAAGCCGGGGATGATGGTGTGGAAGGGTTTCTTGCCCGGCGCGTACCGGTTGACATGCCCTTCATCCAGCACAAAACCGGCCCCCCGGTTCTGCAGCGAGATCCCGGTGCCGTCCACCACGATACCGGCCCCAAAGCCCATGTAGTTGGACTGGATAAAGGAGACCTGTAGCTCGCCGTCGGCGGCGCACAGGTAGACGGTGCCCCCCTGGGGCGCCCCGGCCTGCACCGGCAGGGCCTGCTCCCCGATCAGGCTCCGGCGCTGGGCCAGGTAGTCCGGGTTGAGCAGGTCGGCGGCCGAGACGGTCATGGAGCGGGGGTCACCCACGTACTTTTGCACGTCGGCAAAGGCCAGCTTCATGGCCTCGAGCTGCAGGTGGAAGCTCTCCACCGAGTCGCGCGGGTAGCGGCTTATATCGAAGCCCTCGAGGATCTTCAGCGCCATCAGCGCCGCAAGGCCCTGCCCTGGGGGGGGTATCTCGTGCACCTCGAGGCCCCGGTACCGCACCGAGAGGGGCTCCACCCACTCCGAGCGGTAGGCGGCCAGGTCGGCGCGGGTCAGGTAACCCCCGGTGGCCGCGGCAAACTCGGCGATCCGCTCGGCCAGTCTTCCGCGGTAAAAGCTCTCGCAACCGGTGCGGGCCAGCTCCCGCAGGGTCTCGGCGTGCTGCGGGCTGTGCCAGATCTCGCCGGGCCGGGGGGCCCTGCCGCCGGGCATGAAGAGCGCTTTGAAGGGTTGAAAACAGGCGTCCTGCAGGGGGCCATACACCGCCTCGATGCGCCGCCAGTTGCGCCCGGTCTCGGGGCTTATGGCAAAGCCCTCCTCGGCGTAGCGGATGGCCGGCTCGAAAAGCCGCTCAAAGGGCAGCTTGCCGAACTTTTGGTGCAGCTCGCGCCAGGCATCGGGCGCCCCCGGCACCGTGACCGGGCGCCAGCCGCGGGTGGGCACCGCTTCGCCTGCGGCAAAGGTCGCAAAGTCCAGACCGGCCGGGCTCGGGCCGCAGGCGCTCAGGCCGTGCAGTTTTTGCCCGTCGTGTACCAGGGCAAAGGCATCGGAGCCGATGCCGTTGGAGGTGGGCTCGAGCACGGTCAGGGCGATGGCCATGGCCAGGGCCGCGTCCACCGCGTTGCCCCCGGCCAGTAACATCTCCATGCCGGCTAAGGCGGCCTGGGGCTGGCTGGTGGCCACCGCGCCCCGCTGGCCGGTCACCACGTGGCGGCGGGAGGGATAGGGGTAGTGGTTGAGGTTCATAGCACGAGACCTTTCTGATATTGGGCGTAATTTTGTTGCCCCCGTCCTACTTTTTCATGCGCGGATCCAGGGCATCGCGCAGGCCATCCCCAATCAGATTAAAGGCCAGCACCGCCAAAAAGATAGCTAGACCTGGGAACAGGGCCATATGGGGTGCCTGGCTGAGGTAGCCTCGAGCGTCGTTGAGCATCGAGCCCCACGAGGGCGTGGGTGGCTGCACCCCCAACCCCAGAAAGGACAGGGTGGCCTCGGCCAGAACTGCTGTGGCCGTGCTCAGGCTTACCTGAACGATTAATGGCCCGAGTATGTTGGGTAGCAGGTGCCGGGTGATGATGCGGCCATCGCTGCTGCCCAGGGCGACGGCGGCCTGCACATACTCGCGGGGCCGTTCGGCCAGCACCTGTCCGCGAATCAGGCGGGCAAACACCGGGGTTGTTACCACCCCAATCGCCAGCATGGTGTTTTGCAGGCTCGGGCCCAGAACGGCGGCCAGGGCGATGGCCAGCACCAGGAAAGGAAAGGCCAGCATGGCGTCGGTCAGACGCATCAGCACATCGTCGATCCATCCGCCATAAAAGCCAGCCACCAGCCCAATCAGGCCCCCCAGCAGCAGGGCCAGCAGTACCGAGATTAAGCCTGCGGCCAGCGAGACTCGAGCCCCATAGATCACCCTCGAGAAGATGTCCCGCCCCAGCTGGTCGGTGCCAAACCAGTGCTTGCTCGAGGGGGGTTGTTGCAGGGCGCTGAAATCGGTCGAGGTGGGGTTATAAGGCACCAGGATGGGTGCAAAGATGGCCCCCAGCACCAGTAGCAACAGGATGACCATCCCGGCCATGGCCAGGCGATTGGCAAAAAAGGCACGTAGCGTACGGTTGCTCATCTCAGTGGTAGCGGATGCGCGGGTCAATGGCCGCGTAGAGCAGGTCGGTGAGCACGTTAATCAGAAACACTGCCAGGGCCGAGATCAGCACCACCGCCTGCAAAACTGGGAAGTCGCGGTTGAAGACCGAGTCCACTAGCAGCCGCCCAAAGCCGGGGATGGAGAAAACCTGCTCGGTGACCACCGCGCCCCCCAACAAACCGCCTAGCTGCAACCCGATTACCGTCACAACCGGAATAGCGGCGTTGCGCAAGGCGTGCTTGTACACCACCACCCGGCCTTCCAGGCCCTTGGCTCGAGCGGTGCGGACATAGTCTTGTGAAAGCACCTCGAGCATGCTGTTGCGGGTGAAGCGAGCGATTGCGCCGGCCAGCGCGGTACCCAGGGTAATGGCGGGCATCAGCATCAGGAGTAGGTTTTTCTGCAGGTCTACCCAGGGCTCAACATAGCCGGAAGGTGGTATCCAGGCCAGGCGGATGCTGAAGACATAAATGAGCAGGATGCCCAGAAAAAAGTTGGGGATTGAGACCCCCGAAAGGGCCATCACGGTCACGCCTGCATCAATGGCGGTGTTTCGTCGCAAAGCCGCCAGCACCCCCGCTGGAATGCCGATCACTATGGCCACCAAAAGCGAGAACAGGCTGAGCTCTAAGGTGGTGGGTAGTTTTTGCCAGATAATCGGGGCCACCGGCTCGTTGCCACGAATGGAGTGCCCCAGATCACCCCTCACCAGGCCCCACAACCAGTCAGCATACTGCACCAGGATGGGCCGGTTAAGCCCCAGTTCCTCTCGGATCTGCGCGACCAGCTCAGGGGTGGCCTCTTCGCCCAGCAGCAGCCGGGCCGGGTCGCCCGGTAGCACCCGGGTTAGCGTAAAAACCAGCACCGTGACCAGCAACAGGGTGGGCAATCCACCCATCAAGCGTCGCAGGACGAAGAGGAACACCGCTTTTAGCTCCTATTGGCCGCCCAGGCTTACGCTGCGGAAGCGCAGGATGCCATCGGGAATGACCGGAAGCCCGCTCAGGCGACGGCTCACGCCGATGGTGGTCTGGGGGTGGTAGACGTAGATGTAGGGCAGGTCTTCTTGGATGATTTTGGTGATCTGGCTGTACAGGTCGCGGCGGGCCTCCGGCAGCCGCACAGTGCGGGCCCGGTTGAGCAGGTTGTCCACCCGCGGGTTGCAGTAACCGGAGTAGTTGTTGGGCGCTTTACAGCGAACAAAGTCGTAGATGTTGCCGTCGGGGTCGGGCCGCCCACTCCAGCCCACTGCCACTGCCTCGAGCTCCAGCTTAGCGGCTCTATCCAGCAAGGTACCAAACTCCACCTGCTCGATGCGTACTTGGATACCTGCTTCGGCAGCCATGGCCTGGTATACCTGGGCCAGCTGGGCCAGCACCGGGCCGGGTGCAATGGTCAGGGTAAAGCTGAAGCCTTGTGGACGGCCACCTTCGGCCAGCTTCTGCCGGGCCAGGGCCAGGTCGCGCTTGGGAACGGGGATGGCTTTGTCGTGCGCCAGGGTGCCGGGTGGGAAGGGCCCATTGGAAGGGAGGGCCGTGCCCAAAAACACCACCCGGTCTACCACATCGCGGTCAATGGTGGCTGCGAAGGCCTGGCGCAGGGCTTTGTTGGTAAAGGGCCCCTTGGTGTGGTTAAGCCAGATGCCCTGGTAGCCGATGCCAGGGAAGTTGTTGACCGTGAGGTTGGGATTACTACGAATGGTTGCGAGGTCTTTGGCGGCTACCGGGGTAATGATGCTAACCGCTCCCGAGAGCAGGTTGGCGACCCGCACATCGTCGTCGGGGAACGGGCGGTAAATGAGTTGCTCGATGCGGGGAAGGCCACGCTGCCAGTAGTTTTCGTTGCGTGCCAGCACGATGCGATCCTGCCGGCGCCGCTCCACGAACTTGAAGGGCCCGGTGCCCACGGGGTTGTTGCCAAAATCGGCCCCTAGCCTCTGGACAGCCGTGGGGCTGACCATCATCCCCGAGCGGTCGGACAGGATGGCCAGAAAGGGTGCGAAGGGCTCCCGCAGGGTCACCCGCACGGTATAGGGGTTGACAACCTGCACGTTGGTGATGAGCGAGAGCTCGCCCGAGCGGCGGGAACCGGGAGCGCTGCGGTAGCGATCCAGGTTGAACTTGACCGCCTCGGCATTGAAGTCGGTGCCGTCGTGGAACTTGACGCCCTGCCGCAGGTTGAAGACATAGACCTTGCCGTCTTCCTCTACGCGCCAGCTAGTTGCCAGCATGGGCACAATGCGCAGGTTTTCGTCAAGATCGACCAGCTTGTCGTAAATCTGGTTCTGTACCTGCCGATCCACCAGCGCGGAAGAAAGCAGGGGGTCGAGGTTGGGGGGATCGGCATCCAACCCCACCGTGACGGTTTGTGCCAGCCCCAAACCGCCCAGGCTCCAGAGAACAACTGCTGCCAACCACTTTTTCATCGGTCTACCTCCTTGATTTTGGCCGAGCTTTCAACCGTGCTCAGATGGGCCAACATAGCCTGACGGGCCGCTTCGGGGTCGGAAGCCCGAATGGCCTCGAGGATGCGCAGGTGTTCAGAAAGGGTAACTTGTGGTCGGTAGCGTTTAGCAGTCGATACCAAGCGGATTTGTCGCAACTCGACTTCAAGTAGGCCTACGATCTCGCTCAGTACCGCGTTGCGGCTCATATCGGCCAGGGTTTTGTGAAAAAACATATCGAGCTCGACAAATCGGTACAGATCCCCTTTGGCTGCCTGCTGCTGAGCGAGCAATTCCTCGAGCCGGGCAATCCCCTGTGGGTGGCTGCGCTCGGCGGCCAGGGCGGCGACCGCTGGCTCCAGGATGCGGCGTACTTCAAAGAGCTCGACGATGAAGTCTTCTTGGTGCAGCCTCGAGCGCAAGCGGCGACCAAAGCTTTCCGAAGGAGAGGCCACCCGCGTCCCGTCCCCCTGCCGGATTTCCACCCAGCCGTGAAGCTCGAGAATGCGCAAGGCCTCCCGTACCGATGAACGGCTCACACCAAAGCGGCTGGCCAGGTCACGCTCGCCTGGCAGTTGATCGCCAGGCCGCCAGACACCGTCCTGGAGCAATTGCTCGAGGTCTTTGGCAAGCTTCTCGGAAACTCGGGTCGGGCGCACCATTGGAAGCCAGCCCCCTTATTGGTCAGACCACTGAACCAGTAACTGCATGCAAATACACTAAGCCAGTAAGCCAAAGTGTTTGTAATCCGGGCTGCATTTCCTCTTAAAAGCCTGCCCAATGGGATGCTACGGGGCACCTATATTTAGACTATCGACAAAAAAAAGACCTTTCTGGCCGAAGAACTTGCCCCAGATGCCTTGGACAGAACCGTTCTAAATAACCTGGCTGGCCTTATGCGCCCGAAAGAAAATGCATGAAATTGCAGAGGGTTTGGAACTACACCGGCTCATCCCAGCGCATGGGTCGGATTGCCACGCACCGGCCCCCCTCCAGCACCAGCTCGGTTGCGCAGAACATGGCCCGGCCCGAGGCAGCCTTGAAGGGCGTGGGCCGCTGGGTGATGAAGCGACCCAAAAAGCTCGCGATCTCCCCTCCAATGATGGAGTGGATGGGGCCGGTCATGCCCACGTCGGCCTGGATGGCCGTGCCGTTGGCCAGAAAGCCGGCATCGGCGGTCTGGACGTGGGTGTGGGTGCCCAGCAAAGCTGAAATCTTGCCGCCTAGGTAGTGGCCCAAAGCGTACTTCTCGCTGGTGGCCTCGGCATGCACCTCGAGCAGCGCGTAATCGTGCTCGACCTCGGCCAGCACAGCCTCGGCGGTACGGAAAGGATCGTAGAGGTTCAGGCCCATGTTGACCTGCCCCATCACCTGCATCACCAGGAGTTTTTCCCCCTTGGCCTCGAGCACCCAGTGCCCTTTTCCGGGGGTGCCGGGGGGGTAGTTGAGGGCCCGGATGATGGGCTCGGTCTCGATGAGCTCGTAGATGTCCTTATGATCCCAGGCGTGGTTGCCCAGGGTGATCAGGTCGGCGCCGGCCTCGCGCAGCTTACGGTAGGCGGGCCGGGACAGACCCTTGCCATGGTGGGCGTTTTCCCCATTGACGATGACCAGATCGTAGTGGGGCCGCAGGTCGGGCAGGTGCATCGCCACAGCTCGTAAACCCGGATCGCCGTAGACATCGCCAACAAACAAGACGCGCATACCCCCAGCTTATCGTGATTGGCAGGGCCTCGGGGTGCAAAAGACCGCCGCCTTGGCTGTTGTTAGCATTCAGGAAGAGAGTCAGCCCTGGAAAGCAGGTGGGACCCAGCGGACAGGGTCAGATTCGCTGAATCAGGCTGCGAAGGTACACGAGGTCTTCCTCCCTCAGCCCGTACTTAGCCTCCCTGAGCCCCGCGATGAGCCCATCGAACCCTGCCCTACTCGGCTGGGCGGACTTGATCCACCCGGACAAGATGTCCATACCCGACAGCACCTTAACCCCAAGCCGCTGGGCAGCCCGGAGCGCGGCCTTATCGGTGCTGGTGAAGACCGCCACGCTCCCGTATCGCTGGGCCAGCACCAGGCAGGCGGCCTCCCCACGCTCAATGCCGAACTCTTCCTCGAGTCGTACCCTTTTGTGCAGCTCCCCTAGGGTCAGAGGATCGATGACCAGGCTTCCCCGCTCCAGGTGGTGCCGGATCTGGCGGCTGTTGTTGAGCCAGTCCCAGCAGCGTTTGGCCTGTCCCGGAGTAAGCCGGCTCGCGGAACGCTGTGCCCAGCGGAGCCCCCGCGCTAGCTCGCTCAACTCCTCGTCGTTGGAGTCCAGCGGCAGCAGGCCTTCGTCCTGGTTGTAGACCTCTGCCGGGAAGTAGGCTTTATTGCTACCAATGCCGCTGAGCAGGATGTCCAGGCCCTGGGGGTGGGCAAAGGAGAAGTGCCGCAGGGCGTTGGTGTCCAGTACGGGCCTACGTGATGGCATAGCGCTCGGCTTCTTCCTCCGGGGATGGCTCCATCAGCTCCTCGAACTCGAGCTCGCTCATGCCCAGGAGGCTCGCCGCACGGCGCCGGGAGATCGTTCCCTGCTCGAGCGCTTCCTTCACCAGCTCCACATAAGCGGAGGGGTAGCGCTCCTGAAGGGGCAGCGGTGCCTTACCCAGCTCGTAGTCGGCGACTGGGTAGCCGAGGGCCCGGGCCCGCCATAGGATGCCCTTCCATTCGATCTTTCCCTTGATCCTGCGCTCCGCCTCGAGCCTCCGCTGCAGGGCCTTTGGGCTAACTCCGAAGTAGCGGACAAGCCCGGCGATCTCGTCCGCGTCGCTCACGCTGTCGATACCCATGCGCTCCAGGGCCGGGGTCGGGATAAGAAAGTGGCTTGCGAAGCTGTCGGCGAACTTTTCGGCAGGATCGCTCAGCCCATCCCGGCACAGGATGGCCTGGCGGTTGTAGTGGTACAGCCCGTGTGCAAACTCGTGGGCCATGGTGAAGGGGCGACGCACCGGGGCTTGCTGCTCGTTCAGGGCGATGATGGCACCCAGCCGGGGGTGCCAGAAGATCAGCCCGGATAGATCGTTTTCTGACCGGCCAAACGGAACAGTGAAGACATAGTATCCATGTTGCTCGAGGAAAGCCTTCATGTCCCTGATTGGGGCGTTGCCCAGCCCGTAGTAAGCCCGCGTCCTTCCGGCCAGCTCCGCGGCCACCGCCTCCTTGGGGGCCGGATCTTCCAGGGGTGCAAAGGGGCTGTGCGCTGTTTTGGGGACTCTCTGGGTTCTCTCGTAGAGATCCTCGAAGGCCTTGACGAGCTGCACCAGCCTACCGATCCCGGCCTTCCCCTCATCGCTCAGCTGGGCCCCCTTCTCGCGCAGGGCTTGTTCCCACGCGCTGGTTTCCTGCTCTTCGAAGAAGAAACTGAGCGGTACACCGTAGAGCCTGGCGAGGCGCTCGAGGGTGAGGGCGTCAACCCCCCGCTTGCCCGTCTCGTACTGGGACAGGGTGGGGCCCCTGAGGCCGAGGCGGGCGGCGGCTGCCTCCTGGCTGAAGCCTGCCTGTTCGCGTGCCTTGCGCATCCGGTTACCCAGGGCCGTCGGTTCCATCGCTCCCATTGTTTCCTCCCTAGCTACAGTCAATAATAACACATTGTTATTATGCTATATACTAATATCCTGTTTCTTTACGTTTCGTTATGACTGGGTTGTAATACCAAAACTTGCATCCAAGCCCGCACACCGGCTGTGACCAGGCTAGCCTGTGCGGTCTGACCATCTGCCGGGGTAGATGGCCTCGAGCTCCCCCCTAAACCCCTCCCAGTCCTCCACCGGCAGGCGGCAGGCTCCTTGCTGGCACAGATAGGCCAGCCCTGGCCGGCGGTCTTTCAGAACCGGCAGCGCGCCGGGGGGGCCATAGGCCAGGGTGGTGAGCGGTAAGAAGGCCCTGCGAATCGGATGAATGATCTCGGCCGGGGCCACCGCCGCCAGTTCGCTGCCGCGGGTGCCCACCAAGTGGGCCTGCAGCAGAGCCGGAAAGCCGAAGGGGTTGTGCAGCAGGTGCTGGGCGTAAAACTCCACTACGGATAGGGCTGCTTGGTGCCATTCGGGGCGCTCGTACAGGGCGGCCAGGCGGAACAAAAGCTCGGCGGCGGCGGCGCTGCCCGAGGGGTACGGCCCGTCGTAGGGGTCGCGGGCCACCACCGGCAGGGTCTCGTCCAGCGAGTCGCGGAAGGTTCCTGTGGGCTCTTGGAAGTGGGCCAGGATGGCCTCGGCCAGTTGCCGGGCAGCCTCGAGCCACCCCACCTCCCCGGTGGCCTCGAAGAGCGCCAGCAGGCCCAGCCCGTAGTGGGCCTGGTCGCTCAGGTAGGCCTGGGACTTGAGCAGACCCTGGCGCCAGCTATGCCGCAGCAGACCGTCGCGGTACATCTCCTGCAGCACAAACGAGGCGTTCTTGCGGGCGGCCTCGAGGTAGCGGGGCTCTTCCAGCCAGCGCCCCACATCGGCTAGGGTGCGCAGCATCAGGCCGTTCCAGTCGGCCAGCACCTTGTCGTCGGTGAGGGGTGGGGTGCGTTGCTGCCGCGCTCTATAGAGGCGCTGGCGCACGCTTTGTACCCAGTGTTCGAAGGCCTCGGGCCCCAGGCCCAGGTGTTGCATCAAGGCCGCATCGGGGATGCGCCGCTCGAGCACGTTGGTGTGCTCCCAGTTGCCGGCCTCCGAGACCCCAAACAAGAGCATGGCCGCCTCGGCCTCCGCACCCAGAACCTGGCGGAATTCTTCGGCCCGCCAGACATAAAACTTCCCTTCCACCCCTTCCGAGTCGGCGTCCTGGGCCGACCAGAAGCCGCCTTCTGGCCCGGTTAGCTCGCGCAGCACGTAGTCCAGCGTCTCCGTAGCAATCCGCCGGTACCTACGGGCCTGCTCCGAACCCGGCGCCATCAGGCTGGCGGCGGCGTAGAGCCGGGCCAGCTGGGCGTTGTCGTAGAGCATCTTCTCAAAGTGCGGTACCCGCCAGATGTGATCCACCGTGTAGCGATGAAAACCGCCGCCCACCTGGTCGTAGAGGCCGCCCTCGGCCATCCGATCCAGGGTGAGCTCTAGGTGCTTCCAGGTGGCCTCGTGGCCCAGCCAGGCCTGCGTAAGCAGGTAGCCCAGGGCGGGCGATTGGGGAAACTTGGGGGCCCCGCCAAAGCCGCCATGGGCCAGGTCGAAGACCCTGGAAAGCCCGGCCAGGGCGGTGTGATGCAGATCATCCGGCAGGGCACCCCCCCGCGGCTTGAGCTGATCCTGCAGGTAGGTGGTGAGCTGCTCAGCGTTCTCCAGCACCTCTTTTTGCTGGTGCAGCCAGGCGTTGTGTACGCCGGCCAGCACCCGCCGGAAGCTTGGGAAGCCCTGCCGGTCTTCCGGCGGCCAGTAGGTTCCACCAAAAAAGGGCCGCAGGTCGGGCATCAGGAACATGTTCATGGGCCAGCCGCCCGACCCGGTCATGGCCTGCAGGGCCGACATGTAGACCTGATCCACGTCGGGCCGCTCCTCGCGGTCTACCTTGATGGGCACGAAGTGGGTATTTAGAAACTGGGCCACCTCGGGGTCTTCGAAGCTCTCGCGCTCCATCACGTGGCACCAGTGGCAGGTGGCATACCCCACGGATAAAAAAATGGGCTTGTTTTCGGCCCTGGCTTTGGCGAAGGCCTCCTCGCCCCAGGGGTACCAGTCCACCGGGTTGTGGGCATGCTGCAAAAGATAGGGGCTGCTTTCCTTGGCAAGTCGGTTTGGCACACCTCCAGCCTAGCCACAGGGCGTTAGAGTAAAAGTGTGGTGAGACGCAAGCCCACCCGCGCGACCGTGCGTTACCTGACGCGCCGCCTGCTGGCCGGCCTGGTGGATCTGGGTGTGCTGGCTGGCTTGCAGTTTGGCATTGTGCGGGCGGTGACCGCGTTGTTTCCACCCACCCATCCAGGCCACCACTTTTCAACCGAGGGCCTGATTCTATTTGGTCTGTTCTCCCCGCTGGCCTGGTTTACTTACGCAGTCCTGCCGCTGGCCCGCAGGGGCCAGACCCTGGGCAAGGAGCTGATGGGGCTGCGGGTGGTGAACCAGGTTGGGCGGCCCCCCAGCCTGTGGCAGGCTTTCATACGGGAAAGCCTGGGGCGCTGGTTGAATGCCATGGTGCTGAACCTTGGCCTGCTGCTGGTGTTGTGGGATCGAGACCACCAGGCCCTGCACGACATGATGGCAGAAACTTTTGTGGTGACGCTCCGAGCACGGCAGGGTGGTGGTTTGCTAGACTAAAAAGCTGTGAGCGACACCGCCACCAAGACCCGCAGTCAGACCGCCACCCGCACCCCGCCGCGCTACAAGGTGTTGCTGCTCAACGACGACTACACCCCCATGGACTTTGTGGTGGAGGTGCTGATGCGCTATTTCAAGAAAAGCAAACTCGAGGCCACCCGCATCATGCTGCAGGTGCACCACGCGGGGGTGGGGGTGGCCGGGGTGTATCCCTTTGAAATTGCCGAGACCAAGGTCAACCAGGTGATGGCGGCGGCCAGCGCCGAGGGCCATCCGTTGCAGTGCACCATGGAACCCGAGTAGGGCCGGTTTTTGATGCCGGAATTGCAATATCCAACGTGCCAAACGTACAAAAAAGCGCTGTTGCCTGGGGTAGGGTTTGGGTATGTATCTTTCTTCCCAGGATCAACGCTGGTACCGGCTGGCCTTTGCTCTGGCGATTCTAACCGTTGTCTACAACCTGCTCGAGGGTCTGGTCTCGGTCTGGTTCGGCGTTGCCGACGAGTCCCTTACCCTTTTTGGTTTTGGCCTGGATAGCTTCATCGAGATGATCTCGGGCCTGGGCATTCTGGCCATGGTGCTGCGCATCTGGCGGCACCCCGGGGCGCCCAAAGGCCGTTTCGAGAAAACCGCCCTGCAGATCACCGGAACCGGTTTTTACGGGCTGACCGCGATTCTTTCGGTCATGGCCCTCTACAACCTGAGCACCCAGCACAAGCCCGAAACCACCCTGGCCGGCCTGATCATCGCCCTGATCTCCATCTCGCTGATGTGGCTTTTGATTCACTATAAAACCCAGGCGGGTGTGGCCCTGGGCTCGGAGGCCATCCTGGCCGATGCCAAGTGTGCGCGGGTCTGCATGTATATGTCGGGCCTGCTGCTCCTGTCGAGCCTGATTTACAGCCTGAGCGGCATCTGGTTTGTGGACAGTCTGGGGGCCTTGGGCCTGGCCTACCTGTCCTTTACCGAGGGCCGCGAGGCCTTTGCCAAGGCCAATGGCGCAGAATGCGGCTGCCACACTGTAAGCTAGTGGGCAACTTTTGCAACAATCGGAAACCACCGGCCTGCTAGACTCGGAATAGCAGGTATGGAGACACCCCTGACCCCCACCCTTGAACGTTCCATCCGCCGCGCGCTGGAGATTGCCCTCGAGCGCGGGCACGAGTACGCGGGCCTCGAGCACCTGCTTTTGGCCCTGCTCGACGACCCCGACGCCAGCCGGGTGTTGCAGTACTGCAAGGTCGACCTCGAGCACCTGCGGGCTTTGCTCGAGGAGTCGCTGCGCCAGTTCGAGCGCCTGCCGGGTGTCCAGCCCGAGCCCACCACGGCCTTTCAGCGGGTGATCCAGCGGGCGGTGTGGCAGATGCGCTCGGCCGGGCGCGACCAGGCCAACGGGGCCAATGTGCTGGTGGCCATCATGGACGAGCGGCAGTCGGCGGCTTATGCCCTGCTGGAGCAGCTCGGTGTGACCCGCCTCGACCTGACCTCGGCCATCTCGCGGGGGGCCCTGCCGCGGGGGGTATCGCCCAGGATCGAGCCCGTGCAGGTGGGCGAGGAAGGTGGGGGTGTGGCCGAGAACCCCCTCGAGGCCTACTGCACCAACCTGACCGAACGGGCCCGCAAGGGCGAGCTCGACCCGCTGATTGGGCGGGAGAAGGAGCTCGAGCGCATCCTGACGGTTCTTTCGCGCCGGCAGAAGAACAACCCCCTCCTGGTGGGCGACCCGGGGGTGGGCAAGACCGCGCTGGTGGAGGGGCTGGCCCAGCTGATCGTGGCCCCCCCGGCCGGGGCCACCCTGCCCAGCCGGCTGGTGGGGGCCGAGGTCTTCGCGCTGGACATGGGCAGCCTGCTGGCCGGTACGCGCTATCGGGGCGACTTCGAGGAGCGGGTCAAGGCGGTGATGAAGGCCCTCGAGGCCCATCCCAACGCCATTTTGTTCATCGACGAGATTCACACCATCGTGGGCGCGGGCTCCACCACCGGCTCCACGGTGGACGCCAGCAACCTGCTCAAGCCGGCCCTCACCGGCAAGCTGCGCTGCATTGGGGCCACCACCTTTGCCGAGTACAAGCACTTTGAGAAAGACCGGGCCATCGCCCGGCGCTTCCAGAAGATCGACATCGGCGAGCCTTCCCACGCCGAGGCGGTGAAGATCCTGGAGGGGCTCAAGCCGCGCCTGGAGGCCCACCACCGGCTCACCTACACCAAAGCGGCCCTCGAGCGGGCGGTGGAGCTCTCGGCCCGCCACCTTTCCGAGCGCCGCCTGCCCGACTCGGCGCTGGACGTGCTGGACGAGGCCGGGGCGGCCCAGGCCCTGTTGCCGCCGGGCAAGCGCAAGAACCGCATCGGGGTGGCCGAGGTCGAGGCCACCGTGGCCCGCATGGCCCGCATTCCGGCCAAGAACCTGAGCCGCGATGACGAGGCCGTGCTGGCCAACCTCGAGCAGGAGCTAAAACGCGCGGTCTTCGGGCAGGATCGGGCGGTAGAGGAAGTGGCCAGCGCCATCAAGCTCTCGCGCGCCGGCCTGCGCGACCCACAAAAACCCATCGGTGCCTACCTGTTCGCCGGCCCCACCGGGGTGGGCAAGACCGAGCTGGCCCGCCAGCTGGCGGCCTCGCTGGGGGTGCCGCTCCTGCGCTTCGACATGTCGGAGTACATGGAGAAGCACTCGGTCTCGAGGCTGATCGGCGCACCGCCGGGCTATGTGGGCTTCGACCAGGGCGGCCTGCTCACCGACGCGGTGCTGCAAAACCCCCACTGCGTGCTCTTGCTCGACGAGATCGAGAAAGCCCACCCCGACCTCTACGCCATTTTGTTGCAGGTCATGGACTATGGCAGGCTCACCGACCACAACGGCAAGACCGTGGACTTCCGCAGCACCATTCTGATCATGACCACCAACGCCGGGGCCGCCGAGGCCAGCGAGCGGCGGGTGGGCTTTTTGGGCGGCACCAAGGCCGAGGCCAGCGAGGAGGCCCTCAAGCGCCTCTTCACCCCGGAGTTTCGCAACCGCCTGGACGCCATCGTGCACTTCAACCCGCTTTCCCCGGAAATCATGCAGCAGATTGTGGGCAAGTTCCTGGGGCAGCTCGAGGCCCAGCTCAAAGAGCGCAAGGTGGCGCTGGAGGTTAGCCCCGAAGCGGTGGAGTGGCTGGCCGAAAAAGGCTACGACAAGCTGATGGGAGCCCGCCCGCTGGCCCGCTTGATCCAGGAAAAAATCAAGAAACCCCTGGCCGACCTGCTGCTCTTTGGCCCCCTCAAGCACGGGGGGCGTCTGCAGATTGTGCGCCAGGGCGAGGAGCTTGCCCTGAAAACCCATTGAGCCGGTGCAAGAGGGGCTAAATGCCTGCGCGATCGCACCAGATCCCGCTTGGACAGCACAAAAGCCCTTTGGCAGAATGACCCATTCTGTTTGGCGCAGAGCGCTACTATGCCCCCTGTCGGACTTCCCGACGGCGGATCTTGAAAGCCCGGTTTTGCGATAGATAAGGCCATCCAGCCCCCAAGGGGGTTAAAAAGCAAACCATCATGGCAAAAAAGGCGCTTTTTGACCCCGTACTTACCACAGCACCCCCTTCTGGGAGAGCCGTGCAGGACGGCGTTTATGGGGTATGCGGTTGCAAACAAAAAGCCCCGTAAGGGGATCGCAGTGCCAGGGCTCCTTCGCTGTGCTGCTGTTTTTATCGGGCCGGGGGCCTGGTCTTTGGCAATGGAAACTGCGCGTCAGTTTGTAGCGCCATGGGGAGTACAATAAACTTCCATAGACAGCCAGATGCCAGGAGGGCTTGGGTGGCCGAGTTGAGCTTTCAGTTGAATGGAAAAGCTGTTCGGGTTTCCGATCTAGACCCACATACCACCTTGCTTTCGTGGCTGCGCCAGGCAGGCCTGACCGGCAGCAAAGAAGGCTGTGCGGAAGGGGAGTGCGGGGCCTGTGCGGTGCTGCTGCTAAGGCCCGATGACCAAGGATCGCGCCTCGAGGCGGTGAACGGCTGCCTGCTGCTGCTGCCCAGCCTGGCCGGTCGGGAGGTCTGGACGGTGGAGGGGCTTTCCGGGAATGGAGACCTGCATCCGGTGCAGCAGGCCATGCTGCAAGGGGGCTCGCAGTGCGGCTACTGCACGCCGGGCTTCGTGGTCAGCATGGCGGCGGAGTACTACCGCAAAGGGCGGGAGGGGTTCGACCTCGAGGCCCTCTCCGGCAACCTCTGCCGCTGCACCGGCTACCGGCCCATCCGCGACGCGGCGCTCGCGCTGGGCCGGCCCAGCCCCGAGGATCCCCTGGCCCGGCGGCTCTCGGAACCCGCCCCACCCCTGGGCCCCCTGCACTACCAGGCCGGCCCCACCTACCTGCGCCCGGCCTCCCTGCCCGAGCTTTTCCAGGCCCTGGAGGCCCACCCCCAGGCCCGGCTGGTGGCCGGCGGCACCGATCTGGTGGTGGAGGTCAATCAGCGTTTTGCCCGGGCCGAGGTGCTCCTCGACCTGAGCGCCCTGCCCGAGCTCCAGACCCTGCAGTGGGGCCCAGATTATGTCGAGATCGGTGCGGGCGTCTCCCTTAGCGAGCTCGAGCGCTGGCTGGCCGGCCGCATCCCCCTCCTAAGCGAGTGGTTTCCCCTGTTCGCCTCGCGCCTGATCCGCAACCGGGCCACCCTGGGGGGCAACCTGGGCACGGCCTCGCCCATCGGCGACGGCCCGCCGGTCCTGCTGGCCCTGGAGGCCGAGGCGGTGCTGGTGAGCGCGGCGGGGGAGCGGGTGGTGCCGCTCGAGCGCTTCTTCACCGGCTACCGCCAGACCGCCCTGAGCCCCGGCGAGGTCATCCGCGCGGTGCGCATTCCTTTGCCCCTGGCTCCGCAGGCCCGCTTTTACAAGGTATCCAAGCGCCGCCTGGACGATATCTCCACGGTGGCCGCCGCCTTTGCCCTGCGGCTGGAAGCGGGCGTGGTGCAGCACATCCGGATTGGCCTGGGCGGGGTGGCCGCCACCCCGGTGCGGGCCTACCAGACCGAGGCCTTTTTGCAGGGCAAGCCCTGGGACGAGCGCACCGTGCGGGCCGCGGCCGAGGTGATCCGGGGCGAGTTCAGGCCCATCGACGATCACCGGGGCAGCGCGGCCTACCGCACGGCCATGCTGGGAAATCTCTTACAAAAGTTCCATGCCGAGACCGCGGAGGTGGCCGTATGAAGGTGGTGGGCCAGGCGATTCCCCACGAGTCCGCCAGGGAACACGTGACCGGGCGGGCCCTCTACACCGACGACCTGCTGCCCCGCTACCCCCAGGCCCTCCACGCCTGGCCGGTGCAGGCCCCTCATGCCCATGCCCGCGTGCTGCGCCTCGAGCCCGCGCCGGCCCACCGGGTGCCGGGGGTGGTGCGGGTGCTCACCGCCGCGGACGTGCCGGGCCTGAACGACGCCGGCATCAAGGGCGACGAGCCTTTGTTCCCTTGCGAGGTAATGTACCACGGCCAGGCGGTGGCCTGGGTGCTGGCCGAGACCGAGGAGGCCGCGCGGCTGGGGGCGGAGCGGGTGGTGGTGGAGTACGAACCCCTGCCGGCCATCCTCACCCTCGAGGAGGCCATCGCCCAGGGGAGCTTCCAGGGCGCCACCCTGCAGATCCGCCGGGGCGACCTCGAGCAGGGCTTCCGCGCCTCGGCGCGGGTTCTGTCGGGGGCGCTCTACCTGGGGGGGCAGGAGCACTTCTACCTCGAGACCCAGGCCTCGCTGGCCCTGCTCGACGAGACCGGCCATATCCTGGTGCACTCCTCCACCCAGCACCCCTCCGAGACCCAGGAGGTGGTGGCCCAGGTGCTGGGCCTGCCGCGCAACCAGGTCACGGTGCAGTGCATCCGCATGGGCGGGGGCTTTGGCGGCAAGGAGGTGCAGGCCAGCCCCTATGCGGCGGTGGCGGCCCTGGGGGCCTACCTGACCCGGCGCCCGGTGCGGGTGCGGCTGAATCGGTGGCAGGACATCGCCCTCACCGGCAAGCGCCACCCCTTCTACGCCCGCTGGAAGGTGGGCTGCTCCGAGGAAGGGCGGCTGCTGGCCTTGCAGATCGAGCTCTTCTCGGATGGGGGCTGGTCGCTGGATCTGAGCGAGGCGGTGCTGGCCCGTGCGCTTTGCCACATCGACAACGCCTACTTCATCCCCCACCTCGAGGTCACCGGGCGGGTCTGCAAGACCCACAAAACCTCCCAGACCGCCTTCAGGGGCTTTGGCGGGCCGCAGGGTATGGTCTTTATCGAGGAGGTGCTCACCCAGGTGGCCCAGACCCTGGGGCTGCCGCCGGAGGTGGTGCGGGAGCGCAACTTCTACGGGCCGTCGGACAGCCCGGAGACCTCCACCACCCACTACGGCCAGCCCATCAAGGATGTCGAGCGCATCCGCCTGATCTGGGACGAGCTCAAGAGCAGCGCCGAGTTCGAGCGCCGCCGGCGCGAGGTTGCCCTTTTTAACGCCCAGAACCCGCAGCGCAAGCGGGGCCTGGCCATCACCCCGGTCAAGTTCGGTATCTCCTTCAACTTCACCGCCTACAACCAGGCCGGAGCGCTGGTGCTGGTCTATCAGGACGGCTCGGTGCAGGTCAACCACGGGGGCACCGAGATGGGCCAAGGGCTTTATACCAAGATTCAGCAGATTGCCGCCGAGGCCCTGGGGGTGCCGCTCGAGGCCATTCGCCTGATGCCCACCCGCACCGACAAAATCCCCAACACCTCGGCCACCGCGGCCTCCACCGGGTCCGATCTGAACGGGGCCGCGGTCAAGGAGGCCTGCGAGAAGATCAAAGCCCGGCTGGCGGTGGTGGCGGCCCAGCGCTTTGGGGTGAACCCCGCCGACGTGGTGTTTGAGGACGGCCAGGTCTGGAGCATCTGGAAGCCCGAGGAGCGCCTCGCCTTCGCCGAGGTGGTCAGGGCCGCCTACGCCCAGCGGGTGCAGCTCTTCGCCGACGGCTTCTACCGCACCCCCGGCCTGCACTGGGACAAGGCCCGGATGCGGGGCAAGCCCTTCCACTACTTCGCCTACGGGGCGGCGGTGAGCGAGGTGGAGGTGGACGGGTTCACCGGCCAGTACACCGTGCGCCGGGTGGACATCCTGCACGACGTGGGCGACTCGCTCTCGCCGCTGATCGACCTGGGCCAGGTGGAGGGCGGCTTTATGCAGGGCCTGGGCTGGCTCACCGTAGAAGACCTGCGCTGGGACGCGGAGGGCCGCCTGGCCACCCGCTCGGCCAGCACCTACAAGCTGCCCAGCTTCTCCGAGCTGCCCCCGGTCTTCAACGTGCGGCTCCTGCCCAGGGCCACCGAGACCGGGGTGGTGTACGGCTCTAAAGCGGTCGGGGAGCCCCCTTTGATGCTGGCCATCTCGGTGCGCGAGGCCCTGCGCGACGCGGTGGCGGCCTTTGGCGCCGGGGGGTATGTGGAGCTGGCCTCGCCGGCCACGCCTGAGGCGGTCTACTGGGCCATCGAGAAGGTGCGGCGAGGGGCCCTGGTCTTTGGGGATTGATGAGGTGGTTTGAGCACCTGGCCCAGCTGACGGAGCGCCGGATACCCCTGGTGCTGGTCACCCTGGTGGCGGTGCGCGGCCATGCCCCCCGCGAGGCCGGGGCCAAGATGCTGGTGACGGCGGAGGCGGTCTACGGCACCATTGGGGGCGGGAACCTCGAGGCCACCGCCGTCGGGCTGGCCCGCCGGATGCTGAGCGAAACCGGCCAGCCCACCCCGCAGATGCACACCCTGCGGCTCACCGAGCAGGCCCCCGCCGAGTACGGGGTGCAGTGCTGTGGGGGCGAGGTGACTTTGTTGCTCGAGCGGGTCGTTCCCGCCCGGCCCACGGTGGCGATCTTCGGGGTGGGGCATGTGGGGCTGGCCCTGGCCCAGGTGCTCTCGATCTGCCCGGTGGCCCTCTGGCTGGTGGACTCGAGGGCCGAGATGTTGTCCGAAGCGCGCTTAGCGCCCCTCCGCCACGGCGAGGCCGAGATTAAAGCCTTCCACGCCCCCATCCTGGACGGGGTGGTGAACGACCTGCCGGCGGGCTCGCACCTGGTGGTCATGACCCACGACCACGCCGAGGATCTGTTCGTGCTCGAGATGGCCCTGCGCCGGGCCGACCTGGGCTACATCGGCCTTATCGGGAGCGCGGGCAAGTGGGCCCGCTTCCGGCAGAAGCTAATGGCCCAGGGTTTTTCCGAGCAGGATCTGCAGCGGGTCACCACCCCCATCGGCCTGCCGGGCATCCAAAGCAAAGCCCCGGAGGCCATCGCCATCGCCACGGCGGCCCAGCTGCTGCCCTTTATTTTCCAGGATAGCCCCCAGGCCCTGCCGGGGCGCGCCAAGGTGGTCGAGTAGCACGGTTTTCTGTATGATTTGCGGCAATGTCGGCGCTGCTCGAGCTGAAAAACATCACCAAGCGCTTTCCGGGGGTGGTCGCCAACGATAAGGTGAGCCTCGAGGTCTACCCCGGCGAGGTGCTGGCGCTTCTGGGGGAGAACGGGGCTGGCAAGTCCACCCTCGTCTCGATTCTGTATGGCCTCTACCGCCCCGACGAGGGGGAGATCTGGGTGGAGGGCCGTCCGGTGCGCATTGCCTCCCCCATGGACGCGCTCCGGCTGGGCATCGGGCTGGTGCCCCAGCACCCCACGCTGGTAGGCCGCCACACCGTGGCCGAAAACCTGGCCCTGGGCATTGGCAGCCCCCTGTGGCCCGCGCAGCGCATCGGGCCCCTGGTGGAGCGCATCGCCCAGGGCTACGGCCTGCAGATTGACCCCAGGGCCCCGGTCTTCCAGCTTTCACCGGGCGAGAAGCAGCGGGTGGAGATCGTGCGGGCCCTGCTGCGGGGGGCCAAGGTGCTCATCCTGGACGAGCCGACCAGCGTGCTCACCCCCCAGGAGGCCGAGGCGCTGTTCAGGGTGATGCGGGAGCTGCGGGCGGCGGGCAAGTCGCTTATTTTTATCTCCCACAAGCTCGAGGAGGTGCTGTCCATCGCCGACCGCTGCACGGTGCTGCGCCGGGGCCGGGTGGTGGGCAGCCTCTTGCGGGAAGAGGCCAGCAAGCCCAGGCTGGCCGAGCTGATGGTGGGGCGCAGCGTGAGCTTTGAGCGCAAGCGTCAAAGCGCCGCGCTGGGAGAGGTGGTGCTCGAGGTGGACGGCCTGCGGGCGAGATCCAGCCGCAACCTTCCGGCCTTGCAGGGGGTCTCCTTCCGGCTACATCGCGGGGAAATCCTGGGCCTGGCCGGGGTGGCGGGCAACGGGCAGAGCGAGCTGGTGGAGGTGCTGGCAGGGCTCAGAAGCATCGAGGCGGGCGCGGTGCGGCTCCTGGGACAGCCCCTGCCGCCCAGCCCGGCGCGGCTGTTCGATCTGGGGGTGGCCCACATCCCCGAGGATCGCATCCAGATGGGCACCGTGCCCAGCATGAACGTGGCCGAGAACCTGGCCCTGCGCACCTTCGACCGGCCCCCCTGGGCCCGCGGCGGCCTGCTCAACCCCAGGGCCTTTGAAGAGGAAGCCCGGCGGCAGGTGCAGGCCTACGCCATCGCCACCCCCAGCCTGCGCACCCCCTCGAGGCTCCTTTCGGGCGGCAACATCCAGAAGGTGATTCTGGCCCGCGAACTGGCCGGGCAGCCCCAGCTCATCCTGGCCGTGCACCCCACCTACGGCCTCGATATTGGGGCCACCGAGCAGGTGCACCGGGTCTTGCTGGAAAAAACCCAGCAGGGCTCGGCGGTGCTTCTGGTCTCGGAGGATCTGGAGGAGCTGCTCTCGCTCTCCGACCGCATCGGGGTGCTCTACCGGGGGGCCTTGCAGGGGCCATTTGCGGTGGAAGAGGTCTCGCGCGAGGCCATCGGCCTGTGGATGACTGGGGGTGTGGCGTGAGGCTCGAGCCTCTGGCGAATGCCTCGCCCGGGCGGGTGCTGGGGGTCACGCTGGCTGCGCTGGGGCTGGCCTTTGTGCTGGTGGGCGCGGTGTTTGTGGCCTACGGGCAGAACCCCCTCGAGGTCTACCGCCTCATGCTCAGCGGCACCCTGCTGGACGCCAAGGGCTGGCAGGAGATCCTGCGCCGCAGCATCCCCCTGCTGCTGATTGGGGTGGGCCTGACCCTGGCTTTTCGCACCCAGTTCTACAACATCGGGGCTGAGGGCCAGCTTCTGCTGGGGGCGGTGCTGGCCGCCGGGGTGGCCCTCTTCCTGCCCTTGCCGGCGCCTTTGAGCCTGCCGGCCATGGCCCTGGCCGGCGCTCTGGGCGGGGCGCTGTGGTGCGGCCTGGCGGCCTGGCTGCGGCTGCGCTTCAGCGTCAATGAGATCCTCTCCACCCTGATGCTCAACTACGTGGCCCAGTCGCTGGTCATCTTCCTGATCAACGGCCCCTGGCGGGGCAAGGATGTGCGGGGCTACATCTACTCCGACCGCTTCGCCGAGTACCAGCAGATTCCGGTCTGGGCGGGCTCGAGCGTGCATTGGCCCACCCTGCTGCTGGGGGTGCTGCTGGCCCTGGTCTTGCAGTTCGTGCTCTTCCGCACCACCCTGGGCTTCCGCATGCGCATCGTGGGCGAGAACCCAGGGGCCGCGCGCTACCTGGGGATTGCCCAGGGCCGGGTGCTGCTGCTGCTGGCCCTCATCACCGGCGGTATGGCCGGTCTGGCCGGGGTAGGGGAGATTGCGGGCATCCACCACCGGCTCATCGAGCCCAGCCAGCTTTCCAGTGGCTATGGCTTTACCGCCATCATCGTGGCCTGGCTGGCTCGAGGCCACCCGGCCCTGGTGCTCCTCACCGCCCCCCTGATGGGCCTGGTGCTGGCCGGGGGCGACCTGCTGAAGGTCAGCCTCAACATGCCCTTTCGCATCGTGGATATCTTCAGCGGGGTGATTCTGTTCTGCCTGATTGGTTCGGAGCTTTTTTTGCGCTACCGTGTTCGCTGGGGTAGGTAAGACGGCCCCAATACCCGCCGGAAGCGGTTATGCTGGTACGAACTTATGCGAACCACGCTGAACTTGCCCGATGACCTGTACAACCGACTCAAGCAGTTGGCCGTTCGGGAGGGAAAACCCCTAAGGGAAATAGTGCTGAGGTGCTTGGAGGAGGGTTTGAACCGTCAAGCCACCAGTACGGCTCAACGCATCCTGCCCGTCGTGCCTGAGGCGGGTCGTAGGATTAGGGCTTACGCGCATGCGGAGCTATGGGGTCTTTTGGATGAGCCTACCGCTTCCTGACAACATTTTCTGGTTCGCCCTGCCAGAGGATCCCCAGCGGCTGGATGACGCACTGCGAACACTGGTACGGGGATGGAAGCACCCCCTGGCTGCTTTTGCTTGTCACCTTCGACCAGGACTTCGAGCGCTTTGAGGGTCTAAGCTGCATACTGTTGTCATAGGTGCACATGGAAGAAGTCATCAACGCTTTGGCTCGAGCCCTATCCTTTGGCACCCCCCTCCTAATCGCCTGCCTGGGGGCCATCCTGAACGAGCGGGCCGGGGTGGTGAACCTGGGGGTGGAGGGCATGATGGCCCTGGGGGCCCTGGCCGGTTTTGCGGTGGCCTACGGCAGCGGGGCGGGGGATGGCAACCTCTGGCTGGCGGTGCTGGCGGCCATGCTGGCCGGGGCGCTGGCCGCTTTGCTGCACGGCTTCGTCACCATCACTTTGCAGGCCAACCAGTTTGTCTCGGGCCTGGCCCTGACCATGGTGGGCCTGGGCACGGCGGGGCTGCTGGGCAAGCGCTATGAGGGGCTGCCGCTCTTCAACCAGCCCCCGGAGTGGCCTTTCACCCTGGGGGCTTTTGTGCTGGCGGGTCTGCTGGCTTTTGTGCTGTATGCCACCCGCTGGGGCCTTTCGCTGCGTTCGGTGGGCGAGAACCCCGCGGCGGCCGACCTGCTGGGCATCAACGTGCTGCGGGTGCGCTACCTGGCGGTGGCGGCGGGTGGGTCGCTGGCCGGGCTGGCCGGGGCCTACCTTTCGCTGGTCTACCGCCCCTCCTGGACCGATGGCATGACCGCGGGGCTGGGCTGGATTGCGGTGGCCCTGGTGATTTTTGTGGGCTGGAGCCCGCTTCGGGCGGTGTTTGGGGCCATTTTTTTCGGCTTGCTATACTATCTCCAATTCCGGCTCCAAGGCCAGGCGGCCATTCCTTCCGAGGTGTTCGCGAGCCTGCCGTACCTTCTGGTTATACTTGTGCTGGCCTTGTCCGGACTGCGCGGACAGCAGGGCAGTGCCCCCGAGGCTTTGGGAAAACCCTATCGGCGGGGTGAACGCTAAGTTTAGGTTGGAGGGGATGTATGCGAAAGTGGTTGATTGGTACTGTGACGGCGCTGATGCTTGGCCTGGGGATGGCCCAGCCGACGGGCCTTAAAGCCTGCTTTATCTACGTAGGCCCCATCGGCGATGTGGGCTGGACCTACGCCCACGACGAGGCCCGGCGGGCCGCCGAGAAAGCCATTCCGGGGCTCACCACCCAGTACGTGGAGTCGGTCAAACCGGCCGATACCCTGGCCACGGTAGACCGGCTGGTTGCGGGCGGCTGTAAGGTGATCTTCACCACCTCATTCGACTTCATGGATCCGACCCTCGAGGCCGCCAAAAAGTACCCCGAGATCATCTTCGCCCATGCTTCCGGCTTCAAGCGGGCCCCCAACATGCTCACCTACATGGCCGACTTCTACCAGATCTACTACCTCAACGGCCTGATGGCGGGTGCGCTCACCAAGAGCGGCAAGGTGGGCTACGTGGCGGCTTTCCCCATCCCCGAGCTCAAGCGCCACATCTCGGCTTTCGCCCTGGGCGTGCGGGCGGTCAACCCCCGCGCCACCGTGAACGTGAAGTGGATCAACGCCTGGTACGACCCCGTGAAGGCCCGCGAGGCCGCCGAAGCCCTGATGGCCGAGGGCAACGACATCCTGGCCTTTACCGAGGACACCGCCACGGTCATCCAGACCGCGGCCCGGCGCCGGGTGCCCAGCTTCAGCCACTACAACTCGATGTACAAGTACGCCCCCGACTACGTGGTCTCGGGGCAGTTGGTGGACTGGAGCGTCATTTACATCGACATCCTGAAGAAAGTGCAGAACGGCACCTACACCCCCAGGAACCTGCAGAACGTGGACTACTGGTGGCTGGCCCGCGAGAGGGCGGTGATGCTGGGGGCCCAGGTGGGCATGCCCATCAACCCCAAGTTCGAGCCGGCTCTTAAGCAGGCCAGCATGACCGTGAACGGCAGGAAGGTGAGCGTCTACGACCGGGTGATGGAGCTTTACAAAGACATCCAGAGCCCCAACCCCAAGTGGGATCCCTTCACCGGCCCCATCCGCGACCGCAACGGCGTGCTGCGCGTGCCGGCGGGGCGCAAGATGACCGTGAAGGAGCTCAACGAGATGCAGTGGGTGGCCCCTGGGGTGGTGGGCCCGGTGCCGGACGAGCCCAAATAGTTCATCGAGCCATTGGCCTGGACAGAACGCCCTCTGTCCAGGCCGGTTTTTTCACTCTGGCGGCTTGCGGGGGGCCTGGGCTCATTAGTACCATGCGTAGAACATGAACCTCCAGCCATCCGACCTCCAGTACGCCGTAGACGTGGCGATGGGCCGACAGCCGGGAAGCCTGCTTTTCAAAAATGCGCGGCTGGTCAATGTGTTCACGCTGGAAATCCAGCACACCCACATCCTGCTGGCCGGGCGGCTGGTGGCGGCGGTGGGGCCGGAGTACGCCTCGGCCCAAGCGATGGAGGTGGTGGATCTGGAGGGCCGCTGGGTGGCCCCCGGCCTGATTGACGGGCACGTGCACCTCGAGTCCTCCCTGGTCTCCCCGGTGGAGTATGCGCGGGGGGTGGTGCCCCGGGGGGTGACCGGGGTGGTCACCGATCCCCACGAGATCGGCAATGTGGCCGGGGTGGCCGGCATCGAGTGGCTGATGGAGGCCAGCGAGGGGCTGCCCCTGGAGGTCTGGGTCACCGTGCCCTCCTCGGTGCCCTCCACGCCCCTGGAAACCAGCGGTGCGGTGCTGGGGCTGGCCGAGATCGAGCGGCTGCTGGCCCACCCCAGGGTGGTGGGGGTGGCCGAGCTGATGAGCTTCCCGGCCATCCTGGCCGCCGAGGCAACCGAGCTTAGCAAGGTGCTCTTGGCCGAGCGCTTCCGCAAATCGCCCGAAGGCCACGCCCCCACCCTGATGGGGCCCGCGCTGCAGGGCTACCTGGCCAGCGGCATCGCCTCCGACCACGAGAGCACCACCCTGGAGGAAGGGCGGGCCAAGCTCGAGGCCGGCTGCTTTTTGATGGTGCGCGAAGGCTCCACCACCCGCAACCTGGAGGCCCTGGCCCCCCTGCTGCGCCCGGAGCACGGCGACCGCATCGGCCTGGTGACCGACGACCGCCTGCCCTCCGACCTGCTCAGGGAGGGCGGGGTGGACTTCCTGGTGCGCAAGGCCATCGGGCTGGGGGTAGACCCGGCCTACGCCATCCGCGCCGGTAGCTGGAACGTGGCCCGCCACTACCGTCTTTTGCGTCGGGGAGCCATCGCCCCTGGCTT
Source organism: Meiothermus taiwanensis DSM 14542 (assembly GCA_000482765.1). Lineage (GTDB taxonomy): Bacteria > Deinococcota > Deinococci > Deinococcales > Thermaceae > Meiothermus > Meiothermus taiwanensis. The sequence continues at coordinate 34,290 of AXWR01000024.1, forward strand.
CCAGGCCGACCTGGTGGTGCTGGACGACCTGCACAGCTTCCGGGCCTGGGCGGTCTATCAGCGGGGCCGCCGGGTGGCCCACCAGGGACAACTGGAGGTGCCGCTCCCCAGGGCCGAAGCCTCGAGGGCGGTCTCCCATACCGTCCGGCTGCCCGACCTTGGCCCCCAGGATCTGCGAATTCCAGCCGGTGCAGGCAAGGTGCGGGTGATCCGGCCTATTCCGCACCAGGTGCTGACAGAGGAGGTGCGCCTCGAGCCCACGGTGCGCGATGGGGAGGTGGTGGCCGACCCCAGCCGCGACCTGGCCAAGCTGGTGTGCTTTGAGCGCCACGGCAAAAACGGCCGGATCGGCAAGGGCCTGGTGACCGCGTTTGGCCTGCAAAAAGGAGCCCTGGCCTGCACGGTGGGCCACGACCACCACAACCTGATGGCGGTGGGGGTCTCGGACGCCGAGATCGTAACGGCGGCCCGGCGGCTCGAAGCCCTGGGCGGCGGGATGGTGGCGGTGGCCGACGGCCGGGTGCTGGCCGAGCTGGCCCTGCCCATCGCCGGCCTGATGACCGACGAGCCCTTGGAGGCGGTGGACGCCAGGCTACAGGCCCTCGAGGCCGCCGCCAAAACCCTGGGGGTGAGCCTGCCCGACCCCTACATGGTGCTTTCCTTCCTGGGGCTGGCGGTGATCCCCGAGCTGCGCCTGACCGACCACGGCCTGGTGGATGTGCGGCAGGGGGCGGTGGTGGGGCTCTATGAGAACGATCCCCTTCGGGACGGCTTGCGTCCGTACACCGAGTAGAATAGGTCGGCATGACCGTTCTGCTGCGTGGCCTGATCCTTCACACACCACAAAATCCCTTCCGCACCGACAGGGCCCTCGAGGCCTTTTCCGATGGGGGGTTGGCCTTGCGGGATGGGCAGATCGTTGCGCTGGGCAGCTTTTCCGAGGTGCGAAAGCAGTACCCCGAGGCCCCCGTGCAGGACTGCCGCGAAGGGGTGCTGCTGCCGGGGCTGGTGGACACCCACGTGCACTACCCGCAAACCCGGGTGATTGGCGCGATGGGCTACTCGCTTCTGGACTGGCTGGAAAAGCGCACCCTGCCCTTGGAGGCCCGGCTTTCCGACAACAAGCTGGCCCGTGAGCTGGCCCGCGAGTTCGTCGGGCTCCTCTTGCGCAACGGCACCACCACCGCGCTGGTCTTTGGCTCGCACTTTCAGGGGGCCACCGCCAACCTGTTCGGGGCCGCCGAGGACGTGGGCCTGCGCCTCATCGCCGGGCAGATCTGCTCCGACCGGATGCTGCGCCCCGAGCTGCACACCACCCCCGAGCGGAGCTATGCCGAGCAGAAGATGCTCATCCAGCGCTTTCATGGCCGGGGCAAGCTGCGCTACGCGGTGACCCCCCGCTTCGCCCTCTCGGCCTCGGAGGGGTTGCTCGAGGTCTGCCAGACCCTCTTGCAGGAGCACCCCGACCTGCACTTCACCACCCACATCAACGAGAACCTCGAGGAGATCCGCACCGTGGCCGAGCTTTTCCCCTGGAGCCGGCACTACCTGCACACCTACGACCGCTTTGGCCTGGTAACCGAGCGCTCGGTGCTGGCCCACAACGTCCACCCCACCGAACCCGAGCTGGCCCGCCTGGCCGAGGCCCGGGCGGCCATCGCCCACTGCCCGAGCTCCAACGCCTTTATCGGCAGCGGTATCTTCCCCATGAACCGACACCTGCGGCACGGGGTTCGCTTCGGGCTGGGCTCGGATGTGGGGGGCGGCACCGGGTTTAGCCTGCTCAAGGAAGGGCTGATGGCCTACCTGGCCCAGCGCTACGCCCCCGAGGGGGTGCGCCTGACCCCGGCCCACCTGCTTTACCTGGCCACCCTGGCCGGGGCCGAGGCTCTGGGCCTGGGTGAGACCGTGGGGAGTCTGACCCCCGGCAAGGCCGCCGATGTGATCTGGGTTAAGCCCGAACCCGGCAGCGCCCTCGAGGTGCACTTCCGCCACCTGGACTCGGCTGAGGATCTGCTGGGATCGCTTTTCACGCTGCACGGCGAGGCCCAGGTGCACCAGGTCTGGCTCGAGGGCCGCGCAGCCCCGCTGGTTTTTTGATATGGAACAGGTTTACGTCGTACCCGCCTCGCTTTTTCCACCGGCCCAGGAGGCCCTTATTCCGCTCGAGGAAGCGCTCTTGCAAGCCATCGAGCAAAAGGGCTTTTTCCTCGAGCGCGCCCGCGCTGAAGAAGACCCCACCTACCGCCAGATCATCCCCTATGCCCTGGTGCGCTACCGCGAGCGGTATTTCCTGATGCGCCGCACCCAGGGCGGCGGCGAGGCCCGGCTGTATGGCCGCTACACCCTGGGGGTGGGGGGGCATATCAACCCCCAGGATGCCGGCGGCAACCCCCTCCTGAACGGCTTGCGCCGGGAGCTGGCCGAGGAGGTGGGGGTGCAGCGCTACAGCGCCCGGCCCGTGGGCTTCATCGTTTCCGATAGCAGCCCGGTGAGCCGGGTACACGCCGGGGTGGTGTTTGTGGTGGAGGCCGCCGAGGCGCCTCGGGTGATGGAAGGGGAGAAGCTAGAAGGCCGCCTGGCCTCTTTGCCGGAAGTAGAGGAGGTGTACGAGGGGCTCGAGGGGTGGTCGCAGATCCTCGCCGCCTGGCTCGCGGCCCTAAAGAAAGCCGAGAGGCGGCCCTAGGGCGGGAAGAGCAGACGGGCCCGCAGGCAGCCCCCCTGCACCTCGAGGCGGGTGCTTCCCAGGCCCAAAGCCAGCCCGGCTTCCGAGCAGTAAAAAAGTTCACGGCGCTTTTCCTGGGCCAGGGCCTGGTTCCAGGGGTAGGCCCCCCCTGTGTAGTAGGCCTCGGTCTCGGGGTCGGTGTAGGCCCGGAAGCCCTGGAAGCGCCAGGGCAGGCCAAACCTCAGGAGGACGGGTCGTTGGGTTACCGAGTTGACAAACTCCACCTGGCCTTTTGTCCAGGCCCAGAGGAGGAGCAGCCTTTGCTCCCCTTCGTTTTCTACCTCCACGACCCGTAAAGAAAAAAGCAAAAGCCCGGCCAGGAGGATGAGCCAGGGCCGGGCTTTGAGCATTACCTTAGAGCCCCTGCCTCCCTGAAGTAGCGCAGGGCCCCCTCATGGTAGGGGATGGTGCCCCCCACGAAGCGCACGGCGTTTTGCAGGGTGGTGTCGCGGGCGGAGGCCACCGCGGCGCGCAGGGCCTCGAGGCCCTCAAAGGTGGCCTTGGTCAGGGCGTAGGCCGCTTCCTCGGGGAGGCTGGCCGGGCAGACGAAGAGGTTCCAGAAGGCCAGGCTGGGGGTGTCGATCCGAGCCCCGTAGACCGCCTTGGGGATGACCCCCGGGCCGGCCAGGCCGGGGAAGCGCTTCTGGAAGGTCTGAACCACGGTGCTCCTGGGGTCGAGAGGAAGTAGGTAGATCCGCTGCCCCTTGCGGGCTAAGGCGGCGGAAAGCTCGGTAATGGCCCCGGTGGGCAGGCCCCCGGACCAGAAGAAAGCGTCGATGGTCCCTTCGGAAAGGGCGTTGGCGCTTTCCTGGGCGCCCAGGCGCTCCTGTTTGGCGAAGTCCCTGGGCGAAAGGCCCGCGGCCTGGAGAAGAAGGAGGGCCTCCACCTCGGTGCCCGAGCCCGGGGCCCCCGTGGAGACCCTCTTCCCCTTCAGATCCTGCACCACCCGGATGCCCGCACCCTCCCGGCTGACGATGTGGAGGTAGTTGGGGTACATGGCAAAGAGGATGCGCACGTTTTTAGCGGGCCTGTCCTTGAAACGGTCGTGGCCTCCGGTGTAGGCCAGGTAGGCGGAGTCGGGCAGGACGGTTGCACAGTAGTAGGTGCCCCCGCCGGTGCGGTTTTCCAGGAGGAGGAGGTTGTCGATGGAGGCCGCGGTCTGGGTGGCCTGGGCCTCCGCCACCCCTGCTTTGTTCCAGATCTCGGCCAGGGTGGTGCCGTAGTAGAAGTAGACCCCACCCACCCCTCCGGTAGCCACAACCACCCGGGGCTTCTGGGCGAGGGCCAGGCCAAAGAAAGCCAGAAAGGCCAGAAACCAGTATCTCATGGTGCTCTCCTTTGGACTTACCCTAAACTTTTTTTCCCTTTGGTGTCAAGCTTTTCAGGAAGAAGGGCAGGCCCAGGAGGAAGGCCGCCAGGTTGATGGCCCCATGGGGAACGAAGAGAAGAAGGGCCAGGACTCCCAAAGCCCAGGCCTCGAGGCGCCCCAAGGGCCGGCGGGTATACCCGGCGGCCGAGGCCGACAGGTAGATGATCCCCATGGCCACCGCCAGGAAGCGCTCCAGGATGATGGGCCAGGCCTCCCCTGGGGGGGCGGTCTCCAGCACCGGCAGGATGAGCAGGGCCGTGCCCGAATAGGACAGGAGGAAGAAAAAGCCGATGAGGTACTTGGACAAAGCCACCCGGGCGGCGTAAACCCCGGTGGGCAGGGGATGGGTGCCGAAGACGCTGGCCGCGGCGTAGGCGGAGAGGGCCACGGGTGGGGTTACGTCCGCCAGAACCGCGTAGTAGAAGAGGAACATATGGGTGGCGTAGACCGCGGCCTGACCGGGGATGCCGTTCTGCTGGGCTAAGGCGATGATGGCGGGGGCGGTAAGGGCCGAGGTGAGCACATAGGTGGCGGTGGGGGGCACCCCCATGCCCAGGATCAGGCTGAAGATGGCAGTGATGAAGGTAGCCAAAAGAAGGCTTTCCCCAGAGACCTGCTGCAAGAGCTGGCTGAACTTGGAGGGCAGGCCGGAGATGACCATCATGGCGAAGATGAGGTTGGCCGCGGTCACCGCCGTGCCGATGGGCAGGAGGCTTCTAAAGCCTTCCTCCAGGCCCCGGAAGATGGGGGCTATGCCCCTGGGCCTCAAGGTGGGATCCAGGTAGGCCAGGAGGATAAAGCCCAGGAGGGCCAGGCTGGCCGCGGTGCGCACCTCGTAGCCGAGGTAGAGGAGGATGACGATGAGGAGGATGGGGAGGAAGATGGGGCTATAGCGCAGGATATACGCCCGCCGCCTCATCCCCAGCTCCGCCGCTACCGGCTCGAGGCCGGCCTTGCGGGTGTAGAACTCGTTGAAGGCCAGGATGGCCAGAAGATAAAGAAGAGCCGGCCCCAGGGCCATCACCATCACCTTCAGGTAGGGGATCTGCAGGATCTCCACCATGATGAAGGCGATGCTGCCCATGATGGGGGGCATGATGAGGGCGATGGTCCCTGCGGTAGCGGCGATCCCCGCGGCCACCAGCCGGTCGTAGCCGGCCCGTTCGTAAAGGGGCTTGCTCAGGGTGGAGACAAACTGGGTGTCCGCCGCCCCTGAGCCCGAGAACATCCCCATGAAGGTGCCGGCCAGCCCGGTGACCCGGCCTGGGGTGGCCGGGCTTTTGCCCACCAGGGCCAGGGCCAGGTTGGCCACCACCCGGCCCAGGCCCAAAGCGGTGATCATCCCCGAAAGCAGGGTGAAGTAGACCAGGTACTTGGCCGAAACCCCGGTGATGAGGCCGTAGATGCCGGCCTCCGTCTCGTTGAAGGTTTTGCCCAGGAGGAGGTCTATGGGCTGGGGGGTACCCCGGAAGGGGCCGGGGAAGGCCTGGGCGTGGAGGTTGTAACTGAAGAAAAACAGCACCAAAACCGGCATCACCGGCCCCAGGAGGCGGTGAACCACCCCCAGCAGAAGGAGGATGAGCGCGAGGCTCATCCCCGCATCCCAGGCCTCGGGGATGACCGCCCGGTAGACCAGCTCCTCAAAGTAGCGGGCCTGGTACAAGGCAGGTAGAAGGGCTAGCAGGGCCCCCAGAAGGGCGGTGGGCCGCTGGAGGGCCGGCACCACCGCGGGGAGCACCGCCACCCCCCAGACCAGAAGCCCAAAGAGGCGCACCTCGAGGGGCAGCGCCATGGCCGGGGGCTGGGGGAAGAGGAAGGCCCAGAGGGGCACCAGGCTAAAGAGCACAAAGACCCAGGCCCCTGGGGTGGCCTTCCTGGGGGGAGCGAAGTAGCTGACCAGATAGGCCCCCAGGAGCAGGAAGAGGACGTGGGTGCTCCTTTGCAGCTGCACAATGTCCAGCAGGTTGATGTGGGCCTGGGCCAGGGGGGTGAAAGGGTGGAGGACCAGGTAGAGGCTATACAGGGAGCCCAGGATGAGGAGCAGGCGGGTAAGCCGCCCCAAAGGGCTGGGGGGTAAAGAGGTATGGATCTCAGCCATCTTGGATCTCACAGATAAAGCCTGGGCAGCGCCCAGGCCCTTCGGTACACCTTGCTTACTTCACAGCCCCTACTTCCTTCAGGTACCGCTCGGCCCCGGGGTGGAAGGGGATGGCGAACTTACCGTGGAGCTTGGCGGTGTTGGCTGCGGAGGTGTCTTTGGCGGCGGCCACTGCGCTTCTTAGGGTCTGGATCTGGTCAAAGGTGACTTTCATCATGGCCTGGGCCACCTCCTGGGGCAGGCTTTCCGGGCAGACCAGGATGTTCCCGGTGTTCAGGCCGGGCGCATCCGTGCGGGTGCCGTAGACGCTCTTGGGCACCACCGTGGGGTCGAGAAGACCTGGGAAGCGCTTCAGGGCCACCTGGGCGGTGGTGCTCTTGGGGTCGATGGGGATCAGGTAGACCTGGTCTCCCTTGCGGGCTAGGCTCTGGCCGAGCTCCACGATGGAGCCGGTGGGCAGCCCACCCACCCAGAAGAAGGCATCCAGGGTACCTTCGGCCAGGGCCTTGGCCCCCTCGGCCACGGGGAGGCGCTCGCGCTTGGAGAAGCTCTCAGGTTTCACCCCTGCAGCCTGGAGAACCAGCAGGGCCAGGTTCTCCGTGCTGGAGCCGGGCTGGCCGGTGGAGACCCTTTTGCCCTTCAGATCCTGAAGAACCTTGATGCCGCTTTTCTCGCTGGTGACCACGTGGATGAAGGAGGGATACATGTAGAAAAGCACCCGCTGCTCCTTGGCAGGCTTGGCCCTAAAGCGGGGCTCCTCCCCGGTGTAGGCCACATAGGCGGAGTCGGTGGTGGTGAGGGCGCAGTAGTAGGTGTTGGCCCTGGGGTCTGTCCGGTCTCTTAGCAAGAGGAGGTTGTCGTAAGATCCCCCGGTCTGGACGGGCTGGAACTCCGCTACCCCGGCTTTGTTGTAAATATCCGCCAAAGCCGTGCCGTAGTAGAAGAAAACCCCTCCGGTGCTCCCCGTGCCGATGACCACCTTGGGCTTTTGTGCGAGCCCCATGCTTAATACTAGGGTCAGCCCTAACAGCAAGATCTTTTTCACTGCTATAAACCTCCGCAAGCTACGTTTGTGCCTGTAGTCTAAGTAGGGTTTGCCGGAAGTGTCAATGTGACGCGGTATTGTACTTAGGAAATAGCAGGCCGCGATTCCACCTTCCTGTCTCCTATTTTCGGCTTTTTTTGAGATCCCCTTACGGGGCTTTTTGTTTGCAGCCGCATACCGCAAAAATGCTGTCCTGCACGGTTCTTCTAGAAGAGGGTGCTTGCGACAAGGACGGGATTAAAAAACGCCTTTTTTGCCATGATGGTTTGCTTTTTCCAAACCCCCTTGGGGGCTGGTTGGCCTTATCTAGCGCAAAACCTGGCTTTCAAGATGCGCCATCGGGAGGTTTGACCGGGGCATCGTAGCGCCTTGTGAAAAACAGAATGGGTCATCGTGGGACAGGCCTTTTGTGCAGTCCGGTACTGGTTTCGGGCGGGGTCTGGTGCAAGGGATGGTGCAGTTGCGCAGGCATTTTTTGCGGCTAATGCGGGGGCCGGTTGCTTCAGGGCGGCCTGGTTCGTCAGGCCAAAGCTAGACCGGGCGGCGGAGTTGTTATAAACTTTGACTCGGTATAAAAAGCTATAGCTTTTGGAGGAAACAATGCGCATCAAGAAAATCGGTGTGGTGGGTTCGGGTACCATGGGCGGTGCGATTGCTGCGCTAGCGGCCTCGGCGGGGGTGCCGGTGGTGATGCTGGACATTCCCGGCCAGGAAGACAAGCTCGAGCTGGTCAAAAAAGGCCTCGAGCGCCAGCTCAAAAGCAAGCCGGCCAGCTTCATGGACAAAAGCCGGGCCTCCTTAATCGAGCTGGGCACCACCGAGGAGCTGGAAAAACTCAAAGACTGCGACTGGATCGTGGAGGTTATCATCGAGAAGCCGGAGCCCAAGCAGGCCCTGTTTGCCCGGCTCGAGGCCCTGGGCACCCAGGCCATCGTGAGCTCCAACACCTCCGGTATCCCCATGAAAACCCTGCTGGAGGGCCGGGGCGAGGCCTTCCGCAAGCGCTTTCTGGGTACGCACTTCTTCGCTCCGGTGCGCTACTTGCACCTTTTGGAGCTGATTCCCACCCCCGAGACCGACCCGGCGGTGCTGGAGGCCATGCGGCGCTTTGGCGAGCGCATTCTGGGCAAGGGCACGGTCATCTGCAAGGACGCCCCCGGCTTTATTGCCAACCGGCTGGGCGTCTTCGGAATGGCCCAGGCCATGCGCCTGATGATGTCGGAGGGCCTCACCATCGACGAGGTGGACGCCCTCACCGGCCCGCTGGTGGGCCGCCCTAAGAGCGCCACTTTCCGCACCGGCGATATTTCCGGTCTGGATGTGCTCAAACTGGTCTCCACCGAGCTTTCGCACACCACCGGTGAGGACTTCCGCATGCCCGACTGGGTGGAGAACCTCATCCAGCAGGGCCACCTGGGTGAGAAAACCGGGGCTGGTTTCTACAAAAAGGTGGGCAAGGATATCTACACCTACGACTACACCAGCGGCGAGTACAAGCCCCAGCAGAAGCTGCGCCTGGATGAAATCGCCGCCATCAAGGATCTGCCTTTGAACGAGCGCTTGAAGCGGGTGGGCGACCTGCCCGGCAAGTACGGGGCTTTTGCCCGCAAGCTGTTTTTGTACAACGCCCACTATGCCCTCGAGAAGGCCCAGGAGATCGCCTACGACATCGTCTCGGTAGACCGGGCGCTGGAGTGGGGCTTCGCCTGGGAGCAGGGCCCCTTCAAGAACATGGACGCGGTGGGCCTGGACTACCTGCGTAAAGGCTTTGCCGAGCTGGGCCTGCCCGAGCCCGAACTCCTCAAAAAAGCCCAGGGCAGCTTCTACAAGGATGGGCACTACCTGGGCTTCGATGGACAGTACCACCCCATCCCGGCAGAGGAAGGGGTGATCCGCCTGGCCCCCCTGAAAAGCGCGGGCAAGACCCTGCTGGAAGGCAAGGAGTACGCCCTGCTCGACCTGGGCGATGGGGTGGCGCTCTTCGAGAACCGGGCCAAGATGGGCACCTGGGGGGATGGCTCCATCTCAGGGCTGCACAAAGCCCTGGACTGGGTAGAGGCCAACGGCTATGCGGGCCTGGTGATTGGGCACGAAGACCCACGCACCTTCAGCGCCGGGGCCAACCTGGCTTTGGTGCTGATGGCCGCCCAGGAAGGGGCCTGGGACGACCTCGAGCTCGCCACCCGCCGCTTCCAGCAGACCTCCATGCGCCTGCGCCGTTCGCCCTTCCCGGTGGTGGCCGCGCCCTTCGGCCTGACCCTGGGCGGCGGGGCCGAGTTCAGCCTGCACAGCAGCGCCATCCAGGCCCACGCCGAGCTTTACATGGGCCTGGTCGAGACCGGGGTGGGCCTGCTGCCCGGTGGGGGCGGCACCAAGGAGATGCTCTTCCGCTTTACCCAGGAGCTCTCGGCCTATGGGCCCGAGATCGACCTGTTCGAAGGGGTTAAGCGGGCTTTCCAGATGATCATGCTGGCCCAGACCTCCACGAGCGCCCTCGAGGCCCGCAACATGGGCTTTTTGCGCCAGAGCGACGGCATCAGCATGAACCGCGACCGCCTGATCGCCGACGCCAAGCGGCGGGTGCTCTTCATGGCCCCCGACTTCGTGCCACAACCCCCCATGAAGGTGCGGGCCCTGGGCAAGGAGGCGCTGGGCAACCTGCACTACGCCCTGTGGCAGTTCCACGAGGCCAAACAGGCCAGCGAGCACGACGTGGTGGTGGGCAAGGCCGTGGCCTATGTCTTGTGCGGCGGTGATGGGCCGGCCCGCGAGGTGACCGAGCAGGACATCCTGGATCTGGAACGCGAGGGCTTCCTCAAACTCCTTGGTACCAAGAAAACCCAGGAGCGCATCGCCCACACCCTCAAAACCGGCAAGCCCCTAAGAAACTAAATCGATGGCAGGCCGGGCCCCGCTCGAGTGCAAAAATCACCGGTGGGGCCCGGCGCTCTTGCTAGGGTGGGCCTTGGGGGGTGTGCAAGACGATGGCCCAGCTCGATGCCGCCAGGGGGATTGAACTGGCCCTCAGGCACCTGGAAAGGGGAGAGGCTGTGCAGGCTTTGCGGGTGCTCGACAAAGTTTCCTGGGTGGACTTGGGCTGGCCGGACTACTGGCGGGTGCGGGCCGAGGCTTTTTTGCTGCTGGGAGAGGCCAGACGCGCGGCCAAGTGCGCCGAGGAAGGGTTGCAAGAGGCCCCGGATAACCTCGAGCTGCTCGCATTGTATGTTCGCGCCTTGTTGCATGCACAGGATTACCACAAGGCCCAGGAAGTGCTGAACCACGCGCTGCAGCTGTTTCCGCCGAGCCTCGAGCTACGGCAGCTGGCCGAGCAGTGTGAAATTGCCCGAACAACCCCCAAAGCCCGGACTTCGCCAGCAGCGCCCCACAAAGACCAGGGTTTGGAGCGGCCGCCGTTTAGCGAGGCCGAGGCCCGGGCCATCCGACGGGCTTTCCAAACCCCTGCCCACAAGCCGAAAAAGCGGCTGCGCTTTTGGCCCTGGGCGCTTTTGTGGCTGCTGGGTCTGGGCGGGTACTGGTTTTGGGTGCGCAACCTCGGTTGAGCAATGGCCTTGAGTTGCCAGAGCACTGTGGGCTGCGCCCTGCCAGGCACCGATCAGATTTCATATGCTGATCTGGATGCGTCGCTGGATCTGGCTCGTTTTACCCCTGATCGGACTGGTGGGCTGGCTGCTGTTACAACCAAAGCCGTCCCCCGCAGTGGAGGTTTTACCCTCTGCGACCCTGCAGCAACTAGACGGCCCGGCCGTTCAACTGGCCGACTTCAAAGGTAAGCCCATCGTGCTCAACGCCTGGGCTACCTGGTGTGGCCCCTGCCGGCGCGAGATGCCGCTCTTGGTGGAGGCGGCCCGCGCCCATCCCGAGATTCAGTTTATCTTTCTCAACATCAGCGATGGCCCAGAGGCTGTAAGGGCTTTCCAGCGGGAGCTCAAGCTACAAATCCCCAACGTGCTGCTGGATCCCGAAGCCACACTCAGCGACCCCCTGCGCATTCAAGGCCTGCCGGTGACCCTGTTCTACAATGCCGAGGGTACGCTGGTGAACCGTCACATCGGCGAAATAAAAGCTGAGACGCTCGAGGCCCTGCTCAAAGCCTTGTAGCGGCGGGCTAGGGGTGGGGATTAAGGCACTGGGTGCACCGGCCATACAGCACAATTTCGTGGCGCTCGGTTTTGAAGCCCTGGGGGGCCATAAACGAAAAATCGCCGGGACAGCCCTCGAGTTCAAATACCTTGCCACAGTAGGTGCAATGGAAATGATGGTGGTGTTTTTTGCCAGATAGCTCGTAGCGCGGGGCCTCACCGGGGAGTTCAACCGGAATCGCGCTGCCCTCCTCGACCAAACCCTTCAGGGTGCGATAGACGGTCGCAATGCCCAGGCCGGGTACTTTGTGCCGGGCCGCCTCGAGCACCTCGGACGGAGAGAGCGGTCGATTAAGCTCTTGCATCACCTGACGGATGGCCTGCCGCTGGCGTGTGGAGCGCTCCATGTTCTTCAGCATAGCAGATGGGTCTCTTGACAGAATGATAATGAGTTATCATTATGAATGCAGTGTACCAGAGCCCTGCGGCTTAACTTGGGACTATCTGTGTGAAATGCTGGGAAGGCCCTGAAAGGCGGATGGTAAAAACGCGTCTTTTGCTTGGGAGGGGTGGGAGGCTGCCCCCTGAAGGCGCGAGGAGGTTGCTCATGCGAAGTATCTTCTGGACAGGATTTATGCTGGTCTTGGGTCTTGGTATGGCCCAGGCCAATACCCTTTCAGTCTCTGCGACCACCGGTTTTTTGGCCGATATGGTGCGGAATGTGGGGGGCAGCCGGGTCTCGGTTGTGCAGGTGGTGCCCGATGGCAGCGATCCCCATAGCTTTGAGCCCCGCCCCTCGGTGGTGCGGGCCATCGCTGGTTCTAAGGTTTTGTTTGCCAATGGCCTTTTCCTCGAGCCGTTTTTAGAGAAGCTCGAGGCCCAGCTTCCGACCGGCGCCCGCGTGATTAAGCTGGCCGAGGGGATGCCGAACCTAATCGCGGTGGCCGAAAATGAGCCCCATCAGGAAGCTGGGCATGCTCATGAACACGGCGCTTACGACCCCCACCTGTGGCTCGACCCCACCTATGGGATAAGGTACGTGGAAAGGATACGCGATGCCCTGGTAACGCTGGATCCCGCCGGGCGGGCCCTCTATACCCAGAACGCGGCCCGCTATATTCAGCGGATTCGCCAGGTTGACGCCGAGGTAGAGCGCTGCTTGGCGGCTATTCCCCAGGCCCGGCGCAAGCTGGTTTCTCAGCACGAGTCGCTCAGCTACTTTAACCGTTACTACCGCCTCAAAAGCCTGGGCAGCATCGCCGACTTTGTCGGCCAGGAACGAGGCCCGGCCAGCCTGGCCCGGCTGGCCCAGGCAATGAAAAAAGAAGGCGTGCGGGTGATATTTGTCGAGCCCCAGTTTTCGCAAAGCCAGGCCCGTTCTTTAGCCGAGGCGACCGGAGCCCGTGTTGTTCGCATCTACTCCGATGCTTTTGACAGCACGGTCAACTCCTATCTCAAGCTGATCCAGGCCAACGGCCAGGCCATCTGCACGGCCTTCAAGTAAAGGTATGCGGCCCAATCCCCTCAATGTGCAGTTCTGGTTATGGGGCCAGGATGTGCTGGCGGGCCACCTCGAGGCCTTTGGGTTTAGGAGATACCCCAATGCCAGTGGCAAAGGCTCAAGCCTCTACCGCAAGGGGACGGTGGGGCTTCACTCGAGCACGGCCTGGCTGGGTGTTTCCCAGGGTGTGCTGGTGTATAAGCGGCCGGTCGAAGGCTTTTTTCTGCTCGAGGATGACCAGTCCATGCCGCTTCTGCCCGAGCAAGCTCGACCGGTGGATCGGGCCTGGGGCCTCGAGGTGCTGCGGTCTTTTGTGCTGGGTTACGAGGCCTGGATTTTGCGCTACGCCGGGCCTGCTTACCGGAGGATGCTCATAGAAAACCTGCCCCCTATGCTGCGGCGCGACCGGGCCTCTTGGGAGCGCTGGGTGCTGCCGGGGGATGCTGGGTGAGTGCGGATGGCCGTTCTACCCTGTTTAGCGCTGGGCGTTCCCGTTGTTCAAAAATGCCATAACACCCTCTGCCAATCCCCTGGCAAGCTGGGCCCGATAGGCGCTTGTGGCCAGCTTTTTTCCCTCGCTGGGGTGGTTGACAAAACCGATTTCCACCAGGATGGCAGGGATGCGGGCATTGCGAATGACGTAGAAAGGGGCGGTCTGCACCCCACGACTCACCGCACCGGTCTCGCGCACCATGGCCTGCAGGGTTTTGAGGGCCAGCTGCTCGGAAAACTTGAGGTTGGCCTGGGCCAGCAGGTCGCGCATGAGCCGCTGGGCCACACTGCGGGCTTCCTGGGTCAGGCGCTGCCCAAGGGAGCCCCCGCCGTTTTCCAAGATGGCCTTGGACAAAAGCCGTTGATCGATGGTCTCGCCGAAATAGTACACCTCGATGCCCTGGGCGGCCCGCTTGGATGCGTTGGCGTGAATGGAGATAAACAGGGTGCGCTTGCTGTCGGCCATGGCAGCCCGCAGCCCCAGGTCGGTGGCCTTGTTGGTCGACAGGTGCTGGTCTGTGCTGCGGGTGAGGAGAACCCGGATGCCCCGGGTTTCCAGCAGCCGCTTGGTGCGGAGGGCCACGTCGAGCACCACCTCTTCTTCACGCACAAGCCCTATGGCCCCGGGATCAATCCCCCCGTGGCCGGGGTCGAGCACCACCACCGGGGTGGGTGCGCTGGTGCTGGGACGGGGCTGGGTGTTGCTGCGCACCTCGAGCACCAAACGCCGGGGATCGGCCAGCTCCAGGGCTCGGTGGCTTGTGCCGGGTTTGAGGGTTACCACATAAACCGAGCCACCCGGACTGGGGGTGGCTCGGTAGCCCACCACCTGGGGTGTGTTCAGCAAGGCTCGCAAGCTGCGGGGTGGGGTGCCCTGGAAGCGGATGGTTATCTCATAACCTGTACGGCTGAGACTGAACCGGGCCTGACCGGGCAGGCTAAACACCAGGCGTGTCAGGCCCGCCTCGAGGCCCACTCGAGGTTGGGCCAAGCCCAGAGGGAGCAAGGCTACAATCAGAATCAGAGTAAAAATACACCGCATCCAACGGGATTGTAGCGCTTCGTTGTGGGATATGATAGCCCCAGACAACTTTCTGTAGTGCTGATTAGGAGAAGGGCCATGCAAATAGGCAGCACAAGCGTTGTGAAACTGGAATACCAACTGTGGGTGGACGGACGCAAGCTCGAGGGCACCGATGGGCAGCCCAAAACCATCCTGATGGGCCACGCACCCGAGCTGCCCCCGGGCCTCGAGGCCAATCTCCTGGGCAAGAAGCCGGGAAGCTATCAGATTTTCCTGCCTCCAGAGCCTTATAACCCAGACTTATGCACGGTTGTTCCGGCTGCCGATCTGCCCGAGCCCCCCCGGCTGGGCGCTGGCTATACCGGAGAAAGCCCCGATGGTCGCCTGATGCTGTACCGCGTGGTGCACATCGATGGAGAGCGGGTCACGCTCGATGCCAACCCACCACTGGCAGGGAAGACCCTGGAGTACCACCTGATTATCCATAGCGTGCGGCACGCAACACCCGAGGAACTCGAGCATGGCCACGTGCACGGTGAGGGGGGTGTGCAACATTAGGCCCCAGGCCACCTGCGCTCAATGTAGTCGAGTTTGCGCCCCCGTAGCAGCCATGCCGCCACCAGGGTGGTGAGGGGAACAGCGAGCACCAAGGCCAGCGAACCCACCAGCATGGTCACGATTTCCGCAGCAAAGGTTTCGTTGTTGAGAAGAATAGCCAGGGGAACATCGCTCTGACCGATCAGCAACAGCAGTGGAAGGCTGCCGGCCGCATAGGCCAGAACCAGGGTATTGACCAGGCTGCCAATGTGATCGAAACCCACCGCCATGCCCCTCGAGTAAAGCTCCCGCACGCCGTAACGTGGGTTGGCCTGCACCAGGGCCTGCACAACGGCAGCCTGTGTGACCGTCACATCGTTGAGGGCGCCCAAAGCTCCCACCACCACCCCAGCCAGGTACAACGAGACCAGATCCAGATTCCCCCCTAGCTGGAATCGGGCCAAAAAGGCCTCTTCTGAGGTGAGGCCTGTAAATTGCATCCATTCGGTTAGGAGGCTTGCGAGCACCAGGGCCACCAGTGCCGCCAGCGTAGTGCCTATCAGCGCTGCGGAGGTTTTGCGGTTAATCCCATGTACAAAGTAGATGGATAGCGCCAAAATGCCGAACGCACCCAGGAAGGTAACCAGTAAAGGGTTGCTGCCTGCGGCAATTTGAGGCACCACAACGTAGGCCAGAACGCCCATGCTGGCTGCTGTGCCAAGCAGCCCTCGCAAGCCTTTACCGCGTCCTAGTGCAATGGTGAAAAGCACAAACAATCCAAGTAAAGCCCACAGATAATGCAAGCGGTAGGGTTCTGTAAGATAGGTTTTTCCGTCAGCCTGATAGACCACTACCAACTGCCCAACGCGAAAGTCGATTCCGTCTGTGGGCATCTCAGCTTCCGCCACCTGATTACCAATACGCACCGTTGCACGTTCTTGACCCAACGCAACGATGCGAGCAATTGCATAGGGGTTTGTCTGTGCGGGGGTATTCTGAGCCCAGGCCAGGCCCAGAGCAACCAGAAGGGCTATGCATAAGCGCATGGCTCTAATCCTATTGGGCTTTTTGATGAGAGGGGAATGACGGATATTTGAAATTTCGTAGTAGTTTCAATCCTCACTCGAGCTCTCGCCCGAGTGCGACAACCGAGAAACTGCTAAAAACCTGGATGGAGGATCAGTTTCAATCCTCACTCGAGCTCTCGCCCGAGTGCGACGTCTGGCCCTGAAATGGACAAGCTGTTGAAGCGGTTTCAATCCTCACTCGAGCTTTCGCCTGAGTGCGACAGCAGATGTA
>AXWR01000025.1 GCA_000482765.1 Meiothermus taiwanensis DSM 14542
TTTGTTTTGCCGCCGAGGAGTCCGAAGCTGAACGGGATGGTAGAGCGGCTGCAGCGGACGTTTCGGGATGAGTTTTACACGCGGGCTTTACCGCTGGGGATAGAGGCTATTCAAGGGGAGCTGGAGGGTTATCTGGAGCACTACAACCTGCACCGGCCGCACATGGCCCTGGGGGGGTTGGCGCCGGTGGAGTACCTGGCTAAGCTACAGGAGGTGTCGGTTCCCCTGGAGTCTCAAATGTATTGACCGATTACAGTGGTTTGCAGCGCATATGTCCATAGGTTATGCTGGTCGCGGAACGTTTTGCGCCAGTACGCTGTTAGCACCAGGGCCGTATCTCGGGATTCGATTTTAGTACAAAAGCCCCGAATGCATCAAAGCTCCTGTATCCTATGGTTATGCGCTTCGGCGAGCGGGGCGAGGGGTATGTGGTGGGGCAGTTTGCCCTGCTGGGCCTGCTGGTGCTGGCTTTGTGGCTCACGCCTTCCTTTAGCCCGCCCTGGCTCACCTGGCTGGGGCGGGGGCTGGCCGGGGTGGGCCTGGGGGTGCTGCTGCTGGCGGCCTGGCAGTTGGGCCGCAACCTCACTGCCCTTCCCAGGCCAAAGCCGGAGGGCTACCTGGTGCAGCAGGGGCTTTACCGGGTGGTGCGGCATCCCATCTACTGCGGGGTGCTGCTGTGGGCGCTGGGCAGCAGCCTGGCCCATCTGAACCCCTGGACGCTTGGGCTGTGTGGGCTTTTGTTCGTTTGGCTCGAGCGCAAGGCCAGCCTCGAGGAGCGCTGGCTGGAAGAGCGCTTCCCCGATTATGCCGCCTACCGCCGCCGAACCAAGAAGCTAATCCCCTGGATCTACTAGCCCATCTTTTGCAGCCAGTCCCACAGGCGCGGGTCGGTAAAGTCGGGGATGCAGAGAAAGGCCCCGGCCTGTTCCAGGGCATGGGGTGGGTGGCCGGTGGTGAGGGCCACGGTGCGGAGGCCGGCCCCCACCGCCGAGCGCACCCCGGAGGGGGAGTCCTCAAAGGCCAGGGCCTCCTGGGGGCCGATGTTGAGGTGCTGCAGGGCCGTGCGGTAGGGCAGCGGGTCGGGCTTGCCGGCGGGCAGGTCTTCGGACAGGACGATGGCGTCGAACATTAGCCCCAGCCGCTCTAGCAGGTAGTGGGCGTTCTCCCTGGGGGCGTTGCTTACCAGAGCCCGGCGCAAACCCTGGCTTTGGGCCCAGTCCCACAGCACCCTCAAGCCCGGTAGGGGTTGCACTTCGGATGCCAGCTCGCGGAAGCGGGCCTCTTTTTGCTCGATAAAGGCCACCTGCTCGTCGGGGGAAAGCTGGGGCAGCAGGCGCGCTACAATCTCGGGGTTGAGGCCCCCGCTGATCTGGGCCTGGTAGAAGCGGTGGTCGCCCTGGATGCCGTAGCGGGACAGGCCCTCGAGCCAGGCCTGCTCGTGCAGGCGGTCGGTGTCGGCCAGGGTGCCGTCAAGGTCGAAGAGCAGGGCCCTCAGCTTCACTTTTCCTCCAGAGCAGGTAGGTCATACCGGCCATCCAAGCCACCACCAAAAGCATACCGGTGGCCAAGGTGTCCTTGGGCAGCAGGGCAAATCCCGCCGGGATTAGGTTGCTGCCCACCGCCGCCGCATAAAACAAAAAAGCCAGCCCACCGTAGCCGATGTGCTTCTCAGTGAAGGCATAAAGGGTTGGGAACGTGGGGGCCACCCAGAACCCCACCAGGGGAAAAGTCCAGGCCAGGGGGGGCACGAAGTAGCACCCCACCACCAGCAGCGCTGCCAGGTGCAGCCCCACCAGCCGGGCCAGGGGGTTGGCGGCCACGAAGTCGGCCAGCAGCCAGCGGCCCAGGGTCAGGCTCACCCAGTACAGCGAGAGCAGCACCCCCACCCAGTGGGGGTCGTAGCCCAGGTGGCGCAAATAGAGGCCGGAGAAGCTCGAGACCACCAGCTCCACCCCCACATACGAGACCGCCGCCAGCAGCACAAAGGGCAGCAAGCCCGAAGGTGTAGGGGCCGCTTCAGCCTGGGGGCGTGCCCGCGCCGCGGGGGCTTTCCACAACAGGCCCGCCGCCACCAGGGCCACCAGCGCCAGCACCCCGTAGCCCACCCGCCAGCCCAGCCCCAGCAGCAACAAGGGGGCCAGCACCGCCCCCACCCCAAAGGCGGTGTTGACACGGTAGAGCACGGCCAGCTGGCCCTTGGGGTAGATCTCCAAAGGCAGGGCATTGCAGTGGAAGTTCACCACCGCCACCCCCAGGCCCAGCAGCAAAGCCGCCGCAAACACCCCGTCCATCTGGGGGGTCAGGGCCATTAGCAGCAGGCCCAACCCCTCAACCAGCAAGGCCAGGGCCAGCCAGGGGTGGCGTCGGCGCATCCGGCTGCTCAGGAAGATGCCCAGCAAAGCCCCCACAAAAAACAGGTTGAAGTACCAGGCCAGCTCAGGGCCCACAGCAAACTGGGCCTGCCACTGGGGGATGGCCGCCCCCACCGCCGCCCCAATGGCCCCGGTCATAAACAGCCCCAGGGCACTGCCCCAGGTCAGGCGCAAACGTTGAGTCTTGTCTACCGGGTTCATGGGCGGCCTCGCATACGCATTTCGGTAGTATCGCTCACTTTGACAAGCCTAAACGATACGGCCGAGATGCTTTTCTACTCCCTTCGGTCGGCTCGAATCTTTCACCTCGGACTGCCCATGGCGGTGAAGGATTCAAGCAGAAACGGTATCAGCCTCTCGACAAAGCTAAAACCCCCGGCGCGAACCGAGGGCTGTTGGTGACCCCAAGGGGATTCGAACCCCTGCCGCCGCCTTGAAAGGGCGGTGACCTAACCGCTAGTCGATGGGGCCGGGTTGGGTTTATCTCGGGGCGCTGCCTCGCGCTTAGGTCGGAGCGCAGTGGGTGGCAGCCCTTCGAGATAAATCTGGCTGGGGCACGTGGATTCGAACCACGATTGACGGAGCCAGAATCCGTAGTCCTGCCGTTAGACGATGCCCCAACAAGGAGCCTGTTCGAGCAGGCAACGGGTATGGTACAAGATGACCCGGTTTTTGGCAAGCCCTTCACTATAATCATTCCCAGGCCGGGCCTGCGTGGGGGCTTTCCGGCCTGAACCCAGCGTGGGAGGACATTTGGACAAAACCGCACAGAAAATCATCGAGGCCCTGTCCCAGGTGGTCTCGCCCCTAGCAGCCAGCAGCCTGCTCAAGCGCGCGCTGGGAGGGCAGCCGCCAGAGGCACTGGAACCGCAGCGCTGGGCCGAGCTGATCGAGGGGCCGTTGCAGCGAGAAATCAAAGGCATCCTGCCGCTGAACGGGCTTTTGCCCGAGCTAAAGCAGTTGGCCCAGCAGCTCAAAACCCAAGCCCGCAGCCCCCAGCCAGTGGCGGCTCCTACCCTCGAGGTCACCGATCTGGCCGAGTACATAGATCTGCAAAGCGAGTCTGAGCGCCAGCGCCTGGTGCTAGAACTGGCTCGCAAAGAAGGGGTGCTGGCGGTAATGCTGGAGTCCAGTTACGGACGCGAATTGCGCTTGGGATCTTACAGCGAGAGCCTGGTCGAACTGCTTTCTACCATGCACCGGTTACTTGACCGCAAAGGGAGTTACCGGGTGTTTTACACTGTGTTCAGAGAGGCTCAGCTGGTGCTGCGCCCCTTGGGGCAAGGTTACCTGGCTGTGCTCACGCGCAACGAGGCCAATCTGGGGCAACTGCTATACCGAATGGGCAAGATCGAAGCCCTCCAGGTGGGCGCCGAGCAATAGGAGGTTATGACCATGAAGCGTTGGTTTGCGATAATCGCGCTATTTAGCCTGGCCTGGGCCACTCCGGCCCTCACCCTGTACGACCAGCTCGCACCCATCTTGGATCAGGTGCGCACGCTACAAAACAGCAACCCCGCACGGGCCCTCGAGCTCCTGGCCCAAGCCGAGGACAACTTCCGCAAGGGGGCCGGTGGATTGCCCCCGGTGCTGCGCGAGGGCATACAACAGTCCCTGGCCGATGCCCGCCAGGCCCTAGCGCGCCGCAGCAGCGCCGACCTCGAGGCCCGCACCCAGATCATCAAGGCCATCCTGGGCAAGGCCCTGTACGACAACTACTTCAGCGCCCTCGCGGCAGGCAACAGCGCCGATGCCAACCGCCTGCTGCCCAAAGTGCTCTCAGCCAGCGGGCTGCCCAGCAACCTCCAGGCCCAGGTGCAAGCCCTGGCCGCCGCAAACAACCTGGAGGGGGTGCGTCGTTTGTTTGAGCGCACCTATGCCCAGGGCATCACCAACGCCCTCCAGCGGGCCCAGGCCCAGACCAGTGCAGTACGGGCCTACCTCGAGGCCACCCGGGCCTACGCGCTTTATCTAATCGTGCAGGACTCGCCCCGCGCTCGTGGGCTCAGCGCCAAAGCCTTTGTGGATGCCCTGGGCAAACTGTCCAGCGGCAATCTGGGCGGTTTCAAAACCGATGTACAGGGGTTGGTAACCCAGGCTCAAAACTTCCTAAGAGCGGCCTCGAGCCCCCAGAGTCAACGGCGAAGTAACCCCACCACCACCGCTAACCAAACCCCCCCGGCCGCTGGGGGGGTTCGCCTAGAGGCCCCCCGCACCCCCCCGGCCCCCAGGGAAACGCCCCCAACAGTTGCTGTGCAAACCCGCCCGGCTGTTCAGGCGGCCCCCACCCCAGACGCCTACCAGCAGCTGCTGGGGGATCTGCGCTTCCTAATCAAAGACAGCCGCCAGCTCGAGCGTGTGGCCGACAGCCTGACAGGGGCCGGCGTTTACAGCATCGACGACTGGAAACGGGCCTTGCTGGAGGTACGCGGACGCCTGCTGGAGGCCCAGGCCCAGGTTGAAAATGGGCAGACCGCCCTTGCTCGTCGCACCCTAGCCCAGGTCAGCGCCCGCTACAGAACGGCCATTGCCCCCCTGATCGAGGCCCTGCAGCCCGAGCTGGCCCAACGCACCAACCGGGTGCTCAACCTGGCGGAAAACGCGGTGGGCCTGCGCACCAGCGACTTCACAGTGCTTTCGGGGGAGCTGCTGGAAAACGCCCTGGTTCTGGAGGGAAGAAGCCTAGGGGCTTTCCACAGCCTGCAAATCTGGCTGCTGCAAACCATCCTGGGCATCCCCCGGGCTTTTCTCTTCATCCTAGCCGGACTCCTGGCCTTCTTCCCGCTTTACCTGCTCAAGCTGACCTTCGGTGGGCGCAACGTCTACTGGCGCTTCCTGGGGCTGGCCTTTTTCTTCCTGCTGCTGCCGGCTATGATGGAGGGCTTATCTTACATCGGCTCCATCCTGTCCGACCCGCGCTACGGTCGGCTGCCCTTCCTGAACATCCTCACCTACCTGTCCATCCAGCAAAACCTGGTGGCCCAGTTGTTCTGGGGCCTGACGGTGTTCTTGGTGATCATCTTCGCTACGATTGGCCTGCGCGGCATTGCAACCCAGTTCGGTTTGCTGCAAAACCAGCGCACCCCTGTACAGCGCAGCCGAAGCTCCACCATAGCCCAGACCGCTGCGGGTAGTGCGGCAGGCACCGCTGCCAGCACCAAGCCGCACCCCGGCCTGACCAGCGAGACCATCGTGGAGTGGGATGAGGAGTTCTAATACCAGTTCGGCGCCGGAGTGCTCTAGGATTCAAAAAGACAGTCTTTGGAGGCCTTTGCTTTGGTTGAATATCTTTTTGAATCCGGTATAACAAAGCATCAAAGACCTGCACTGTTCCGGAAGCGTTAAGCTAGCCCAGCAGACCACGTAACGCCATACCCCCAACGCCCAGGCGGTATAATCCACCCGGTTTTTCTTATGAAACTGGGTTTTAGCCCCCTTACCGCTGGCCTCAGCTACCGGCAATCCCTCGAGCTGGCCTCCGATCTGGGCCTTTTTCTGGAAATCGCCTTTGACCAACACGAAATGGATCCCCGGCTGCCCAAAGCCCGGGAGCTGGCCGAAATGGGCCGGGTCGCCGGGGTGGGGTTTACCGTGCATCTGCCTTTCGTGGACTGGAACCTGGTCTCGCTGGTACCGGAGGTGCAACGGCTCTCCCTCGAGCGCACCCAGCGGGCCATCGACTTCGGAGCCCAGATCGGTGCGATCTGTGGGGTGCTGCACACCGGTTTGATTCCGCTGCGGCTACCCGAGGCTGTAAACCACGCCCACCAGCTCGCCCATCAGGCCCTCGAGCAGCTCGAGCTGGCCATACCGGTGGCACTGGAAAACCTGGGCCTCGACCCAAGCGATCTGCTAGAAACCCCCATCGAACTGCGGAACCTGCTGGAGTCCCACCCCCAGTACGGCTTCTGCCTGGATGTGGGCCACGCGCTTATCCAGCGAGGCCCCACGGGCCCCCAGGAGTACCACCACCTGCTGGGCCACCGCCTGCTGCACCTTCATCTGCACGATAACCGGGGTGTTCAGGACGAACACCTACCCTGTGGGGAGGGGGCCGTGGACTGGGCCTGGGTGCGGAAGCTGCTGGAGAACTTCGACGGCACCGCGGCCCTCGAGGTATCGGGCGGCGCGGAGGGTGTGCGCCGGAGTGTGGCTTTGTTGCGGGCTGATTCCTAAATTTATTCCAAGCTACAATTGGCGCACGCAAGCTTTTATTGTTGCAGTCTATACAAGGGACATTTGCCCCTGAGTGAGTTTTTATGATGGTCTTACCGGGGCGCAGGCCCCTAATTTTCTGGTAGTCTTGAAAGCAGTGCCCAGCCCCCCTGAACGGGCCTGGCCAGGAGGAATCAAGCAATGCCGATTGAGCGAATCGAAGTGTATCTGGATGGCGGCGCCGAACCCGTGCAGGTGCTCACCCAACCCCCTTTCAAAGTCACCTACGACACCCGCTCACTAAGCGACGGGGAACACCTGCTTCGGGTGGTTACCTACTACACCAACGGCGCCCGGGAAGTAAAGGAAGTGCCCTTTAAGGTAGCCAACACCCCAGGGGTGCTGCTGCAGGGCCTGGAGGAGGGCAAGGAGGTCTCGGGCACCCTGGACGTGACCCTGCGGGTGGCCGACCCCGATGTGAAGCCCAGCCGCGAGCGATTCCCTGGGCTGGGCGCGGCCATCGCCACCGCCGCTATTCTGGGCGGGGTCTGGCTCTTCTTTGCGGCCACCGGCGTAACCAACAAGACCCTCGAGGAGGTCGCCAAACCCCCCGCTGCCGCCGAGGCAGGGGCCCACGGGGGCGATCATGGCGGCGCGGTAGCAGCCGTGGACGAAGCCCTCAAAGCCAAGGGCGAGCAGATTTACAGCGCCAACTGCGCCGGCTGCCACCAGCCCACCGGCAAGGGCCTGCCGGGGGTCTTCCCGGCCCTGGACGGCAGCAAGAACGTGGCCGACAAGGCTTACACCATCAACATCCTGCTCAAGGGCAAGGGCGGAATGCCCAGCTTTGCCCAGCTCTCCGACGAGGAGCTGGCCGCGGTGGCCACCTACATCAAGAATAGCTGGAGCAACAAGTTTGGCGGCGTGACCCCCGACGAGTTCAAGGCGGCCCGCTAAACCTGGAGGGAAGATGTACCGCAACGATACGGTGGTTCCCTACTTCGCCCTGGTCTTCTCGGCGGCCCTGTTTCTGATGGCCTACCTCAACGACCGGATGCGGGTGGTGCACGAAGCCGGGGTGGTACCCCACCTCACGGTAGGCAACATCGGGCTGATGGCCTTTGCCATGGTGCTGTTTATCTACGGGTTTATCGGGCTGTTGAGCAACTGGCTCGAGGGCTCCGAGCTGCGCCCTGGCAAACATGAACCGGAGCCCAGCAGCCTGCCCATGGTGGCCGGGGTGGTGCTCTCGCTTCTACTGGTGATGCTCTCGGGCTTCTTCGTGCGCACTTTGGTGTTCGCCAACAACCCCGAGATTGGCTATTACAACGCCACCACCCTACAGGCCGGGGTGTTTGCCTCAATGATGCTCATCCTGGCCTTGCTCATCGCCATCTACAAAAAATACTTCGTGCCAGAAGAAGTTCTGGCCGAAGACGAGAAAAGCGACTTCCCCTGGTAGCAGAGTTTGGAGGATTTGACAATGGCCGATCATGAAGCCACTGCCCATCACCACGAGCACCACCACGAAGACCCCCAGGCCCACGCCACCCGCCGGGCCATCCTGCAGGCGGCCATCGGCGTGAGCGCAGGAGCCGCGGTGCTCTCGACCCTGTGGGTGGGCGCAGGTCTGGTACCCCGCGAAGAAAAGATTCCCAGCAAAGAACCGGTGGCGGTGGGTGATGTCCTGGTTTTTGCCACCGGCCCCAAAGCCGAGCAAGAGATTACCCTGGACGACCTGCGGGCCGCTCAACGGGAAAGGATCCCCTTCATCATCGCTTTCCCCAAAAGCCCCGAGAATGTGGTCAAGAAAGACCTGATCACCAACACCATCATGGTCATCCTGGCCGACCCGGCCAAAATGAGCCCGGAGACCCGCCAGCACGCCTCTCCTGAAGGGGTGCTGGCCTACTCAGCGATCTGCAAGCACCTGGGCTGTACGGTGAGCCTGTGGCAGAACGACACCTGGCTCTGCCCCTGCCACGGCGGCCGGTATGACATCTACAACCAGGCCAAGGTGGTGGGTGGCCCTGTGCCGGCCCCCGTTCCCCAACTACCGGTTAAGGTGGAGGGGGGCAAGGTGGTGGTGGCGGGCGAGTTCCTGGGCAAGCCCGGCGCCGACGTATAGGGAGGGAGTATGTATCAGTGGTTAGACGATCGCTTGAGCATCGGAAAGCTATACGCCAAGGCTTTCCGCAAGGCCTTCCCGGTGCACCACTCGTTCTTCCTGGGCGAGATCACCCTGTTCTCCTTTGTCACCCTGGTGCTCACCGGCATTTTCCTGACCCTCAACTACGAGCCGTCCATCCGCCCAGTCTCGGGCTCGCTCTCGGGCGGGCAGGAAGTGCCGGCCGCCTACTACTCGATTCTCTACATCGACTCGCTGCCCTTTGGGGCGGTGATCCGCTCGCTGCACCACTGGGCCGCCCACATCATGATCGCCGCCGCCTTCCTGCACATGCTGCGCATCCACCTGACCGGGGCCTACAAAAACCCCCGCGAGCTGAACTGGATTGTGGGGGTGTTTTTGCTGGTGCTCGCCATCATCACGGCCTTCACCGGATACGCCCTGCCCTTCGACAACTATGCCCTCACCGCCACCAAGATCGGCTACGAGATTGGCGCGGCGGCCCCCTGGGTGGGCAAGCTGCTCTCGGATATTCTCTTTGCCGGTGAGCTTTCACCCACCAACACCCAGACCATCCCCCGGCTCTTCCCCATTCACGTGCTCTGGCTGCCGCTGGCCCTGATCGCGCTGATAGGTGTGCACCTGACCATCATGATCAAGCAGAAGCACACCCAGCCCAAGTACGCCGAAAAGGTGGCACCGGGCAAGATCGTGGGCGTGCCGCTCTTCCCGCAGCAGGCCGCGATGATGGGCATTCTGTTTCTGGTCTACATCGCCGTGACCACCTTCATCGCCGGGGCTTTCCTGGCCCACCCGGTGCAGGCCTTTGGCCCCCCCACCGCCAACACCCCAGCGGTCAAGCCCGACTGGTACTTCATGTGGATCTACGGGATTCTGCAGATCATCCCGGCCAACTGGCGCTTTGAGTTCCTGGGGGCCACCTTTGGCCCGCAGTTCTGGGGCGGTATCCTGGTGCCCACGGTTATCATCCTGGGGGCCCTGGCCATTCCCTTCCTGGACTACTCCAAAGAGAAACAGCGCTACCTCGAGCTCCCCAGCCAGCACCCCTTCCGCACCAGCTTTGTGGTGGGGATGCTGATGTTCTACATCATGAGCACCCTGGCCGGCTACAAGGTGGATCTGGGCCTCTCCAACGGGCTGCTGTGGGTACTGGTCTTTATCGTGCCCATCGTTACCGGGGTGGTCTGCTACATCATCATGAAGGCCATCTACGGCAAGGACTGGAACCGGGAGCCCGAGATTAAGCTGATTGGTAAAGGCTCCGCTGCCGACGATTAAGGCTTGTTCCGTCCCAAGGCGCTCCCCTGTGGAGCGCTTTTTTTGGTTCCGCTGCATAATAAAGCATGCCCAGGCCGTACATCCTCCTGTGGGGCGTGCCCAGTGCGGCCCACCGGGAATTAGAAAACCTGGGGGCTGTGTCCCGCGGCGACTACTGGTGGCTATACCCCCCGCTCGAGCCCGACCTGGAGCATCTGTGCCAGCAGCAGGCGGGTTTTGCGGAGCGTGCAGCCCAGCTCTCCGAAAAGCTCCACTGCACCGCCCTGGCGGTGATGAACCTCGAGGACAGCGCCCTGCTGCTCTGGGCCTACCACCGGGGCCGGCTGGTTTTCCAGTACGACTCCAACCCCATGTACCTGGGCTGTCCGGTGTGTTCGTACAGCAGCGAGACCGTGGGGGCCTTTGTGCACGGGCTGGACGAGCTGTGCCGCCTGCGGGGCCTGCCCCACCGCCAGCAGGCCCTGCGCGCCTGGCTGGTGCGGCGCCGGGGGCTGGGATTTTTGAGTGAGCGTGAGCGGCTGGAAAAGATTCTGGCCCTGCTCGAGCTGCCGACCTCGACGCCGCAATAGTGGCCGGCCTATGCGCATAGCTAATCACCCATGTGTTCTGGTGGTGCGCGGATCTACCCGAGCGCGGCCCGCTCGAGCCGCGTTTTCTATTTGCATAAATATGCACTTGCGAAATATGGCACTATCATGTCCAGGATTCGTTTGCCGGTGCTTTGTCGCAACAAAAAATACGGTTTTTGCCTCAATTGTGCGTAATCCTTCATCGGGCTTTGGGGCCTCGAGCTAAACTAAATCTACCCCGCCGAGGGGAAACCAAGCCAGAAAGGAGGTTGATCGAACACCGCAAGGAACTTCCCATTGCTGGTTAGACCTTGATTACAAGCAATTCGACGAACTGCCACCACACGGTATGCCACCGTGCGATGGAGCGACTAAGTCGGCAGGGTGATGCCCGAGCATCCAGAACAATTCTCGGGAGAAAGGTTTGCAGAAGTGTAAAAAGGTAGATTCGCATGAAAACGCTCGTTATAGGCGCCGGAGCCGCCGGCCTGGCCGCGGCCCAAGACCTACAGAAAGCCAAGCATCAGGTAACCGTTCTTGAAGCCCAACACCGCGTCGGAGGACGCATCCGCACCGATAGAAGTTTTGCTGCTGTACCTATCGAGCTGGGCGCGGAATTCATCCACAGCAGCCAGGTTCCCACCTATCCCCTTCCCGCACAGTTTGGCCTGCGCACCCACTACTTCAACCAGCAGGACGATACGCTGGTGCGCCTGCCGGATGGCAGCCTGCGCACCATTGCCGAGGTCGGCTGCGAGGCGCTGGGCTACAACAACATTCGGATGGTGGACTGGCCCCAGGCCATCGGCGAGGAGTCGCTGGCCGCGTACCTCCAGCGCAACCGGCTCGAGGGCCAAAAAATCCCCTACAAGCTGCAAGAGTACATCTCCGACTTCGATGCTCCAGAAACCCTCAGCGCGCAAGCCGCGCTGGAGTTTCTGTGCGACAAGTCCGCCGAGGAGGGGGATTACCGCATCCTCGAGGGCTACGATTAACTAGCGATAAAACTTGCGACCTCACTGGACATCCGGCTGGGGGCCGTGGTGGAGACGCTCGAGTGGGGCCCTTTTGGCGTCAAGGCCCTCACCACCGATGGGCGGGTCTTCCTGGCCGACCAGGCCGTAATCGCCGTGCCCCTGGGCGTGCTGAAAGCCGGCCGGATCCGCTTTGTCCCCGAGCTGCCCGAGGCCAAGCAAGAAGCGCTGCACCGTTTGGGCCTCACCGATGCGGTTAAGCTCTTCTTTTTATTCGATGGGCCGGTCTTCCCGCCCGGCATTGTGGAGCTTTACGTGCCCGGCCACAGCCCCGACGAGTGGTGGAGCAGCGCCGCCGGCCACGGCGTAAACTTCGAGATTCTGACCGCCCTGGCCACCGGCCCCAGGGCCCGCGAACTCCTGGCCCTGCCCGAGGAAGAGGCCCTGAAAAGCGCGCTGCAAACCCTGCGCCAGGCCTTAGGCCGCCCCGACCTCACCCCCCGCCGGGCCCGGCTGGCCCACTGGCAGGACGACCCCTACACCCTGGGGGCCTACTCCAAGGCCAGCGTGGGGGCCTCCCAGGCCCGCCGCATCCTGGCCCAGCCGGTGGGCAACCGGCTCTTCTTTGCCGGCGAACACACCGCCTCCAACGCCTGGGCCGCCACCGTGCACGGGGCCTATGCCAGCGGACGGCGGGCCGCCCGCGAAGTCCTACAGGCCCGCGCGCTCACCTATCCGACCCCCCGTTCCGAAACCCTGCGACCCGCCCTGCCCTTGGGGGCGTGACAACCACAGCGCAGACTGCCCAGCACGGCGAAAAACCGCTGTGCTGGGCATTTGCTGTGGACTGGGGTGCCGCCGCGTTGAAAGGAGAAACACGGCAGCGACGGCAAAAAAGATTCGCCACCACCTGCTCAAATTACATTCCATGCCTCCCCCACCACACCCCCACCATCAAGCCCGCCACCTCCCCCAGCTCCACCAGCGCCCCGTACACATCGCCGGTAAGCCCACCCCCCAGCCTTCTGGCAGCCCAGGAGGCCAGCAGTAGCATCGTCGCAAGCACGGCCAGGGCAACCCAGGGGAAGAAGTAGATGGCCGGCAGGGCAAACAGCAAGGCCGGGAAGATTCGACCCTCGCGGCTGCGGGCCCCCAGGCCCTCCTGGCGGGCCGCCGGAAAGAGGTTCATGGGCAAAAGCAAGCCAAAGCGCACCAGGGCGGGCAGGCACAAGAGCAGCCAGGGCGAGGGGCTCGAGGCCAGCAACTGCCACTTCAGGAGAAGCACCACAAACCCCACCCCAAAGGCAAAGCTGCCCAGGTGCACATCACCCAAAATGCGCAGGCGCTCGGCGGGGGGTTTCATGGAGAGGAGGGCGTCGGCGGAGTCCAGCAGGCCGTCCAGGTGCAGCATGCCGGTACAGGCCAGCCAGACCGCCAGCAGGATGGCCCCTTGCAGCCCATCGGGCAAGGCAGCGGTCAGCCAGGCCACCAGGGCCAGCACCCCACCAATCAGGTAGCCCGCCAGGGGGTAGAAAGCCGAGGCGGCCTTCATTTCGCCGTCTTTGACCTGGCCCAGGTTGGGCACGGGAAAGGTGGTCAGAAAGCCTACAGCCAGCCAGAAAGGGCGCACCTTAAGGTTGTACCAGAACCGCCCCAAAGCGTGCCTCGAACTCTTCTTTGGTTCTGATGGGACGGCCCTCGAGCCGCAGTTGCACGGTCTGGGCCTGAATTTCTTTAGGGTAAGGACAGTGGCGGCACCCAGAGCCGCAGCAGTAGCCGCGCTTGCGGTGATACGCCTCGGTGAAAACGTAGAGACCGTTTTCGATGTAGTAATCTACGTTTTCTTTGAGTTCTACCCTCGCCATTTTTGTTTCCTTGTGAGCATTTTACTTTATTTTCTGGATTGAATATCAATCCAGCCTAGGTTTGCGACACCCCGGCCTGGGCAAAGGTAGCCATCCCCGCCATTACCGAGGCCGCCGCCCGCAGGATGGGAAAGCTCAAAACCGCCCCGGTGCCCTCGCCCAGGCGCATGTCGAGCTCGAGGATGGGCCGCAGCCCCAACGCATCGAGCTGCCTTCTGTGCCCCGGCTCCACCGAGCGGTGTCCGGCAAAAAGATATTCGCGCACGTTCGGCTCGAGGCGGCAGGCCAGCAAAGCCCCGGTGGTTACCGGGAAGCCGTCGGTGACCAGGGGCAGGCCGGCCTCGGCCCCGGCCAGAAACACCCCCGCTATCGCCGCAATTTCCAGCCCACCCAGCTCTGTGAGCAGCTCGAGCGGCCCGGCTTGAGTAAGCGCGCCCAGACGGGCCTGGGCCCGGTGCAGCGCCCTACGCACGACCTGCACCTTTTGCTGGTAGCGGGCCTCATCCACCCCGGTACCGCGCCCGGTCACCGCCTCGGCCTCCAGCCCCAGCAAGGCCGCGGTAAGGGCTGCCGCCGCGGTGGTATTGCCGATGCCCATATCACCGGCGGCCAGGATGGTAGCGCCCTCGGCGATGGCCCGGCGGGCGGCCTCGGCCCCGGCCCGGATGGCCTGCTCGGCTTCGGCGCGGGTCATGGCGGCCTCCTGGGCGATGTTGCCGGTGCCCGGTCGCACCCGCTCCGGCGAGGGAACAGGGGAATTGACGCCCACATCGAGCACGTAAACCTGGGCATGGGCGGCTCGAGCAATTTGATTGATGGCCGCGCCCCCCGCCCGAAAGTTCAGGAGCATCTGGGCGGTCACCTCGGATGGGTAGGCCGAGACGCCCTCGGCGGCCACCCCGTGGTCGGCGGCGCAGACGATCACGGCGCCTTTGCCCAGCACGGGCCGCAGGGTCTGCTGGATGGCGGCCAGGCGAACCCCCAGTTCCTCCAGATATCCCAGCGAGCCCGGCGGCTTGGTGAGCTGATCCTGGTGGGCGCGGGCCTGGGCCAGCCATTCCTGGGGGATGGGTGGGATGTTGAAGCGCATCATAGACTATTTGATCTGTAGCGGAATACCCGCCACCAGCAGGTAGACCCGCTGGGCCTCCTGTGCGACGCGGGCGTTGGCCGCCCCCAGCAGGTCGCGGTAGCGCCGGGCCAGGGGGTTGTCGGGCACGATGCCCAGGCCCACCTCGTTGGTGACCACCAGCAGGGTCTTGCCGGTCTGGGCCCGAACCGCCAGCAGGTGCTCGAGGGCGGGCTCCACCTCGAGGCCGGCCAGCATCAGGTTGGAGACCCACAAGGTGAGGCAGTCCAGCAGCACCACCCCGTGCCGGGCCCGCTCCAGGGCCTGGGGCACCTCGAGCGGGGCCTCCAGGGTCTCCCAGGCGGGGGGGCGCTCGGCCCGGTGCTGGGCAATGCGCTGGCGCATCTCCTCATCCAGCGGCTGTGCCGTCGCGATAAAGCTCACCCGCTCCTGCCCCAAAGCCCAGGCCTGGGCCTGGGCAAAGCGGCTCTTGCCGGCCCGGGCCCCCCCGGTGATGAGCAGCAGATGGTTCTGCATAGGGCCTCACCCCCCGTCCTCGGGCGTTCGCACAAAGCGCACCCGCTTGTGCGCCCAGTCCACCCCCACCACCGCGCAGGGCGGCAGGAAGCGGTCTTGATCCAGCTCCCGCAGCACCAGGCGCAGCACCCCCCCGTGGGTAAAGACCAGGTGGCGGCCCGCCGGCAGGCGGTCGAAGAAGCCATACACCCGGCGCCGCAGCTGGGCGGTGGACTCCCCGCCGGGTGCCTGGAAGCCATCAAAGGCCAGGAGCGCCGCTTTGCAGGCCTCGGGCAGCTCGGCCCACTTCAGGCCCTCGAGCCCGCCGAACTCGAGCTCGCGCAGCGCCGCCGAGACTTCCTGGGGTTCGCCGTAGGCCAGCCGGGCAGTCTGGATGGCCCGCTGCAGGTCGGAGGCCACCACCCGCTCGAAGCGTTCGGCGGCCAGCCAGCTCGACAAAGCCCGGGCCTGCTGCTCACCCAAGGCCGTAAGCGGCACGTCGCTCCAGCCGGTAAGCCGACCCTCCCGGTTCCAGGTGGTTTCTCCGTGGCGCACCAGCCAGAGCTCGCACATCCTTCACCTCCGCAAAGCCTCCTCCGGCGAGGGCAGCGGCCAGGCCTCGGGGTGTAGAATCCCGGCCAGGATCTCCACCCCCCGCACCACCTGGGGGGTCAGGGCGCAGAAGTAGGCCGAGTCCAGCGCCCAGCACTCCACCCCGGATAGGGGGCTTTTCCAGCCGGTCAGATCCCGCAGGGCTGCCTCCAGGCCGTAGCCGCAAAAGGAAAACAGCAGCACCTCGGGCTGCCAAGCGGCTATTTCCTCCCAGGTGGTGCGGAAGCTGGGGGCTTCGGGGCGGGCTCCTACCGGCTCACCGCCGGCGGCCTCGAGTAGGTCGGGCACCCAGTGGCCGCCTAAAAAAGGGGGCTCGAGCCACTCGATAAAAGCCACCCGGGGCCGCTTTCGCCCGGCCACGGCCCGCCGCACCCGCTCGAGCCGGCCCTGCAGCTCCTCAATCCCCGCCTCGACCGAGACCCCGGTGGCGGCCGCTACGGCCCGCAGATCGTCCCACAGGTGGGCCAGCCGGGTGCCCTGCAGGCTGAGGGTGGGCACCCCAAAGGACAGGCAGTCCACCGCCTGGCGCAGCTCGCCGGGCCCCACCGCACACACCTCGCAGACCCCCTGGGTCAGGATCAGGTCGGGCTTTAGGGCCTCGAGCACCTCCGTGCGCACCCGGTACAGGCTCTGGCCGGCCTGGACAGCCTGGCGCACCCGCCGGTCTATCTCGGCCTGCGAAAGCCCTTTGGGCAGGATGCTCTCGGTCAGCACGGGCTTGTCTGTCACGGCGCAGCAGTGCGAGACCCCCACCGGCTCCACCCCCAAAAAGCGCAGTATCTCGGTGGCCGCAGGCACCAGGCTGGCTACCCGCATCCGCCCCCCCTTTCCACCCAGGCATACAGCGGGGTTTCTACAAACTCCGGCGGCCCCTCCAGATACAACCGGAGTCCCGGCAGCAACAGGTTGGCGCCTTCCTGCTCGAAGTCCAGGGGATCGGCGGGCAGGGCATACAGCAGGGTCTCACCGGGAGCAACCCCCAGCCGCATCAGCCGGGCCCGCGCAGGGCGGACGCAGCGGATACGGGCCTCCTGCGCCACGGCAATGTAGCGGGCCAGGCAGGGGCCATCCTGGGTAACCAGGCGGCGCACCTCTCCCAGGTCGAGTAAAAGCAGCTTCTCTGTGACTTTCAAGCTGGCCTGCATCTATTCCTCCAGCACCACCACCGGCCGGTCTTTCACCCGGTGCACCCGCACCCCCGCCCCGTACACCCTTTGCAGCAAGGACTGGTCGAGCACCTCGGCGGGACGGCCCTGGGCCAGCAGCCTGCCCTCCATTAAGAAGGCCACCCGGTCGGCCCTTGCGGCCAGGTTGGGGTCGTGCAGCACCGTCAGGATGCCCAGCCCCTGGGCCCGCAAACCCGCCACCAGGGCCAGAAACTCGACCTGGTGGTGCAGGTCGAGGTGGTTGGTGGGCTCGTCCAGCAGCAAAAACCTGGGCCGCGCCGCCAGGGCTCGAGCCAGCAAAACCCGCTGCCGCTCCCCGCCCGAGAGGGTGGGGAGCCGTCGGTGGCGGAACCCGCTCACCTGGGTCTGCTGCATGGCCCATTCCACCGCTTCCCAGTCGGCCCGCCC
Source organism: Meiothermus taiwanensis DSM 14542 (assembly GCA_000482765.1). GTDB lineage: Bacteria > Deinococcota > Deinococci > Deinococcales > Thermaceae > Meiothermus > Meiothermus taiwanensis. Next base: position 17,134 of record AXWR01000025.1, read on the forward strand.
CTCCCGTCCCAGCAAGCCCAGGTGCGGGATGCGGCCCAGGGCCACCACCTCTTCTACCGTGAGGTCTTCGGGGTAGCCGCCGTTCTGTGGCAGGAAGGCGATCTGCTGGCCCCGCAACCAGCTCGAGTACCCCCCCAGGGGCCGACCCTCCAGGTATACCCCGCCTGTGGTGGGCTGCAAAAGCCCGGCCAGCAGGCGCAGCAGGGTGGACTTCCCCGAGCCGTTGGGGCCCAATAGGGCCAGCCACTCCCCTGGCTTTAGGTGCAGCTCGAGGCCCTCGAGCACCCTTTTTTGGCGATAGGCAAAGCCCAGATTATGGGCCGCCAGCCCCCTTGGAACTGCCGGACTATCGGAAGGAGGCCTAGCCATACCGCCTCCGCTCCCGCCACAGCAGGTACAGGAAAAAAGGCCCCCCCAGAAGCGTGGTCACGATGCCCACCGGCAGCTCCGCCGGGGCCACCAGCACCCGCGCCCCCAGGTCGGCCCAGAGCAGCAGCACCGCCCCCCCCAGGGCCGAGGCCGGCAGCAGGTAGCGGTAGTCGCCCCCCAGGAGCCGCCGGAGCACGTGCGGAGCCACCAGGCCCACAAAACCGATGATGCCGGCCTGGGCCACCGCCGCAGCGGTCAGCAGCGTACAGACCCCAATCAGCAGCAGCTTAAGGCCTTCCAGCGGCAATCCCAGGCTGCGGGCGGTCTCCTCGCCCAGGGTGAGGGCGTTGAGGGTGCGGCCCAGCAGCAAAAAGACCGGCAGGGTAAAAAGCAGATAGCCCGCCAGCGCCCCCACCCCCGGCCAGCTTATGAAAGATAGGTTGCCCAGCGTGTAGGCGAACACCGCCCGCACCCGGTCGGCGCCCTGCAGCATCAGGTAGCTGGTCAGGCCCACCAGTATGCTTCCCACCACCACCCCGGCCAGAATCAGGTCGTGGGTGCGGCCGGCCCCTCCAGAGAGCAGCAACACCAGCAGCACCGCCCCTACCGCGCCCAGAAAACCAAACCAGGTAGCCGCGAAAGGCAAAAAGCTAAAAATGGCGTGCTGTGCAAAAGCACCGCTCAAGCCACCTGCCAGGCTCACCGCCAGTGTGACCCCAAAGGCCGCCCCCGCCGCCGAGCCCATCAGGTAGGGATCGGCCAAAGGGTTGCGAAACAGGCCCTGGAAGGCCGCTCCCGAGAGGCCCAGCGCGGCCCCCACCAGGATGGCCCCCAGCACCCTGGGCAGGCGCAGTTCGGTGACGATGGGGTTGTCTTGCCAGCCCAGCAGGGCCCTCAGCACCTCCTGGGCTGGTATCTGCACCGCCCCATACCAGAGCCCCAGCAGCCCACCCAGCCCCAGCAGCACCAGCAAAGCAGCAAAAACCCACAGCCGCGGGAGAAGCCCCGCCGCCACCCGGCGCTTAGGTGTGGTGAGGGCTGGGGTGTGCACCGTACCCCCTAGCGGCGCAGTTCTGGGTGGAAGCAGCCCACCAGCAGTTGCAGCCCCTGGGCCACCCGCGGGCCGGGGCGCGAGAGCAGGTTATCCTGCTGGCCGGTAAAGGCGCAGATGCGCTGGCTGCGGATGGCCGCCACCCCTGCCCAGCCCGCCCGCTTGGGCAGGTCGGCGGCCCCTGGGTGGGTGAGCACGATCACCTGCGGATTTTTCTGCACCACCAGCTCGGGGCTGATCTGGGGGAAGAGCCCCAGCTCCTTGGGAATGATGTTCTGGCCCCGGGCCTTGGTAATCAGCACGCCGATGAAGGACTCGGGCCCCACCGTGTAGGGGGTGGGGTCGATCTCGTAGTAGACCGTGGGGCGCTCCTTGGCCTTGGCCGCGCGGGTTTCTACCGTGTACACTTCGCGTTGAATTTGCGCCACCAGCCGCTCGGCCTGCGCCTCCAGCCCCAGCACCCGGCCCAGCAGGCGGGTGGTGCGGAAGATGTCGTCGTAGGTTTCGGGCTTGACGGCAAAGCTGGCCACCCCGGCCCGCTCGAGCCCCTCGTGCAGCCGGCCGTAGACCGAGACGATCACCAGGTCGGGCTTGAGGGCCAGGATGGCCTCGAGGCTGGGGTTATACAGCCCCCCCACCTTGGGCAGCCGCTTGACCTGCTCGGGAAAATCGGAGTAGTCGTCCACCCCCACCAGCCGCCCGCAGGCATTCAGGGCGCACACCGTCTCGGTCACCGAGGGCAGCATGGCCACAATGCGCTGCGGCGCAGCCTTGAGCGTAACGCTGCGGCCGAGGTCGTCGGTCAGGGTGCGCGGGAACGGCTGGGCCAGGCCAGAGGTCAGTAGCGCAAAGCTTAAGGCCAGAAGCAAAAGCCAGAAACTTCTCTTCATTGCGTCCCTCCCCAACCCGGTCTCGCCATGGGGCGTAAAAAAACGCCCTCGGGAGTGAGGACGCCAAACAGGTTCCCCAAAACTCCCCCTTCTTGCGAGAGGTGCCTTCCGTATGGGAGTTAGGAAGGCGTTTTGGCAGGTATTCGGACTTCGGGCTTTCTGCACCGTTACCGCTGCGCGACAGTGCCGGACTTGCACCGGACTTCCCCACTTTAAGCCAGGGCTACGCGCCCAGGCACCAAAACTTGACCGGGTTGTAAGAGCCCTAACGGGCCTTGGCTTCAGGCTACACCCCCAAGACCTACCCGACAAGCGCCTACCAGGTGGGCCAGGCCGGGGCGGCCTCGAGGCCCTTTTCGCGCAGGTAGTCCTGCAAGCCCTGGACAGCTTCGGGCTTAACCGGTTTTACCCCGTGGGCCAGAATGCTGCTGTGCCGCTGCTGCAACAAACCCTGAAGCTTGCTCGAGTAATCACCATAGAGATACTGGGCCAGGGTTCCAGTGTTGCCCAGGCGGGTGTCAATTTCAAAGGCCAGCCCCAGGGCCTCCTTCAGGCCAAGGGTTTTGTTGTTGCTATTGGCCAGGGCCTTCAACTTGTCGGGATAGGTAGATTCCTTGTGTAGGATAATACCGGTGCGCTCGAACAGGTCGGCCTCGGCGGCCAGCTCCACCGCCCGGTACAGCCGGGCCAGGGCATCGTCGTAGCGGCCCCGGGAGGCCCGGCGCTGGGCGTTGGCCAAAAGGTCGGCCAGCAGGGCAAAGGTGGGCTTACCCTCCCGATCCAGGATGTCCCGCAGCCGTTCCTGGGCCTGCTGTAATTCCTGCAACGCCCGCACCTTGGCCCTATGCCCCCAGGCCTCGGCGATGGCAAGGGCGGGCTCGAGGTGTGCTTTCAGCTTCTGCCAGGCCGCCTTGTGGTAGAACAGATCCCAGTCCAGCATCCCCTCGGTAATCCCTTTCAGATGCCCATAAAAGCGCTTTTCGGAGGGGGTCAGGGGCCGGGCCAGCAGTTCGTCCAGAAACTCCTGGGCAGCCTGGTAGTCGCACTGGTTCCAGGCCCGTCTAAAGCCCTCCCACTCGCGCAGGCCGTAGCGGTAGGTGGGGTCTTCCAGCAGCCGCAGCCGCTCGCTGCCGCTTTTCACCCGCCCCTGCGGGTCGCGCTGCTGGCCGCCCACATAGCTAAAGGTAACGCCCTGCCCGGTAAGGGCCAGCACCAGCCCCGCCGACATGGTTTTGGTGCCCCCGGTGATATCGGCCACAATGGCCCGTGCCTCCCACTCGAGGGCCTTTTGCAGCGCCAAGCGCCCTTTGCGGAACACCTCGCCCAGGTCTTCGGGGTCGTCGAGCAGCAGGGTGTGGTAGCGCAACCCATCGCCATACCGCCGGACAAGCTCCCCCGCCACCGCCTGCGAACCCTGGCTGGCTACAAGAATCACCCCCTGCGGGGTGTGCTCGGTCAGGGCAAACTCGAGGGGCCCCAGGGTCTGCCCCACCCCCAGAATCAAAACTGTGTTTAGTTGCTCCTGCACACATCCAATCTACCAAACCCCGCGCGACCTCGAGCTGCGCTCCATTGGCTACTTCTCCGCCAAACCTGGCGAACTCTACCTGTTGTTGTGCCCGTCGTGATAAAAGCCTTCCCGCAAACTTTGGCCTTGACAAGGAAGCAGCCCCCGACTAACCTTAGTTTTGCCTGCCGGGATGGTGGAACTGGTAGACACACTATCTTGAGGGGGTAGCGAGCGCAAGCTCATGCGGGTTCAAGTCCCGCTCCCGGCACCAGGTACCACGGTAAACGCGGTGCAGCCAACCCGACTGCACCGCTGCTTTTTTTAGCCTTTGATCAAACCTTCAAGCAGCCGCGAAAACCCCGGGCCGCGTAGTAGGAATCGGCCCCATTGTGGTAGATGAACACGCGGTCGTAGCGCCGGTCGCCAAAGATGGCCCCGCCCAGCTTTCGGATGGCCTCGGGGGTTTTGAGCCAGCTCGAGGTCTTGGTATCAAAACGTCCCAGCTGCTGCAAGGCCTGGTACTGCTCCTCGGTCAAAAGCTCGATGCCCATGGCCGCGGCCATCTCCAGGGCTGAGCCGGCAGGCCTGTGGTGCTTGCGGGCTAGAAGGGCTTCCCGGTCGTAGCAGAGGCTGCGGCGGCCTTTAGGGCTTTCCGGGGCGCAGTCGAAAAAGATAAAAGCCCCGGTCTTGGGGTCGTGGCCTACCACATCCGGCTCACCGCCTGTGTTCTCCATCTGTAGAAGCGAGGCCAGCTTATCGGGCTGGGCCAGGAGCCGGGCCTCGAGGTCGGCCCAGCGCAGCCCTGGGTGGCGGTGGGGGTGCTGCTCAAAGCGGCTTTTGAGCAGCCTGAGCAAGTCGTCGTACTGCTTGGGGGTCATGCCCATCAGTTTACAAACAGACGCTATCGAACCTTGATCAGCTCGGCCAGCTGGGCGTACAGCCGCTCTTCCTCGGGGCTGGGGTTGGTGGGGATGGTCACCCGCACCTCGGCGTACTGGTCGCCCCGGCTTTTGTCTTTGCGGGGCCAGCCTTTGCCAGCCAGGCGCAGCTTGCGCCCAGTCTGGGTTCGCCTGGGAATGGTGACCTCCATCGGGCCGTCGAGGGTCTGCACACGCACCTTGCCCCCCACCACCGCGATGGGGGCCGGCACCTCCACCACGCTGTAAATGTCATCGCCCTCCAGGCGCATCTCCGGTCTGGACTGCAGCTTGACGTGCAGATATAGGTCGCCTCCGGCGCGCCCCTTGCCGGCCAGGCGAATTTTCTGCCCCTCACGCACCCCTGGTGGGATGCGCACCGTAAGGCGCTCGGAGCCAATGGAGATGGTTTTTTCCCCGCCGTGGTAGGCCTCCTCGAGGCTCAGGGGCAGCTCGGCCTCGAGGTCGCCCGCCACCCGGCGCGCACCCCGGCCCGGCACCTGTTCGAATAGGTCTCCAAAGCCGCCAAAACCACCCCGGCCGCCAAAGAGCTGCTGGAAAAAGTCGGAGAAATCGCCCACATGGCCGGTAAAACCGCCAAAACCACCCTGCCCCGGCGGGGGGCCCTGCCAGCCCGGGCTGCCCGCAGCCGCACCGTAGGTATCGTAGTAGCGGCGTTTTTCCGGGTCGGACAGCACTGTGTAGGCCTCGTTAATCTCTTTGAATTTCTCCTCGGCCCCCGGCTCTTTGCTCACGTCGGGGTGGTACTTACGGGCCAGCTTCTTGAAGGCCTTTTTGATCTCATCCTCGCTGGCGTTCTTAGAAACCCCAAGAATTTTGTAGTAGTCCTTGTAGGCCATATTCATCCCCGCAAGTTAGGCGTAAGACTCGAGGCCGAGGGCCGGAGGTTAGTTGCTCTCGGCGCCTGGTTTCGGGCCTTCGGCCTCCTCCGGTTTGGCACCGCTGCCCACCACCACCCGCGCCGGTCGCACCAGCAGGTCGCCGTACTTGAAGCCTTGCTGGTAGACGTGCATGACCTTGCCCTCCTCGCCCTCCACGGCCCCGATGGCCTCGTGGTAGCGCGGGTCGAACTCGGCGCCCACCCCCGGCACGGCCTCCACCCCCAGGCTCTTAAGGCTGCGGGTGAAGTTTTCCAGCACGCTTTTAACCCCCGGAATCAGATCCTCGGGCTTTACGCTGGCAAAGCCCAGGGCCCGCTCGAGGTCGTCCATCGTGCCCAGCAAGGCCCGCACCGCGTCGAACTTGCCGTTGCGCTGGGCGGCCTCGAGCTCCTGCACCATGCGCTTTTTGTAGTTTTCGAAGTCGGCGTACAGGCGCAGGAATTTGTTTTTGGAGGCCTCGAGCTCCGCTTTCAAAAACTCCACCTCGCCCCTGAGGCGCTCCACTTCGGGCAGGTCGTTCTGGGCTTCAGGGGTATCAACCACCGGTTCCTTATTCTCCATACATCGCACCTCTGTGGGCTAAAGGTGGGGTGCAGGAGGCACGCCCCCACACCCCACCTTCTGCAACCTAGTCAGCCGGTTTGTAATCGGCGTCAATCACGTCGTCGGACTTGGGGGTGCTGCCCTGGGCCTGGCTGCCCGCAGCCGCCCCCTGCTCGTAGGCCTGCAGGGCCGCAAGCAGCTCCTCGGTGGCCTGGCGCAGGTCGGCGTCGGAGCCGTCGGTGTCCACCAGGGTCTTGGCCCGGCTGACAGCGGCCTCGAGGCGGCTCTTGGCCTCGGCGGTGCTTTCCTTCTCCCCCATCACCCGCTCGGCCTGGATGCGCGCGGTATCGAGGTTGTTCTTGAGCTCGGCGTGCTCCTTGCGCTTGCGGTCGGCCTCGGCGTTGGCCTCAGCTTCCTTGATCATGCGCTCGATCTCCTGCTCGGAGAGGGTGGTGGTGTTCTGGATGGTAATGGAGGCTTCCTTGCCGGTGGATTTCTCCTTGGCGGTCGCGTGCAGGATGCCGTTGGCGTCGATGTCGAAAGTGACCTCAATCTGGGGCATGCCAGCCGGCATGGGCGGGATGCCATCGAGGCGGAAGCGGCCCAGGCTCTTGTTATCGGCGGCCATGGGGCGCTCACCCTGCAGCACGTGGATCTCCACCGAGGGCTGGTTGTGCTCGGCGGTGGTGAAGATCTCCGACTTGCGGGTCGGTACGGTGGTGTTGCGCGGAATCAGCACCGTGAACACCCCACCCTTGGTCTCCACCCCCAACGAAAGCGGGGTCACGTCCAGCAACACCACATCTTCTACCTGCCCGGTCAGCACACCGGCCTGCACCGCCGCCCCCAGGGCCACCACCTCGTCGGGGTTGACGCTGCGGTTGGGCTCCTTGCCCAGCATCTCCTTCACAATCTGCTGCACCGCCGGCACGCGGGTAGAACCCCCCACCAGCAGCACCTCGTCGATCTGGCTGGCATTCAGGCCCGCATCGCGCAGGGCCTGCTCCACCGGGCCACGGAGCCGCTTGAGCAGGGGCTGGATCAGCTCCTCGAATTTGGCCCGGGTGAGCTTGCGCTCGAGGTGCAGAGGGGTCTTGGAGACCGGGTCGAGGCCGATGAAGGGCAGGCTGATGGTGGTCTCGGTGACCGCCGAAAGCTCGATCTTGGCCTTCTCGGCGGCTTCAATCAGGCGCTGCAGGGCCTGCCGGTCGGCCTTCAGATCCACCCCACCCGACTCCTTCTTGAACTCCTCGGCCAGCCAGTTCACGATGGCGTGGTCGAAGTCGGAGCCGCCCAGGTGGGTGTCACCCGCAGTGGCCTTGACCTCGAAAACACCGTCGCCGATCTCCAGCACCGTCACGTCGAAGGTGCCCCCACCCAGGTCGAAGACCAGCACGGTCTCGTGGCCTTTTTTGTCCAGGCCATAGGCCAGGGCCGCTGCGGTGGGCTCGTTGACGATGCGCAGCACCTCGAGGCCGGCGATCCTACCAGCGTTGGCGGTGGCCTCGCGCTGGGAGTTGTTGAAGTAGGCCGGTACGGTGATCACCGCCTTGGTGATCTTCTCTCCCAGCTTTTTGGAGGCATCGTCCACCAGCTTGCGCAGGATCATGGCCGAAATTTCCTCGGGGGTGTAGAGCTTGCCACCAATGTCCACCCGCACCCCGCCATCGGGGCCCTTAACCACCTTGTAGGGCACCCGCTTGACCTCATCCTGCACCTCTTCCCACCGGCGCCCGATGAAGCGCTTGATCTCGAAGACGGTGCCCTCGGGGTTGAGCACGGCCTGACGACGGGCCACCCGGCCCACCAACTGGTCGCTTCCCTTATAGGCCACCACGCTCGGGGTGGTGCGCTCGCCCTCGGCGTTCTCGAGCACCACGGGGCTGCCACCTTCCATGATGGCGATAACACTGTTGGTCGTTCCTAAATCAATTCCTACGGCTTTTGCCATATATCCTCCGCTGGCCGCACTTAGCACGGCTCACTGAACTATATGATAGCTGTTATTATTGATATAGTCAATAGAGTTGAGTCAGGTATTATCAAGTTTGAACCCACCCCTGGCCGCGCACCTATGTCTAACTCAAGTTGCCACCTATCCCAACTACGAAAGAAAATAAAGGCCACTATGAACTGGACTGTTCTAGTGGCCTACTGCATTATAGACGACCTGCTCAAGACCCCCGCCAGCGTCGTCCGGACCCTCTGGGTACTGGCAGCCCTGGCGTTTTCCGGAAAGCACAAGCACGCCCTGGCGTACGCCCAGGAACAGGCCTTCTTTCTGGTGCACAGGCGGTAGCCCGTCGTCCACTGCGGATGTGGAGGGGTTGTATCGGCTACCGCTGGACTTACCGAGGGGGAGTGAGCTGTATGTGGATCGGAGGTATGCTGCGGGCCATCCGCAAGAGGAACTCCAAACGCTACCAGCCGGCATCGCAGTGGATTGCCCAGCAGGGGCGGAGGATCATCGAATCGGTGGGTTCTGCCCTGACAGAGCTATTCCCCAAGCGGATTCATGCCACGATCCTCGAAGGGTTTGTGCTCAAGGTGTGGGGGTTCATCTTTGCCTACAACTTCAGGTATTTTGTAGGTGGCAACTTGGGTTAAAAATTTAACGCGGCAAGCCGCACATCCCCAATAAGCAGTTACCCTAGCTAACCATGAAGGCCAAAACAAAACTTTTATACATTTTACTTCGCTCAATCATCTTACTTCTCCTCTCAATGGTGGTTATTTATTACGCAATGCTTTTTATTTTTTCTTCCACAAAGTGGGCTGATTCACGTATTTACGTAGTTAATCAGGGATCTACCAAGATAACAGACGTTAAAGTTGTTTTTGGCGGCTCATGGGACGGCTCAACTGAGGTGTATTCATTGTCAAGTCTCCCACCAGGGGAAAAGTGGGTAATAACGCCAAAGATAAATCAAGAAGGCGGCGTAACACTCACCTACTTTGAGCAAAAGTCGGGGCCGAGGCCGCGAATGTCCTATATTGAACCTAAGTTTTTTAGGATCTATTTTTATGTTCGCTCAGACACAGCGTCGGTCACCACACGCTTATGGCCGCCGTAGGCCTGCCTTAGAACCCGTCCCGGTCGGTAAGAGAACGTATACTGCACTATGATCCACAGAACGCCCGACCACAGCGCCAAAAGCTGTTTCGCCGGGCCTTGGGACTCCAGCCTACCAGTGCCCGTGGGCTACGCCAACCAGGGCATCGAAGAGCCACACCTTCACGCCCAGATGTACGAGGGGCAGGGGGTGGGGCTTTAGGCCGGGGACATGCTGGCGGTGGAACCGGGCGAGGTTCACACTTTTGCCCGGAGTTCGCCGGATTGCTTCCACCCCATTTATTTAAGCAGCAGCTTTCCAGCAGCACAGATCGATTGGTTTCGGTCCCAAAAACAACCCTCATGAGCGCTGAGCGTATTCTCAATGGGACTTTCGAACTTTACAGGCATAGGTACTTTTGACTACCTTTGCGTATGCAATTAGGTGTACGCTAAAAAAACAATGAACCGCCTGCCGTTCAACTTATGGTTTATCCTGCTGGTAGCCATTCTGATTGCCTGGGCCTTCAGCCTGACCTCGCATCAGCAGCCCGCCAATCAGGTGGCCTATACGACGTTTCTGAACGAAATTGACCAGGGGCGGGTGGCCAAAATTACGGTGGATGGACGGCAGCTCAACGTCACCCGCCGCGAAGACGGAGACCAGTACATCACTTTTGCGCCAGGCCCCTTAGATACCAGCACCATCCGCGAGTGGGGCGACAAAAAAATCCAGGTGGAGATTGCCGCACCCAGACGGGAAAACCCCTTGCTGGGCTTCCTGATCCCCTTGCTGCTAATCGGTTTGCTGATCGGGCTCTTCCTCTTCTTCTCGCGCAACCGGGGCCCTTCGGGCGACAATGCCTTTAGCTTCACCAAAAGCCGGGCCAAGGTGCTAACCGAGGCCCCCAAAACCAGCTTTAAGGACGTGGCTGGCTGTGAAGAGGCCAAGGAGGAGCTCAAGGAGATTGTCGAGTTTCTTAAGGCCCCGGCCCGCTTTCACGAGATGGGGGCCCGCATTCCCAAAGGGGTGCTGCTGGTCGGACCACCCGGCTCGGGCAAGACCCACATTGCGCGGGCGGTGGCCGGCGAGGCCAAGGTGCCCTTTATCGCTGCCTCGGGCTCCGATTTTGTGGAGATGTTCGTGGGGGTGGGGGCCGCCCGGGTGCGCGACCTGTTCGAGACCGCCAAACGCCACGCGCCCTGCATCATCTTTATAGATGAAATTGACGCAGTAGGCCGCCGGCGCGGCGGCGGCGTGGGCGGCGGCAACGACGAGCGCGAGCAGACCCTCAACCAACTGCTGGTGGAGCTGGACGGCTTCGAGAAAGAAACCAGCATCATCATCATGGCGGCCACCAACCGCCCCGATGTGCTCGACCCCGCGCTGCTGCGGCCAGGCCGCTTCGACCGCCAGGTGGCCATCGATGCCCCCGATGTGAAGGGGCGTGAGCAGATCCTCAAGATTCATGCCAAGGGCAAGCCCCTGGCCGAGGATGTAGACCTGGCCCTGCTGGCCAAGCGCACCCCCGGCTTCGTGGGGGCCGATCTGGAAAACCTCCTCAACGAGGCAGCCCTGCTGGCCGCCCGCGACGGCCGCAAAAAAATCACCATGAAAGACCTGGAAGAGGCCGCCGACCGGGTGATGATGGGCCCGGCCAAAAAGAGCCTGGTGGTCACCCCGAAAGACCGCGAGATCACCGCCTACCACGAGGCCGGGCACGCGCTGGCCGCGCACTTCCTCGAGCACGCCGACAAGGTGCACAAGGTGACCATTGTGCCGCGTGGGCGGGCCATGGGCTTCATGATGCCCAGCCGCCAGGACACCCTGCACTGGAGCAAAAAGCGCCTGACCGATCAGATTGCCGTGGCGCTGGCCGGCCGGGTGGCCGAGGAGTTGATTTTCGACGACGTGACCACCGGGGCCGAGAACGACTTCCGCCAGGCCACCGACCTGGCCCGCCGCATGATTACCGAGTGGGGAATGCACCCCGACTTTGGCATGGTGGCCTACCAGGTGCGCGAGGACACCTACCTGGGCGGCTACGACACCCGGCAGTACTCCGAGGACACCGCCCGGCGCATTGACGAGGCCGTGCAAAAGCTGCTGCAAGAGCAGCACGACCGGGTGCTGGGCCTGCTCACCGAGAAGCGAGAACAGCTCGAGCGGGTGGCGCGAACCCTTTTGGAGCGGGAGACCCTAAATGCCGAGGAGTTCGTGCGGGTGGTGGAAGGCGAGGCCCTGGAGAGCCTCGAGGCCCCCGAAGCCCCCAAAGACAAGGAGGAGAAAGAACCCCCTCGGGTCATCCCCAAGATCAAACCCAACCTGGGCGGGGCCTGAGGTTTTTGGGTAAGCTGTCGGCGTGCGCGCTTACTGGGAACGCCCCTACGAAAGCGAGTTTGAGGCCCGGGTGGTGCGGGCCTGGAGTGAGGGTGAAAAGCACTTTGCCGTGCTCGATCAAACCCTCTTCTACCCCACCTCGGGCGGCCAGGCCTGCGACACCGGCACCCTGAACGGGGTGGCGGTGCTGGAGGTGCTCGAGGAGGCCAAGGCCACCGGCCCGGTGATCCACCGGCTGCAAAGCCCCCTTCCCGAGGGGCAGCTTGTGGTGGGCCGGATTGAGTGGGCCCGGCGCTACCGGCAGATGCAGCGCCACACCGCCGAGCACATGCTGGGCCAGGCCTTTTTGCGGGCCGCGGGCTGGAATGTGGTGGCCGTCAATATGCTCAACCCGGTCTGCACCATGGACTTCGACGGCGCCCCCGACGAAGCGGTGATCCGCCAGGCCGAGGCCCTGGCCAACTGGGCGGTGTATGCCAACACGGCGGTGCGAACCTATTTTATTGACGAGGCAGAGGCCCCGGCCCACGGCCTGCGCCGCGCCCCCAAGGTGACCGGGCTTATCCGGGTGGTGGAGATCGAAGGCTGGGACAAAGTGGCCTGCGGCGGCCTGCACGTAGCCCGCAGCGGCGAGGCCGGCCCCATCAAAATAACCCGCTTCGAACGCTACAAAGGCGGCACACGCGTCTACTTTGTGGCGGGCTGGGAGGCCCTCGAGCTCTTTGACCAGGAGCACCGCCTGCTCTCCCGCCTGGGGGAGTGGTTTAGCTCGAGCCCCCTCGAGCTCGAAAAGCCCATCGGCAACCTGCGCGAGGAGTGGCGCAGGGCGCGGGCCGAAAACGCCCTGCTCAAGGACGAGCTGGCCGAGCGCATCATGCGCGACCTGCTGACCGAGTTCCCCACGCAGACCATAGCCGCCCAGGTGCCCAACAGCGTGCTGGATATGGTGGGCCGGCGCCTGGCCGAGTGGCCGGGGGTGCTGGCCCTGCTTTTAGCCCAGGCCGAGGACAAAGCCCGCTACGTGCTGCTCAAGCACCCCAGCCGCAGCGAAGACCTGCAAACCATCTGGGAGGAGGTGCTCAAGCCGCTGGGGGCCCGGGGTGGGGGGGCTTTGGTCAAGCTGGGGGTGATGCCCCTGAAAGCGCTCCACCCGGCCCTGCTGGCCTTCGAGCGATACCTGGCCCAGGAGCGATAAGACCGGAAGCAACTACGGCTCGAGCCGCACCTTAGGCATGACCCGCCGGAGCGGCTCGGGCAGCCACCAGTTCCACCGGCCCGCCAGCACCAGCACCGCTGGCACCAGCACCAGCCGTACCAGGGTGGCATCCAGGAACACCGCCAGCGCCAGCCCCAGACCGATGGTCTTGTTGGCCACCACCTGCCCCACCACAAAGGCCGAGAACACGATAATCATGATCAGGGCTGCACTGCTGATCACCCCGGCGGTGCGCTCGAGGGCAAACCGCACGGCCTGGGGGGTGTCCAGCCCGGCCAGATGGGCCTCCTGCACGCGGGAGAGCAGAAAGATCTCGTAGTCCATGGAAAGCCCAAAAATCACCGCAAACATCAGGATAGGCAGCGAGCTGTCGATGCCCCCCACATCGGTGGGCGCGCCCACCAGCCCCGCCGCAAAACCCTCCTGAAACACCAGGGTTATAAGGCCGTAGGCCGCCCCCACCGTCAGGGTGTTCATCAGGATGGACTTGAGGGGGATGACCAGGCTACGGAAGGCCACCGCCAACAAAAGGAAGGTGGCCACAAAAACCGTCCCGATGGCGGCGGGCATGGCCCCCACCAGGGCCTGGGTGAACTCCATCGAACCCACCGGCGCACCGCCCAGCAGCACCCGCTGAAACCCGACCCCCTGGGCTTCCTGCTTAAGACGGGTATACCAGTCGGGGATGCTAGGGGCCTGAAGGGCGTCGCGGGGAATGACCGTAAGGCGCAGGTAGCGGCGGTCTTGGCTGATGTACTGGTTGGTGAGGCCCACCAGCTCGGCAAACCCGCCCTGGCCCTCTAACCTACCCGCCAGGAAAGGCGAGACCACCAGCCGCACCTCCGGCCAGGCGGAAATACGCTGCTCGAGCGCCCGCCAGCGGGCCCGGTTCTGGGGGGTGAAGCCCTCCTCTCCCAGGTCGAGCAGCACCTCGAAGGCATCCAGCGCCCCCCCGAGCTCGAGCTGCCGGATGAGCTCCAGGCCCTTGCGCGACTCCACATGAGGGCCCAGCCCAAACGCACCGGTGTAGCCCAGCTTCATCTGGGTGGCCGGCCAGGCCAGGGCCAGAAGCAGCCCCGTCACCCCAAACGACCACATCCAGGGGCGCTGCATCACCGTGCCGGCCCACCGGCCCCAGAAGGGGCTGGCCTTCCCGCTGCTGGTAGGTTTGAAGGCCCAGCGGCGCGGCGCGTTAACCCGCTCGCCCAGCAAAGCCAGAATGGCCGGAAGCAGGGTGATGGAGGCCAGCACCGTCAGGATAATAGCCATCACCCCGCCCACCCCCATCGAGCGGATGAAGGTCAGGTCGGGCACCAGCATGGCCCCCATGGCAATGGCCACCACCAGGCCGCTCGAGGCCACCGTACGACCGGCGGTCTGGGTGGTGATGGCCGCGGCGGCCTGCGCCGTGCGGCCCGCGGCCAGCTCCTCACGGAAGCGATTGACCATCAGCAAGGCGTAGTCGATCCCGGCTCCCAGCGAGAGCATGGTAATCACCGAAAGCGCAAAACTGCTGACTTCCCCCAGCAGGGTTAAGAAGAACAAGCCCGCCAGGCCGGTGGTAATGGCCACCACCCCGACCAGCAGGGGCAGCCCGGCAGCAACCAAAGCCCCAAAGGCCAGCAACAACACCCCTCCAGTCAGGGGCAGGGCCATCAGCTCGCTGCGCTTGACGTCGGCCTCCAGCAGGTGCAGAAAGTCCTTGGTCACCGCCGTAGCCCCCGTTACGTAAAAGCGGGTTTCGGGGGTCTGGGCCGCCCTGGCCTCACGCCGCAGGGCTTCTATCACCGCCTCGCCGTTCTCCAGGCGGGTGTCCAGCAGGGTTGCTGTTATCCTGCCATCGGCGCTTTTTTGCTGCAAGGGGCTGGGAGCATCGTAGCGGTGGAGGCGCAGCACCCCCTCCAGGGTCTGTATCCGGGCCATCAGTTGGTTGTAGGCCTGGCGAAAGCGGGGGTCGTGTTCAGGCAGGTTGGACTCGCTCACCAGCACCGTACGATCAACCGAGGGCAGCGCAAAGGCCTCGTTCAAGATTTGCAGGACCCTCTGGGCCTCGCTGTTTTTCACGTCGCTGGCGTTGGCGGCCAGGTTTTGCGGGGCCAGCCGGGCAGCTGGGATGGCCAGCAATACCAGCAGAAGCCAGACCAAGACAACCTGTACAGGATAGCGGACAACCAGGCGGGCTAAGGCAGCAAACATAAGAAAGCCCGCCCAATATGGCCCTTCTTTCACAAGAACACAAGGAGGGGTGCTGCAATTGCCCGGCCACACCAGCACCCCACCCCACAACCTGCCAATCCAGTAGAATGCTCGTGAAATGCCCGTTCCAAGCTACCAGAAATTCATGTACCCCCTGCTCGAGCTAGCAGCGGACGGTGAGGCGCACTCAATGGAGGAAGCCTATGAGGTGCTGGCCAAGAAGTTCAACTTAAGCAAAGAAGATCGGGCTGAATTGCTGCCCAGTGGAGGGCAAAGTAGGTATGAGAACCGCGTCGGATGGGCCAGAACCTACTTGATGAAAGCCGGATTGTTGGAGTCTCCAAGCCGAGGACAATTCAAAATCACTGCGGAAGGTCAGAGAGTTTTGCAGTCGGGCATTACCGAACTTAACAACCAGTACCTTATGCGATTCCCCGGTTTTGTTGAATTTAGGCGTAGAGACCGCACCACGGAAGAAACAAGCTCAAAAGAAGAGGTTGGCAATGAGACAACACCAGATGAACAGCTCGAGCAGCTCCACCAGACCCTGAAAAAACAACTGGCCCAGGAGCTTCTAGAGCGCGTCAAACAGTGCTCCCCCGCCTTCTTTGAGCGCCTGGTGGTCCGGCTTCTGGTGGCGATGGGGTACGGTGGCTCGATGGCCGATGCGGGCAGGGCCGTGGGGCGGAGTGGGGATAACGGCATTGATGGCATCATCAAGCAGGATCCGCTGGGCCTGGACAACATCTACATCCAGGCCAAGCGATGGGAAAGGCCCGTCCCGAGCGAGGTGGTAAGAACCTTCCATGGGAGCCTGGCCCTGCAAAAGGCCAGCCGGGGGGTTATCATAACCACCTCGGAGTTTTACAGTGAGGCGATAAGAACCGCCCAGGCGCTGGGGAATATCGTGCTGATAGACGGAAATACCCTGGCCGAGCTCATGATTGAGTACAACGTTGGGGTTACGGTAGCGGCAAGGTACGAGATCAAGCGGGTGGATCGGGACTTTTTCGAGGAGGACTAGCGGTAATACCGCGCCGTATCGCGCAGGTGCCCCTCGAAGTCCACGTTCAAAAACAGGCGGCCCTGGGCGTGCAGGAAGTAGAGGTACTTCTGGCCTTTTTCGTTGGTGCGGATGGGATAGAGCACGGCCTGCAGAGCCTCGGCGCCGGGATTGCCGATGGCCCCGGGGGGTAGGCCGCGCCGGGTATAGGTGTTGTAGGAGTTGTCTTTTTCAAAATCGCCCGCCCCTCGATCGAGTTCGGGCAGGCGTTTACCCAGACCGTAGGCCACGGTGGGGTCGGCCTGCAAGGGCATGCCGATTTCCAGGCGGTTGAGGAAAACCCCTGCAATCAAGGGCTTTTCGCTGGAATTTGCAGCTTCGGCTTGCACGATGGAAGCCAGCGTGACCCAGTCGTGGATGCTTTGTAGACCAAGTTGTTGCAGACGGGCCTTGGCAGCAGAGGTAAACTCCTGTTCCATGCGGCGGGTCATGGTGCGGATAACGTCCTCAGCGGTAAAGTCGAGGGGGAAGTCGTAGGTGGCGGGGAAGAGGTAGCCCTCGAGGGTGGGGCCTTTGGCCTCGGCAGGGCGCAGCTCGGAGGGGGGGTTGTTGACCAGCTCGAGGAATTTGGGGCCATCCAGGTTATTTTCGCTCAAGCGCTGGGCCATATCCACCGCCCGCCAGCCTTCCGGGAAGGTGATGCGCACGGTGAGAGGGCGGGACTCGTCGGTGATGGACAGGGCAATGGCCCGCAACCCCTTGCCCTCGAGCTGGTAGTAGCCGGGCTTGAGTTTTTTATCCTGACCGGAGAAGCGCAAATACAGAGCAAACATATAGCCCGAACGCACCAGTCCGGCCTGCTCGAGGATGCGACCGACCGCTGCAGCCCCGCTGCCTTTGGGAATGCGGATCTCGGCCGTGGTGCCGGTGGGGCCCATCAAATACAGGGCATAGCCAAATACCGCCGCCACCAGGGCAAACATGAACAGCACCCCCCGCAGAATCCAGCGGGTGGGCGACTTGCCCCTTTCCTGGGGGTCGTCGAGGGTTGCAACAGGCCCATCGGGAGGGGTTGGCTTGTTCGAATCGTCCATGCTAAAAGCTCCACGGCTCGGTACGGCCCGGCTTATGCACCTGCCAAATAGGATTCCAGCAGCGCGATGGCCGCGGCTTCGTCCAACTTACCTTTCTCCTGTCGAATGCGCTTGGGGGCATTTTTGAGGCGGTTTTGCCCCAGTTTGGT
The DNA here is from genome assembly GCA_000482765.1 of Meiothermus taiwanensis DSM 14542. Lineage (GTDB taxonomy): Bacteria > Deinococcota > Deinococci > Deinococcales > Thermaceae > Meiothermus > Meiothermus taiwanensis. The sequence continues at coordinate 34,367 of AXWR01000025.1, forward strand.
GGTGTAGCGCTCATCCAGCAGCTCGACCTGCATACCCCGCCCACGCATGGCCTCCACCAGGGCCTGCACCCGCTCGGCCTGGGCGCTGGGCCGGCCATCGGTGCGCAGGGGCAGCCCCACCACAAAGCGTTCGGCCCCTTCGCGCTCGGCAAAAGCCGCCAGGGCCTCGAGGTCGGCCTCGAGGTTTTTGCGCACCAGGTAGCCCCGGCCAAAGGCCCAGGGTGAACCGGTCTCGCCCACGGCCAGGCCAATCCGGGCCTCCCCCACGTCCAGCGCCACTACCCGCATCTACCCTATTATCTCCCTCAGCCCACAGGCGCAGATGAGGCCAAACACTATTCCAGCACCTGCTCGAGGGCCCCCAAGGCCTTATCCAGGTCGAAGCCGCCGCCCTGGGCCAGCGCCCCCTTGCCGCCGCCGCGCCCGCCCGCAACAGCCGACAGTTTCTTCATCACCGCACCGGCATCCAGCCCCTTTTCCAGGGCCTTTTTGCTCACCTTGACCACCAGGTTCTGTCCCGAGCCTACCGCCACCAGGTCGGCCTGGTGCTTGTCCAAAAGCTCGTCCGCTGCGCCCCGCAGGGCCCCGGCCTCGAGGCCCTCGAGCCGAACCGCCAGGTACCGGTAGCCGCCCGCCTCCCTGAGCGAGAGGCCCGCCGCGCCGCCCCCGAGCTGGGCTCGAGCCAGCTCCAGCCTCAGCCTTTCGATCTCTTTCTCGCGGGCCTTGAGTTCGTCCTGGAGCTTGTTCACCCGCTCCAATAGGTGCTCGGGGGCCGTCCCCAGCTCGCGGGAGAGGCCGCCCAGCCAGTTCAGCATCTCGCGCACGTACTGCACCGCCCCGGTTCCGGTCAGGGCCTCAATGCGCCGCACCCCCGCCGCCACCGACTCCTCGGCCACGATCACAAAGGCCCCGATCTCGCCGGTGCGCCGCACATGGCAGCCGCCGCAGAGCTCCTTGGAAGTCACATTGTCGATGGCCCCTTCCACGCTGACCACCCGCACCACGTCGCCATATTTTTCGCCAAACAGGGCCATGGCCCCTTCCTTGCGGGCTTCCTCCAGGGGCTTGTAGGCATAGCTCACCGGGAAGTCGGCCTGAATCCAGCGGTTCACCAGCAGCTCAATCCGGGCCAGATCCCTGGGGGCAATCGGCTCGAACTGGCTGAAGTCGAAGCGCAGCCGATCCGGCCCCACGTAGCTGCCTTTCTGCTGCGCGTGGGGGCCCAGCACGGCCCGCAAGGCAGCGTGCAGCAGGTGGGTGGCGGTGTGGTTTTTTTCGGTGTCGCGCCGCTGCTGATCCACCAAAGCCCGCACCGTCGAGCCGGCTTTAAGGGTGCCCTCCTCTACCCGCGCAATGTGCAAAAAGATGCCGTCGGGGTTTTTCTGGGTGGTCGAGACCCTGGCCCAGCCCCCCTCCCATTCCAGCACGCCCGCATCCCCCACCTGGCCGCCCCCTTCGGCGTAGAAGGGGGTTCTGTCCAGCACCACCTGCACCTCGGTGCCGGCCGGGGCTTCCTCTATGGTTTGCTCGCCCACCAGAAGCAGCTTGACCTGGGCCTGGGCCTCGAGGCTCTCGTAGCCCACAAACTTGGTGCCCCCATAATCCGCGGCCAGGGCCGCCAGGGCCTCGTTGGACCTCTTGAAAAGCTCCTTGCTGAAGGCGGCGGCGGCTCGAGCCCGCTCCTGCTGCTCCTCCAGGGCCCGCTCGAAGCCTTCGGTGTCCACCTGAATCCCATGCTCTCCCGCAATTTCGATGGTTAAGTCGAGCGGGAAACCGTAGGTGTCGTAGAGAGTAAAGGCATCCCGCCCCGCCAGGGTATCGCCCGGCGCCAGGCCTGCCAGCATGGCATCCAGGCGCTTGATACCGCTCTCGAGCGTGCGCAAAAACTGCTCTTCTTCAATTTTGATTTGCTTTTGCACACCCTCGAGGTGCTCCTTTAGCTCGGGGTAGACCCCGCCCATCACCTCGGCCACCACCCCGGCCAGCTTGAACATAAACGGCTCGCGCAGACCCAGCAGGTAGCCAAAGCGCACCGCCCGGCGCAGCAGGCGGCGCACCACGTAACCGCGCCCGGTGTTGGAGAAGTGCACCCCATCGGAAAGGATGAAGGCCACGGCACGGGCGTGCTCAGCAATTACCCGGTGGGCCACCGAGCTGGGGCCTTCGTAACTGATGCCGGTTAGCTCCACAATTTTGGCGATCAGGGGCTGAAACTCGTCGGTCTCGTAAAAGTCGGTCACCCCCTGCAGCACCATGGCCACCCGCGCAAGGCCCATGCCGGTATCAATGTTGGGCTTGGGGAGGGGCTCCAGCACGCCGCCGTCCTTGCGGTCGTACTGCGGAAACACCAGGTTCCACAGCTCCACAAAGCGGTTGGACTCGCGGGTCTCGTAGTAGTCGGCCCAGGTGTCCGAACCGAAGGCCGGCCCCCGGTCGTAGTAGATCTCGCTGCACGGCCCACACGGCCCGTTGGGGCCTTTGGTGGGGGCGTTCTGCGGCCAGAAGTTCTCGTCGGCGTCGAAGCGGTGGATTTTTTCGGGGGGTACGCCCACCCGCGTCCAGTGTTCAAAGGCCTCGTCGTCGTCCTTGTAGATGGTCACGTAGATGCGCGCCGGATCCAGGCCCAGCCACTTGGGGTCGGTCAGGAACTCCCAGGCCCACTCGATGGCCTCTTTTTTGAAGTAGTCGCCGAAGCTGAAGTTGCCCAGCATCTCGAAAACGGTCTGGTGGCGGTTGGTGCGCCCCACGTTCTCGATATCGCCGGTGCGCACGCTCTTCTGGCAGGTGGTCACCCGGTACCACTCGCCCTCGTGGCCGGGGAAGACCGGCTTTTTACCCAGAAAGTAGGGCTTGAGGGGGGTCATGCCCGCGTTGATGAAGAGCAGGGTGGGGTCGTCCTGGGGCACCACGCTAAAGCTCGGCAGGCGCAGATGCCCCTTGGATTCGAAGAACTGGAGAAACTTTTCGCGGATTTCGGCGGTTTTCATCGTGGCCTCTCAAACTAACCCAGCATAAAAAATATACCCCGCTAAGCAAACCCCACCAGCCATTTCAGAACGAAACGCCGGGATCAGCGGGTGGCTTGAGCGAAGGAAGAGGGTTTCATTGCTGAGCCTAGCATTGCACCTGGCCCCCCAAACAAAAAGTTGGGGCCCAGGCCCCAACCCTCAAGCGGATTGCTCGGTTTTACGTTGGCGGAGGAGGGGGGATTCGAACCCCCGATAGGGACTTTCGTTCCCTATAGCGGTTTAGCAAACCGCCGCCTTCAGCCACTCGGCCACCCCTCCATCTGTCCAGTTCTGGGGTATCCTCCCAAAAACTGCAAGCGATACTTTAGCACAAAACCTGGCAAGTAAACCACCCCAACCAAAGCAAAGACGATGCAGAGAAGAGATCCTTCGAATCCAGGCCGCTCTACACAGGTCAGGTGCACAGCGCCCGGCGGCCATGCCCATCGTGCCTGGGCTTTGGGCAGTGTACCAGGCCATCCCACAGGGTGGATGCGTTCGGAGCAAAGGAGTTGAGTGGATGCCTGGGGGCGATCCCCTGTCGTGACTCACCCAGGGGGACTGCCGCCCCAGACCCCAATCGAATGATACCGGATTCAAAAAGATAGTCATCCAAAGCAAAGATCTCCAGAGGCTATCTTTTTGAATCCTAGAGCACACCCCTCGCTACGCTCGGCGAAGAAAGCGTATCCCTTCCAAGGGGCGGTATCGCCCTCCGCTACGCGGATAACTTCGGTCGGGTTAGTTCGCCGCCTTCCAGCGCCGAACTAACCGAATCTGGTATGAAATAGCCTGGCGGAGGGAGAGGGATTCGAACCCCCGGTAGACTTGCGTCTACAACGGTTTTCAAGACCGCCGCTTTCAACCACTCAGCCATCCCTCCAGGACAGCGCATTCCTAACTATGGCCAAGCCCCCCTGGGTTGTCAAGTAAACCCAGCACCCCATCACCAACTTTTTGTAGAAGCAACAAGCAGTTTGCTACGAGGAAGCCCGGTGCGACCCTTCTCAATAGGGCGCTCAACGCACCGAGCGGATCTGGCGAACTAGGAGGGTGCCCAGCACAAAACAAACCGCCGCCACCAAGAACAGCACTGTGTAACCCAACCCAGGGCTCTGGCGGTTGAAGGCATCCAGCATGGCCCCAAACCCCCCTGCCAAGACCTGCGGCAGCACGATGGAGGTCTGCCAGATGCCCATATCGGTGGCGTGGGCCTGGGGGTTGGGCAGCACATCGGAGACCAGGGCCCAGTCTACCGCCAGATAGGCCCCGTACAGCACCCCGAACACCAGGGCCAGCACAACCAGCACATCGTAACGGGGCAGCAGCAGAATGGGCAGCATCAACAACGCCAGACCCACCCCAGCCACATAGATAATGGGCTTACGGCCATACCGGTCGGACAAACGCCCCGCCGGCACCGCAGCCACCGCGGCCCCAATAGAGATGAGTAAGCCCAGCAGGGCCACCGCCTGAAAGGCTTCCGTCGCCAGGGTTTGACCGAAGGCCTGGAATACCTGCACCACATCGGCCAGGTAGTACTGCAAGTAGGTTTGCACCACATACTGGGCCAGCATGACCAGAAAACGCGTAAACCAGACCCAGCGAAAATCGGCGCTGCGCCAGGGGGCCACCAGGCTCTCCCACAAGCCCCGGCGCTGGGGCCTTAATCCCGGCACCTCGCGGATCAGGCGCAAAACCATCCCGGCTGCGATCAGGTTGAGCAGGGCGATCAGCAAGAACTGCCACTGCAGGTTGGCCAGCAGGAAGCCCGTTGCGCCCGCCACCACCTGGCCGCTCACCTGGAGGGTGCCCAGCCAGCCCGAGGCCACCCCCCGCTCGCGCCGGGCCGTGAGGTCGGGGATTAGGGCCGAGTAGGGGCCGGTGGCCATATCGTCGGCCAGCTGCAGCAACAAATAGGCCACTACGAGCTGCCAGTAGCTGCCTGCATAGGCCATCCAGACCAGCGCGCCAGCCGTGATAATTGTGCCCATGGCCAAAAAGGGCATGCGGCGACCCACCCGGTCAGAGATGTAGCCCCAGATGGGCGGCCCGATGAAAGCCATCAACGCCCCCAAGGCGAACAGCAGGCCCAGGCGGGTAGCCCGCTCAGGTTCGGGCACCAGCTCGGCCACCCGCGCCGGCAGCAACACCAGCAAAATAAGAAACCACTTAAAGCTACTGGCAAACCAATAGGAGGAGAGCACCAAATACCACAGGTTGGTGTGGGCGCGCATCTGCCCCAGTATACGGGCGGCAGACCTGAAAGCGCTGCATCGGAAGCCCGAGAACCTCGAGCCGCCCACCATTTGAATCCGTCACGCCAGCTATACTGAAGCGTTATGGCTTTGCCGCAAGACCAAACCCCACTGCTTTCGCTGCCCATCGAACAGCTTCCGGGCCAGGGCTACCGCCGGGCGCAGCTGGCCGCCTGGCTCTATGCCAAGGGGGCGCGGCAGTGGGAGGAGATGACCGACCTGCCCAAGGCCTTGCGCGCTGAGTGGGCCAAGCAGTACCGCATCTCGGAGTTCAGCGAGGTTACCCCCTTCCCAAGCCAGGACGGCTCGGTCAAGTACCTGTTTACCCTGCTGGACGGCCAGAAGACCGAGGCTGTGTACATGCCCTACCTGAACCGTAAAACCATCTGCATCTCCAGCATGGTGGGCTGCCCGGCGGGCTGCACCTTTTGCGCTACCGGCCGGATGGGCTTTGGGCGCAACCTAACGGCAGCCGAGATCCTGGATCAGATTCTGTTTGCAGCCTACCATCAGGGGCACACCCCCCGCGAGATTCGCAACGTGGTGCTGATGGGCATGGGCGAGCCGCTGTTAAACCTGGAAAACGTATATAAAGCCCTCGAGCGCATGCTGCACCCCGAGGGGCTGGCCATGAGCCCGCGCCGCATTACCCTTTCTACCGTGGGGATTCCCCGGGGCATCTACAAAATGGCTGAGTGGGGGCTCGAGGTGCGCCTGGCCCTATCGCTCCACGCTCCCGACGACGAAACCCGCCAGCAGATCATCCCCACCGCCCACCGCTACAGCATCGCTGAAATTATGGAAGCCGTGCGGCACTACTACGCCAAGACCAAACGCCGCATCACCCTGGAATACACCCTGCTCAAAGGCATCAACGACCACGACTGGCAGGCCCGGGCCCTGGCCCAGCACTTCAGGGGCCTGAGCGTTCACATGAACCTGATTCCCTGGAACCCCTGGGAGGGGGCCCCCCACCAGGGCACCCCCAGGGCGCAAATCCTGAAATTCGCCGCTATTCTGGAGCAGCAGGGCATCCCCACCTCGGTGCGCTGGAGCCGGGGGCGCGACGTGGGGGCTGCCTGTGGGCAGCTCGCCCTGAAGCAACCCGCCTGAGCCAGCCAACGCGCTGGGCAAAAGCCATACAATGGGCAGCGGTATGAACCGAAACGTCATCCTCATTGTGGTTATCGCGTTGGCTTTGTTGGGTGCGATCTATTTTATGTTTGGGCGGCGCCCAGGCACCGTCAGCAGTACACTCTGCAGCAACCAACCCCCGGCGGCCACCGGCCTCACCAACGAGGGCGTCACCGCCCTCCGCATCGAAGACCTCAAAGAAGGCAGCGGCCCCCAGGCCATCACCTCCAACACCGTGCGGGTGCAGTACATTGGGCGGCTGGTAGACGGCAAGCAGTTCGACAGCTCCTGCCAGCCGGGCCGCACCCCCTTTGAGTTCACCTTAGGGGCCGGCCAGGTCATTCCCGGCTGGGACTCGGGCATTGTGGGTATGCGGGTCGGCGGCCAGCGCCGGCTGATTATCCCGGCCAGCCTGGCCTATGGTGAGCGCAGCCCCAGCCCCAATATTCCCCCCAACTCGGCCCTGGTTTTTGACGTGGAGCTTTTAGAAATCAAGTAGGCCTTGTAACCCATGCCTTGAAGAGGCCGCGGGTATACTTGGGAGGTGGGCTCGCCCGGCAGGGGGTGTAACACCGGATGCAAGGGGCTATCTTTTTGCATCGCAGGGCACACCCCTCGCCGCACTCGGCATCCCTTCGGTCGGGTTGGTTCGCCGCAGGAAGGCACCGAACCAAGCGAGTCTGGTGTGCATGGCCCGGTTTCCAAAGGTGAATAAATGCGGTTTGTGGTATTGAGCGGACAAAGCGGGGCCGGCCTGACCTCGGCCCGGATGGCCCTGGAAGACCTGGGCTATTTTTCGGTAGACAACATCCCTCCACAGCTTTGGAGTGACCTGCTCAAAACTGTCGAGCCTCGAGGCATCCATAAGGTGGCGGTGGTGCTGGATATTCGGGCCCGGGATTTGCTGAACGAGGTGGAAAGCATCCTGGCCCAGCTCCGTCCCTTCATCATCTACCTGGAGGCCAAGTCCGATATCCTGCTCAAGCGCTACAACCTTTCGCGCCGCCTGCACCCGCTGGGCATGGGCAACCTGCTGCGCGAGATAGAAGAAGAGCGCCTGGCCCTGGCCCCCCTGCGCGACCGGGCCGATCTGGTGATTGATACCTCTGAGCGCACCCCCCGCCAGCTCAAGGAGGCCCTCGAGGCCGCCCTGGGCGAAGAAGAGGGCTTCCTGCTGCGCCTGTTCTCTTTTGGCTTCAAGTGGGGCCCACCCCAGGAGGCCGATCTGGTGCTGGATGTGCGGGTGCTACCCAACCCCCACTACGACCCCGTGCTCAAAGCCCGCCCGGGCACCGACCCGGAGGTGGCGGCGTATGTGTTTTCGGAAAAGAAGCACGAACCCTTCTACCGCACCCTGCTGACCACCATCGGGCTTTCAGCAGACGGTGCCCGCCAGACTGGACGAGCCGCCTACACCGTAGCCATCGGTTGCACGGGTGGACAGCACCGCAGCGTGGCCGTGGCGGAGCGCTTGGCCCAGGAGCTCTCGAGCCGCTTTCGGGTGGAGCTCGAGCACCGCGACCTAGACAAGGCCCTGAACACCTGAGCGAGGCCGCTATGCTCTGGAACAAGGCCAAGCGCCCCAACCTGCAAACCCTCACCCAGGGCCTGCGCACCCACCCTGCCGACGACCGCTTTTTCAGCTTGCTGCGCTGGCTGCTGCCAGGCATGCGGGTCAAGCGGTATGCATTTTTAGCAGCCCTGGGCCTGCTGTGCATGTTCACCGGGGTGGTTCATCTCTCCTGGCAAACCTCGTTCCTGCCCTGGTTCTTGCAGACCACCCGCTGGGCCGGCTACTTTTCCATCCCGCTGTGGATCTCGGGGGGGCTTTGGCTGCTGGGGGGCCTGGTGCTGTTTTTGATGGGCTTGCGCTGGATGAACCGCAGCATGCTCTCAGCCATCACCGACCCCGACTCGATCTCCAAGCAGGTGTATATACACCGGAGGCTCGAGGCCGGCCCCCGCATCGTGGCCTTGGGGGGCGGAACAGGGCTTTCGCGCGTGCTGCGGGGCCTCAAGATGGAGACCGCCAACATCACCGCGGTGGTAGCGGTCACCGACGACGGGGGCTCTACCGGACGCCTGCGCGTCTCATTTGGGGTTCCGGCGGTGGGCGACCTGGTGGACTGCCTGGCGGCTTTGTCGAATGCCGAGGGACTTCCCGACCTGATGAAGTACCGCTTCCAGCGGGGTGGGGAGCTTGCGGGCCACACCTTCGGCAACCTGATGCTGGTCTCCTTGTTCGAGCTCAACAACGACTTTGCCAGCGCCATGCGCCAGGCCAACCAGGTGCTGCGCCTGCGTGGGGCGGTATGGCCTGCAACCTACGAAGCGGCCCACCTCTGGGCCCAGCGCGAGGATGGTTCGCGGGTAGAGGGGGAGACAGCCCTGCGCGAACAGCGCGGCCGGATCCGCAGGGTGGGGCTGGCCCCTATTGGGGTAGCTGCCATGCCCGAGGCCATCGAAGCCCTGCAAAAAGCCGATTTGATTGTGCTGGGGCCGGGCAGCCTCTATTCCAGCGTGATTCCCAGTTTTTTACCCAAGGGCATCCAGGTGGCCATCCAGCAGTCCCCAGCCAAGCTGGTCTACATCGTCAACATCATGAGTGAGCGCGGCGAGACCGAGGGCATGGACGCCTACGAACATTTTCATGCCATCGAGCAGCACCTCGGTCGCAGGCCCAACGTGGTGCTGATCAACAATGCCCGCATCCCCGAGGATCTGCTCCAGCGCTACCATAACGAAGGCCAGGCACCCGTGCGCTTCAACCCCCAGCGCTTCGAGGGGCTGGGGGTGCAGATTGTGGCCGACGATTTTCTGGAGCCTGGTTTTGCCCAACACGACCCCGCCCGCCTGGTTAAGGCCCTAATCAACCTGTGCTAGGGTTCTTGATGTAGGGGCCAATAAAGGGTAGGGTGTGGACTTGTGGGCTGCTCTGGCTCACCCGTTGCCTGTATTTCATACCAGATTCGGTTAGTTCGGCGCCTTCCTGCGGCGAACCAACCCCAGCGAAGGAAGTGCACTGGGATTCAAAAAGATGGCCTCTGGAGGTCTTTGCTTTGGATGACTATCTTTTTGCATCCGGTATCAGGTAGACATTACCGCGGATTACTTGAGCATTGCAGGGAAACCCTCCGCTATGATCCCGCTTCTCTTCTCCGATCCCGTAGGTGACGACCATGGGCTGGGCTATGCCTACCCCCGCGCTCCGCTGTTTGCTGAGGCCGGCTTCGCCGACCTGACTGGTTTCGAAGCCCTTCGCAGAGGGGAAAAGCTAGTACTTCGGGTCAGGCTCCACCGTTACTCTAATCAGAGCAACGCCCCCCACGGCTTCTCACTGGCCACCATTGGCATTTACATCCATACCGGGCCGGGCGGGCAAGAAGAGCTGCCCGGGGCTGGCTTCAAAACCCCGCCGGGGCAGGGGTGGAACTGGGCCTACCTGCTCACTGGCTGGAAAGCTGAGGAGCACCGCCCTGATGGCAGCATCGAGAACGTGTCGGTTACAAGGAATGGGGACTGGCTCGAGCTTGCCTCCAACCTACCCCCAGGGGACTATGGCTACTACGTGGCGGTGGGGCTCTACGACCCTTTCACACCCTGGAACTTTCGCCCAGTGCGCCCCGGTGGAGGCGCCTGGACGCTGGACGGGCCAGCAGGGGCCCCAGCCGCTGTCGATGTGCTCTCTCAGGATCAAAACCAGGCCTACCAAAGCGGTGTCTTGCAACCCGTCCGCGCCACCCAGAACCGCACCCCCTGGGCCATCCTGAGCGCGGCCTTGGGGGTGCTGTTCATCCTGCTGGCCTTCCGCTTTCCCCGACGATGAGACCCGCCACGGTCGCTTAGCCGATGGTTTTGCAGAGTTTTGAACGACCTATGCGAACCCGCCCCCAGGGTGTACCCTGGATTATGCGCGATTTCCTGCTAAGCTTGCTGCTCAACACCCTGGCCCTATGGCTCGTGACCCAGCTCTATGGCGGGCTTTTTTTCGCCCCTGGAAGCGGTTTGGGCGATTATCTGCTGACCGGGTTAATCTTTGGCCTGGCCAACGCCCTGCTCAAACCGCTGCTGCTATTGCTTACGCTGCCCTTCAACATCCTGACCCTGGGGTTGTTTACCCTGGTGGTCAACGCAGTAATTCTGCTGGTTGTGGCGGCCCTCACCCCGCTGGACGTGCGGGGCTTTGGCGGGGCCTTGATTGGGGCTGTTTTACTCGCGGTAATTAGTTTTGGTCTGAACCTGTTGATGGAGCCCCGGGATCGCCGCAAGACAAGGTGAGCCACCCTCATCCAAACTAGCGCGAGCCCGTGATGTAGCTTTCCAGCTCGGCAATCATAAACTCCTGCTGGGTCATGATGGCCTTCACCACATCCCCGATGGAAATCACCCCCACCAGCTTGCCATCCTCGAGCACCGGCAGGTGGCGTACACGGTGGCTGGTCATGAGGTTCATGCAGTCGGCCATGGTGGCCTCGGGGGTCACGGTGATGAGGCTGCTGGTCATGACCTCCTCTACCCGGGTTTCTTTGGAGATGCGACCCATCAGGATGATCTTGCGGGCATAATCGCGCTCGGAGAAGATGCCCACCAGTTGGTCACCTTGCATCACCATAAGGGCCCCCACGTCGTAGGCGGCCATGCGCTCCAAGGCCTCAAACACCGTGGCCTCCGGCGGGATGGCGTATACCACATTGCCCTTAGCCAGAAGCAATTGCCGTACTGTGCTGGTCATAGCGAACACCTCCCCAAACAGGTGTACTAAGCGGCAAGCCTTTCCACTTCCTCTTAGATTCGGAGTGTATAGGCTATTGTACTTGGCCCAGCCCAACTTTTGAAATAGGGGTTAGGCGGCTCGAGGCCGGGGCTGCGCCTCGCGCACCGCCAGGGACAGGGTCAGGGCCGGCACCAGCAGCAGGCCCAGCACGCTCAGGCTCTCGAGCACCCCAAACCGCTCGATAATCGGCCCTACCACCCCATACAAAAGCCCAGCAAACCCCCAGGTGAAGCCCATCAAAAGCCCCGAAACCGTGGCCATCTGGCTGGGCTCGTGCTCCTGGGCCATGGTGACGGCCACCGGCACGCCCGCATTCATCAGCGCCCCGGTAATCGCCAACAACCCCACATAGAACCAGTTCTCCGGCGGAACCACCAGCAAGGCGATATACAGCGGAATGGCAAAGATCATGGTTCCCACCAGCACATTGCGCCGCCCCAGCCGATCCGACAGGGTTCCGCCCAAAAAGGCCCCGACGGTGGCCGAAATGCTATAGACCGACAGCGTGAGGGCCACCTGGGCATCGGAGATACCGCGCTGGTGAAACCAGAACGGAATGGTGGTGGAGAAGCTCATAAACACAATGCTGCGCAGGGTCGAGACGGCCCACAAGCGGGCCACATGCCCCCTAAAAACCCGCTGCAAATCTGCAAAGGAAGAGGGTTTGGTCTGTAGCCGGGCAGGCGGCGCCTGGCGCAAGAGTAAAAAAGCCGGAATCAGGGCCAGGGGAATGAACCAGGCCAGGCTTTGCAGACCCCCTTGGTTCACGGCCGCGAGCGAGACGATAGGCCCCAGCGAGATACCAATGTAGCCCCCCGTACCAAAAAAGCTCATCCAGAAGCCCCGCCGAGCCGGATCGGCGTACTGCCCCACCAAGGCCGCCCCTGCCGAGTGGAACAGGGCTGAGCCCAGCCCCGACAGGGCCAGCACCACCCCCGCCACCCAGAGGTTGGGGAAGAAGCCCAGCAGACCACCCCCCAGGGCCATGAGCAAGGGGCCCAGGGCGGCCAGAACCCGGCGGTCGTATCGGTCGGCCACCAGCCCGGCCAGGGGTTGCAGCAGGCTCCCGGTTAGGGATTGCAAAGCCACCAGTAGCGATACCGCCCCATAGCTCACGCCAAAAGCGGCCTGGAGTTTGGGCAGCAGAGGGGTCAGAAAGGCACCGAATAGGTCGTTGGTGGCATGGAGCCAGGAAAGCAAAAACGGCAGCACCTCAAGAGCATACGCTGACCGCCGGGTCAGGAAAAGCAATTTAGGAATCAAAGCCCGGCTGAGGTGTGCCGCTCACGCAGGCCCGGTGTTTTGCAGCCTTACCCTCACGTAGCCTGCCGCAGGTTGTCCAACACCTCCCAATCGCCCGGCTCCACCCCGTACAGCAAGGCCAGGTAGTAGCTAGTCCAGGCCACGCGGTACCAGTAGCACAGGGCTTTGGCCAGGGTGCCTTCGGCCTCCGGCTCAGGGAGTTCGATAAGGGTATCCACCCGGCTTTCCAGGATTTCCTGGGCGTAGCCTCGGCGCTCGTCGTCGCCTATCAGCACAGCGGCAATGGGATCGCCCTGCTCGTGGCGGGCCTCCAGCGCCGTCACAAAGAATTCCAGGGCCGAGGGCGGGGGGGTGAAGGAAAGGCTTTTGCCGATGCGGCTGAAGGTTTGTTGCAGGGCCTGGCCCAAACCTGGATAGCGGTCGGGCACCACCCACATGGGGGTGCGCTCCAAAAGCGAGTAGGCCATGAACTTGGCTGGATTTTTACTCAAACCAACCTCGGGGCGCAAGCGGTCGCGCTCCAAAAGCAAAGCCCGGTCAATGCGGGACAGCTCAGCTTGCTGCCCTGTGGCCAGCAGCAAAAAACGCAGGTAACGGTAGGTGGCAAGGGGGTGGGCCGGCACCTCCACCTCGACATTCTCCCGAAAACCCAGCCGTACGATCTCCGCACCGCTCACCGATGCATAAAGCCCCGCCCCGGCTGCACCGCCAAAGTCGTAGCCCCCTTCCAGCACGAATTGCGTACCGTTAGCGGTAAGCTCCAGGGCAAAGTCGCGCGCCAACTGCGCCGCCCACCAGCCCTCGCCAAACCCCACCACGCCATACGGCGGGGCGTACTTAGCTTGGGGAATCGGCCCACTGCCCACCAGGTCGCGCAGGTCGAAGGCCAGGCCCAGACGATCGGCCAGGTAGGTTTCTTGGGCGTCAAGGTCACGCATTCTTTTTTCAGTTTACCGATAACCCAACCAAAGCGTCTTGCGGGCTTGATGGCTCATCCGGCCTTGGGCTGTGGGGGCCTGCATGGCCCAGTTTTACGCATCTGGCTAAATGCGGTAGCCTGAAGCTCGCATGTCGCCTTGGGCCGTCCTCATCGCCGCCATGTCCGCCGGAACTGCCGTCTCGCTCATTGGACAGGCCTACCCCACCCTGGCCCCCTATATCCGCACCGATCTACAGCTTTCCCTGGCTGCTGTAGGCCTGCTCAACACGTTTGTTTACATCGGCACCATGCTAGGTTCGCTGCCTTCAGGCTGGCTTACCGACAAGCTGGGCAGCCGCACGGTGATGGTTGTAGGCACCCTAGCAGGCGCTGGACTCGCCATTGCCATTGCCCTGTTTGCCAAGTCTCAATGGATGTTCATTCCATTTTTGTTTCTGGTGGGGCTGGTGGTGGCTTCAGCCACACCCGCCGGCTCGCACGCAGTCTCCCAGTCGTTCCCACCCCAGCGGCGCGGCCTGGTAATTGGGCTGCGCCAGATGGCGGTTCCCCTGGGGGGCGCGCTGGCCGCCGCCATCTTGCCAGCAGTGGCCCATCAGACCAATTGGCGCTGGGCCTCGGTGGTCGCAGCCGTCATCGCCATATTAGCCGCCTTGGTCACAGCCCGGCTCTACCGTGAAAACCCAGCAGCAAGGGCCCCCTCTAAAACCACCCCCCCAGGGCTGGCTACGGTGCTGCGCTCACGCAACATCCTGCTGGCGGCCACCGCCGGCGTAACCCTACCCACCGGGCAGTTTGTGATGATTACCTACCTGATTTTGTTTCTTAAGGAGCAGTACGGGGTTCCTGAGCTCACCGGCGCCGCCCTGCTCACCGCTGCCCAGTTGGCTGGGGCCTTTAGCCGGGTATTCTGGTCGTGGCTATCGGACAAGATGGGGGGCCAGCGCAAACCGCTGCTGGTCATGATGGTGGGGCTGGCCGGATTAAGTGCGCTGGTGCTGGCCTGGCTTCCCCCCGGCACGCCCTTGCTGTTCAAGGCCCTCATCGTGCTGCTGTACGGAGCCACCGCACTGGGCTGGCAGGGCCTACATTTTTCGCTTCTAACCGAGCTTTCGCCCCCCGGCTGGGAGGGGCGGGTGGTGGGGTTTGGCCTGATTTTTACCTCCATCGGCATTGCGGCTGCACCGCCCCTGTTTGGCCTGCTGGTAGATTCCAGCAACAACTACGCCCTAGGCTGGATTGCCCAGGCTGCGGTGTTTGGGCTCGGTGCCTTATTGCTGTCCAACATCGAGGAGAAAAACCGCCGCTAGTGCGGTTTTCGACAGCCAGAGCCTGGCCCCTTCATCCCGGTACCTCTACCCCCTTCGATCGGCTCGAACCCTCATCCCTTAGCAACTTGAATCCTAGAATCTACAAACCACCTTACCCAAATCAGGCACTGCAGTTATGTTTAGAGCATGAACCGCCGTGCTTACCCATCGGACGTCCGTGATGAGGAATGGGCTCTGGTGCTGCCCTATTTGACCCTCGCCCCGCTGGAAGCACCCCAGCGCAAGTACGACCTGCGCGAAGTGTTCAACGCCCTGCGCTGGATGGTTCGAACCGGTGCTCAGTGGGACTACCTGCCCCACGACTTCCCACCCCCCCATATCGTTCAGGCGCAAGCCTACCGCTGGATGAACCGGGGGGTCTTCGAAGACCTGGTACACGACCTGCGCATGACCCTGCGAATGCTCCAGGGCAAAGCCGCCCATCCCAG
>AXWR01000026.1 GCA_000482765.1 Meiothermus taiwanensis DSM 14542
TCATCAACCGGGCGGAGCGCCTGAAGCTGCAACTGAGCAGCGAGCCCAAGCTTCTGGTGCAGCAGGTCTTCTTCCAGTGCGAGAAGCTGCGCAGGCGGCGCGATCTTTCGCAGGATGAGCGGGAGAACCGGGCCATTGAGCTGGGGCTGCTGTGGGGCGAGCAGGTCTGCCGGGCCTATGGCTGGGAGTGGGTCAAGCTGGACGGCGATCATGTGGTGGTGGCCCCGGACCGCTCGGCCTACGTCTCGCCGGTGGTGTACATGTACGGGTTCTTCTACGACCCCGAGCGGGAGAACAACACCCTGCTTTTGTTCAACATGATCGGGGCCAAGGGCAAGATACCGGCGCAGCCGGGGGATTACCTGCACATCGGTTGAGGGCTGGGGTAACCCGCAGCAGGGTGCGAAGGGAACCCCTATACTAGGGGGTGTGACTGAAGGCACGACCTATTCCGGATTTGTAGCCGTGGTGGGCAAGCCCAACGTGGGCAAGTCTACCCTGGTCAACACCATGCTGGGCGTGAAAATCGCCCCCATCAGCCCCAAACCGCAGACCACCCGCAAGCGGGTGCGCGGCATTCACACCGAGGGTAACCGCCAGATTGTATTTGTGGACACGCCAGGCTGGCATGAAGCTGCCGATGCCCTGAGCGAGTACATGATCCGACAGATTACCGAGGCCTTGGCTGAGGTCAACCTGGTGCTCTGGCTGGTGGATTTACGCCATCCCCCTACCCACGAGGATGAGCTGGTTGCGCGGGCTTTGCGGCCTCTGAAAGGTCAGGTGCCCATTATTCTGGTTGGTAACAAGGCCGATGCGGCCAAATATCCCGAGGCTGCAATGCAAGCCTACGCCGAGCTTTTGCCGGGCTTGGAAAGCCGCATGATCTCGGCGCAGAACGAACGCGACGCCAAGGCCCTGCGGGACGAGGTGCTGGCCCTGCTGCCCGAAGGCCCCTTCTTTTTCCCTGAAGACTACGCCAAAGGCGACCAGACCCCCGAGGAGTGGGCGGCCGAGATCGTGCGCGAAGAGGCCATGAAGCGCCTCAAGGAAGAGATCCCCTACTCGATTGCCACCAAAACTGAAGCGTTTGAGCTGCGCGACAATGGAACTTTCTACATCCAGGTGAACATCTACGTTGAGCGAGAGAACCACAAGCCCATCCTGATTGGGGCAGGGGGGCGCAAGCTCAAGGAAATTGGAGCGGCAGCCCGCAAGCAGCTCGAGGTCTTTCTAGCCCGTAAGGTGTACCTGGACTTGCAGGTCAAGGTCTACCCCAACTGGCGCAAAGACCCCGAGGCCCTGCGCGAACTGGGCTACCATTGAAGCATGGAGATCGGGCGGGCGTTGGTGGCCCTGGGCCTGGTGCTGGTGCTCTTGGGCCTGGTGTGGCTGTATGCCCCGGGGCTCTTGGCCTGGTTTGGCCGCCTGCCGGGCGACATTCGCATCGAGCGCGAGGGGTTTCGTTTTTACCTTCCCCTCACCTCCATGCTGCTGGTGAGTCTGGCGCTGAGCCTGTTGCTTAATCTGCTTTTGCGCTGGTTTCGCTAGGGGTATCCCGAACGCCGAGCGGGAGGCTGTTTTGTTGGGAGACCCGGGCGTAGATGGTGCGGGCTATCGAGTAGGCGGCCTGCTTCATGGCGAGGGCGTTTTCGCCTTGGTAGTGCTCGTCGATGGTCTGGGTGAAGAGCTCGAGCCAGCGCTGGAAGTGCTCGAGCTTTAGGGGTTTGCGGCTATGGAGCAGCAGGTGCTTGTACATCATGCCCCCTTTGTAGGCTCCGGTGCGCCACAGGATGTTCTCCCAAAAGTCGTAGATGACCGGTAGGTGCTTCATCAGGTCGAGGCCTTCGAATAGGTAGCCGATCTGCTCGTCCTGGACGGCTCTGGCATAAAACCTGTCTACCACAACGGCAATGTCGGCTCGAGACTCGAGCTCTTTCACAGGCCCCACCATACGCCGAGCGGGCGTTTGGGGGTAGTGAGCAAAGCCCCTATTTTTGACTGCCTGCACAACCCCAGGTACACTTTTCAGATGGAGCTCGGCGGGGCGGCTTCGTCCCGAGAGCGCCGTGGCGCTAGGTCGAAGACCAAAGGGGGGAGCCACCATCGCCCACCCCGCGAGGATGGAGCTTGTATGCCTGGTGGAGAAATTTCAAAGTTTCTAAAGCACCATTTTCGTCATTTCAACGCTGCCACGCTGGTGGAGGCCGCCGAAGCCTACCGCGCCCACCTCGAGCAGGGGGGGGTGATGATGGTTACGCTGGCTGGGGCCATGAGCACGGCCGAGCTGGGCCTCTCGCTGGCCGAGATGATCCGGCAGGACAAGGTGCAGGCCATAAGCTGCACCGGGGCCAACCTGGAAGAAGACCTCTTCAACCTGGTGGCCCACAACCACTACGAACGCATCCCCAACTGGCGCGAACTCACCGCCTTGGATGAGCAAAGGCTCCTGGAGCGCCACCTCAACCGGGTGACCGATACCTGCATCCCCGAGATGGAGGCCATGCGGCGGCTCGAGCAGGCCCTGCTGGAGGAGTGGGAGGCGGCCGATAGGGCAGGGGAGCGCTACTTCCCGCACGAGTTTTTGTACCGGATTATCCGCTCGGGGAAGCTCGAGGCCTACTACCAGATTGACCCCAAGGATAGCTGGATGGTAGCGGCGGCGGAAAAGAACCTGCCCATCGTGGTGCCGGGCTGGGAGGACTCCACCACCGGAAACATGTACGCCGGCCACTGCCTCAATGGGCACATCAAAAACGTTCACACCGTGCGCACCGGCATCGAGTACATGATGATGCTGGCCGAGTGGTACGTGGAAACCTCCAGGCAACACTCCATCGGATTCTTCCAGATCGGCGGGGGTATCGCGGGCGACTTCCCCATCTGCGTGGTGCCCATGCTGCACCAGGATATGCAGCGCCCCGATATCCCGGTCTGGGGCTACTTCTGCCAGATCTCCGACTCCACTACCAGCTATGGCTCCTACTCGGGGGCGGTGCCCAACGAGAAAATCACCTGGGGCAAGCTGGCCGTGGACACGCCCAAGTTCATCATCGAGTCGGATGCCTCGATTGTGGCCCCGCTGATGTTTGCCATGGTGCTGGGCTGGTAGGGCGCCCTCGCGCTTGACAGGTAGGGGGCTGGGGGATACCATAGCCCCCAAAGTTTCATTTATTGGTTAGGCGGTTCATTCAATGAAACCAACGGAAGCCATTCCCACCCTCGAGCGTCCCCTATACCTGCTGGGTTTCTTCAGCGAGGAGCGGCCTTTCTGGGGGCTTTCCGAGCTGGCCAGGGCCAGCGGTTTAGCCAAGGCCACCTGTCTGCGCAGCCTGCGGGCCCTGGAAAACCACGGGCTGGTGGTGCGGGAGGGTGAGCGCTACCGGCTGGGCACCCGACTTTTGCACCTGGGGGCGCTGGTCAAGGCGGCCTACCCGGCCCGGCAGGTGGCCTTGCCCGCCATGACGGAGCTGCGTGAGGCCACCGGGCAGTCGGTGCAGTGGGTGGTGCGCGACGGGCAGGAGGGGGTGTATCTGGAGGTGCTCGAGGCCCGCAGCCGGGTGCGGCTATACATTGCGCCGGGCCGGCGGGCCCCGCTCTATGCCGGGGCCTCGACCCGGCTTTTGCTGGCCTTTGCCCCGCCTGCGGTGCAGCAAGCGGTGCTGGAGGGCGCGCGCAGGCGCTACACCCCGGCCACCCCGGTGTCACGGCCCCGGCTTCAGGAACTGCTGCGCCAAACCCAGCAGTGCGGCTTTGCGGCGAGTTTTGGGGAGCTCGAGCCCCACTCCGCCGAGCTGGCCGCACCGGTGCGGGGGGCCTCGGGCGAGGTGCTGGCAGCCATCAGCCTGGCCGGGGCCGAGGCCCACTACCGTGAGGAAGCGGTGTTGCACAACTACCTACAACAGCTCGACCGGGCCGCCCACGAGGTCTCCCGGCGGCTGGGTTATGTGGGGGTCTGGAAGGCCGATATAGAAGGCTTTCTGGGGTCGCTTTTTGCAGTGCGATAGGAGGAGGACATGAGAAAAGCAATCGGTGTCTTGCTGGGTTTGTTGCTGGCTGGGCTGGGGTGGGCCCAGAACCAGGTCTGGAACATGGCCACCCCCTACCCCGACGGCAACTTCCACACCATCAACATCCGTGAGTTCGCTAAAGAGGTCGAGGCAGCAACCCAGGGCCGCCTGACCATCCGGGTTAGCAGCGGGGGCTCCTTGCTGCCGCACCCGCAGATTCTGCCGGGGGTGCGCAACGGCCAGATTCAGATGGGCGAGGTGCTCATCTCCCTATTAGCCAACGAGAACCCGGTCTTTGCCCTGGACGCGATTCCTTTTTTGGTGGGCAGCTATGAGGATGCCCAAAGGCTTTACCGGGCTTCCCGTGCCGAGATCGAGAACTGGCTCAACCGGCGTGGCATGACCCTGTTGTTCTCGGTGCCCTGGCCGGGGCAGGGGCTCTATACCAAGCAGCCGATCAACAGCGTGGCCGATCTCAAGGGACTTCGCTTCCGCGCTTATAACCCGGCGACGGCCCGCATCGCCGAGCTCACCGGCATGATTCCGACCCAGGTAGAGGCCGCCGATATTCCCCAGGCCTTTGCCACCGGTATTGTGGCCGCCATGATCACCTCCCCCTCGACCGGGGTGGACAGCCAGGCCTGGGACTTCACCCGCTACTATTACGACCTCAAGGCCTGGATTCCCAAGAACATGGTCTTTGTGAGCCGCCGGGCCCTGGACAGCCTGAGCCCCGCCGACCGCGAGGCTGTGCTGGCGGCTGCCCGCCGGGCTGAGCAGCGTGGCTGGCAGGCCAGCCAGCAGGAGGCCGCCAGCAAGACTGCCATCCTGGCCCAGCGGGGGATGCAGGTCTTGCAGCCCAGCCCCCAGCTGCTCTCCGGCCTCAAAAAGGTGGGCGAGACCATGACCAACGAATGGCTCAAGCGGGCCGGGGCCACCGGGGTCAACATCTACCGAACCTACCTGGGCCGCTAGGGCGGAAGGCTCGAGCACCAGAAGCGTGGATCCCTCACCCGCAATAGCCTGTGGGTGAGGGTTCTCGAGAAGGGGTCGTATGCGCAAGATCCTGGATGGTTTGTACCACCTTTCGGGCTTTTTGGCCGGGTTGTTGGTGGTTTTTATCTTCCTGATCATCCTGGCCCAGATTGTGGGGCGGCGGTTTGGGGTGGTCATCCCCTCGGCCAACGAACTTTCCGGCTTTGCCATGGCCGGGGCGGTCTTTCTGGCGCTGGCCCCCACTTTGCGGGCGGGGGCCCATATCCGGGTGGGGGTGCTGGTTCGGCGGCTACAGGGTAAGGCCCGGCGGAGGCTGGAACTGGGGGTGGGCGGGTTCTCGCTGCTGGCCTCGAGCTATGCCGCCCTGCAGCTTTGGCGGCTGGTGCTGGACTCCTATCGCTACGGCGACCTGGCCCCCGGGCTTTTGCCGCTGCCCATCTGGATCCCGCAAAGCCTGCTGGCGGTGGGTATCTCTATCTTTGTCGTGGCCCTGGCCGACACCCTGGTGGCGCTGTGGCGAGGGGAGTTCCCGTCCTATCTTGCCGAGGGCGGGGGGCAGGAGTAGCCGTGGAACTCACGCAGATTGCGCTTTTTCTGGTTTTGCTGCTGCTGGTCTTGCTGGGCAGCGGGGTCTGGATCGCCCTGGCGCTCTTGGGGGTGGGCTGGGCGGGGTTGCAGTTCTTTACCAACACCCCCCCAGGGGCCAGCGTGGCCAGTAGCTTGTGGGGTTCGGTCTCGAGCTGGTCGCTGGCGGCGCTGCCCATGTTTATCTGGATGGGCGAGATCCTCTACCGCACCCGCCTGGCCGCCGACCTGTTTGAGGGGCTTTCCCCCTGGCTGCGCTGGATTCCAGGCCGCCTGCTGCACATCAACGTGCTGGCCTCGGGTATTTTTGCAGCGGTGATCGGCTCTTCGGCGGCCACCACCGCCACCGTGGGCAAGATCGCTCTGCCTGAACTCCTGCGAAGGGGTTATCCCGAGCGCCTGGTGCTGGGTTCGCTGGCCGGCTCGGGCACCCTGGGCCTCTTGATTCCCCCCTCGGTGATGATGATCGTGTACGGGGTGGCGGCCGAGGTCTCGGTGGCCCGGCTTTTTATTGCCGGCCTCCTGCCGGGCCTGCTGGTGATGCTGCTCTTTATGGGCTGGGTGATGCTTGCGGGGCTTTTGAACGCAAAGGAGATGCCCCCACCCGACCCTCCGCTGCCCCTGGGAGCGCGCCTGCACGGCCTGCTCAAAATCCTGCCGGTGCTGCTTTTGATGGTGGCCGTGATTGGCTCCATCTACACGGGGGTGGCCACCCCCACCGAGGCGGCCAGCCTGGGGGTGCTGGGGGCCCTTATCATTGCCCTTTGGACCCGCAGCCTGAGCTGGCAGGGCCTGCTCGAGAGCCTGATGGGCGCGGTGCGCACCAGCAGCATGATCGGCTTCATCCTGGCCGGGGCGGCGGTGCTCTCCATCGCCATGGGCTTTACCGGCATCCCGGCGGCCCTGGCGGCCTGGGTGGCGGGGCTGGGGCTTTCCAAGTACGCTCTGCTGGCCGTTTTAATGCTTTTGTTCTTGGTGCTGGGAGCTTTTCTGGACGGCATCTCCATCATCGTGCTGACCACCTCGGTGATCCTCCCGCTGGCCAAGGCGGTGGGGATTGACCTTTTGTGGTTTGGTATTTTCTTGGTGATTGCAGTGGAGCTGGCCCAGATCACCCCGCCGGTAGGCTTCAACCTGTTCGTGCTGCAGGGCCTCTCGGGGCGGGATATCTTCACCATCGCCCGCTCGGCCCTGCCTTTTCTGGCTATGCTGCTACTGGCGGCAGCCTTGATCACCGTTTTTCCCCAGATCGTGACCTGGCTGCCGGCCCGGATGACCGGTGGATAGGGGTGTTATGAAGATCGACCTGAATGCCGATGCAGGCGAATCCTTTGGCAACTGGAAGCTGGGGCGGGACGAGGAGCTGTTTCCCCTGCTGAGCTCGGTGAATGTGGCCTGCGGGTTTCACGCCGGCGATCCCCTTACCATGGGGCGCACCCTCGAGCTTGCCCAAAAGACGGGCCTGGCGGTGGGGGCCCACCCTGGTTTTCCAGACCTGGTGGGCTTTGGGCGGCGGGAGATGGCCGCTACACCGGAGGAGATATACGCCGATGTGCTTTATCAGGTGGGGGCCCTGAGCGCTTTCCTAAAGGTGCGGGGCCTGGCTTTGCACCACGTCAAGGCCCACGGGGCGCTGTACAACCGGGCTACCAGGGACCCCGAGACCGCCCGGGCCATTGCCCAGGCGGTGCGGGATTTTGACCCAGCGGTGCCGCTGGTGGTGCTGCCCAACACCCCGCTGGAGCAGGAGGCCCAGCGCCTGGGCCTGCGCACCGTGGCGGAGGCCTTCCCCGAGCGGGGCTACAGCCGCGACGGTCGGCTGGCCCCACGGGGAACCCCAGGGGCCTGGATCCACGAGCCCGAGGTAGCGGCCCGCCGGGCGGTGCAGATGGTGGTGGAGGGCCGGGTGGCGGCGGTGGACGGGGGCTGGGTGGAGGTGCGGGCCCAGACCCTGTGCATCCACGGCGATAACCCCAGTGCGGTGGAGATTGCCCGGGCCGTGCGGGAGGCGCTCTGGGCCGAAGGGGTGAGCATCGAGACCTACGCATGACCCTGACCGGCTTCTACCTGCCTTTTTCTGAACAGCTCGACCTCGAGGCCAACGCCCGGATGCTGGCCCTGGCCCGGGCTCTGCTGGCCGATCCGCTGCCGGGCCTGACCGACGTGGTGCCCGGTTATGTGAAGCTCTACCTCGAGTACGACGCCGAGCGGGTCTCGAGGGCCCGGGTGGAGCGCTGGGTTCGCCGGCATTTGCAGAAGCTATCCGATGCGCCCACAGGCCGGGAGGTGGAGATTCCCGTGCGCTACGATGGGCCCGACCTGGCCTGGGTGGCCGAGCAGACCGGCCTTTCGGTAGAGGAGGTGATACGGCTGCACAGCCAGGCCCCCTACCGGGTGTTTGCCACCGGTTTCACACCGGGCTTTCCCTTCCTGGGCCCCCTACCCGAGCCCCTGCGCCTGCCCCGCCGGGGGACGCCCAGGGCCCTGGTGCCGGCCCACGCGGTGGCGATTGCCGGCAGCCAGACCGGTATCTATCCGCTGCCCTCGCCCGGCGGGTGGCACCTGATCGGCACCGCGCTCACCCAGATCTACAACCCCCACCGCGCGCCGGTGTTTTTGCTGGAAGCCGGCGACCGGGTGCGGTTTGTGCCGTCTGAAGGCCCCACCCCGGCGGTGCCTGCCCTAAAGCCCTTGCTGCCAGCGGCACCGCGGTATCCAGCGCTGCGGGTGGAGGAGCCGGGCCTGCTGGATCTGGTGATGGATAGCGGGCGACGCATGGCCGGGCGCCTGGGGCTGGCGGCCTCGGGGGCGCTGGATGGGCGGCTGGCGGGCCTGGCCAACCGGCTGGTGGGCAACCCCCCGGATGCGCCGCTGCTGGAACTGACCCTCAAGGGCCCTGTGCTGAGCGCGTTAAGGCCGGTGGTGGCGGCCTTTGTGGGCTACGGGATGCGGCCCCTGGTGGGCGGCGCGCCGGTGGAGGTGGCCCAGACCTTTGTTTTGCGCACCGGCGATAAGCTGCACTTTGCCTCGGCCCCCGACGGCGCGCGGGGCTACCTGGCCCTGGCAGGGGGTATCGAGAGCGATCGCTTCTATGGGAGCGCCAGCACCGACTTTAGGGGGCTGATCGGGCGGCCTTTGCAGGCCGGCGATCTGCTGGGGGTGTCGGAGGTGCGGGGGGCTCGAGCGGGCTTCGGCCTGGCCCTCCCCCCCCTGGGAGAGCGGCGGGTTCGCCTGCTGCCGGGGCCGCAGTACAGCCCGGAAGCGATGCGGGCCTTGTGCAGCGCCCCTTTCGAGCTGGCCTCGGGGGATCGGATGGGGCTCCGGCTTTTGGGGCCCGAGGTGCCGGGGGGCGAACTCATCAGCGAGGCCACCCCGCTGGGGGCGGTGCAGATTACCACCGAGGGCCAGCCCATCGTGCTGCTCAACGACCGGGGTCGCATTGGCGGCTACGCCAAGCCGGCCATCGTGCACCCGGCCGACCTGCCCTGGCTGGCCCAGCTCCGCCCTGGTCAGACGGTTCGCTTTGTGCCTGCTGCCCTCGAGTAGCCCACCGCCTCACACCGGTCACGGCCTGAACCCGAGGGGCATACCCACAGGGGGTAGTGAGCTGGGTGGTTTACAGCCTGGGCCGAACTTGCCACAATACCCCTCAACGGCTTCCGTTGAGCGAGGTGGTCTGTGGACACCGTGAACACCCAAGTCAAGCGCTATTTTCGCAGCCAGTTTCACCTCGAGGCCCCCCTTTCACCGGGCCGCTTCGAGGCGGTGCTGGCCAAACGCATCGGCAGCCCGGGCCGACGAAAACCCATCCTGGACGCCTGGAAGGCCTACCTGGAGGCCCGGGGGGGCGATCTGGAGGCGGTGCGAAGTTTTTACACCGCGGTGCTCAGCCACCCGCGGGAGCGGCTGGAGGCCCTGGTGTACGCCATGCACCTGCCGTTCGTGGAGTTTTATGTGCGGGTGCTGCCCCCGCTTTTGCCAGCTCGGGGGCGGGTGCTGGAGGTGGGGGCCTTTACCGGTGCCTTGCTGACGTTGCTGCGTGAGGCCCGGCCCGAACTGGAGTGGCACGCCCTGGAGGGGGTGCGCCAGGCGGTGGAGATCGGTCGGGCCCGCACCGGCGAGGGGGTGCAGTGGCACGAGGGCTGGTTTCCGGGCCAGCCGGGCCTGCCGGAGATGGACGCGGTGCTGCTGCTCTCCTGCCTGCCCGAGGGGTATCTGGGGGGCTTGCCGGACACCCTCGAGGCCCCCCGCTACCTCGAGCACTTCGACTTTGTGCAGCGCCTGCAGGGCCTCGAGGGGCTGCTCAAGCCGGGCGGCCTGCTGGCCTACGCCCACGGGCCGTTTCTGGGCAAGAACCCCCAGGCCGCCGAGCAGGCCTTGGTGCAGATGGGGTTTGAGGCGGTGCAGGTGGTGGGCGAGGGGGACTACACCCTGATCACCGCCCGGATGCCGGTGGCCTTGGTACGGCCCGACCCCTCCCCGGTGCCGGGCCCGGCTCAGCACCCCGGCCCAGGCGCACCAAGCCCCCTGCCCTCGAGCGACGAGGTCTGGGCTTTGCTCGAGGGGGGTGCGTATGCCGAGGTTCTGGGCCGTGTGCCAGAGGGCACGACCGGCGAGCTGGCCTACCTGCGGGGCCGGGCCTTGTTTGCCCTGGCGCGCTACACCGAAGCCGAGGCGGCCCTGGCCCTGGCCCACCACCCCGAGGCCGAAAACCTGCGGGTGCTGTGCTGGGCCGAGCAGGAGGATTACCCGCGGGCCCTGCCCCGCCTGGAAGCGCTGTCCAGCCGGGGGGGCCGGTTCAAGCTGGCCTTGGGGAAGGTTTACCTGGGCTTGGGACGGCTCTCGGAGGCCCTGCGCCAGTTACACGAGTGTGGCTTGCCCGAGGCCGAGGTCTACCTCAAAACCACCCTCGAGCGCATCGAGGAGCGCGTGGTGCGCCTGTGCCGCGAGGGCGACTGGAGCGAGGCCAGCCGCCGGGTGGAGTTCGTGGAAGACCTCTCGCCCGACCTGCTGACGCGGGGTCTGCTGCGGGTGGGTTTGCAGGCCGCTTTGCAGCAGGGCCTGTGGGGCCGGGCGGCCCGCTACGCCCAGCGCTTGTACGTGCTGGGGGAGTCGCACGGGGCCTTGGGGCTGGCCCTGGCGGGCCTGAAGGTGCGGGGCCCCGAGGCCCTGGACAGGGTGCCGCTGGCCGACCTGAAGCAGGTGGAACCCTACCTGACCGATGCGGTGGCCCGGGCCGAGGATGCCACCGCGCTACTGGCCCTGGGCCTGCTGCGGCACCGGGAGGGGCGGCACACCGAGGCGGTGCGCTACCTCGAGCGGGCCGCGCGGGAATCCAGGGGTGAGGCGGCGGGCCTGGCCTACCACCTGCTGGCCCTGTCCAAGCGGGCCCTGGGCGCCCCTGTGCTCGAGGTGCTGGGCGACCACAAGCGGGCCCACGCCCACCGGGCCTACCCGGTAACCCAACTGTTTGAGCTGGCCCTGGAGGCGCGGGAAGCCGGGGAGCCGGTGCTGGCCCGGGAGTTTCTGGGCCGGGTGCGGGAAGCAGGGCTGCAGCCCTTTGGTCAGATTGAGCCCGTGCTCAAGCTGGTGGAGGAGCTGGAGGGGCCCTGGGAGGCCTTCCGGATGCTCACCCAGAGCCTGGAACAGTCCGCCGAGCCGCCTTTGGAGCACCTCGAGCTGGCCTACCGCCTCTCGCGGGGCTTCTCCCAGAGCCAGGAGGCCGAGGCGGTGCGGGGGCGCTACCTGGCCGCCTTGTACAACGCCGGGCAGGCCCTGGGGGCCGAGGGGCTCTTGCTTTCCGAGCTGGCCCGCAACCCCGAGGCCCTGGAGGTGCTCTACGACCTGGCCGAGCACCACGAGCGCACCGGGGCCTACCAGAAGGCCACCGAGACCTGGCGCAAAGCCCTGGACATCGCCTATTACCGGGAAAAAGACCTCGAGCTCTCGCGCGAGATCCTGCGCAACCTGCTTTTTCTGAACCCCACCGACCCCGAGCTGCAGCTCTACCTGGAGGAGCTCAAGGCCACCTCGCGGGCCCTGGCCACCCTCGAGGGCGGCCCCGATACCCTGGCCGGGGTTACCCCCGAGGCCCTGATGCGCGAGGGGCTGCCCCGCTTCCACGGGGAGTACCTGATTGTGGTGGGGGGGCATACCCAGCTCCGCAGCCGCCTGACCCCCATCCTGCAACACCAGGGCCTCGAGCTCGACTGGTTCGACTCCGACAGTTATACCGCTGGGCGGGAGGTCATCCGGCGCATTCATAGCCGGCTCGAGCGGGCCCACGGCCTGATGATCATCAGCAGCTACGTGGGCCACGACCTTTCCGAGCCGGTGCGGTTGGAAGCCGAAAACCTGGGGGTACCGGTCTACATCACCCCCGGCCGGGCCCGCGGGGTGACCGGTTTTCTGCGGGCGGTGGCCGAGTTCGCCCCGCAGATTTTCAGGCGGGCGCTCAAAGGGGGCTGAACCGGCCGCTAGCGCAGCGCGGCCAGATATTCCTCCGCCTGGCGAACGGCTGCTTCCAGGTCGGGCTCGCCACCGGGGTAATACAGCGCCCGGCTGGCCGAGTTGAGCAGCCCCGGCCCCTTGATGGCCTCGCCCCCCTGGGCCCCCAGGCCGGGCAAGAGCAGCAAGGAGTGGGGCAGACGCTGGCGTATCTCGGCAACCTGCTGGGGGTAGGTAACCCCAACCACCGCCGCCACCCGCGACCAATCGCCCACCCGCTGCTCTTCGGCCTGCCGGGCCAGATAGTCGGCCACGGCCAGGTACAGCCGCCCCCCCTGTTCCAGGGGTAGGTTCTGAAAAAGCCCCGAGCCGGGGTTGGAGGTTTTGACCAGCACGAAAACCGCACCCCCCGAGGCCCGGGCCGCTTTGAAAAAGGGCTCCAGGGCGTCGCTGCCCAGGTAGGGGTTGACCGTCAGGGCCGCGCCGGGATAGGCCTGCAGGTAGGCTTTGGCATAGGCCTCGGCGGTGGAGCCGATATCGCCCCGCTTGGCATCCACAATCACCGGCAGCGAGAGCACCCGGGCCCCCACGATCAGCTTGTGCATCAGGGTGAAGCCCTGGGGGCCCAGGGCCTCGAAAAAGGCGGCCTGGAACTTGACGGCGCAGATTCTGCTGGCCAAGGCTTCCATAAGCTCGAGGGTGTAGCGGCGGATGTGATCCAGCGGGCTGGGGCCGTGTAGCTCGGGCCGGGGATCCACCCCCAGCACCAGGGGTGGACGGGAGGCTACTTCGTGAACGAACTCAGCTTGCATTGGGGTTAGATTACCGTACGGGGTGCGCCTGTTGCGGCCCCTAGCATTTTTGTCCTGGCGACCAAAGAACGAGTCCGGAACAGCTTTTTGACTTTGAGCATGGCGGGTTTTTTGCGAGAGCCGATCTAGATCCAGCAGAGCTCGAGCCTCGCCTCCAGATGCCCCACCTCGAGCCGTCGTACATTCCGAACCGGGGGCCGGCGCCACTCCAGCTCCACTTCCGGCGAGAGCAGGCCCAGCTCCTCCAGCAGCTTTATCACCATGGGCTCCCGGGCCTCGTTGGAGCCGCTTTCCACCTTGAGGGCGATGCCCAGGGGGCCCCAGCGGGTATCCCGCAGGGCCAGCCCGTAGTAGCCGTCGGCCCCGCGCTTGGCGACGAGCCCCGGTAGCTTTTGCATCAGCGCGGTGTCGATGCTCCTGGGGCCGGCCACCAGGTCGGGGTGCTGCCGCATGGCCCGGAAAACCGCCTCCAGGCCGGCCTGGTACTTTGCAGGGGCGGCCTCGGGCTGGGCCAGCAGGGCAAACATCCGGGCGGCGGGGGCCAGGGGCAGGGCAAAGGTGGGTACGCTGCACCCGTCCACGCCGTAGGGGATGTGGGGCTGGCCCGATAGATCGCGCAGGGTCTGCAGGTTAAGTTGCTGCACCGGGTGCTCGGGCTGCTCGTAACCGCGGGGGCTCACCCCCAGCGCCAGGGCCGCCGCCAGCATGCCGGTGTGTTTGCCCGAGCAGTTGTTGTGCAGCGGGGTGGGGGCCTGCTGCAGGGCCTTGCGTGCCTCGCTGTCGAAGGGGGGATGGGTGCCGCAGGCCAGATAGCTTTCGTCCAGGCCGATTTTGCGCAGGTAATTGGCGGCCACCGCGACGTGCTGCTCGGTTCCATCGTGGGAAGCACAGGTCAGGGCGACCTCGGCGGGGTTGATGCCAAAGCGTTGGATGGCGCCGCTCAGGTAGAGGGCCAGGGCCTGGAAGGGCTTGGCCGAGGAGCGCAGGGGGGCCTGAAGGTAGGGGTTGCCGCAGTAGGCCAGCACCCGGCCAGAGGGCTCCACAATAGCCAGCGAAACCTTGTGGCGGTTTTCCAGCAGACCGCCGCGGTAGGCGTAGGTGTAAGCGTTCATCGCCCATAGCCTATTGCATGAGGCCCCGGCTGGTAAGCCTCGAGGGGGCCGTGGAGTGTAGCCCAGCCCTCCTTGTGTGTTGACCAAGGCATGACAGGACTTGTTAAGCATATGAACCGGAGGTACAGGTATGAAACGCAGAGACCTGATTAAAGCCGGTGTGGTAGCCGGAGCCGCCGCGGCCCTCTCGGCCCAGGCCCAGAGCGCCCAGGCCAACCAGCCAGGCATTCTGACCCGCGCCCGCAACCTGATTTTCTTCGCCTACGATGGGATGGGTTGGGAAGACTACGCCATCGCCCAGTTCTACGCCCGGCGGGTGCTGGGCCGGCCCATGGCCCTGGAACGCTTCCTGGCTACCGGCGTGAGCGGGTTGCAGAACACCAACAGCCTGACCAGCTTTGTCACCGAGTCCAGTGCAGCCTCCAATGCCTGGAGCACCGGGGTCAAGACCGTGAACGGCGGGCTGGCTATTCACATAGATGGGCGCAAGCTCACCCCCATCTTTGCCCTGGCCAAGCAGCAGGGCAAGGCCGTAGGGCTGGTCTCCACCGCCACCATCACCCACGCCACCCCGGCGGGCTTCGTGATCTCCAACCCCGATCGCAACGCCGAGGATCAGATCGCCGAGCAGTACCTCGAGTTCGGTGCCGAGGTCTACCTGGGTGGGGGCCAGCGTTTCTTCGACCCGGCGGTGCGGCGCGATAAGAAGGATCTTTACGCCGCGTTCGCGGCCAAGGGCTATGGGGTGGTGAAGAACCTGCGGGAGCTCGAGGCCTCCAACGCCTCCAAGCTGCTGGGCGTGTTCAGCAGCAGCCACATCCCCTACGAGGCCGACCGGCGCTTCCAGGGCGTAGACACCCCCAGCCTGGCCCAGATGACCCGCGCGGCCCTGCCCCGCCTGGCCGCCTCTTCCAAGGGCTTTGTGCTCCAGGTCGAGGCTGCCCGCATTGACCATGCCAACCACCTCAACGACCCCGCGGGCACGCTGTGGGACATCCTGGCCGCCGATGAGGCTTTGGAAGTGGTGATGAACTTCGTGGATCAGAACCCCGATACCCTGCTGATCATCGGCTCCGACCACGTCTGCGGGGCACCTGCGCTGTATGGCGCCGGTTCCTCCTACCGCGAGAGCAGCGCCGGGGTGCTGATGCTCGAGAGCCAGAAAGGCACCTTCGAGTTTATGCTGGGCCGCCTCGGCAACAACCCCAGCCCTGAGCAGGTGGTGGAAATCTTCCGCAGCGTAAAGGGTGTGACCCTCCAGCCCGAGCAGGCCCAGGTGGTGGTGGACGCCATCACCAAGCGGGCCTACCTGCCCGATGCGGTGCGCTATAGTGTGCAGCCCGCCAACACCCTCTCCTGGGTGATGCGCCAGACCAACGCTAGCAAGCCCGACCTGCCCAACATCGGCTGGAACTCGGGCCAGCACACCGCCAGCCCCACCCTGTTTGGGGTGTATGGCCGGGGGATTGGGGCCGCCCGGATTGGCCTGATCGATAACACCTACAACTTCACCCTGATGACCCGGGCCCTGGGCATCCGCTTCCAGAACCCGGTGATGAGCGAGCAGGAGGCCCTCGAGGTGCTCAAGAGCCGGGCTGAAGTGCCCTGGAACCACCCCGAGGACACCCTGGCGCTGGTCTAAACACCCCCCCGGAGCAGGAGGCCCCGCGCCTCCTGCTCGAATTGCAGAAGGCTGCCATGAACCGACGCGACGCCGGTAAGACCCTGCTGGCCGGCCTTCTGGCGCTGGGTGCAGCAGGGCGGGGCCAGACGCTGGCGCCCACCCCGGTGCGGATCGCCGAACCCAGCCGCCTGCCCGAGATCTGGGCCGACCTCGAGTTCCGCTTTGCCGGCCAGCCCTGCTTGCTGGTGCGGGTGCCGCCCCCGGCCCGGCCCAGCCCGCGGGTGCTGGAGGCACAGGGGATGTATCTGACCGCTTTTTCCCGGGTCTGTCCCCACGCGGGTTGTACGGTGCCCCTGCCGGATCAGCAGCGCTCCATCGAGTGCGGTTGTCATGGCAGCCGCTTTCAGGCCGATGGCCTCAGGGTTGCGGGGCCTGCACCCACCGACCTGCCGGGGGTCCGGCTCGAGCTGCGCGAAGGGGCGGTCTGGGCGGTGGGGTGGCTGTAAACCAAGTGCAATCTTCACTTGCA
Source organism: Meiothermus taiwanensis DSM 14542 (assembly GCA_000482765.1). Lineage (GTDB taxonomy): Bacteria > Deinococcota > Deinococci > Deinococcales > Thermaceae > Meiothermus > Meiothermus taiwanensis. Next base: position 16,116 of record AXWR01000026.1, read on the forward strand.
AAGCCCCAAACGCCTTCCAGGGACGCCGTTTTTGTAACCTATAGCAAAGGGAAGGGTGGTACCTGGCCGGGGCCTTTTTCTAGGGCCTGGCGGGTAGCCTCGATCAAGGCTGCCACCCGGATCCCCCGGTAGGTTGCGGGCAGGCCCTCCAGATGCTTCAAAGCCTTGTGGAAGTTGCGCCAGCCACCCCTGGGGTTGTCTTTGGCTTTGTGCAGTGCAGCGGCCAGCAGGATAACCCCATGGGTCAGCTCCCGATCTGCGCCCGAAAGCTGCTGCCAGAGAGGCTCCAGGGCTTCGTGAACCTCCCAGAACCGCCCCTGACGCCAAAGCTCGAGCGCCTCGACGTATTCGGGCCTATTCAATAGACCGGCCTCTTGCACTATAAAAAGTGTATCGGCTTCCCCTGCGGCCGGCCAGCCGTGCTAGAGTGTGGAGCCTAGAGGGCCTATACCTGGGCCCGGTTTGCGAGGTAAACAGACATGTCCAAACCTATCGAAGTCAACGATGCCAACTTTGATGCTACCTTGAAGGAAAATAAGTATGTGCTGGTGGACTTCTGGGCCGAGTGGTGCGGCCCCTGCCGCATGGTAGCGCCGGTGATGGAGGAGCTGGCTAAGGAATACGAGGGCAAGGTAACGGTCGCCAAGCTGGATGTGGATGCCAACCCCCAGACCGCCATGAAGTTCCGGGTGATGAGCATCCCTACCATCATCCTCTTCAAGGATGGGCAGCCGGTGGAGGTCATGGTGGGGGCAGCCCCCAAGAGCAACTTCGTGGCCCGGCTCAATAAGCACGTGCAGGTCAGCGCTTAAGCCTGCTCTAAAAGCTCGCAGCCCCCTTACCTGGATGGCTAAGGGGGCTTATGCTTTGGATTGATGCACAGCTACCACCTCAACATCAACGACCCGGCTTTCATCTACGACCCTTACCCCACCCTGGCGCACCTGCGGGAGACCCTGCCGGTCTTCTACGACGAGGTCTGGAACAAGATTTTTTTCCTGCGCTACGAGGATATCGCCCACCTGCTGCGCGATAAGCGCCTGGGCCGCTCGATTACCCATATCCTCTCCCGCGACGAGCTGGGCTGGCCGCCGCCCAACCCGCTGACCCGCGACTTCGACCATTTTCAGGAAAACCACATGCTCGACAACGAGCCGCCCAAGCACACCCGGCTCAAGGGCCTGATGATGAAGGCCTTTACCCCGGCCCGGGTGGAGGGGTTGCGCGGAAAGATTCAGGGCATCGTCAATGAGCTGCTCGACCGGGCCGAAGACATGGGCCAGATGGATCTCCTGCGGGACTACGCCGAACCGCTGCCGGTTACGGTGATCGCCGAGCTTTTGGGCGTGCCCAAGGAGGATCGGCCCCTTTTGCGCCCCTGGTCAGCCAAAATCGTCAAGCTGTACGAGCTGGGCTTCACCGACGAGCAGGCCAGGGAGGCCAACCAGGCGGTGGTGGAGTTTTCGGCTTATATTCGCCAACTGGCCGATGAACGCCGGCGCAAGCCGGGCGACGACCTGATCTCGGCCCTGGTACAGGTGGAGGAACAGGGCGACAAACTCACCCCCGACGAGCTGGTGGCCAACTGCATCCTGCTCCTGAACGCCGGCCACGAGGCCACGGTCAACGGCACCACCGCCGGCTTTCTGGCCCTTGCACGCAACCCCGAACAGATGGAGCAGGCCAAGGAGGCAGCGGCCAGGAACCACCCGGAGTTTTTCAAGCTGGCCGTGGAAGAGCTGCTGCGCTACGACACCCCTTTACCGATGTTCGAGCGCTGGGTGCTGGAAGATTTCGAGTACAAGGGCATCCCGCTGCGGCGCGGCCAGGAGGTGGCCCTTATGTACGCCTCGGGCAACCGCGACCCGCGTAAGTTTCCCGACCCCGACCGGCTCTGCCTGACACGCACGGAGAACTACCATCTGACCTTTGGCCTGGGCATCCACTACTGCATCGGCGCGCCGCTGGCGCGGCTCGAGCTCCAGACCTCCTTCCAAACCCTGCTCAAGCGCCTGCCCAACATCCACCTGGCCACCGACCGGATCGAGTACGCCGGTGGGTTCGTGATCCGGGGCCACAAGGCCATGCCGGTGGCGTTCTAGGCCAGTAACAGCACCTTGAGGGCCTGGTCTCGCTGCAGCGCAGCCGCAAAGGCTGCTTGAACCTGCTTCAGGGCAAAGCGGTGGGTGATAAGGGGGTGGGCTTGTACCCTCTGCTCGGCCAGCAGCCGGATGGCTTCCTGAAAGTCGGAAAAGGTGTACATCAGGCTTCCTTTCAGGGTCAGCTCCCAGTCCTGGATGAGGCCAGCAGATAGGGTGGCCGGCTGGCCGTATACCCCCACCACCACGACCGTGCCGCCTTTACGGGCTCCTTGAATGGCCGCCTCGAAGGCTTTTTCGTTGCCCACGCACTCAAAGATCACCTCGTACTTTGCCGTGTCTGGTGCTTTGGCCACCAGCCCAAGCCCTTCGGCCACCCGGCGACGAACCTCGAGCACATCCACCACCACTACCCCGGCTGCACCGTAGGCCCGGGCTACCTGGGCTACCAGCAGCCCGATGGTACCTGCACCCAGAACCGCCACCTGCTTGCCCTGTACGGGGGTAAGGGCGACCGCGTGAACGGCTACCGCCAGCGGTTCGATCATGGCCCCCAACTCGACATCAAATCCCTGGGGTAAGCGATGCAGGTTCTGGACGGGGCTCACAAAGTGTTCGGCCATGGCCCCTGGGGCCTGGAAGCCCATGACCCTGAGCTGCTCGCAGATGTTGTAGCGGCCGCTTCGGCACGGGACGCACTGTCCGCAGGTAAGGGAGGGCTCGAGCGCTACCAAAGCCCCGTGCCAGGAGGGGTCTACCCCCGAACCCACCTCCACCACCTGGGCGGCCACCTCGTGACCGGGGAAGACCGGGTAGCGGACAAATGGATGCTGGCCTTCGTATACGTGCAGATCCGATCCACACACCCCAATGGCCAGAGGCTTGAGAAGCACCTCGCCGCTTTGAAGCTGAGTTGGGGGGGCCTCTATCCAGTCGATCTTGTGAGGGGCAGCGATCACCGCACGCATATCTCACCAGACCGTGTACCCACCATCCACCACCAGCTCACTGCCGGTCATATAACTGCTGGCCTCCGAGGCCAAAAACACCGCGCAGGTAGCCACCTCCCAGGGCTCACCCAGGCGTCCCATGGGGGTCAGGCCCAGCCAGTCCCTGCGCCACTCAGGGGTCTCGAGACCCCGCCGGGTCATCTCGGTGCCAATGTAACCCGGCGAGATGGCGTTGACCCGTACCCCGAAGGGGGCCAGCTCGGCGGCCAGCGAGCGGGTGAGGTGGGCAACGGCGGCTTTGGAGGCGTTGTAGGCGGCCTGGGGCTGGGGTTTGTTCACGATCAGACCCGACATCGAGGCGATGTTGATGATGCTGCCGCGGCCCTGGGCCACCATCACTTTGCCAAAGGCCCGGCTGCACCAGAAAACCCCGTGAAGATTGATATCGAAGATCTGCAACCACTCGGCATCGGGGGTTTCCAGGGCCGGGGTATTGCGGCAGATGCCGGCATTGTTGACCAGGATGTCCACATGCCCGTAAGCCTGATAAAGGCTTTGGGCCAGTGCTTCGCTCTGGGCCGACTGGGTTACGTCCAGGGGGCGGTACTCGGCCCGCAACCCCTGGCTTTGTAGGTTTTGTGCTGCCCGGTGGCCTGCCTCCGCATCCAGCTCGGCGATGACCACCTGGGCCCCGGCCTCGGCCAGGGCGGTGCTGATGGCCAGGCCAATGCCCCGACCACCCCCGGTAACCACGGCCAGGCGATCCTCGAGTTTGAACTTATCCAGTATCATGGGTGCACCTACACTTCAGGAATGATGAGCACCTTGAGCGCCCGACCCTGCCCCGGCTGCTCCTTGTAGGCCAGGGCCTGGCCCAGCGCCTCCAGCGGCAGGCGGTGGCTGATGAGCGGCTTCACCTGCACCCGGCCTGTTTCCAGCCAGTTCAGGGCGATGGGCAGGGTGCCGTTGAGGGAGAAGCTGCCTATCAGGCTGAGGTCGCGCTGGAAGAGATCGTAGGGGCTGATCTGTATCCGGGCCTCCTCCGGGGCCACACCGAAGACGAGCAGTTTGCCGCCTACCGCCGCGTAACCGGGCATGGCCTCCACCACCTGGGGATGGCCGGTGGCCTCGGCCACAATGTCGAAGCCGTGGGGGGCTAGTTCGCGCAAGGTTTGTTCGAGTCGGGGCCCGCTTTGCACGGTGTGGGTTGCGCCGAGCTGCTGGGCCAGAGCAAGCCGCTCGGCCACCGGGTCTACCACCGTAACCGTGCTGGCCCCTGAGATGAGCAAGGCCTGCATCAACAGCAGGCCAATGGGCCCCGCACCAAAGAGCAGGGCGCTGCTTCCGGGCTGTGGTTGCAGGCGTATAAGGCCCCAGGCCACGCACCCCAGCGGTTCGGCGAAGGCGGCTTCTTCGGCGCTCAAGTTCTTGACCGGATAGGCGTTTTCGGCTGGCGCCAGCACATACTGCGCGAACCCACCAGCCTGGGTAACCCCCAGGGCCTGGAAGTGCAGACAGTGCTGCCGTTGGCCCCGGCGGCAAGCCCAGCACTGCTTGCAGGCGATTACCGGATCCAGAGCCACCAGCTGTCCCTCTTGCAGTTGGGTCACTCCAGGGCCCACTTGCTCGATCACCCCGGCAATTTCATGGCCGGGCACCAGGGGAAGCTTAGCGTGGAAGTGTCCCTCAAAAAGATGAAGATCGGTACCGCAGACCCCGGTAGCGCCTACCCGTACCAGCACCTGGTTGGGGCCTGGGGACGGGGGGGCGAGGTCTTGAACCTCGAGGTTCCGGGGACGGGTAATCACGGCGGCTTTCATAACAATTTCTCCTGGGTTGAGTTATTTGATGGCACCAAAAGTTAGACCCCGCACCAGTTGCCGCTGGGCCAGCCAGCCCATCACCATTACGGGCAGGATGGCAATCATCGAGGCGGCCGACATCTTGGCCCAGAACAGGCCCTCTGCGGTTTTGAAGGAGGCCACATACACCGAGAGGGGGGAGGCCTGGGCCGCGGTGAGGTTGAGGCTCCAAAACGTTTCGTTCCAGGCCAGGATGATGCTTAGCAAGGCTGCTGAGGCAATGGCCGGGACCGAAAGTGGCAACAGCACCCGCAAGAGCTCCTGGGGTATGCTGGCCCCGTCGACCCGAGCAGCCTCCATAATCTCGTGGGGTACCTCGCGGAAAAAGGCGTATAGGGTCCAGATGACCACCGGCAGGTTCATCACCGTATAAATCAGGGCCAGCGCCCAGACGTTGTCCAGCCAGCGCAGGTCGCGGAAGATCAGATAGACCGGGATAATCACGCCTACCGGCGGCATCATTTTTGTACTGATCATCCAAAGCAGCAAGCCCTGGGTTCGCTGGGTGGGGTAGAAGGCCATGGAGTAGGCGGCCGGAATGGCCAGGATCAAGGCCAGGGCAGTGGAGCCCAGAGCCGAGATGATCGAGTTGAGAAAGTGCAGGCCGTAGTCGCTGCGGGTCAGGGCCTCCTGTATGCTCTCGAGGGTGAGGGTAAAGACCAGCTTGGGAGGGATGGCGATGGCATCGCCCTCGCTCTTGAAGCCGGTGAGGAAGAGCCAGAAGATGGGAAAGAACATGATGCCTGCGGCCAGGTAGGCCAGCAAGGTCAGCTCCCAGCGGATGCGTTGGCCCTGGCTCATGTCCGTCCTCCTTGCAGGTTGCGCCCAATCATGCGCAAAACGAAGATAGCTACGATATTGGCCAGAATTACTGCAAACACCGCCCCCGCGGCGGCCACCCCAATGCGGTACTCGCCAAAGGCCTTGAGGTAGATGAGGTAAGGCAGGGTGGTGGTGGCAAGGCCCGGCCCGCCAGAGGTCGAAGCGTAGATCTCGGCAAAAATGGTGAGCAAGAAGATAGTCTCCAGCATCACCACCACGCTCAGGGTCTGGGCCAGGTGAGGCACCACGATGTAGCGGAACTCCTGCCAGGCGTTGGCGCCATCGATTTTGGCGGCCTCGAGCTGCTCTTTGGATAGTGATTGCAGGCCGGTGAGGATTAGTAGCATGGCAAAGGGAATCCACTGCCAGGAGACCATCATCACGATGGATGGCATGGGGTAGGTGGCCAGCCAGTCGATGGGCCGCTGTCCCAGGCTTTCGGCCATCCAGGCAAAGAGCCCATATACGGGGTGCATCAGCATGTTTTTCCAGATCAGGGCCGAGACCACCGGCATCACAAAGAAAGGCGAGATGGCCAGGGTGCGCGCCAGAGCCCGACCCGGAAACTCTTGATAAAAAAGAACTGCCAGCAGCAGCCCTACGGCCACCGTAATCAGCAGTACCGAACCCACCAGTACCAAGGTGTTCAGGATGGCTGTCCAGAAGATGGGGTCGGTCAGCAAGGAGGCGAAGTTCTCGAGACCCACAAAGCCCTGGCGTTCGGGGTTGAGCAGATTGAAGCGACGGAAGGAGTGGTAAAGGGTGAGAGCAAAAGGAATCTGCGTCCAGACGATCAGCAAAAGAACGGCCGGGCCGAGCAGCCAGAAGGAATTGGGCCGCAGAGCCTGTGGACGTGTCTTGGTTAGGACGCGATGGTGTGTCATGGTTACCTTTTAGGGGGCGGGTTTGGAAGACCCGCCCCCGACTGGCTTTACTTGATGTAGCCTGCTTCTTTCATCAGCTTCTCGACAGCGGCCTGGGCCTGGGCCAGTCCGTTGTCCAGGCTGCTTCGCCCGGCCACGATTCCGGCGATAAACTGCCCGACCTGGGTACCGATGGCCTGGAACTCGGGGATGCCCACAAACTGTATGCCGGTGTAGGGTACAGGCTTGAGGGTGGGCCTGGTGGGGTCGGCCGTGTTAATGGAGTCCAGCACCACCTTGGCGAAGGGAGCGGCCCGCTGGTAGTTGGGGTTGTTGTAAGTGGAGTAGCGGGTGCCGGGAGGTGCGCTAACCCAGCCCTGGGTGCGGCCTACGAGCTCGATGTACTCCTTGGAGGTGGCCCAGGCGATGAAGGTTTTGGCGGCCTCCACTTTCTTGCTGGACTTGGGAATGGCCAGGGCCCAGCTCCACAGCCAGTGCGAGCCGTTGGGGGTGACGGCTACCGGGGCTTTGGCAAAGCCGATTTTGTCAGCTACCTTGGAGGTCTTGGGGTTAGACAGGTAGCCGGCCGCCACGGTGGCGTCAATCCACATGGCGCACTTGCCCTCCGACATCAGGGTTAGATTCTCGGTGAAGCCGTTGCCGGTGACACCCGGAGGGCCGTACTTAGTGACCAGCTCCACGTACTGCCCAATAGCCCGCTTCCACTCAGGGCTGGTGAGCTGGGGTCTCCAGTTTTCGTCGAACCAGCGCCCCCCGTAAGTATTGACCAAGGTGGTGATAAAGGCCATATTCTCGCCCCACCCCGGCAGACCCCGCAGGCAGATGCCGTAAACCCCCCCGCTGGGATTATGCAATTGCCGGGCCCAGTTGATGGCCTGGGTCCAGGTGGGTTGAGCTGGAACGGTGAGCCTCTTGGCGGCAAACAGGTCTTTGCGATAGTACAGCATGGAGCTCTCGGCGTAGAAGGGCAATGCATAAAGCTTGCCCTGGTAGGAGAGCCCGGCCCGTACCGGCTTGAGCACGTCCTCGAGGTCGTACGAGGCTGGCAGTCCGCTTATCTCCACCAACCAGCCGTTCTTACCCCACAGAGGGGCTTCGTAGGTACCGATGGTCAGTACATCGTAGGAGCCGGCGTTGGTGGCGATATCCGTGGTCACCTTCTGGCGCAGCTCGTTTTCCGGCAATACCACCCAGTTGAGCTTGATGCCTGGGTTGGCTTTCTCGAACTCTGGGGTGAGCTTTTGCATGGTGATCATGTCGGGGTTGTTGACGGTGGCGATGGTGATGGTGGTTTGGGCCAGGGCCGTGGAGAGCCAGAGGCCTGTACTGGCTAGAAAAACTTGCCAAAAGCGCATGGGTACCTCCCTTGGGTTTGGGCTGCTTTGTGCCGATACCGATGTTGGGTTTGAGCTAGTTTCTCACCTCCTTGGTTTGAACAAAGCCGAAGTATTCAGCCAGCGATCGGTAGGAAGGGTAGAGATCCAGGTAGGCCATGGAGTTGGGGATAAAGCTATGCGCAGGAGGCGCAGGGGGCAGAGGAAATCCTGCAGCCATGGCGGCATACAAAGCGGCTCCACGGGCCGAGGCATGGGAGGTAGAACTGGCTTCTACCTCGCAACCCAGCACGTTGGCCAGGATCTGTACGATGGCGGGAATTTTGGACAATCCCCCGGTGACCACTACCCTGGGCAAGGAACCTACCGCGCGCTCCAGGGTTTCCTTGACCCATCGGGTGCCCAGGGCCGTGGCTTCTATGAGAGCCTGGTAGATTTGAGGGGGGTCGGTGGCCAGATCAAGTCCGCTTAGTGCGCCTTTCAGGCTTGCATTCATCAAGGGGGTGCGGCAGCCGTTCCACCAGTCCAGGGCCAAGAGGCCCGAAGGCCGGGCTGTGCGCTGGGCGAGCTCGAGGTTTAGCTGTTCGAAAATCTGATTCTCGGGCACCTGGCCGGCCCAGGCCAGGGTGCGCACCCACCAGGCCAGCATGTCCCCCGAGGCTGGCTGGCCGCACTCGTAGCCGTACAGGCCGGGAAGAATCCCATCCGCAACAATACCGGCAATGCCCGGGACGGGGGTGGCGGCTCTACTCAGGGTTAGATGGCAGCTCGAGGTTCCCAGAATGGCCACCAGAACCCCGCTTTCCTGGACACCTACCCCAGGCACAGCGGCGTGGGCGTCGATGGTGGCGGTGGCCACCGGAATTCCCGCGGGGAGTCCGGTGTGTTGGGCCCAGGCCTGGCTCAAGCCACCCGCTTTCTGGCCTACCGGATGGGGCCAGGCCAGCTTATCCAGCCAGCTTTCCAGGCCAGGCCGCAAGGCTCGGAGCTGGGCCGCCTCGGGGTAGCCTGTGGGCTGCCAGTGGGCTTTGTAGCCTGCCTGGCAGCTCGAGCGCACCTCCTGGCCGGTGAACTGCCATACCAGCCAGTCCCCCACCTCGATCCAGCGGGCCGTGGCTTCCCAAACCTCAGGGGCCTCCTCCAGCACCTGCCAGGCTTTGGCCAGTGACCATTCCGCGCTGGTTGTGCCGCCGTACATCTGCAAGAACCCTGGATGGGCCAGGTTGATGGCCTGGGCATAAGGTTCAGCGGCGTGATGTTTCCAGAGTTTCAAGTAAGCGTGCGGTTGATGCTCGAAGCCCTCTTTGAGGGCCAGGGGAGTGCCCAGAGCATCGGTGGGGAGGGGGCTGGAGGCGGTGGTATCGATGCCAAGCCCCACTATCTCGCCGTCCGATTTGTAGGCCTCAAACCGCATCTTTTGCAGAAGAACCTGGCTCACCTGCAAATAATCGGCGGGATGATGCAACGCCCACAGCTCGGGCAGAGGCTGCCCGGAGGGAAGGCGGTGGGTCAAGACCCCGTGGGGATAAGGCTCAACCGCAACGGCCAGCTCCAGACCGCTATCAAGGTCGAGCAGCAAAGCCCGTGCCGACTCGGTGCCAAAATCTAAGCCAATCACCAGTGGTTTCATGATTGATGTATCGTTCCAGAGCTGATGGTCACGTGTCCATTTTTAGCAAAAAGAACATCCAAAAGAGATAGCACTTTTCTCTTCTGACTGCTTATGGTCTCGTGTCCATAAGAGTAAATGTCGAATGCACTTTTGTCAAGGCCTGATTTTGTTATAATGGTCACGTGGCCAATATCCTGGATGTCGCCAAGCGGGCGGGTGTGGCTCCTACCACGGCCAAGCGCGCGATCCACGAGCCCCATCGACTAGCCCCCGAGACCCTGGCGCGGGTGCGCAAGGCCATCGAGGAACTGGGTTACGAACCGGATCAAGTAGCGGGCAGCCTACGGCGGGGCCGTACCCAGACCCTAGGGCTGATGGTCGGCAACATCATCGAGCCTTTTTTTGCTGCACTCATCCGCAGCATTGCCCGTCAAGCGCGGGCTAGGGGTTACGCTCTGATGGTTGCCGACAGCGAGTACGATTCCGGTATCGAACTCCAGCACCTCAAGATGTTTCGTGGTCAACGGGTGAGCGGCCTGATCATTCGCTCGGCCTTCGGTTCCCCCAACCTCGACTACCTGGTACAGATGCACAAACGGGGAACCTACATCCTGGAAATCGACCACTTTTATCCCAACAGCCCCTTTAGCTATGTGATGCTGGACGGGCGGCAGTGCGTGTTTACCGGGGTGAAGTACCTCTACGACCTGGGCCACCGCCGCATCGCCACGCTGGGCGACTACCACCCTGTGATCACCCCCGACGAGCGCTCGAGGGTCTTTCCGGAGGCCATGCAGGCGGTGGGGCTGGCCCCAATACCCGAGTACCAGCGGGTGATTGAGCGCAGCGAGGAGGCGGCCTACCACCTCACCCTGGAACTCATGCGGCTGCCCGAACCACCCACCGCGCTGTTCTCGCTGACCGGAAGCGAGGCCGCCGGGGCTTTTCGGGCCCTGAAGGAGCTGGGGCTGCGCATACCCCAGGATGTCTCCCTGCTCACCTTCGATAACTACTCCTGGACGGCTTTGGTCACCCCGCCCCTGGATGTGATCGAGCAGCCGGTGGAGGCCATGGGGCAGGTGGCGGTGGAAATCGTGCTCGAGGCCATCGAGAACCAAACCCTGGATAAGGTGGTGCGCAAGCGCTTTCCTGGACGGCTGATCCGGCGGGGTAGCTGCGCCCCGCCTCCGGCCCAGGGCGTAAAATCCAGGGTGTGAGACCGATTGCCCTCGACGCCATGGGGGGCGACCATGCCCCCAAAGTTACGGTAGAAGGTGCCCTGCTGGCCCACAGACAGGGAATCCCGGTGGTGCTGGTAGGCCCCACGGCTGTTTTGCAGCAGGAACTCCGAAAGCAGGGGGGGGATCTGCCCATTGTGGAGGCCCCCGAGTACATCACCATGCACGACCAGGCCACCGACGTGCGCAAAAAGCGCCGGGCTTCCATCAACGTCTGCATGGAGCTGGTCAAGCAGGGCGAGGCCTCGGCGGTGGTGGCCATGGGGCACACCGGGGCCACGCTGGCCTCGGCCCTGTTCAACCTGGGGCGCATCCGGGGGGTGGATCGGCCCACCCTGCTGATCGAGCTGCCCAGCGAAAAAGGGCGCACCTTTCTGACCGACGGCGGGGCCAACGTGGACTGCAAGCCCGAGTGGCTGGTGCAGTTTGCGGTGATGGCCACGGCCTATGCCCAGGCCCAGGGGATTGCGGAGCCCAGCGTGGGGCTGCTTTCCATTGGGGAGGAGGAGCACAAGGGCAACGAACTCACCCTGCAAACCTTTCCCCTGCTCAAGGCCGCGCCGGGCCTGCGCTTCTACGGCAACGTGGAGGGGCGCGACATCTTCAAAGGCACCACCGATATCGTGGTGAGCGATGGCTACACCGGTAACGTGGTGCTCAAGCTCTCCGAAGGTGAGGCCCGCACCATCTTTAAGTGGATTCGCGAGGCTTTGAGCGGGGGTTCGCTCTTGACCCGGTTGGGGGCCTTGCTGGTGCGCCCGGCCCTGCAAAGCCTGCGGGCCAAAATGGACCCCGCCGAGTACGGGGCTATGCCCCTGCTGGGGGTGGAGGGCCCGGTGTTTATCGGGCATGGCTCCGCCGATGGGCGGGCGGTGCTGAGCGCGATTCGCAAAGCCAGGGGTGTGGTGGAGGCCGGCCTGGTGGAGCGGGTGCGGGCCGGCATGGCCCGCTTGGCTGGATAGGAGGGGGAAGCGTGGAGATATCGAGTCTCTGGCTGCGTGTTTTGATCAGTGTTGGCTTGCTAATTCTGGGTTTCTGGGTAGGGCGGGCCGGGGCCGGCCTGGTGGGCTGGCTGGCCCGACTGACCCCCGACACCCGCGACGACCGCTACCTGCGCTACATCGGCTGGCTGTGGTGGGGCTTCACCGCCGCCATGATAGCGGCCCTGGGGGCCCAGGTCTGGCAGGTGCGCCTCGAGCCCTTCTACGCCTGGGGCCAGGTGCTCTTCGGCTGGCTGGGGGAGCGCGGGCTGGCCGTGCTGCTGATCCTGGGCGCGACCTCGCTGGCTTTGCGCCTGGTGCCCCGGCTGTTGCAACGGGTTCCGGTGGGGTCGGGGGAGTTTAGCCGGGAGCAGGTGCGGCTACAAACCCTCAAGAGCGTGCTCGAGTCGGTCTTGAAGGTGCTGATTATCGCCCTAGGGGTGCTGTTTGCCCTGTCCAACCTAGGCCTGAACGTCACGGCGTTGCTGGCTGGGGCCGGGGTGGTGGGGCTGGGCATCTCGCTGGCCGCCCAGAACCTGATCCGCGATGTGATCAACGGCTTTTTTATCCTGCTGGAAGACCAGTACGGGGTGGGCGACGTGATTACCGTGGGCCAGCTTTCCGGGGGGGTGGAGCGTTTCAACCTGCGCATTACGGTGCTGCGCGACCTGGAGGGCCGGGTGCACTTCATCCCCAACTCCACCATCCAGCAGGTTACGGTGATGAGCCGCGACTGGGCCCGCGCGGTGGTGGACGTCTCGGTGGCCTACGAGACGCCGGTTGACAGGGCCCTCGAGGTGGTGCGCTCGGAAGCCGAGGCCTTTTACGCCGACCCCGCGTGGCGCGACAAGTTCACCGACCAGCCGCCCGAGACCCTGGGCATCCAGCAACTGGCCGACTCGGGCATCCTGATCCGGGTTTTGTTCAACACCAAGCCCAAGGAGCAGTGGGCCGTCGGGAGGGAGTTCCGCCGGCGCATCAAGCTGCGGCTCGACGCCGAAGGGATCGCCATTCCCTACCCCACGCGGCGCATCGTCAATTCATAAGCCCCACCAACCCTCGAGGCGGCCCTGTGGCTCGCAGGGTTCGACTTTGCAGCGGGATAGAATGCAAAGGGATGAGAACCTGCGACTACCTGATCATCGGTGGGGGTATCGTGGGCCTGACCATTGCCCTGGAGATCAAGAAGCGCGATGCTCAGGCCCGCGTGGTGGTGCTGGAGAAAGAGAAAGAGCTGGCCCAGCACGGCTCCGGGCGCAACTCCGGGGTGCTGCACGCCGGTTTTTACTACACCGCCGACTCGCTCAAGGCCCGCTTCACCCGCGAGGGCAACGCCCGCTGGAAGGAGTTTATAGAGGCCCGGGGCCTCAAAATCAACCGCTGCGGCAAGCTGGTGGTGGCTAAAAACCAGCAGGAGGTGGAGGGGCTAAAGGAACTCAAGCGCCGGGGCGACCTGAACGGGGTGGAGACCTATCTGATCCCCCTCGAGGAGGCCAAAAAAATCGAGCCGCGGGTAAAATCCACCGAACTGGCCCTGTGGTCGCCCAACACCGCCACCGTGGATCCCCGGGAGTGCATGGCCGCCATCGCCGCCGAGTGTAAGGCCCAGGGCATCGAGATTTGCCTGGACAGCCCCTACCAAAGCCGGCGGGGCCGGGACATCATCACGCCCCAGGAGGTCTATAGCGCGGGCTTTGTGGTCAACGCCGCGGGGCTGCACGCCGACCGGGTGGCGCACGATTTTGGCGTGGGGCTGCGCTACCGCATCCTGCCCTTCAAGGGGCTGTACCTCTACGGCTCGGAGCCGGTGGGCGCGCTCAGAACCAACATCTACCCGGTGCCCGACCTGCGCAACACCTTTTTGGGCGTCCACTTTACGGTGACGGTGGACGGCCGGGCCAAAATTGGCCCCACCGCCATTCCGGCTTTCTGGCGCGAGAACTACCAGGGGCTCCGGGGCTTCGATGCGCTCGAGGCCCTCTCGATCCTGCGCGACGAGGCCATGCTGTTCTTGCGCAACGACTTCAACTTCCGCGGCCTGGCCCTGGAAGAGATCAAAAAGTACTCCAGGGCCTATCTCGTACAGCAGGCCGCGGCCCTCCTGGAAGGGGTGAAGCTGGAAAACTACCGCACCTGGGGCCGCCCCGGCATCCGCGCCCAGCTCTACGACCACCAGGAAAAAAAGCTGGTGATGGACTTTTTGCTCGAGGGCAACCGTGAGGGCCTGCACGTGCTCAACGCCATCTCACCGGCCTGGACGGCCGCCATGCCCTTTGCCGAGTATGTGGTGGACAGGATCGAAGCCCTGCACAGGGGCCAGGAGATAGCCCAGGCCTGATCCTTTCGCATTGACAAACCAACCCTACCCATGCGTAGACTCCTGGCAGAAGGAGGCGTTATGAGCCTACACCCCCTGGCCGGCCAACCCGCGCCCCACAGTTTTCTGGTCAACATTCCCCGGCTGGTGAGCAGCTACTATGCTATAAAACCCGACCCCCACAACCCGGCCCAGCAGGTGGCCTTTGGTACCAGCGGCCACCGGGGCACCTCCCTGGCCGGCACCTTCAACGAGGCCCACATCCTGGCCATCGCCCAGGCGGTGGCGGAGTACCGGGCCGGGCAAGGAATTACCGGGCCGCTCTTTATGGGCATGGATACCCACGCGCTTTCCGAGGCGGCCTGGATTACCGCGGTGGAGGTGCTCACCGCCAACGGGGTGGAGGTCTGGGTGGAGGAGGGGCGGGGCTACACCCCCACCCCCCTGGTCTCGCACGCCATCCTGGAGTACAACCGCCATCGGAGCGGCGGCCTGGCCGACGGCATCGTGATCACCCCCAGCCACAACCCCCCCCAGGACGGCGGCTTCAAATACAACCCCCCGAGCGGCGGCCCCGCCGATACCGGCGTGACCCGGGCGATCCAGGAACGGGCCAACCAGATTTTGCAGGGCGGCCTGGCCGAGGTAAAACGCTGGCCCCTCAGCCGGGCCCTGGAGGCGGTGCGGGCCTTCGATTTTGTCACGCCCTATGTGCGCCAGCTGGAAAGCATTGTGGATATCGCCTCCATCAAGGCCGCGGGTGTCCGGATTGGGGTAGACCCGCTGGGCGGTTCCTCGCTACGGGTCTGGCAGCGCATCGCCGAGGAGCATGGCCTCGAGCTGACGGTGGTGAACGAACGGATCGACCCCAGCTTTGCCTTCATGACCCTGGATAAAGACGGGAAGATCCGCATGGACTGCTCCTCGCCCTACGCCATGGCCTCGCTGATCGGCCTCAAGGACAGGTTCGACGTGGCCGTTGGCAACGACCCCGACGCCGACCGGCACGGCATCGTGACCCCGGACGGCCTGATGAACCCCAACCACTACCTGGCGGTCTCTATCCACTACCTGTATCAAAACCGCCCCGGCTGGCCCGCCGGTATGGGGGTGGGGAAGACCCTGGTCAGCAGCAGCATGATTGACCGGGTGGTGCAGGGCCTGGGCCGCCGGCTGGTGGAGGTGCCGGTGGGCTTCAAATACTTTGTGGAAGGGCTCCTGAATGGAAGCCTGGGGTTTGGGGGGGAGGAGAGCGCCGGGGCCTCCTTCGTGCGCATGGACGGCTCGGCCTGGAGCACCGACAAGGACGGCATCCTCCTGGGCCTGCTGGCCGCCGAGATGCTGGCCAGAACCGGCCAATCCCCCAGCCAGCACTACCGCGCCCTCGAGGCCCGCTTTGGCACCTCTGTGTATACCCGCATCGATGCCGAGGCCAACAGCGCCCAGAAAAAGGTGCTGGCCAACCTTTCGCCTGAGCTGGTGACCGCTACCGAGCTGGCCGGCGAGCCCATCCTGGCCAAGCTCACCCGGGCCCCCGGGAATGGCGAGCCCATCGGGGGCCTCAAGGTGGTCACCGAGAACGCCTGGTTTGCGGCCCGGCCCTCCGGCACCGAGGACGTGTACAAGATCTATGCCGAAAGCTTCCGCGGGGAGGCGCACCTCGAGCGCGTGGTGCAGGAGGCCAAGGCCCTGGTTGGGGAGGCTTTTCGCAGGGCCGGGGTTTGAGGGAACCCCGCTACTTCTGGGCGGCCTGTTCGGCCTCGATCTCCCAGAGCAGGTCGCGTAGGATCCAGCCCCTACCCGGAACCTCGAGTTCCCCGTTGGCGATACGCTCGAGCAGGTAGGCCCGAACCTTGGCGATGGGGAGACCGGCCTGAATGAGCTCGCCCAGGTTGCGGCTGCCGTCGAGTAGCACGGTCATGTCGTTGGGATTGCGTATACCGGCCTGGGTGCGCCGGGCCGAAGGGTGGCGGATGCGTAGCGCGAACCAGGCATACTTGCGCAGCTTGGTGAGGTCGCCCTCCCGCAGCCCTCGCCAAGCCCGTTCGGCGGCAATGATCAGCGGAACCCCCCAGGTTTTGGCAGCCGCCCGGACGCTCTTGCCCCCCACAAAGACGGCAAAAGGTTCCACAGGCCGGGGTGTCTCCAGCACCCGGCTAGGGGAGTCCAGCACGCTGCGGAAGCGGGCCCACTGGTCGTTCATACGGGCCCACTCGCCCACAAAAACTTTGAACGGCATAAGCGGAACCCCCTGCACCCGACCGCCTTCAAACCGGAACTGACCCTGCTCGGGGTGGAGTGGAAAGGTGGCGATGGCCTCAAAGCCTTCCCAGTCCAGGATGCTGCCACCGACCACCTCGCCGAGCATGAAGTGCAATTTCAGGGGAAGCAGATGGGTTTTGAGGTGCAGAACCCCCGTTCCACGGCTGGCGTGGATCATCTGAAGCACGTCGCTTAGCGGGATGGTATCGAAGCTACCTTCCATCGCAACCCTTCTCCCAGGCCGAGCACCAGCGTGAAGCCCTGCCCCACATAGTCTTGCATGGCCTGCCGAATGGCCTCGATATGCTGCGCCTCGCTCAGGGCGGCCAGGGTAGGCCCAGCCCCGCCCACAAAGGCGGCCAGGGCCCCCGCGGCATAGATCCGCTCGAGGGCGGCCTCGAGGCCCGGCATCAGATGTGCGCGGTAGGGCTGGTGCAGGCGGTCTTTGGCGGCTTCCCGCAAGGCCTCCCAACGCCCCGTGTGGAGGGCTGCAGGCCAGAGCGCGCTGCGGGCCAGGTTAAAGATGGCATCGGCGTAGGGAATGGTTTTGGGCAGAGCGGCCCGGGCCAGCGGTGTCGGCACCTCGTAGGGGGGAACACCCAGCACAAAGCGCAGCCCCTTGGGCGAAGGCATGGGCAGGGCCAGGGGGGGGTCGGCCAGCGCGGCCACAAAGCCGCCGTAGACCGCCGGGGCCACATTGTCGGGGTGGCCTTCCAGGCTGGCAGTTACCCGAAAGATGCCATCCAGCCCGAGCCGCCCCCCTGAAAAGGCATCGGCCAGGGCTGCACCCGCAACCAGGGCTGCTGAACTGCTGCCCATGCCCCGGGCCAGGGGAATCGGATTGTGGGCCCAGACCGCCAGGGGCGGCGGGTCAGGCTCGCCCAGGGACTGCCAGGCGGCCCGGTAGCCTTGGTGGATAAGATTATCCGGGGTGTTGGGCACCTGTCCCTGGCCGGTGTAGTGCAGCTCGTTGGTACGGGCAGGGGTGGCGTGAACCTCGAGGTACAGATCGAGCGCCACCCCTAGCGCATCAAAGCCCGAACCGAGATTCGCCAGAGTTGCCGGAACTTGAACATATACGGTATCGCCAGACATAGTGCTCCCGCCGTGGCGGTGGTCCTCGTCATCATACCCTCATGTTGGGCGGAGGGAGGGGTCTTAGCGGCAAAAACCGCCGGATCAGGCTATACTACTGGCGAGTGGCCGACTCCATTCTTTGGGCTTTGCTTAGCGCTTTGACCCCACCTGAGGATGCCGGTCTTTGGGTAGGATCGTGGCGGCCTCCTGACGTATGCGGTGGTGTTTTCTGCTAACCTGCTCCAGGCATGCCCTTAGGTTTACAGGCCTGTTGTGGGCTGGGTGCGCAGCCAATTGGGGAAGGTTTGCTGGTCTGTCGAAGCCGCCGGGGCAGGGGATGCTGTGAGCGCGCACCGGGGTTTGCTCGAGTGCATCTCGCCCTCTTTGATGGGTTCTCTGCTCGATGCGCTGTGGCCCCATGATCCTCTGGTCGAGCGCGTGCCGGGTGGCTTGTTAGCCCCAGCGCTGATTGAGCGGCTGCGGGAGGATGGCTTTTCCGGTTACCTGCTGGCCCGCTTCTCCGGCGAGGAACGGGGCTGGCTGGTTTTTTATCGGGGGCGGCTCCTGGAGGCCTGGCGGCAGGCCACCTACGGCCACCTTACCGGCACCGTGGCCTACCGGGCTTTGCAGCGTGAGCTGAACCTGGCCACCATTTCCATCTACCGGCTGCAGCCCGATGACCTGCCCCCCCTGGTGGCCCTTACCCAGGGGTCGTTGCGCATGAGCGGGGTGGCGGCCCGTGGTATGGCGGCTGAAGACCTGACGCGTTTGCTGGTGCAGGAGCAGTTTACTGGTGCGCTGGTGCACGAGGACGGCCTGGTGGGCCGGGCCTGGTTTTTAGCTCGGGGGCGGTATCTTTTTGATGCGCTGCTTCCGGAGCACTTCGCCGAGGGGGTTCTGCACCTGGTGCAGGCCCCCAGCCAGGCGCCGCTTGATCTGCTCGAGCTGGCCCGGCAGGAGGATGAGACCCAACGAAGCCTTCGGCTGAACGTGATCTGGCATGCGGCGCAGGAGGTGCTTAAGGAATACATGGGACGCGGGGCTGCCTCAGCCCTCGAGCGCTTGCAGCACATCTACGCGATCGATGACCCGCCTGTTCTGGAGAAAACCCTGCGCCGCTGGATGACCGAAAGCCTCGAGCCCCACGCGGCTGTGCTTTTTGATCGCCTGCTGCGTCCGACCCTGTAGCGGGTGCGGTCAAAACTGGCCGTAGGGGGTAATATCTATCAGGATGTTCATCGCCTGTAGGCAGGTTATCCAGGGCCACCCTTCAGCACGGTTGGGGGCCCGCTCCGGTAAAAATCGTCTAATCGGTAAAGCGATCTTCTAATACCAGTTTCGCTTGAATCCTTCACCGGTGGACGCAGTCGGATAGGCTTGTCTGAGAGGAGGTTTTATGCTGCTAGCCATCGACATTGGCAACACCAACATTACCCTGGGCCTCTACCAGGGCGAGCAACTGGGGCCGCGCTGGCGCATCTCCACCGATACCCAGCGCATGCCCGACGAGTACGGCATCACCCTGGTCAACCTGCTTGCCTTTAGCGGGTACAAGCCTACCCAGGTGGACGCGGTGGTGCTGGCCTCGGTGGTACCGCCCCTGACCGCGACGCTGGTTCAGGCCGTGCAGGACTACCTGGGGCAGAAGCCTTTGGTGGTGGACTCGAGCCTCCAGACCGGGGTGCGGGTGCGCTACGACGACCCCTCGCAGGTGGGCGCCGATCGCATCGTGGATGCCGCCGCGGTGCACAAGCTTTACGGTGGCCCGGCCTGCGTGGTGGATTTTGGCACGGCCACCACCTTCGATGCCATCACCGCCGAGGGGGATTACCTGGGGGGTGCCATCGCGCCGGGCATCGGGATCGCCTCGGAGGCCCTGTTCCAGCGGGCCGCCAAGCTGCCCAAGGTTGAACTCAAGCGGCCTCCTACGGCCATTGGGCGCAACACCGTGCACTCGATGCAGTCGGGGTTGCTGTTTGGCTACGTGGGCCTGGTTGAGGGTATGGTGGCCCGCTTCCGCGCCGAACTCGGCCCCCAGATGAAGGTCATCGGGACGGGCGGCCTGGCCGAACTCATCGCGCAGGAAACGCCGGTTATCGAGATTATCGCCCCCTGGCTGACCCTCGATGGCTTGCGCATCATCTGGGAGCTCAACCGATGAACCCCCTGCAGGGCAAGCGCATCGTTCTGGGTGTGAGCGGCTCCATCGCCGCCTACAAGGCCGCCGACCTGGCCAGCAAGCTCACCCAGGCTGGGGCCCTGGTGGATGTAATTCTGAGCGAGGGGGCCGAGCGCTTCATCACGCCGCTCACCTTTGCCTCTCTTACCGGGCGCAAGACCCACACCAGCCTGTGGGAGGACGATGCCCACGTGCTCCATGTGGGGTTGGGGGAGGGTGCCGACCTGCTGGTGATCGCCCCCTGCACCGCCCACACCCTGGCCAAGCTGGCCCAGGGCCAGGCCGACAACCTGCTCACCCTGACTGCCCTGGCTGCGCGTTGTCCCGTGCTGGTGGCCCCTGCCATGGACGGTGGCATGTTTGAGCACCCCGCCACCCAGGCCAATCTCGAGACCCTGCGCCGCCGGGGCGTGCAGATCCTGGGCCCCGCTCAAGGCCGCATGGCCTCGGGTCTGGTGGGGCTGGGGCGGATGCTCGAGCCGGCCGAGATCCTGGGGCACATCCGCCTAACCCTGGGCCGTGCTGGCCCTCTGGCGGGGAAACACGTGGTGGTAAGCGCGGGTGGCACCCAGGAGCCCCTCGACCCGGTGCGCTATCTCACCAACCGCTCCTCGGGCAAGCAGGGTTTTGCCCTGGCCCAGGCTGCGCTGGATCTGGGGGCCCGGGTCAGCCTGGTGGTGGGGGCTACGGCCGCCGCCCTGCCCACCCCCATCGGGGCCGAGCGCACCGACGTGGAAACCGCCGCTCAGATGGCCGAGGCGGTTTTGAGGCTGTGCCAGGAGGCCGACGTGCTGATCATGGCGGCCGCGGTGGCCGACTTCCGGCCCCGCCAGGTGCGGGCCCACAAGATCAAGAAGGAGCGGGAGACCCCACCCCCGCTCGAACTCGAGCCCACCACCGACATCCTGCTGGCTGTGGCTGAGGCGCGCCGGCGGTTGGGCCGGCCAGCGGTGGTGGTGGGTTTTGCCGCCGAGAGCGAGCAGCTTCTGGCAAACGCGCAGGACAAGCTCGAGCGCAAAAATCTCTCCATGATCGTTGCCAACGATATCAGCGCCCCCGATGCCGGTTTCGCTGTGGACACCAACCGCGTCCTCCTGCTGCTACCCGGCGGGGTGGTTGAGCCCCTGCCCCTCATGACCAAGGGCGAGGTGGCCGCAGCCGTCCTGGCCCGGGTGGTTCGACTCCTCGTAGAAGGCGCTGGTAGCTAATCCGGCCACTCCCCCGCCCAGTGGTTGAGCGGCCCAATGCCCTGTCCGATGCCCGGGGCCGTGGCAATGGCCCGGGATACGAAGCGCTTGGCTCGAGCCACGGCCTCGAGCAGCCCGACCCCTTTCGCCAGCAACGCGGTAATTGCGGCGGAAAGGGTGCAGCCGGTTCCGTGGGTGTGGCTCGAGGGAATTTTCTGGGCGGTAAAGAGGTGTAGCTCGTGGCCGTCCCATAGCACATCGGTGGACTCTTCCCCTGCTAGGTGACCGCCTTTGAGCAGCACGGCCTTAGGCCCCAGGCGCCCCAGCAGCCGGGCGGCTTCGCGGGCCTCGGCCAGATCGCGGATGGGCTGGCCCAGCAAGGCCCGGGCCTCGGGCAGGTTGGGGGTGAGCAGCGTGGCGAGGGGGAATAGCTCGGCTTTGAGGGCCTCGAGGGCCTGCTCTGTTAGCAGCCGGTCGCCGCTTTTGGCCACCAGCACAGGGTCTACCACCAGCGGCAGGTTGGCCTGGGCCAGGAGCGGGGCAATGCTCTGCACGATGGCGGCATCCCCCAAGGCCCCTGTTTTGATGGCCTGGGCCCCCGGGTCTTGCAGCACGGCCTCGAGCTGCCGCACGACCAGGCCGGGCTCCAGGGGCACCACCTCGCGCACCCCCAGGGTGTTCTGCACGGTCAGCACGGTGACCACGCTCATGCCGTAGACCCCAAAGCGCTGGAAGGTTTTGAGGTCGGCCTGGAGGCCGGCCCCCCCGCTGGGGTCGCTGCCGGCGATGGTGAGGGCGATGGGAAAGGACACCGGGGCCTCCAGGGGTTCAGGCCGGCTCGAGGTCGCGCGCGCGGGCCTGGCCGCGCAGCACCGCCTCGACCAGGTTCATCGGGCAGAAGGGGCCGCACATACTGCAAGCCTTGGTGCGGGTGGCGCGGGTCTCGTAGAGCCGGCGGGCCTCCTGGGGGAAGAGGCACAGCTCGAACTGGCGTTCCCAGTCCAGGGCGTAGCGGGCCTGGCTCATCTGACGGTTGCGCAGGAGGGCCCCTGGGTGCCCCCGGGCCACATCCGCAGCATGGGCGGCGATCTTGAAGGCGATCACCCCTTCGCGCACCTGCTGGACGGTGGGCAGGCCCAGGTGCTCGGCCGGGGTCAGGTAGCACAGCATGTCGGCACCGTGCCAGCCTGCAACCGCCCCACCGATGGCCCCGGCGATGTGGTCGTAGCCTGCGGCGGTATCCACGGGGAGCATCCCCAGGATGTAGAAGGGGGCGTGATTGGTCAGTTTCTTCTGGATCTGTACGTTGGTCTGGATCTCGTTCAGGGGAATATGCCCCGGCCCCTCCACCATTACCTGCACCCCGGCCCGGTGCGCGCGTTCGACCAGCTCGCCTACCAGCAGCAGCTCCTGGATCTGGGGGCGATCGGTGGCATCAGCCAGCGAGCCGGGGCGCAGTCCATCGCCCAGCGAAAGGGTCATGTCGTAGGTGCGGGCGATCTCCAGCACATCGTCGAAGCGCTCCCACAAGGGGTTTTCTCGCTCGTTGCGCAGCATCCAGGCCGCCAGCAGCCCGCCCCCCCGCGAGACGATGCCGGTGACCCTCGAGCTATTCCGGTAACGGCGCAGGCTTTCCTGGGTCACCCCCGCGTGAATGGTGATGTAGTCCACCCCCGAGCGGCCGTGCTCTTCGATTACCGTCAGCAGCTCGTCGGGGGTCATGTCGAAGACGCTCTTGCGCCGGGCTGCCCGGAACTCGGCCTCGTAGATCGGCACGGTGCCCAGCGGGACGCTGCTGGCCTCCAGGGTCATCTTGCGGATCTGGGCCAGGTCGCCCCCGGTGGAGAGATCCATCACGGCATCGGCCCCCGCCTCGATGGCGGCCCGGACTTTCTGCACCTCCTGCTCGGGGTCGACGAAGTCGTAGGAGGTGCCCAGGTTGGCGTTGACCTTTACCCGCATCCCCTCGCCAATGGCGGTGAAATGTGTCAGGGTGCGGTGGTTGGGGTTGGCGGGGATGACCACCCGCCCGGCGGCTACGCGCTCTCGCACGAACTCCGGCTCGAGCCCCTCGGACTGGGCCACATAGGCCATGGCTTCGGTAACGATGCCCTTGCGGGCGGCTTCCAGTTGGGTCATGTTGGCTCCTTTGGCTATCTATCGGGGTGTCTTCCACAAGTCCAGTACCATCTCGGCCACCCGGCGGGCGGTGGCCGGGGCCAGCAGGATGCCGTTGCGCCGGTGCCCCACAGCCGCCAGCACACCCGGTGCAACCGGCCCCACCGTAAGCCGGCCCGCCGGACGGTAGCCCCAGTAACTCTCCAGGATGGGGGCCCCTCTGAGGGGTGGGAAGGCCTCGGCCCGGTAGCGCTCGAGCCAGGCCAGCCCCTCCGGCTCCACCCCGGGCCGCCAGGTCTCCCGCTGGGTAGCCCCCAGGTAGGTCTGTCCGTTCCGTGGCAGGGCGTATCCTTCTCCTACAAAGACCGGGCCCGGCGGGGGTGGGGCGGCCAGGCGGAGGGCCTCCCCTTTGAGGGGGTGGATCTCCAGCCCGAACCGCCCCGCCCAGGCCCCGCAGGCGATGACCACCCAGCGGGCCGGGAGGCGCCGGCTGGCAGTCTCGACCCAACCCTCTGAGAGGCCCGTGACCTCCTTCCGCTCGATCCGCCCTCCCAGGCGCAAAAAGGCCTTCTGGGCCGCCTCCAAAAGCCGAACCGGGTCGGTGTACCCCCCCGGCTGGGGGCGGTGGTGGGCCAGGGCTTCCCAGCCCGCGGGGGGGTGCTCGAGCGGCCAGACCCCTCCCAGGATCAGGGGAACCTCCACCCCACTTTTCTCGCGGAGCTCCGCGACCAGACTGGGGTACTCGGCCAGGCCCTCCTCGGCCCAGGCCCGCACCTCCCCAGAGAGCCCTTCAGCGTCGGGGGCCAGCATCCCTGCCGAGGCCCGGGTGGCCTGGCCCTCCTTGCCCGCCTCGAAGAGGGTGACCTCGAGGCCCGCCCGCACCAGCCGGTATGCGATAAGGCTGCCGATGATGCCACCCCCCACCACCGCCACCTCGCTCATAGGGGCAGCTCCGGTTGTGGCAGGGGCACGCCCTGGGCTGGGCTGGAGGGGCTGGCGGTAGGGCGCTCGGGCATGGGCCCGGCCTCGTAGGCCCGGCGCCCCGCCTCAACAGCCAGCCGGAAGGCGGCGGCCATCGCCACGGGATCCTGGGCCTCGGCGATGGCGGTGTTGACCAGCACTGCGTCGGCTCCCAGCTCTATGGCCCCGGCAGCCTCCGAGGGCCAGCGCAGCCCGGCGTCCACCACGATGGGTGGTAAGTGGGCGCGCTGCTGGGCGAAAATCTCCAGCATGGCCCGGTTCCTGAGGCCCTGCCCCGAGCCGATGGGGGCGGCCAGGGGCATCACGGTGGCGCAACCGAGCCGGGCCAGCCGCTGCGCCAGCACCGGATCGGGGGCGATATAGGGCAGCACCACGAAGCCCTCCTGCACCAGAATTTCTGCGGCGTGCCAGGTTTCCACTGGGTCGGGCAGCAGGTAGGTGGGATCGGGGATGACCTCCAGCTTGACCCAGTCGCTGCCTGTAAGCGCCCGCCCCAGCCGTGCCAGGCGCAGGGCTTCGGCTGCGGTGCGGGCCCCGGCGGTGTTGGGCAGCACTCGGTAGCGCTGCCAGTCCAGGGCTTCCAGCAGACCCTGGTGCCCGGGGGCCTTTGCCTCGACGCGCCGGATGGAGACGGTCACCACCTCGGCCCCGGAGGCCTCGAGGGCCTCCCGCATCAGTGTGAAGTCGCGGTACTTGCCCGTGCCTACGAGCAAG
The DNA here is from genome assembly GCA_000482765.1 of Meiothermus taiwanensis DSM 14542. Lineage (GTDB taxonomy): Bacteria > Deinococcota > Deinococci > Deinococcales > Thermaceae > Meiothermus > Meiothermus taiwanensis. Next base: position 40,732 of record AXWR01000026.1, read on the forward strand.
CGACTGTTCAGGCGCTGCCCTGCGATTATCAGTGCGTTCATGGTTAGCCCCCCTGCATCAAGGTCACGATCTCCACCACGTCCCCCGTCACCAGGGTGCGATCCGGCCAGCGGCCTTTGCCCCAGATCTCTTCGTTGAGCAAGACCACGACCGCCTCGGGGTTAACTCCCTGTTGGCGGCATACCGCCTCCACCATCTCACCAAGGCTCTTTCCTTCGGCCTCCACGGCCCTGCCGTTAATCCAGACCATCCAGCCACCTCCGCATCTGCCTTGCGGCTCTCTCGGGATCGGGCGCATCCAAGATGCTCCGCACCACCGCCACCCGGCGGGCGCCGGCCTCCAGCACCCTGGGTAAGGTGTGCTCGTCGATGCCGCCTATGGCGAACCAGGGCAGCCGGAGGTTTTGCGCGGCCCACCGCACGTAGGCCAGGCCCGCCGCCGGCCGCCCTGGCTTGGTGGGGGTTTCCCAGACCGGCCCCACCGAAAGGTAGCCCGGGCTGCCCTCGAGCGCAGCCTGCTCCCGCAGGGCCTGCGCGGGCTCATGGGTGCTGCGCCCGATCCAGCCCGCAAAAAAGCGCCGGGCCTGGGCCACGCTCAGATCCCCCTGCCCCAGGTGCACCCCGTCGGCTTCCAGCAGAGCCGCCAGATCGGGGCGGTCGTTGATGACCAGCGGCACCCGGTAACGCACGCACAGCGCTCGTAACCTCTCCCCCAGGGCCAGGATGGCCTGGGCCTCGAGGTTCTTGGCCCGTAGCTGCAACAGATCCACCCCGCCCTCCAGGGCCGCCTCGAGGCGGTGCAGCAGCTCCGTCTGGGTTTGACCGGGGCGTGGGGTCGCTACCAGATATAGTTTCCCGTGCAAAAAACCACCTCCTGAACCGGCCAAGGGTCAGGAGCAAGGCGCACATCAGGTTGTAGGGATTTCTCCATGGGCTTCCCTCCGCCGGTACTAACCGGATCAGGTTCCAAGGGTTACAGGGTTTTCCCTGCTCTCAGCCCCTACAGGGGCACCCCTAGCCGATCAACTCGATGATACTGGGCTGCCAGCGGCCAGGTCAAGGTGATGTAATCGGTCAATACATTTGAGACTCCAGGGGAACCGACACCTCCTGTAGCTTAGCCAGGTACTCCACCGGCGCCAACCCCCCCAGGGCCATGTGCGGCCGGTGCAGGTTGTAGTGCTCCAGATAACCCTCCAGCTCCCCTTGAATAGCCTCTATCCCCAGCGGTAAAGCCCGCGTGTAAAACTCATCCCGAAACGTCCGCTGCAGCCGCTCTACCATCCCGTTCAGCTTCGGACTCCTCGGCGGCAAAACAAAAAGCTCTATCCCCA
>AXWR01000027.1 GCA_000482765.1 Meiothermus taiwanensis DSM 14542
CCGCTTCCTGGCAGCCCATGCCGTTCTCCTGAGCCTGCAGGGGGTGCCGGGGGTCTACATCCACAGCCTCTTCGGTTCCCCCTCCGACCACGCGGGCCTGCAAGAAAGCGGGATCAACCGCCGCCTCAACCGGCACAAGTTCACCGGGCCGGAGCTGGCTGGGCTGCTCTCCAACCCCCACTCGCGCGCCCGCAAGGTGCTGGCCCGCTTTACCCACCTGCTCAAGGTGCGGGCTTCCCACCCAGCCTTCCACCCCAACGCGCCCCAGGTGGTGATGGAGTCCAAAGAGGTGCTGCGCATCATCCGGGGCTACCGCGAGCGGCAGGTGGGCTGCTACATCAACGTGACCAACCGGCCCCAGCCCATCCGGCGGGTGGGGCGCGACCTGATTAGCGGCAAATACTTCGCCGGCAGTCTGCCGCCCTATGGGGTGGTGTGGCTGGTTTGAGGAAGATGCCATGGGACAACAAATTACGGGCTGGTAGCTCAGCCAATGCTTGCCGGTCGAGCTCCACCCGCAGGCGGCCCTGGGAGAGACGCAGGGTGGCACCCTGTTCGGTGAGGTGGAGGGTTACGGTAGGGGGATGGGCTCAAACCTGACCTCTGATAGACCTCCTTTCCGAACAAGGTCTGTCAACACTTCAGACAGGTTGTCGGCGTTGGCCTTAGTGGGAAGCAAAAAACCGTGGGCAAAAATCGAGTTGTCACGGGCACTGGATAGCCCCAGCACCTTGTTTGCATTGACCGCTAAAGCCGGCTCATCGCCCAGGGCCCTGAGTAAGAAGAAGGCGGTGATCAGGTCTACGGCGATTTTTTGTTGCAATGCACCACCCAGCCTGGCCCTCGCCGCCCTGCACTCTTCCTGATACCTATCGTTGAGTTCCTGAATGGTTATACCGGCCTCGGCGCACAATCTATCAAAATCTGGCTTGGCGGTATCAAAATTTCTGAGTGCAAGGCGGTGTTGCAAGAACAGCTCGAGGGCGCGGTAGTACAGGAGCACGGCCTCGGCCAGGCGGCCCGTCTTTAGCCGCCTCTCACTCATAAAACCGAGGGCTGCCAGCACGCAGGCCACTTTTTGAGGGTCTGCCAAAGACGCTATGCCCTCGCCTTTGACAGAAAGTGACTCGGTAAGCTGAACAACGGCCTCGAGGGCTTCTTTTTGCCGCTCGATGGTAGCGGTGTGTTTGGTAAGGAAACTTTGTCTGTGTGCGGGTTTTTGTAGCAGCTCGAGCAGATCGTTGAGCCTGTCCTTGGCCTGCTTGAACTGGGCAGCATCCAAGGACTCGTAAGCCTCCGCCAAGACCGCCTCGAGGCTGTGCGCCCGCCCTTCGTGATCTTTCGCTTGATCAAAAAGCTGTTTTGCCAGCGAGAAATCACCCCGTTTGTAGGCATCTTTGGCGCGGTGGTATATCCAATCGGATATCACCTCACGGGGGTTCTCGAGGCGCTTCAAAAACTCCGTTCCCGCCACAGGGCGGCGCAACTCATCGTCGTACTCTTCGTTGTCTACGTAGTAAACATGCGCCGTGCGCCCCTCCTCGGCCAGCGAGAAGGCAAACATCGCCAACCCCGCCACCATCGCCTTGGTGCCCCCGGTTGGGTCGAAGGCGATGGCTGCATCCGGGGGAATTTCGTCCACCTTTTGCCGCACCTGCCTGTAGATGTCCTCTGGGTCGCTGCGGCCAACCAGGAGGGTCTTGATGCGCTCCACCCCCCACCCCAATTCCCTTTCAATGCGCCCACAGACCTTTTCGGTGTCTTTGGTATGCAGCAAATACACTTTGTCCGCATCCAGCGCCCGAACCGAAAGGATGACCGGTTCCGCCGTGGTGCCAACCGTGTGAAAGGAAGCGAGATACCGCTGCTGGCCTCGATCGGTAAAGCCCTCTTTTGTGAGGGGCCAGATCTGCGTATCGTACAGCTCCTTGGCCCTCTGGCCCTGAGGGGCAGGCCCCGCTCGATCTGCACTTTCTTGCCTTATGAGGGTTTTATACTCCGCCCACAGTTCCCGCAAGCGCTCCTTGTTCTGGTTCATCAGGCCTCCTTTCTTGTTGCAACGGGTCAAACATCCGCACCCGCCCAAACCCCAAAGACGTCTTGGCCCCTACCCCGGCGTAAAAGGCAAAGCGCCCCAGGGCCTGCAGCCACTGGGCCTCAGTGGGGCTGGCCTTGGGCAGGAAGTAAACCACCCGGCCCACAAAGCCCATCCCCCGCTCGTCCTCGTTGGGGGCGATGCGGTGGGTGCGGCCCTGGAACGATCCCACCATAAGGCGCTCCCAGGCCTCCTGCACCTCGAGGGGCACCTTGACCGGGGCGAAGGCGTTCCAGCGCTGGGTGAGGGAGTCGAAGACCAGCCTGGGCTCGGGCAGGGGGTAGCTATGCCCCTTGCGGCGGAAGAAGGTGGGGCTGGCGAAGTGCAGGCCCAGGCTGGCTGGGGCCTGGCCCTGGAAGAGCCGGGGGTAGGTGCTCAGGCCGGCCCAGGGGTGCTCTTCTTGCAGCACCGCGCGCACCCGGAAGGGCTCCTTGAGGCGCACGGTCTGGCCGACCAGGCCAAACAGGTGGGGAGAGAGCCGGGCGTACAGGCCCTCGTCTAAAAAGGCAATCCGCACCCACCACTGCCCCTCGGCTCCGCCCAGGCCCAGGCTAAAAGGGTTGTACTGGGCCTCGTGCAGTTCGGGGTCGATCTGCCTGAGCAGGCCATACACCAGACCGCGCCAGCCGTCGGGGTCGGGGCGGCCGGGGCCTTCCAGGGGGAGGACTAAGGCAGCGAGCATCATGCGAGGTCGGTCTGGGCAAAGTCGTCGCCAACGTAGGCTAGGGGCAGGCCCGCTACCTTGGCCACCGCGTAGCTCAGGCAATCGCCAAAGTTGAGGGCCTCGAGGCGCATCAGAAGTTCGTCGAGCAGGTACAGGCTGTCCGGCCCTAACCGACTGGTCAGCACCATACCCACCTTGACCAGCGCGGGCGCACCTCGGCCTCGAGAATGCGCTCGAGCGTCTCCCGATACCCCGGCTCGGCAAAAATAAGCTGTATCAAGACCGAGCTATCCAGCACCATCAGTAGCCCTCCGGGCCAAAGCCCAGGATTTCCTCTTGTTCGGCCCTGGTGGGCGCTTTACCCAGGCTTTCGGGCGGTAGTTTGGGCCAGATCTCGCGCTCTAAAAACTCCAGCACGCTCTGTTTGCTGGGGCGCTGCGGGTACAAAAGCCGGGCCTTGCGTTCCAGAAGGGCCTTGCGAATGGCCTCCGTCTTGGTCTCGCCGGTCAGACGGGCCACTTCTTCGGCCAGGCGCTCGACTTCGGGGTTTTTGACGGTCAGGGCCATGGGTTCAGTCTAGCTTGAAAAAGGCCGGATTTCAGTATGGCTCGAGCCTGGCGAGGGCCCAGCCCAGCGGGAAGCCGTCCTTGGGCTTGGAGTGGCCGGCGGTCTTGCGGGTTTTGGGTTCCTGCCCCTCCTCGCCCGTGAAGAAGAGCTCGAGCATCCGCGATAAGCCGGCCATCCGGCTGGGGCTGCTGGCATCCTGCCCATTTTTATGCTTGAAGCCGGTGGTGAAGGCCTCCGGCTTCGAGCCAGGGCGCCCAGGTACTTAGCCCTTTCCCAGAGGCCCTCTTCCCTGGCCCAGGCCTGGTACCCGGCCAGATTGACTTCCTCCCCGGCCTGAAAGCCGGGGATTCCTTCAGGCGACTGCTTTTAGCAGCCGATTCGCGGCGGCCTACCCAGCGGTGGCGGTTCCACCGCAGAGCGAGCGGCCGCTGGGGTGTAGCCTCCACCCCGTGCCCCTTCGAGGGGCCCAAGAGATAGAGATTGAGCGCGGCGTTGGCGTCCGCGTGCCAGGTGCGGTTGCACGTTTTGCAGGCGGCCTTGTTTCTCTTCTGGCGCTCAACCTTTCCTCCACACACCGTGCAACGCGAGGACGAGCCACGCGGGGGTAGTTTCTCTACCCTGATACCCTTCCTGCTACTGCCCAGAGGCAAGCAAGCACCTCAAGGCGGTAAGCCCCTGCCATAGCGATAAGCGCATCTCAGTCGAGGGCTTGCAAAGCCCGCAAGAGCTGCACCATCTCCACAGCGCTGTACAGCGCCTCCGCGCCCTTGTTGCCAGCCTTGCCCCCAGCCCGGGCCTCGGCCTGCTCAGGGGTGTCGGTGGTGAGCACGCCGAAGGCGATGGGCTTTTCGCTGGCGAGCATGGCCTGCATCAAACCGCCGGCCGCCTGGGCGCTGACGTACTCGAAGTGTGGGGTTTCTCCACGGATGATCGCTCCCAGTGCCACGACCCCGTCTACCTCGGGGCGCTGGGCCAGCTTTTTGGCGGCCAGGGGCAGCTCGAAGGAGCCCGGCACCCAAACCGTCCATGCCTCCTCGAGGTTGCCCCCCAGGCGGGCGTAGGCCTCGAGCGCCCCCTCCAGCAGGGCCCGGGTAACGCGCTCGTTGAAACGACTCACGGCGAAAGCCAGGCGGACATCGCGGGCCGAGAGCAGGGTTTGCACACGCTTCATGGAGGCCATACTAGACCAGCCAGCCCGAAACGACAAAGGGGCGTGCCTTACAGAACGGCTGGGGTTATGCAATAAGCTTAAGCCATGCCCTCCTTCAGGGCAGGGTGCAATTCCCGACCGGCGGTGAAAGCCCGCGAAGCCCCCTAGGGGCCCGACTCAGTGAAATCCTGAGGCCGACGGTAAAAGTCCGGATGGGAGAAGGAGGTGAGCGCCGGGGCAACCCGGCGAGGATGTGTCTGCGTATTCTTTGCAACAGGCGCTGGATGAGCGTTATCTACGAAGAACCCTGCAGTTAGCGGAAAGAGGCCGGGGCCACACCCACCCCAACCCCCTGGTGGGCGCGGTGCTGGTCAAGAACGGCCGCATTGTGGGAGAGGGATACCACCCCCGGGCCGGGGAACCCCATGCCGAGGTCTTCGCCCTGCGCCAGGCCGGAGAGGAGGCCCGGGGGGCCACCCTCTATGTGAGCCTGGAGCCCTGCGACCACCACGGCCGCACGCCCCCGTGCTCCCTGGCCCTTCTCGAGGCCGGCGTCGGCCGGGTGGTGGTGGCGGCCCGTGATCCCAACCCCAAGGCCCAGGGGGGGCTGGAGCGGCTGCGCGCGGCCGGGGTGGAGGTGGAGGCGGGGCTGCTGGAGGCCGAGGCCCGGGCCCAGAACGAGGTGTTTTTCCACGCCCTGCGGCAGCGGCGGCCCTTCGTGCTCTGGAAGGCCGCCCTCAGCCTGGATGGGCAGGTGGCCACCCGGGGCGGCCACGCCGCCTGGGTCTCCAATGCCCTCTCCCGCCGGGTGGCCCAGGGCTACCGCCAGTGGCTGCCGGCGGTGCTGGTGGGCGTGGGCACCGTGCTGGCGGACGACCCACAGCTCACCGTGCGCGAGCCCGATTTCCGGGCCTTTCCCCACCTGCTCGAGCCGCCTCCCCTGCGCGACCCTCTCAAGGTGGTGCTGGATACCGAGGCCCGCACCCCGCCGGAGGCCCGGCTGTTTGCCCCGGGGCCGCGGGGTGAGCCCGCCCGGGTGGCGGTGCTGGTGGGTGTGGGCGCCCCCGCCGCCCGCATCCGGGCCCTCGAGCGGCGCGGGGCCACCGTGGCTGAGCTGCCCAGGGAGGGGGGCCGGGTGAGCCTGGAGGCTGCGCTGGTCTGGCTCTGGGAACAGGGCGTGGACGGGGTGCTGCTGGAAGGGGGCCCCACCCTGGCCGGTGCCCTCTTGCGCCGGGGCTGGGTGGACAAGGTGGCCTTGTTCCTGGCCCCCAAGCTGGTAGGGGAGGGGCGGGGGGCCCTTCTGGGCTTCGCCGCCGGACGCATGGAGGAGGCGCTGGGCCTACAGACCCGGCGGCTGGAGCTTCTGGAGGGGGATATCTGGCTGGAAGCTTACCCGGTCTGGCGCTGAACGAACCGGGGCATCTTTTGGTGAGCAGTCTGGTGAGGTGAGGATGTTTAGCGGAATTGTCGAGGAAACGGGGGTCATCCGCGAGGCCCGCGAGATGGGCGGGCTGCGGCGGCTATTCATTGAGGCCCGGCGGGTGCTGGAGGGCACCAAGATCGGGGATTCGCTGGCGGTTTCGGGTGTTTGCTTGACCGTGGTGGAGCTGGATTCCCGGGGCTTCGCCGTGGAACTGGCCCAGGAAACCCTCCGGCGAACCGCCCGGCGCTGGGCGGTGGGGCAGCGGGTCAACCTCGAGCGCGCCCTGGCGCTGGGCGACCGGCTGGGCGGGCACCTGGTCACGGGCCACGTGGACGGGCGGGCCCGGGTGGTAAAGCTCCGCCGCGAGATGGGGGCCTGGGATGTCTGGCTCGAGGCACCGCAGGAACTCGCACGCTACATCGCCCCCAAGGGCTCGGTGGCCCTGGATGGGGTCTCGCTCACGGTGGCCGGTGTCGAGGGCCACCGCTTCTGGGTGACGCTGATCCCCCACACCCTGGAGGTCACCACCCTGAAGGAGCTGGTGGAGGGGGACGAGGTGAACCTCGAGGCCGACCTGCTGGCACGCTACCTGGAGCGCCTGGTGAGCACAAGGGGAGGACGCGATGCTCAGCTCAATTCCTGAACTGCTGGAGGAAATCCGGGCCGGTCGCCCGGTCATCCTGGTGGACGACGAGGATCGGGAGAACGAGGGCGACCTGGTCATGCCCGCCGAACATATGACCACCGAGTGGATGGCCTTCATGATCCGCTACACCGGGGGGGTGGTCTGCCTGGCGATGACCGAGGCCTGGGCCGACCACCTCGAGCTGCCCCCCATGGTGCGGGACAACACCGCCCCCCGGGGTACGGCCTTCACGGTCTCCATCGAGGCCCGCGAGGGGGTGAGCACCGGCATCAGCGCCGCCGACCGGGCCACCACGGTGCGCCTGGCCGCCAAGGACGGGGTGACGGCAGCGGATTTCGTGCGCCCGGGGCACATCTTCCCGCTGCGGGCCCGGGAGGGTGGGGTGCTGCGCCGTGCCGGCCACACCGAGGCCAGCGTGGATCTGTGCCGCCTGGCCGGGCTCAAGCCGGTGGCGGCCATCAGCGAACTCATGCACGACGACGGCAGCATGATGCGCCTGCCCGCCATCCTGGAGTTTGCTGCCCAACACGGCCTGCGGGTGGGCACCATCGCTGAGCTGATCCGTTATCGTCTGAGCCTTGGCGAGGGCTATGTGGTGCGGGAGGCCGAGGCCGCCCTGCCCACCCAGTATGGGGAGTTCAGGATCATCGCCTATCGCGACACCCTCACCGGTGAGGAGCACGCTGCTTTGATCATGGGGGAGGTCGCAGGGGAGAGGCCGGTGCTGGTGCGCATGCATTCGGAGTGCCTGACCGGGGATGTGCTACACAGCCTGCGCTGCGACTGTGGCTTCCAGCGCGATCTAGCTTTGAAGATGATCGCCCAGGAGGGGCAGGGGGTGCTGGTCTACCTGCGCCAGGAGGGGCGGGGCATCGGCCTGGTCAACAAAATTCGAGCCTACGCCCTGCAGGATAAGGGCCTGGACACCGTGGAGGCCAACCTGGCCCTGGGCTTCCCCCCGGATCTGCGCGATTACGGGGTGGGTGCGCAAATCCTCTACAACCTGGGCCTTCGCCGTATACGCCTGCTGACCAACAACCCCCGCAAGGTGCGGGCCCTCTCCGGATACGGCCTCGAGATCCTCGAGCGGATCCCCCTACGAACTGGGGATAATCCACACAACAGGGGGTACCTGGCGGCCAAGCGGGATCGACTGGGCCACTGGATGGACGGCTGACCAAGGCGCACTGCGGCGAGCTGCTGCTTTTCGCCGCTTGCCCGTGGGAGCTTCTATCCAAGGGCCTTGGGGATTTTCGCTGGCTCTAACAAGGCTTTAGCCGGGAGGATTTCCTCCCGGCCCGGCCGATCGGCTGATCCTTGGTTAGAAATAAACGGTAAAATCTTGTTGGAATGAAGCCCCGTTGACCGCAAACCGGAGGGTTCCACTGATTGCTGTCCCCGCTGGAGGTGGGCTTCCGTTAACCTGGAAAACAACCTTTATGCAGAAGCTGCCCTGAATATCGTTAAAAATGGAGTTGAACATGGTTTCGAGTTGGTTTGCATTCCCGGCGAAAGCGAATAGACCGCCCGTATTTGCGGCGATTCGCTGCATGTCCCGGAAAGACAAGCTGTTGGGGTCACTGCTCAGCCCCACCATGTAAACCCTTGTCTGGCTTTGCGTCGCTTGCTGTATTACAGCAGCTGGAGTTTTGGAACTTGAATTATCTTCGCCGTCTGTCAGCACAAGCACAATCCGATTACCCTGTTGGGAGGATACGTGGCGCGCACTGTCGTAGGTAGCATCCCAGAGGTTGGTGCCACCACCCTCGAAAGTGGCTTGGTCGACAGCGCTCAGGAGCGCGGTCTTATCGCTGGTAAAATCCTGCCTGATTCTCAGGGCAGAGAAGCCTGGTGTGGGCGAAGTGCTGGTGTCGAAGGAAGCCACAGCAGCTACGTCGCCGGAACGAAGCCGGTTAACAAAGGCTTTGGCGGCTTGGGCCCTTTGCCTGTTGGGGTCATTTCCGCTCATAGAGCCTGTGGAATCAAGTGTGATGACACAGCTAATGGGCCCCGGCGTGGTAGTGAACTGTCCACATATAGTAGCGGAGCCTTGCAAGTTGCCAGAACCTTGAACAAGCGTCAGGTTGCTGACCGAGGGGTTGCTCACGCTCCCGCTTGATATAACATTGCCTTCCGCGCTTAAGGCGCTGAATCTAAAGGAAGCAGAACCCTCTTGAGCATCAACCGTGTAACCATTGAATGAAACTTTTGCAGGCTTAGGAAGAGCCTCACCGCATCCTACAAAGACAAAGAGAAGGAGCAGCCCGATCGCATTTCTGATCAGCGCTTGACCGATGGCCATAAAAACCCCCAGTTTCATAGATTTTGATACCAGATTCGGTTAGTTCGGTGCCGGAGGGCGAACTAACCTGACCGACGGGAGTGCTCTAGGATTCAAAAAGATAGCCTCTGAATGTTTTTTGTTTGAAGATCATCTTTTTGAATCCGGTATGACAGTTGCTTGGAGCCATTTATTTGAGGAGCTAGAAAATAGGACTGCCGGTTTTACATTTCTCTTGCGAGGAAAACCGGCAAATCTGCAACTGTTTTACCCCAGCTAGGCTGGGCCTGTACTATTGGATTGGTTTACCAGTGGCATCGTATTTCATATAGCTCTCGGGTATGCGCTCTATGATTGCCTGTGTTGCCGCTTCAATCATAATAGCAAGTGCTTTTGCCATAGGTGTGTTGTTGTATGTGCGCAAACCACCTACGAGCGTGCTAAGGCCGCCAGGCAAAAGTCCAGCACCTACCCCTGCGAAATTAGTGTCGGTGGCTTCCGCCTCTACAGGGAAGGCAGCAATAATCGCACCGGTACGGGTATCAACAATGCGCATATCCACGCGAATGTACGATTTCTTTTGCTGAACGAGCCCGCCAATGAATGGGATAGCTCCCAATCCGCTGCTTCCGGATGCATTGGGCTCAAAACCTGTGATAACGCCAGTGATAATCAGATCAGCTCCAGTGAATGAGTTTTGCTGGTTTGATAAGGCAGCCTCGTTGCGCAGCTGCGTAATGAGGCTTCGATCATAGACCACAAAGTGGTTGCTGCTTACCAGCGCCGTGTTAAGCAAGGTGGATACGTCGGCACCTATGCCAGTTGTGGCAACAGGGATGTTAATCCCAAAAAAATTGAGGGCTTGGGCCGCTCCACTAGAGATGGTTGCGCCGGAACCACATTGAGGGCTGTTGCATTCGAAGCTGGCTACTACGACCCGGGCCCTTGGTCCTTTATAGCTCGAGTAGTCGACTTTTTTGATTTCCTTGCCAGCGACGGACGTGGAAACCGAAGGAGCGCATCCTGCAAGCAGAAGCGCAAAAATAAGAACAACAACTCCTCCCATTCTCTTCATTTGGCTTTCACCTCTACCAAATTTAGTTGCTATGTTTCTAATAGCGTAAAATCTCCAGACAATTGATAGTGTTGTCTCAGAGATTGCTATTTAACATAGCTAGGCGGGAGTATATCACTTTAATTTTCTCATGTTGAGAATTTTGCAGACAAGAGGCTGTTACATATACCAAGTATATTTAGAGATATAAATTACATTATATTGATGAGGCCAATCGAGGAACATACGCCATATGTGCAAAATATGTGAGTTGCACCTAAAGAACTTAGGTTTTCTTTCATGCTCCCGCCGGCCCTGTAGAAAAAACCAATTTCCTCTCCTGGCTCGAGACAGCTCTCATGAGTAAAGATGAGCCACTGCAGTTTTGCCCCTCACAAGGTCGTCAAGCAAGCGCAATAGGGTTGCTTGCGGAGGTGGCAATGCGAGGAAAACTTGTCCTACTCAGCATCTTCATAGCCGTTGGCACTGCTTTCGGCCAGCGATGCGAGGTAAACCGGCCCATCGTCTTTGCTGACTATGATTGGGAAAGCGCTCGCGTGCATAACCGAATTGCACAGTTCATCCTGGAGAAAGGTTATGGGTGTAAGACAGATGCCCTGCCCGGCACTTCTATCCCGCTGCTCACTGGACTGGGCCGGGGGGATATCGATGTGTCCATGGAGATCTGGTACAACCTGACCCGCGACGCGATTGACCAGCTAGAAAAGGAAGGCAAGATACAGCGCCTTGGGGTAACCTTCCCCGATGCGGTGCAGGGCTGGTTCGTGCCCACTTATGTGATAAAAGGTGATGCTCAAAGGGGCATAAGGCCCATGGCGCCCGACTTGAAGTCCGTTCTCGACCTTCCCAAGTACAAGGCGCTTTTCCGTGACCCCGAGGAGCCCAGCAAAGGGCGTTTCTACAACGGGGTGCTGGGCTGGTTTGCGGAAAGGGTCAACACTAAAAAACTCAAAGCTTACGGCCTCGAGGCCCACTTCACCAACTTCCGTCCTGGTACCTCCGATGCCCTGGTGGCGGCCATCGCTTCAGCCTACGAACGGGGGCGTCCCATTGTCTTTTATTACTGGGGGCCTACCTGGGTTCTGGGTAAATACAACCTGACCATGCTGGAAGAGCCCCCCTACAATGCCGAGGTGTGGAATGCTCTTATAGAGCAGGACAGCCCCACCAAGGCCACCGCCTTCCCTATGGAAACGGTTTACAACGCGGTCAATACGCGCCTAGCCCGTGAGGCCCCTTCTGTGGCGGAATTCCTTAAGAAGTACCGCACTTCCAACGCTCTAACCAGCGAGCTGCTGGCCTACATGGAGGAAAACCGGGCCAGGGAGGAGGAGGTGGCCCGCCACTTCCTGAAAACCCATCCAGAGATCTGGACGGCCTGGGTGCCTGCCGAAGTGGCCGAACGGGTAAAACGGGCTCTCTAGCCTTATCAATGGGGGTGGGGAACCGAGGTTCCCCCTCCCTTTCTTTGGAGGTGTAAATCATGGATCTCGCAGAGGCCATCAACGCCTTTGTTCGCTGGTTGGTTCAAAACTACGGGGAGACCTTTGAGGCGATTTCTCAGGGCCTCTTGAGCTTCCTGCTGTTCTTCGAGGGATTATTACGGGGTCTTTCCTGGTTTTGGCTGGCTGGGCTGGTGTTGCTGGCAGGCTGGTGGTTGAGCCGCCGCCTGGTCTTTGCCCTGGGTATGGGGCTGGGGGTGTGGCTGATCGAGGCACTGGGCCTCTGGGACAAGGGGATGCAGACCCTGGCCCTGGTGCTGGCCGCAGTGGTGGTTTCGGTAATTATTGGCCTTCCGCTGGGCATCCTGATGGGTCGGAGCGACCGTTTTCGTGGGTTTATGCTGCCGATCCTGGATGCGATGCAGACCATGCCCAGCTTCGTCTACCTGATTCCCGCCCTGCTTCTTTTCGGCTTGGGGAAGGTTCCAGCCCTGATCGCCACGGTCATCTATGCGGTTCCTCCGATGATCCGGCTTACCGATCTGGGGCTGCGCATGGTGCAGCGGGAAGTTTTGGAGGCAGCCGATGCCTTCGGGGCTACTTCATGGCAGCGGCTGCTTAAGGTAGAGCTTCCTTTGGCCTTGCCCAACCTTCTAGCGGGGCTGAACCAGACCACCATGATGGCTTTGGCGATGGTGGTTATCGCCTCGATGATCGGGGCTCGCGGGCTCGGGGAAGAGGTTCTTCTGGGAATTCAGCGCCTGGACGTGGGCCGGGGCGCGGTGGCGGGGATAGCTATTGTGGCTCTGGCCATCGTGTTGGATCGGCTTATCCAGGCGGCCGGGCAACGGGCAGTTAGACGTTACCGGGAGGAGCGATGAGCTTTATACGTGTAGAAAACCTGTACAAGATCTTTGGCCCAAAGGCCACCCAGGCCCTGGAAGAGGTGCGGGGGGGCATTGATAAAGACACCCTTTTTCAAAAGACCCGCCACGTGCTGGGCCTGAATAAGATCAACCTGGAGGTCAGGCAGGGTGAATTTTTTGTGATTATGGGCCTTTCAGGGTCGGGCAAGTCCACTTTGCTACGGGTGCTCAACCGCCTGGTCGAGCCAACAGCCGGCCGGGTGTTGGTAGCCGATACTGAGGTAACCAACCTCCCACGCAAGGAGCTTCTAAGGTTCCGCCAGGATACCTTCGGTATGGTTTTCCAGCATTTCGCTCTACTTCCGCACTACAGCATCCTGCGAAACGTGACCTTCCCACTGGAGCTCAAAGGGGTTTCTCGTAAGGAACGGGAGGAGAAGGGCATGATCTGGCTGGAACGGGTGGGGCTTTCAGGCTACGAGAAGCACTACCCGGCGCAGTTGTCGGGGGGACAGAAGCAGCGGGTTGGCCTGGCGCGGGCCCTTTGCGCCAACCCTCCCGTCCTGCTCATGGACGAGGCCTTCAGCGCGCTTGACCCCCTGATCCGCAAGGAGATGCAGGATGAGCTTTTGCGACTGCAGCACGAACTTAAGAAGACCATCGTCTTTGTAACCCACGACCTCGACGAGGCTATGCGGCTGGGAGACCGTATCGCCATCATGCGGGATGGGGAGGTGGTGCAGGTGGGAACCTCGGAGGAGATTCTGGCCCGCCCCGCAGACGACTATGTGGCTGCTTTTTTGTCCGGCGTTAATCCCGCCAAGATCTACAAGGTGGAGGAGCTGGTGCAGGAGCCTGTAACCGTGGTGCTGGAGCGGGAAGGCCTGCGGGCAGCGTTGCGCAAGATGGGCCAGGCCGGTGCTGTGAATGCCTACGTGGTGAATCGCAGTGGATTTTTTCAGGGAATGGTGCGAGCAGAAAAACTGGCAGAGGCTCTCAAAACGGAAGGGGAAAAAAGCGGGCTGGAGGGCTTTTTGGAGCCTCTCCCGGGGCTTTCCCCTGGACAGACCCTGGAAGAGGCCCTGCCGCTGTTTAGCGAAACCGCTGTGCCTCTCCCTGTGCTGGATGGGCAGGGCCGGCTGCTCGGCGTGGTGACGCGGGGCCGGTTGATCGCGGCCATGGCGGGGCGTTACATACCTCAGTAGCGCAGATCCTCTGGACGGTCTCCCATCCTGGCGGCCCGGCCGCCCAAATGAGGAACTGCTCAGCCATTGGTTTGGACACGGCCTTGTGACAGGCAGCGGCCTGCCCGTCTGGCGCATCAATGAACCAAAAGCTCCCAGCGCCCCTTGCAGATTTCCTGGATCAGGAGGCTCCGGTAGCCCGCTTGAGCCCATCCCCCTGCTGCCGAGGTGACCCTGGCCTTGGGGTGACGGAAAAGCGGCTTTGCAGGGGCTGCCCTGGCCGCGGATCCGTTCCAGTGCCCTGGAAGCCTTACTCTCCGAGCGGGAGGTTGGGCGTTGAGGTTCTGGGATAGCTTCACTCTGGTACCCCTCCTGCTGGAGCTTTATCGGGACGACCCCAAGCTGCGGCTCTGGCGGGGCGCCGAGGTAGAAATTACCTCGGCTGGCTGAGAGTAGAGCGTCCGCTAAATAAAAGGATGCTGCAGCCGGCTGGCGTTCCGGTCAAAAATCACGGCTGGTTCTAATGGCCGGCTTAGAATCTAAAACCATATGTGGTTTTTTGCGGCACGCAAACCCCTCGAGGAAGCCGAGGTAGAGAGAAGGCTGATCCTCCTCAAAACCCAGGTAGAGGCCAGGCTGCACCGCCTTGAGGCCAGACTGCTTTCTCGGCGCCAGGCCCTGGAGCAGGCCCTGGGGGAGTTTCGGAAAAACCTGGCACACCTGGAGGTTTTGCACCAGGAAGAACGCTATCCCCAGGGGGTGCTCACCCCGGCCATTGAACGAGAACGGCTCCGGATCGCTCAGCTAGAGGCCGAGCTCAAGGCCCTGACCGAGCGCTTTGCCGCCCGGCGCGCCCGGCTCTACAGCGAGGCCCGGCGTAAAGGGGCCAGGCTGGGTGCGAAGGAAAGCCGGCTTAACGAACTCTGGTGCCTTGAGGTGAAGGATGAACCTGTGGCTCACTCTTAGAAACATTCGCGCCTACTGGATTGGCAAGCGGGAGGGCAAAAAACTTTCCCGCAAGCACGCTTCCCTGGCCTACCTCACCCCCAACCCCTTCCCCAACGAGCTAAAGGAGCGCTTTGCCCGCTCCATGGAGGCCAACAAGTATCGCTACGAACAGAAGAGGGAGCGCCTCGAGGTCAAGCTAGAGGGGATCCGCCACGAGCGCCAGGCCCTGGAGCGGGTGGTGGGGGCTATGGAACCCACCCCGGAAGCCTTCGCCCACATCAGGGCCTTGTTTGGGCATTGGATCCTTGTGTTGATAGTCTTCTTAGCAGAGATCTTTTACAACAAGCTGGCTATGGACGCCCTGGGCCTGACCCAACTCGAGGCCTGGGTGGTAGCCCTGGTGGCTACGCTGGCCATGTTCTGGATGGGGCATGAGGCGGGCAACCAGTACCGAAAGAATAAATGGGTGCTGACAGCGGTGGCACCTTTGGCTCTGTCCCTCCTCCTGGCGTGGGCCTTCGCCTTCCTGCGGGCCGCCTTCACCACCCAGCAGGTGCAGATCTTGCAGCTTACCCTCCCCACCCAGTACGCCCTGCCTTCGCTGGTCATCCTGGGCACTGCCCTGGTGGCTTTTACCTTTTTCCTAGGCTACAAGAGCCCCACGGAGCACGAGACCCTTCTGAAGCGGTATCTAGATCTCCTGCGTCGGGAACGACTGCTCAAACGCCGGTTGCAGGCCTTTCAGTTCCGCACCGAACGTCGGCTTGGCTTCCTCCATGCCCACTACCGGGAGGAGGTGGCGGCCTACTGGCGGGGCTTCGCCCGGGCCTGGCCCCAGTGGGATCCGGCGCCCGAGTTCGCAGGGTATGTGCCTCCCCTGGAGACCCCTCCGCTAAGACCTCTTAACCTGCTGGAAGACGAGGTGAACCGTGAAGGGCCTGCTGCTGTTCGGGCTGCTTCTTAACCTGCCCTTTTTTGGTAACAAGACGGAAAGTTACCAGATTCTAATTGCCCTGGGGTGCAGCGCTCCTCGCAGCGTCCAGAACTCCTATCGCGAGATGCTGGCCTACGAGGTTCTCCCCAACCTGCTTGGGGAGAAGCCCCTGGGTGTCCGGGTTCAGCTCATACTTGCAGCCATTACCGGCCGATCCTACACCGCCCCTGTGCGCGTTCTGGAGACCCCAGACCCCATGCAGTCCAACCGATTTACCATCGAAAAGCGCGTGCAGGAGCTTAAGAAAGAAACCCTGGTCGTTTTCGATCAGCTCCGCTCTCGAACCTCGGCGGAGTGTCGAAAAGGCACAGAGATCATTGGAGCCCTCAAGGCCGCTGGGGAACGGGCCCGAGGGCCAGGGCGGATTCTGGTTCTAGCCCATGGTTTTGAGCAATCGGAGCTTATGAACCTTTACGATTACAACCTCAAGCTCGAACGGCCCGAGGTGAGAGCCAACCTTATAGAAAGAGTTAGGAACAGGCTGGGCTTACCAAAGCTAAAAGACCAGGAGGTTTGCTTTGCAGGCCTCACGGCGGGGGATGACCGCAACGCCAACTCCCGGCTCACGGGAAGCATGCGGCTTTTTTGGGAAGAGCTTATAACAGCCTCTGGAGGCAAGCTGGTGGGCTATGGGGTGAGCCCCCGCACCTGTCCCTTTTTATGATCTGGCGGCGTACCGGTGATCCTTTGGGCGACTTTGTTCGCCTGATCCAGCTCTTGGAAGAGGCCCTCGAGCGAGCCGGGGCCCCAGTAGAGGGAACCTTGGGGCAGAAGCTTAACGCCGAGCCTGTGCAGGATTTCCTCAGAGGCCTGGGCGACCCCAGGGTGAAGGAAGGGCTCTTCCGGCTCAACGAGGTTCGTAACCAGGTTATTCACGACCGGAAGGAGGTGCCCGACTGGATTTTGAAGGAAGGCCCCACCTTGCTTGCCCGGCTCCTTTACCACCTTGAGCTCAAAGGCTTCTACGAGCGCAAGGAGGTGGAGCAGCGTTACGCTTTCCTCAAAGAGACCCCGCCCGCACCTACCCCACAACCCGAGGCGATAGAGCCAGCCCGGGCCCGCGCGCCCTTTGAAAGGGCAGCTGGAGCCCCCCGACCCCCCGTTCCCAGCCGGCGTTTCCAGCTGCGCGCCCTTTTTCTGCCGCGGCGCCCACTCCGCTAGGCTTGCCCTACCTCAAGGAGGCTCCCCAAGCTGTTCCGCAATTAAAGTCGTACCGGTTCGCTTGAATTCTTCACCCCTGACCGCACATGGCGTGAGCTGTCGGCCCTTCTCCCGGGCCATGCAGGCCGCCTCTACGCCCCAGCTTGCAGAAGGTAGCTGCAACGGTGCCTTGGCGATGGGCTGCCTGTCATTGACCACGCGCTCGAGGGGCCGTGCAGGGTACTAGCCAGCGCAACCTTCTTGTGCCACCTGCCGCCCCGTCTCGAGCGCCCGCACCCCATGCACAATGGCCTGCCGTGCGCTGTCGGAATCGGTGTAACCTGAGCGGAAGAAGTCCCAGGCGCACAGATAGAAGCCGGCGTAATCGGCAGCCAGTTGTTCCTGTCCAGCGGCCTCGAGCTGCCCTACCAAGTGGGTGCGGTTGTGCCCCCAGGCCTCCTCGAAGCTCCTACCCAGCAGCGAGAGCACCCGTGAGGCGGTGGGCCCCACCCGCCAGGTGAGCTGCCGCAAGCAGTGGAAAAGGTACTTGCCGGGCATATCGATGAAGTTGAGAGGAAAGGCTTTCAAATCCTCGGGTTTGGCGTGCTCGAGCAGACCCCAGCGGTCGGCCTCCCGCACGGCTTCGCGGTTGGTGAGGGGGTGTACTTCGGTATAGGGCTTACCAAAGAGCTGTTGTACGACTGCAGCAGGGGAGGGCGAGAAACGGGGGTCGCTCAAATACGGGTTGATGACCATGATCTGGGGGCGGGGCAGGTGCAGGGGTTGTGGGACGCGCTGAAAAAATCGGCGCTCCATCTCTGCCTGTATACCCAAAGCCAGCTCGATGTCGTTAAGAAGCTCCGGATCGCGAAGGACAAGCTGCACATCTATATCGGAAAGTTCGGGCACGTAGTCGAGCGGGCCGTCCCAGGGCTTAAGCGCCGAGCCCTTGGCATAGATGCCCACAAAGGCCTCCTCTCCTAGCTGGCCCAGCAGGGCCTCCAGCACCGCTTCCAGCATGGCGTCAACCTCCCGCCGTAGCTGGGCCCTGGAGGGGTAGCGATCGCTCCAATGGGGTAAGCTTAAGGGCATAGACCGCCCATCCTAGCAGGGTTTTGCCGCAGACTCAACCGAAATTCGCCCTGTCCGCTACGGCGGCCCTTTCTGGGCTGGCCCCATTCAGGTTGTGATCTGATAGAGATCTTTGCTTTGGAGGGTTGTTAAGGGCCTCGAGCAGGTTACGTTCATCGTGAACTTTGTGCACTCCCGTAATGGTCTAGACTCTCAGGTAGACATTGGAGGGGGTGTGTATGGAATACATCGACCAGGAGATCAGAGATGAGCTGGGCTTTGGTCTGGTGCCCAATGTCTTTGCCTATGCCCAGAGCGCTGAGCTGAAGACTGCTTTATGGAAGGCTTTCCGCCACGTGGTCCTGCGGGGGGTGCTGCCCCGCACAATAAAGGAGATGATGGGGGTAATCATCTCACGGGCCCGGGGCTCGAGCTACGCTGCCGAGGTGCACCTGCACGCCCTGATGGTGCAGGGCACCGAGACCGCTGTGCTGGAGGCGCTAAGGCGGGGAGAAGTCCCTGCGGGCCTGCCGGGTAAGGTGCAGGCTTTGCTGACCTTTGCCCATAAAGCGGCCACGGCCCCCGATCCAGGGCTGCTGGCAGACCTGCGCCGGGCTGGGCTGAGCGAGACTGAGGTGCAGGAGGCGGTGGCGGTGGTGGGGCTTTTCGCTCTGATCAACCACTGGACTGACCTGCTCGAGATACCCCTAGACTCCCTGTGAGCCTTGAGTCCCTTCTGCTGCGCTTGCTGCTATTGCACGAGGCAGTGGTAGGTTATAGCCGCCTGGATTTTACCAGTGTTCTGGAGCGCGCAAAGCATGCCGCGGAGTGGATTTTTGACGGTGGGAAGCTGGAGCTGGTACCCCCCGAGGCGGCGGTAGGCCTTCCACTGCGGGGTAGGGTGCCGGGGGGCTATGGGGCTTACTTCCCGGGCCCACCGGAACCGCTGTATCTGCACCTGGCGCACCCGAAGATAGACGATCCCACCGAGCTGCGCCTGGCGGCACTTTTTGTGGACTACCTGCTCGCGGCCCTCGAGGGGGCGGGTTACCGTGAGGAGCTCGAACGCCAGGCCCGCATCGACTGGCTCACCGGGCTGGGCAACCGGCACGCCCTTGAGCGGCGGCTGCGCCAGGGACTGAGCGAGGGATGGGGGCTGGCTTTGCTGGATCTGGACGGGCTCAAGCAGGTTAACGACACCCAGGGCCACCTGGCTGGAGACCGCCTGCTGCGGGGGCTGGCCGACTCCCTGCACCGCCACCACCTCGAGGCCTACCGCCTGGCGGGGGATGAGTTCGTGGTGGTGCTGAACCGGGGGGATCTACCACAGCTCCACCGCGCTCTGGCGGGCTTTGATGTGAGCTGTGGGGTGGCCTGGGCCGAAGAAGCGCAGGGCGAGGCCCTGCTGGCGCTGGCCGATGCACGGATGTACCAGCAGAAGCGCTCCAAGGGGAGGGGCCGGTGAGGGACGGGGATCTTTATCGAGACCGGCCTGCTGGTTGTGCCTCAGCCGTCAAGGCCGAGGGCCTGGCTTTCAGTAATGAGCTGATCCAGCAACTCACGCCCCTGCTTTTTGGAAGCTTCTAGGTAGCCAAGCACATCTTTGGCCTGAACCCGCCGGTGGGTTCCCACTTTGCGGTGGGGAATCTTACCTTCCTCCAGGAGGCGGATCAGATGAGGACGGGAAACTCCCAGAATCTCTGCGGCCTGCTGGGTGGAGAGCTCGGCCTCCAGGGGGAGGATGTGCACGGGTTCTCCACGGGCAAGGGGCTCTAAAAGCTGGCGCAAAATCTCCACAAGTTCAGGGGTAAGTTCCAGGGAATGCCCGTCCAGACGGAGGGTCTTGCCTGGGGATAGATTTTTCATAAATTTCCGCAACTCCTGTTCTTGTCCTTTGGATAGAACAGAGAAGGTCAAGGCGTTCATGGCTCTAGTCTAACATACAAACGAAATAAACGCAACAAACGCAATAAAGTTAAAGATGCTGCCGGTATGGATCTAGAATCCTCGCAAGCTCCCTTAAGCCTGCCTTTTTGAGGGAAGCGAGAAAAGCCTCCACATCTAACGGTGGGTTCTGGAGCCTAGAGCGTTGCCTTTTGAGAATTTCCAATAAGGCGGTAGGTACGAAGGACTTACGGATGCAGTTTCCAGCAAACTCACATAGGTAATCATCTGGATGAATAACCCGGAGATCCCAGGAGGCTAATACCTCTTCCGGGAAGTCTTTGTCGTTGAATGTAAGTATGGCTTCTGCTCCTCCCCGATAAGCTGCAGCTACCACGTGGCGATCGTTCCCGTCAGGAAGATTTATTTGCACGAGGATATCCTCGTAACCCTGCACCAGGGGTTCTTGAAACTCGAGCGCATCCAACATTATTTGTGGGACTGTTTTGATGCGCTCTACCTGCTCAGGTTTTAGTTTTGAGGAATTGTTTTTGAGGAAGTTTTGGATCCACTCTTCCTGTACTTGCTGGCTCCACTTGAGTCGAACCCATCCTTCTAGGGCCAAGGCCATGAAAAGATCCCGGGTCTGGGAGGGGTAAAGCACGCAAGCATCCAGAAAGAGATTTCGGGGGAGAGGGAGATCCATGGCTGTATTGTAGTAACTCGATCAAATAATAGTTTCACATGAGTAAGTTATCGTGAAAAAATACACATTTCAAACATTACTCCGCCTCGAGCCCCTCCACCCGCCGCTGCAACTCCTCCCGGTCCATCTTGGCGTAGATGGCGCTGGTGTTCACATCGGTATGGCCCAGCAGGGTGGCTACCGCGTAGAGGTCCCGCAGGCCCTGGTAGTAGCGGGTGCCGGCGGTGTGGCGGAGCAGGTGCACCCCGCGGTAGCGGGCCGGAAAGCCCAGCGCCCGGTAGTGCTCGGCAAAGCGGAGCTGCAGGTTCCGGGCGCTCATGCGCCGCCCATGGGCCTTGCGCCCGCCCATGTTGATCAGGAGGGCAGGCTCGCCTGCACGGGCGTGGAGCTGCCGCAGCTTCAACCAGGCCTCGAGTTCGCGTAGCAGGCTTTTGCTCAGGGGTACGCTGCGACCTTTGCCGCCCTTGCCCCGGCGCACCTCGAGCAGCCCCTCTGCAAAGAGCACATGCCCCACGTCCAGCGCCACCACCTCGGAAAGCCGCAGCCCGGCCTCGCCCATCAGCCGGGCGGCCAGGTGATCGCGCTTGGACACCTCGTCCTCACCGGAAAGATGGGCCAGCAGTTTTGCGTACAGCCGGGCCGGCAGGGCCGGGCGGCGCTCGTGGGCCGGGGTGGGGTCGGTGGGGGAGGGGGTGTCGGGTACGGCGGCCACCCCCGCCCAGCGCAGCGCCCGGTAAAAACTCCGCACGGCAGCCAGCCGGGCGGCCAGGCTGGCCGGGCGCAGGGGGCGGCGCCGTTCCGGGGGTACCAGCCGGCTGCCCTCGGTCTCGAGGGTGTGCAGCCAGATGTCCACCTCGTCCGAACCCACCGTCCAGAGCGGCATCCGGGGCCCGGCGGCTTCAGGCGGCCAAGCCCAGGCCAGAAACTCACGGATCCCGGTCTCGTAGGCGGCCAGCGTGTGAGAGCTGAGCCGGGCACGCCGACGGCCCTTGAGGGCCAGGTAGACGCGGTGGAGCTCGAGCAGCCTTTCTTCGTCGCGGGTTTGCAAGGCCTGGAGGGCGGTCACCCGACGCTTCTTAGGATCCTGCCAGTTGGCCAGGGGAGCCAGCATGCAGAAAGCTTACCAAATTTCGCATAATTTTACTTATGGGAAATACCCTCGTGTGCCTGAGTTCTACCTAAAACCCTTACACAAAATTCCTTACACGACCCCTACCCCCGTCCCTTATTTTCTACCGGGTGTCAGGTTCTTTTCCGAACTGGCGTAGAAAGACACCGTGCGGCCCTGAGCGCTGCCGGTTGCGGATCCCGGGATGCCCCGGGGCCCTTGGGTTTTTGGTAGGTGGGGTGGGTTGGTGGGGGGTGCCTCGAGGCTCCCTTGCCCAACCGTTGCTTCTGTGCGCCCCCAGGTGTTGGGCAAGGTTCTGACATTTCTCACATCCAAGGGTGTAAAGTGAAGTGTAAAGTGAGGGTCGGAGAGCCCCATGGGTGAGAGACTAAAAAACGCTCCGGTCTACTTCGTGATCGGCCAGGTCAGGTTCAACCCGGTTCCCGTGCCGATCCGGGATAACATCGAAAAGATCCAGGAGGGTTTCCGGCGGCTGGGCTATACCGACTACCGCCCGCAGACCCTGCAGCAGATGCAGATCGTCCTGGAAAACGGTCGGGTTACCGAGAGGCCCATAGGGCCGGTGGATATCTTTGAGTTTGCCAATGCCGAGCGCACCGAGCTGTTCCGCCTCGAGCCCGCCCAGCTTTCCCTGCAGACGGTGGACTACCAGACCTTCGCGGGATTCTCGCAGGCCCTGGCCGGGGGGCTCGAGGTGCTGGCCGGGAACCTTCCGCTTGACTTCATCGAGCGGGTGGGGCTGCGCTTCCTGGATGCGGTGATGCCACGGGAGGGGGAGGATGTGGCCGATTACCTGCACGAGCAGTTATTGGGCCTCTCGGCGCTGGCCGACAACCTTACTACCACCTTCAGCCTTTCCGAGACCCTGATGCGGCGGGGCAGCGACTCCATCCTGGCCCGGGTGGTCATCCAGGAAGGAAGGGTGGGTTTCCCGCCCGACCTTGAGGGCGTGGGGATGGAGATTGGGGCGCGCTTTCGCAACTTCAGCGGACGGCTTGCCATACTGGACAACGATGCCTTTTACACGGAGCGCATGCGATTTCATGGCGTCTCAACCATCCCGAGCGTCATGGAGACTTTCAAGCGGCTAAGGAATCTGATCGACGAGGTTTTCCAGAAGTCTGTCACCGAGAAGGCCTTTGAGGTGTGGAGGGGGGAGGACTAGACCATGCCGTTGTTACCTGTACCGCAACCGCCTGTCCTGGAAGAGAGGGTCTTACCGTCGCCCGGTACGATTCTGATGCACCTGGGGAAACAGATCAGCTCAACCGGATACATCCGCGAGTTGGCCTTGCTCACCCACCGCCCCCTGTCGCTCGAGGAGTCCGATCCCGCCGAGATCCCAGCCCGGGAGAAGCTCGAGTACATCGAGACCGCCCTGGGCCTGCGGGTGGTGCGGCTGGCCGAGCTCCTGGGCGTCTCACGCCAGGCCCTCTACGACTGGAAGGAGGGCAGGCGCATGAGCGAGGAGAACCACCGCAGGCTGGACGCGCTGTACAAAGCGGCCCGGCGCTTCAGGGAAGCCGGCCTGAGGCCCGACTACACCACCCTGCACCGCCGGATCGGGGGCGAGCTCGAGTTCCTCCAGGCCCTGGGGCAGGATCCCTTGAACGCGGTGGAAAAGCTGATTGCGGTGACCGAGCGGGGGGAGAAGCAGCGTGCGTGGTTGAAGCGGCTAGAGAACCGGCCCGAGCGGGGCTCCATAGATGACGAGCTGCCGCCCCACTACCCCGGGGAGTGATGGATGGCGGGGGAGTGGAGGCGCGACACGCCCTAGAGACAGGGGCACCTGCTCCCACCCGAGGCGCTGCCGCTGCTAGGTGTCTATGAGGAAGGCACCTTTGCCGTGGTGATCTCGCACGACTGCGACCTGGCCAACGACGACCTGGAGGAGGAGCCGAACGTGGAGGTGCTCCTGGGCAAGATGGGCGACCCCAGCGAGTCGGGCAACCTCCGCTGGGGCAAAAGCCCACGCCGCATCCACCTCGAATACACCGATCAAAATGGGAATAAGCTGCTGCTCGAGTTCCGCATCAACCAGAAGCGGACGGTGGCAAAGAGCGAGCTGTGCCGCTACGATCCCCAGGCATACCGCCTCACAGAGAATGAGCGGGATGCCTTCACACGGTGGCTGGCCAGCCGCTACCGCCGTTCCGCCTTCCCCGATGCCTTCAACGACGTTCTACGCCTCTCCAGGCTGGGGGAGAAGCTGGAAAGCCAGCTCAAGAAGCCCGAAGGGGAGGCGATCACGGCGGTGCTTTTTGACCTCGAGGAGAGGTCGAGCGCGGAGTTTCGCCTTTCCGTCTTGCTGCTGTACTCCGACGAGGATCTTTACGAGAAAGTTGAGGCAGTTGCCAAGAGCATCCGACAGCTCTTCGAAAAACATGGCCATGAGGTCTCGGCCGAAGGGGTCAGGGTGGAGCTCGAGGACTGCGTACCCATCTCGGAAGGTGTGCTTACTCTGAAGGATCTGAGGAAGCTGCGGAAGTGGGAGAAGGACTACATCAGCCTGCGGTCGAACCCACCCGGAAAAATGATGGGGGAGGTATGAACCTCCTGACTGTCGAACCCTCCCGACAAGCCCAGGAAGCCACCCGGCACCTTGCCCAACTTCTGGGAGTGCGTTAGTGCAGCAGTTGGGCAAGGTTTGCCGGGCCAGACCGGCAGGCGGCTCGAGGACGGGCTACCCACCCTGCCAGGGGCAGGACACACCCCTCAGGGCCCTCGAGGCGACCCTGCTCATCCCAGGCTAGGGGGCCTCCCTCTCGCGGGCAGCCTTAGCCCGTTGAGCTGGCGGATCCACCGCTCCTTCTCTGCCAGCAGCTTGATGATGACGGCCACGGTGGTGTACTGCTGGCTCAACGCCATGGCTTCATCGACGACCGCGGCGGCCAGATCCTCCGCCGATCCACCTTCCGGGAGACTGGCTTGGCCCCGCCCTGCTCTACCGTCTCGGCCTTTTCCTTGAAGCGCGAGGGGAAGGGCTTCAGCGCTTCGCGCACCTATTCCCAGCTTGTCACCCCGCGATAGCCGTGGATGCGCTGTATGGTCCGGGCCAGGCGGTCGCGTTCGGCATCCAGTTCAGGATGAGGGGTGGACATACTCGTTCGGGCCGTCTCGGTCTTTCTACTCGCTGCGCGATAACGCATCCTTCTGAAGCCTCGATTTAAGGAGCTCTATGCGGTATGTTTGCCGCTCCGCCTCAAGGCGCGGCCCCTCGCCTTCATAAGGGGTGGGCGCGGCCAGCGCTTCCAGGGCCGCTTCGATGGCCACCGGCCCAAGGCGGTAGGCCGCCCGGGGTGTTTTCTCATAGGGATCAAACTGCTCTTCCCACCGATGGGGCATGTTCCGCTCCTTCCCGTTGAGCGGCAAGGCTACATCCTTGAGCAAGGAGGCCACCTCAAAGGCCTGCTCCTCGCTGAGCTCGCGCCAGAGCTTGCGCCCCTTATATAGCCGCCAGCGGCCCGAGGAGTCAACCCGTACCCGCATCCCGCTCCAGGCCTCGAGGGTGTCGCGGGTGGGGAAGAGGTGGGTCTGGCCCAGGAGTCCCAGCACCGTGTGGCTTACCCGCTCAGGCTCCCGCTCATCCTCGGGCAGCACCTCGAGGGCGTAGGCTTGCAGCAGCCCCAGGGCGTGATACTGCACTGGGTCGGTGGGGTTGTCGTTGGGCGAGGGGAACAGGTGGCGGAGCACCCGGTACATCAGCCGCCGCTCGGGCTTGAGCTCGCTGAGGCCGTAGCGGCTCATGAAAGCGCCCAGCACCTGCTCGGGGGTGGGTTTGTTTTGGGGGTTTGCAGGATCGATCAGACCCAGGCGGAAGGCCAGGTGGAAGGAAAGACCGTAATAAAAGTCATGGCCATCAAAGCTATAGCCATCAAGGTCTTCCTTGAACATCTCGAGCGAGGCCTGGCGCATCCGCTCCCTGCCGAAGCGCTCTGCTAAACGAACCAACGCCTCCCAGGAGTACCCCCCGCCGAAATAGTGTCCCCTTTTGTACTCCCACTCCTGGATGTAATGCGATTCGTGCAGCTCATCCAGCCATCTCTCGTCTTCGGGGGTTTCGGCCAGTCTGTACAGAGCAAGCGTGTTCAGCATTACGACAGGGGGTATCTCCAGCGGCCAGCGCTGGAAGAAGGTCATGGGGTGCTCCAGGAAGCGGGCCTCCGGCTCCAGCCCCGCTACCTCAAACCCCCAGCCCGACAGCAGCTCGTCCAAGGCCCCCAGCAGCCGGTCGAAGAAAGTACCCTGGAAGGCTCGCAGCATCATGGCGTGGGCCTGTTCGTGGAAGTAGAAGCTCACCGGCCTGGCCCGCGGCTCGCGTACTTCCTCGACCCGGTCGCTCAGCCAGAGCAACCCTCTCTCCCCCTGTTTTGCAGATGATCTCTGGGCAGTAAGTTTGAAATCAGCGAGAATTTGATCAGTGGTTTCGATTAAGATGCCTATCAGGGGATTCAAGGGCGCTTTCACGCTGCGGGGACGATCCCACAGGGGGCGGCTGGTCTGCCGCAGCAGGAAAAGGGCCAGGACATGCGAGGCCGCCGGATTCTCCCGGTGCCAGGGCAGCCTCTTCTCCACCTGCTCCCAGGCCTGCCGGTAGGTTGCCATGGCCTGCTCCTCCCCCTGACGGTACCAGCGGTCAATCGCATTAAAGTAATGCCTCCAGATTGGTTCCGAGGAGGGATCCTTGTACTCCCCCCCTTCCATCAGAGCCGCATAGGCCCGCTCCTCAATCCAGGTGAAGAAACCCGAGAGGCTGCCGTGCCCATCAAGGGCCTTCTCCAGGCGGCGGGCCACCCGGTTAACCTGCAGCTCGTTGAGATAGAGGCTGGTGGGTTTTTTCATCGCACACCCCCCTGGCGGCTGCGGGCGGGCGCACGGTGGGGAAGCTGCCGGCGGCGGGCCGAACGCTGCAGGGGCCGCCCCGGAGGGGCGGCCTTCTCATAGGGATAGCAGGTGAGGATGGTCCGGCTCTCCAGATCCACCACCAGCACCAGGGAGCCATCGCGCAGCTTGAGCACGCGCTCGCCGGCCGAGAAGGAATGGGCCAGCGGGGAAAGGGGCCGGGCCCGCCGGGCGCGGCGCTCGAGGACCTCGCCGGCTTTGCACGGGCTGGCGCCTGGGTTGAAGCGCTCGACGAAGCGCTCTTTGGCATGGGTGGAAACAAAGAACTGGCGGCTGCGGAGGGAGGAGGGGAAGGGTCTCGAGGGCTTTTTCATGTTTTGCATATTAGGTATAACCTAGTTAGTTTGTCAATAGGAACTATAGACTAGCGACTATGCTAAGTGCGGCTCTGCCTTCCTGGATGCTCCAGTCACCCGAGCTTCCGCTTCGGGTCGCCTGGTACGGCACCTTCCATGACCAACTCAGCCCGCTGCCTGGTCGTCAGCAGGGTTCCGGCCTTATGGCGACGACTGCGTAAATCTTGACACGACCGTTAAAGTAAGCAAGGGGAGAAAAGTTTGACATGGAAAACGGCCAACTCACATGGATCACCAATTTCATCTGGAGCATTGCCGATGATGTGCTGCGCGACCTCTACGTGCGCGGCAAGTACCGCGATGTCATCCTGCCCATGACGGTCATCCGTCGGCTGGATGCGGTGCTCGAGCCCACCAAGCAGGAGGTGCTCGAGATGAAGGCCAAACTCGACAAGGCAGGCATTACGAACCAGGATTCCGTCCTGCGGCAGGCCGCCGGACAGGCGTTTTACAACACCTCGCCGTTTACCCTGCGCGACCTCAAGGCACGCTCGAGCCGGCAACAGCTGGAGGCGGATTTCCGTGCCTACCTCGATGGCTTCTCGCCCAACGTGCAGGAGATCATCGACAACTTCGAGTTCCGCAACCAGATTTCGCGTCTGGCCAGAGCCGACGCCCTGGGCGCGCTCATCGAGAAGTTCCTCGACCCGTCCATCAACCTGAGTCCTGATCCAGTGCTCAACGACGACGGTACCGTCCGGCTGCCGGGCCTCGACAACCATGCCATGGGCACCATCTTCGAGGAGCTGGTGCGCCGTTTTAACGAGGAAAACAACGAAGAAGCTGGCGAGCACTGGACCCCGCGCGATGCCGTCCGGCTCATGGCCCGCCTGATCTTCGAGCCGATTGCCGACCGGATCACCGACGGCACCTACCTGCTCTACGACGGCGCCTGTGGCACCGGCGGGATGCTCACGGTGGCCGAGGAAACCCTCCTGCATCTGGCCAAAGAGCGGGGCAAACAGGTCTCGGTGCATCTTTTCGGGCAGGAGATCAACGCCGAAACCTACGCCATCTGCAAGGCCGACCTGCTGCTCAAGGGCGAGGGCGAGGCCGCCGACAACATCGTGGGCGGCCCCGAACATTCCACCCTCTCCAACGACGCTTTCCCCGGCCGCACCTTCGACTTCATGCTCTCCAATCCGCCCTACGGGAAGAGCTGGAGAAGCGACCTGGAGCGCATGGGCGGTAGGTCTGGCATCAAGGATCCGCGCTTTGTTGTGCAGCACCGGGGCGAGGAGCTGTCGCTGATCACCCGCTCCAGCGACGGGCAGATGTTGTTTTTGGCGAATATGCTCTCCAAGATGAAGCACGACACCCCACTCGGCAGCCGCATCGCCGAGGTGCACAACGGCTCGTCGCTGTTTACGGGGGATGCCGGCCAGGGGGAGAGCAACATCCGCCGCTGGATCATCGAGAACGACTGGCTCGAGGCCATCGTGGCCCTGCCGCTCAACATGTTCTACAACACCGGTATTGCCACCTACATCTGGGTGCTCACGAACCGCAAGCCCGAGCACCGCAAAGGCCGCGTGCAACTCATCGATGCCACGCAGTGGTATAAGCCCCTGCGCAAGAACCTGGGCAAGAAAAACTGTGAACTTTCCGAAGAAGATATCCGCCGCATTGTCGATACCTTCATCAAATTCGAGGAGACCGAGCAGTCCAAGATCTTCCCCAATGCCGCGTTCGGCTACTGGAAGGTGACGGTCGAGCGCCCCCTGCGCCTGAAGGGCATCGATCCCGAGCGCACCTACACCCCCAAGGAGATCAAGTCGCTTCTGGAAAAGGCCGAGCGTGCCGACGATGCGCCACCAGTCATCAAGAAGATTCACCAACCCGGCACCGCCCCCGATCCGCTGCGCGGCCTGTTCGAGGCCACCATTCAGGGCAAGACGCGCGTGGTGGAGTACGAGCCGGACACAGAACTGCGGGACACCGAGCAGATCCCCTTCCTCGAGTGCGCCGCCTGCCATGCGCCCGGCTACCTGCCGAGCAAAGAGGACGAGCGCACAGCCATCGAGGCCTTCTTGCACCGCGAAGTGCTACCCTACGCGCCAGATGCCTGGTACGATCCAGAAAGCATCAAGGTGGGCTACGAGATCAACTTCAACCGCTATTTCTACAAGCCCAAGGCCCTGCGGCCGCTAGAGGAAATCCGCGCCGATCTTTTGGCGGTGGAGAGGGAGGCCGAGGGGTTGTTGGCGGAGATTTTGGGAGGGCGCGGCTAATGGCGACGCAGCGGTATTCTGTCACCCCGCACCCTATTGAAACCTTGTTGGCCTGGGTGAAATCAGGCGAGATCGCCATCCCGGAGATTCAGCGTCCTTTCGTGTGGGACTCGACCAAGGTGCGTAATTTCATTGATTCGCTCTACCAGGGTTACCCGGTGGGCTACCTAATTGCCTGGCGCAATCCCAACGTCAAACTCAAGGACGGTACCACCTCAGCGGGAAAGCGCATCCTCATCGATGGTCAGCAGCGAGTAACAGCGCTGATGGCGGCCGTGCTTGGTCATGAAGTGCTGGCGAAAGACTATGAGACGGTGCGTATCCGCATCGCCTTCCACCCTGTCGAGGAGCGCTTTGAGGTTCACAACCCCGCTATCGCAAAGGATAGGGCATGGATTGCCGACATCAGCCGCCTATTCGTACCCGATGCTTACCTTGGTGATTTTGTCGATGATTATATTACGCGTAATCCCGAGGCCGACCGAAAGCAAGTTGGCCGAGTACTCGAACGTCTAAAGAAAATTGTCAATAACCATATCGGCTTGATCGAACTTGCAGAGGATCTCGACATCGAGACCGTAACCGAGATCTTCATTCGTGTGAACTCTGCCGGCGTCGAACTCTCCCAGGCAGACTTCGCCATGTCCAAGATCGCGGTTAACGAAAAGTACGGCGGCAATCTACTACGCAAAGCAATTGACTATTTCTGCCACCTCGCGGTCGCTCCGGAGTTCGCATCGAAGATCGAAAAGAATGATCCCCTCTTCGTTGCCAGCGAATTCTGGCCGAAGATGAAGTGGCTTAAGGATGTCAACGACGACCTCTACGACCCCACATACACCGATGTGCTGCGCGTGGCCTTTACCTTTCAGTTTGGCAGAGGTAAGCTGCAGGATTTGGTGGCACTACTCTCGGGACGCAATTTCGAAACCCGCGAGTACGAGGAATCCATCGCCGAGGAATCCTTTGCGAAATTGAAGGCCGGTATCGAGGCCTTCATGAACAAGACCCACTTCGAGCGCTTGACCATGATCCTGCGCTCGGCGGGCTTTGTGACTTCTGACTTAATCACGAGCCGGAATGCGGTCAATTTTGCCTACATCCTCTACCTGCGGGGACGGGCCGAGGGCCTGCCCGCTGACGAGCTGGAGCGGCTGGTGCGGCGCTGGTACGTGATGTCCATCCTCACCGGACGTTATACCGGTAGTCCCGAGTCCGCCTTTGATCAGGACATACGCCAAATGGCAAGCCGAGGCATTAAGCAGTACGTCGCAGCGGTCATCGAAAGCGAGTTGCCCGAGAGTTTCTGGACAGGGGTGCTGCCCCAGCACATGGATACATCTTCGTTGCAAAGTCCGTACTTCATCGCCTATCTGGCCGCCCAGGCGCGCCTTGGCGACAGGGGTTTCCTCTCTAGGGACATCACCGTCCGGGATCTCCTGCTCAACCGTGGCGACAAGCATCACATTTTCCCGCGCCGGTACCTACAACAGCAGGGGCTGAACCGAGGCCGCTACAACCAGATCGCCAACTTCGTTATGGCACAAAGCGAAATCAACATCGCCATCGGCGACAAGCCGCCGCAGGTCTACTTTAAGGAGATTGCCGAACAGGTGAACGGCGGCCCCAAGCGCTACGGCGGCATCACCGACCCGGATACCCTGCGGCAAAACTTCGAGGAGAACTGCCTGCCGATAAGCCTCATGGATGGCCAGGTGCCGGACTACGAAACATTCCTGGCTGAGCGGCGACGGCTCATGGCCCTGCGCATCAAACGCTGGTTCGAGGTGCTCGGATGATCGAAGGACTTAAACCCTATCCCGCTTACAAAGACTCCGGCGTGGAGTGGCTGGGAAAGGTGCCGGCACACTGGGAAGTTCGGCGTTTGAAGAGGATTTGTCGACTTGCGTACGGAGACGCACTCGCTACGAACGTACGACAAGATGGGCCGGTGCCTGTCTATGGTTCCAACGGACGTGTGGGGACTCACTCCATAGCCAACACGAAGGCACCCTGCATTGTAATTGGCAGAAAGGGATCGTTCGGTAAAGTCAATCTGTCTTGTGAGCCTGTGTTCGCAATTGACACTACCTTCTTTGTAGATTCACGTTTCACGACGGAAGAGATTCACTGGCTTTACTATTTACTTGAGTGGCTACGGCTTGATGAGTTATCAAAGGACTCTGCTGTACCGGGCCTTGACCGAGAAGATGCATACAAGAGGATTGCCGCAGTTCCGCCTCTCCCCGAACAAACCGCCATCGTGCGGTTTCTGGACTGGGCGGAGCGGCGGATTCTGCGGGTGATCAGGGCGCGGCAGCGGCAGATTAAGCTGCTGGAGGAGTACAAGCAGGCCCTTATCCACCAGGCCGTTACCGGCAAGATCGACATCCGCACCGGCCAACCCTATCCGGCCTACAAGCCCTCCGGTGTGGAGTGGCTGTGCGAGGTGCCGGCGCATTGGGAGATTTTGCCCTTGAAGTGGCTTGCGAAGTGCTACCGGAACGGAGCGACCCCTCCAACAACCAAGAACTTTTATTACATGGGAGGAACTATTCCGTGGTATAGCCCTTCGAGTTTTGACTCGGGCGAGATAGTTTCTGCTCCTATTCGTTTCGTTTCAAATGCTGCCATTGAAGACGGTGTGGCTAGACTAATCCATGGTCCTGCATTGTTAGTTATCGTTATTGGCGCAACTGCAGGACGAATGACCCTGATGGAACAAGATGGGACGACAAATCAACAAATTACAGCTTTTGAACTTCCTTATGATTGGAAGACGTGTGTATTTCTTCTGAGACAACTGCGGTTTAGTGAATCATGGCTCCGCGAAAACGCTTCAACTGCGACAATTCCGATTCTTAATACGAATATCGTGACCCATTTACCGTGTTTATTGCCCCCGCCTAAAGAAAGGTGTGCTATCGTCGAATACCTCGACGCCCAAACCGCCAAGATCGACGCTGTCATCGCTGCCGCCCGCCGCGAAATTGAACTGCTGCGCGAATACCGCGAGCGCCTCATCGCTGATGTGGTCACCGGCAAGGTGGATGTGCGCGAGATAGCGGCACGGTTGCCGGAGGAGCCGCTCGAGGAGGGGGCAGAGCTTGCTGCCCTGGACGAGGCGGAGACGTTGGCCGGTGGTGGTGAGGATGAAGAGAATTTGGGTCTCGGTGCGGTTGAAGAGGAGGTGGAGGCTTGAACCTGGTGCCCGCTCAGCCACGGATTTACCACATCACCCATGTGGACAACCTGCCATCCATTATCCAAGCGGGTGGCTTGTGGTCCGATGCGAAAATGATGGGGCAAGGCGGGCCAGCGGCATCCATCGGTTTTAACCACATCAAGCAGCGCAGACTAAGGCTGCCGGTAAAGTGTCACCCGGGCGATTACGTCGGCGACTATGTGCCGTTCTATTTTTGTCCGCGTTCGATCATGCTGTACGTGATCCACTGCGGCAACCAACCAGAACTCACATATCGAGAGGGGCAGGAGCCAATCGTGCATCTCGAGGCCGATCTGCGAGAGGTTGTAAGCTGGGCTGACTCGCAGGGCCGACGCTGGGCCTTCAGCCTCTCCAATGCTGGGGCGGCCTACACGGAATTTCGCAACCGGCTGGATCATCTCGATGAAATCAACTGGGAGGCGGTCGCAGCAACAGACTTTCGCGACCCGGTGGTCAAGGATAGCAAGCAGGCCGAGTTCCTGGTGCACGAGTTTTTTCCATGGTGGCTGGTGCGGCGTGTCGGGGTGCGTTCGCAGAAGATATACTACCGTGCGTCACAGGCGTTGGCGTCCGCACAGCACAGGCCGCTTCTTGAAGTCATCCCGAGTTGGTACTATTGAGAGGGGGAGGCTTTATGATCCGCTACGTGCGGGGCGATATTCTCGGGGCTGAGGCCGAGGCCATCGTCAACACCGTCAACTGCGTGGGCGTGATGGGCCGCGGCATCGCGCTGCGGTTCAAGGAGGCGTTCCCAGACAATTACAAGGCCTATGCTGCCGCCTGCCGCCGTGGCGAGGTTCAGCCCGGCCGCATGTTTGTGTTCGACACAGGCCGCCTCACCACGCCTCGGTACATCATCAACTTTCCCACCAAGCGGCACTGGCGGGGTAAAAGCCGCATTGAGGACATCGAGGCTGGGCTGGCCGCTCTGGTAGAGGAGATTCGTTCCCGCCGCATCCGCTCCATCGCCATCCCGCCTCTGGGCAGCGGGCTGGGCGGGCTCAACTGGGCTGAGGTGCGACCGCGCATCGAGAACGCCTTGGCGGACTTGCCGGAGGTGGAGGTGACTATCTTTGAGCCATGGGATTCGCTGGGCGACGGCCGCGCCAACCGATCCACCCCTGTTCCCAAGATGACAGCGGGCCGCGCCGCACTGGTGGGCCTGATGAACCGGTATCTCGCCGCGCTCCTCGATCCGACCATCACCTTGCTCGAGGTGCACAAGCTGATGTACCTCCTACAGGCAGCGGGCGAGCCGCTGCGCTTGCGCTACGTGAAGGCCCCCTATGGACCCTATGCGGAGAATTTGCGCCACGTGCTGCGGACGATAGAGGGTCACCTGATCGCGGGCTACGCCGACGGGAGGGACTCTCCAAACAAACCGTTGCGCCTGGTTCCCGGCGCGGTGCGCGATGCCGAAAGCTTCCTGATGTCCCATCCGGCCACGCAGGAACGCCTTGAGCGGGTTGTTCAGTTGGTTGAAGGGTTTGAGACACCACTGGGGCTGGAACTGCTCACTACGGTGCATTGGGTGATCGTGAAGGAAGGTGCCCGCGAGCTGAAGGACGTTGTGAAACAGGTACAGGTCTGGAACCAGCGCAAGAGGCAGTTCACCCCGGCTCAGATCGAACTTGCTGCTCAGCGGTTGCACGAACAGGGATGGATTGACGGGTGATACGCTGAGGTGAGGCAATGAATCATCACGAAAAAGATAGGGGGAGAAAGCCGGTAAACAAGCCTGCCTTGCCCCCTCGTGTTGAGTACCTGAAAGTACAGAACTTTCGAGTCCTGCGGGACGTGGAGTTCAACAATCTCTCACCGCTCACCGTCTTGCTTGGACCCAATGGCAGCGGGAAATCCACAGTGTTCGACGTGTTTGCTTTTCTGGCGGAGTGCTTCGAGATGGGGCTGCGCCGGGCGTGGGACAAACGCGGGCGCGCAAAAGAACTCCGGTCACGCGATGCCGAAGGTCCGATCACCCTCGAGATCAAGTATCGGGAACCTGGTTACCCGCTGATTACCTATCACCTGAGCGTAGATGAGAAGGGCGGCAGCCCCGTTGTCGTGGAAGAGTGGTTACAGTGGCGACGCGGCCCGCGCGGCAAACCGTTCCGATTTCTGGATTACCGCGAGGGCAAAGGCCGAGCGGTCAGTGGCGAATTGCCTGACGAGAAAGATCAGCGCGTTGACATTCCCCTAAAGAGTGCTGATTTGCTGGCGGTCAATGCCTTGGGGCAGTTCGAGGAACATCCGCGTGTGGCCGCGTTGCGTGACTTCATCACCGGTTGGTATGTTTCCTATCTTTCGGCGGACAGCGCACGGGGGCAACCCGAAGCTGGCCCTCAGGAACGGCTGTCGCGCACCGGCGACAACCTGGCTAACGTGATCCAATACTTGTCAGAGCAACATCCGGATCGGCTGGAAGAAATCTTCGAGGCGTTGCGTCGGCGTGTCCCTCGCATCGAGAAGGTGC
The DNA here is from genome assembly GCA_000482765.1 of Meiothermus taiwanensis DSM 14542. Classification (GTDB taxonomy): domain Bacteria; phylum Deinococcota; class Deinococci; order Deinococcales; family Thermaceae; genus Meiothermus; species Meiothermus taiwanensis. The sequence goes on from AXWR01000027.1 coordinate 34,454, forward strand.
TTTCTGAGACGATGCCGGATGGCCGGTTGCTGCTCCAGATTAAGGACGCGCCGTTTTCGCACCCGGTGCTCGCCCGCTTCGCTTCGGATGGGACGCTGAAAATGCTCGCCTACCTGGTGCTTCTGTACGATCCTACGCCGCCACCCTTCATCGGTATTGAGGAGCCGGAAAATTTCCTGCACCCGCGCCTCTTGCCCGAACTTGCGGAGGAATGCCGGAAAGCTAGCGAACGGACGCAACTCCTTGTTACCACGCATTCGCCCTTCTTTCTCAATGCCCTCCGTCCTGAGGAGGTGTGGGTGTTGTGGCGGGATGAGCAGGGGTACACGCGAAACAAACGGGTTGCGGACATCGAAGGCGTGGCAGATTTTGTCCAGCACGGAGCCCTGTTGGGACATCTCTGGATGGAAGGGTACCTGGGCGTTGGCGACCCGCTCGTCAACGAAGGAATGCCGTCGATTCCAGTGCAGGGAGGCAGGCCATGATGACCTTGCATTACGAAATTCTCGTGGAAGAGCCGTCCATGGAGGCCTTCCTGCAGGGCTTACTCCCCCGATTGCTGCCCCAAGACCGGACCTTTGCCATTCATCCATTTCAGGGCAAGGAGGACTTGCTCACCAAGCTGGAGGCGCGACTCCGCGGATACGCAGCATGGTTGCCTCAGGACTGGCGAATCGTGGTTGTCGTGGATCGGGATGATGACGATTGCCGGCGACTCAAGCAGCGTATGGAAGATATTGCTGCCAAGGTAGGGTTGCGTTCACGCACTCGTTCGCCCTCATGCTGGCAACTGGTGAACCGGATTGTCATCGAGGAATTGGAAGCCTGGTATTTCGCTGCGTGGGATACCGTGTGTGCTGCCTACCCAAAGCTCCCAGCGATCCTACCCCAAAGATATCGCAACTCGGATGCGATAGCTGGGGGAACCTGGGAGGCGTTTGAATGGCTCCTTCAGCGGTACGGCTACTTCAAAGGTGGGCTTGCAAAGATCGAGGTTGCGCGAACCATTGGTCAGAACCTCGATCCGAATCGCTGCCGATCGCCAAGCTTTCAATGTTTTCGCGATGCACTCCTTAAGGCTGTCGGATCAGCCGGACATTGTGACGACAAACCATGAAACCCACCGACATCAGCGAAGCCGGGCTCGAGACGCTGATCTGTCGGGCGCTCACCGGCACCGACTGTGCGCCCCGGCCTGCCGGCTCCCCGGCAGTGATTGCTGAGCCGCCAGCAGCCTACGGCGGCTTGGGCTGGCTGCCGGGTGATCCGGCCGACTACGACCGGGAATATTGCGTTGATCTGGTTCAGCTTGCGGCATTTCTGCGCTCGACGCAGCCTAAGGTGGCTGAAGCGCTCGATCTGGATAACGACGGCCCCACGCGGCGCAAGTTTCTGGCGCGGCTTCAGGGTGAGGTGAGCAAGCGCGGGGTAGTGGACGTGTTGCGCAACGGGATTCAGCACGGGCCGTACCGCATCGAGCTTTTCTACGGCACCCCTTCTCCTGAAAACGAGAAAGCGCGGGTACTGTTTGAGCAGAACCGCTTTAGTGTCACGCGCCAGCTGCGCTATAGCCGCGACGAGACACAGCGGGCACTGGACTTGGCGCTCTTTATCAACGGCCTGCCGGTCTTCACCTTCGAGCTTAAAAACCGTCTGACCAAACAGACGGTGCACGACGCCATCGAGCAGTACAGGCGCGATCGCAACCCGCGTGAGAAGCTCTTTGAACTGGGCCGCTGCGTGGCGCACTTCGCTGTGGACGACAACGAGGTGTGGTTCTGCACCCACCTTCAGGGCAAGGCATCGTGGTTTTTGCCTTTCAACAAGGGGTGGAACGACGGCGCGGGCAACCCACCCAATCCGCAGGGGCTCAAGACCGACTACCTGTGGCGGGAGGTACTCACCCGCGAGAGCTTGACCAATATCCTCGAGCACTACGCGCAACTCATCGAGGAAAAAGACCCCAAGACCGGCAGGAAACGGCGCCGGCAGATCTTCCCGCGCTACCACCAGCTTGATGTGGTGCGAAAACTTTTGGCGGACGCGGCGGCAAACGGTGCAGGCCGACGCTATTTGATCCAGCACTCCGCCGGCAGTGGCAAGTCCAACTCCATCGCCTGGCTGGCCCACCAGCTGATCGGCCTGGCGAAGGATGGCAGGCCTGTCTTCGATTCCATCATCGTGGTGACCGACCGGCGCGTGTTGGATCAGCAAATCCGTGACACGATCAAGCAATTTGCCCAGGTGAACGCTACGGTGGGGCACGCCGAGCGTGCCGGCGACCTCCGGCGCTTCATCCAGAGTGGCAAGAAAATCATTATCACAACGCTGCAAAAGTTCCCGTTTATCCTCGATGAGATCGGCAACGAGCACCGCGGGCGCCGTTTCGCCATCATCATCGATGAGGCGCACTCGAGCCAGGGCGGTCGCACCGCGGCCAAGATGAGCATGGCCTTGTCGGAGGCAGGTAGGGAAGAAGATGACGAGACCTTCGAAGATCAGATCAACCGGCTGATGGAGGCGCGCAAGCTCTTGCCGAATGCCAGCTACTTCGCCTTCACCGCCACCCCCAAGAACAAGACCCTGGAGATATTCGGCGAGCCCGACCCACAGCCCGACGGTACAGTAAAGCATCGCCCGTTCCACACTTACACCATGAAACAGGCCATCCAGGAAGGGTTCATCCTGGATGTGCTGGCCAACTATACGCCGGTGAAGAGCTACTACAAGCTGGTTAAGACCATCGAGGATGACCCGGAGTTCGACGTCAAAAAGGCACAGAAAAAACTGCGCCGCTTCGTGGAGGGCCACGAGCACGCCATCCGGCTCAAGGCCGAGATCATGGTGGATCACTTCCACGAGCAGGTGATCGCCAAGGGCAAGATCGGCGGCCAGGCGCGGGCCATGGTGATCACCGGCAGCATCGAGCGCGCCATTCAGTACTTCCATGCCTTTCAGGCATACCTGGCCGAACGTAAGAGCCCTTACCGGGCGATTGTCGCCTTCTCGGGTGAGTACGAGTACGGCGGGGTCAAGGTCACCGAGTCGAGCCTCAACGGCTTTCCCTCGGCCCAAATTCCCGACAGGATCCGGGAAGACCCCTATCGCTTTTTGATCTGCGCCGATAAGTTCCAGACTGGCTATGACGAGCCGCTCCTGCACACCATGTACGTGGACAAGGTGCTCTCCGGGGTCAAGGCGGTGCAGACGCTTTCCCGCCTCAACCGCGCCCACCCCCAGAAGCACGACACCTTTGTACTGGATTTCGTCAACGATCCAGAGGTGATACGACAGGCCTTTGAGCCCTATTACCGGACGACCATCCTTGCCGACGAAACCGACCCCAACAAGCTGCACGACCTGAAGGCCGACCTGGATGGCTACCAGGTGTACGCGCCTGAACAAGTGGATGAGCTGGTGCGGCTTTATTTGAGCGGGGCCGAGCGCGACCGGCTCGACCCGATCCTTGATGCCTGCGTCGCCACCTACCTGGAGCAACTCGATGAGGATGGTCAGGTGGACTTCAAGGGCAAGGCCAAGGCCTTTCTGCGAACCTATAACTTTCTGTCTTCAATCCTGCCCTACACCAACGCCGAGTGGGAGAAGCTATCGATCTTCCTAGAGTTCCTGGTACCCAAGCTGCCGGCTCCAAAAGAGGAAGACCTCGCCAAGGGCATCCTCGAGGCGATTGATATGGACAGTTACCGGGTGGAAAAGCAGGCGAGCATGAGGATCGCACTTTCCGATGCGGATACCGAGATCGAACCGGTGCCCACGGTGGGTGGCGGACGCAAGCCCGAACCGCAGCTCGACCGTCTCTCAAACATCCTCAAGGCCTTTAACGATCAGTTCGGCAACATTCCCTGGAGCGACGCCGATCGGGTGCGTAAGCTGATCACCGAGGAGATTCCTGCCCGTGTAGCCGCGGACACCGCCTACCAGAACGCGCGCAAGAATTCTGACAAACAGAACGCACGGATTGAGCACGATAGGGCCCTGGTTCGAGTGATGACCGCGCTGCTCAAGGATGATACCGAGCTGTTTAAGCAATTCAGCGACAATGAGTCGTTCCGTCGCTGGCTGGCCGATACGGTATTCGCCTTGACTTACAGCGAAGCTCGTACCTCGGGGTAGCCAGTACGTCTTCGTTGGCGGCTTTGCTCGCCACCTGCGCGATGCCCTTCAGCACGCCTACTTTATCGGCTTCACCGGCACCCCGATTGAGCTCAAGAATGCTAAGAGACTGTCTTAAAACTCTTCCAGACAATATAATCACCCATGGAACCCAGAGAAAGCCGCTATCCGAGCGACTTATCGGACAAGGAGTGGGCGATACTCGGGCCGTTGATGCCTGAACCCTCTTGGTACACTCATAGACCTAGAGAAAATAGCTGGCGGGAAATCCTCTATGGCATCTTCTACATCACCCGTGGGGGTTGCTCTTGCCGCACTGGAAAACCGTTTATCACTACTTTCGGCTGTGGCGTAAGAGTGGTTTCCTCGAGCGTCTGCACACCACATTGCGGGAGAAGACCCCTACCCGAGTGCGGGCAGTCTGGACAGCCAAAGCGTGAAGACCGGTGAAAAAGGGGGGTCAGGGGGTACGACGGTGGCAAGAAAATCAAGGGTCGTAGAGGGCTGGTGCTCAAAGTCAAGGTGCTGCCAGCCCAGATCACCGATGCTGAGGGTGGGAAAGTAGTGCTGCAAGCTGCTGGGGCCACCCAGAGAGATTGCTGCCATTTGTGGCTACAAACGCCGGTTCGAGGGGTGGGTCAAGACCACCTTGGGCTGGAGCGACCCGATGCTAACTT
>AXWR01000028.1 GCA_000482765.1 Meiothermus taiwanensis DSM 14542
GGGGTTTGTTCTGTTTGGTTCCAAGCAAGATCGCTTTTTCTTTCAACGATGGCTATTCTGCCCGCCGTAGCCGGCCCCCCGTGGTTGGCGCAGGCTGCCTGTGCGCTGCAGCCGGATTGGGTAGAACCATCCGCACAGGGCCAGGCTGCCATGCAGGTGATATAGCCTGTATCACCAGCAGGGGTTGGGGGCGAAGTAGTTTGAGGCGGTTGTTGAGCTTGAGGTGGTGGTTGCGTCCCAGCCTGGGAAGCGACATATAGCCCCACACCGGCCACGCCCAGACCGCCCACCAGCCACCAGACCCAGTTCATATCTCATACCCTCCAAGCGGCGTCGAAGGGCGGCAGAGGCTTGGGAAGATCGCGCAGGGGTTGCTGAACGAGCCGTAGCCAAAGCCCGGTGCACCCCCGCCGGGGTTCTGATAGTCGGGGTTCCATCCGTCGTTCCAGCCGGAGCCGGGCTGCTCTTGCTGCTGGTTGTCTGGTTCGGCCGGGTCGGTCTGCGCCTGGGGCTGGCCCAGGGCCTTCCAGCCGAAGTACACCAGCACACCTCCCACCGCAAGCAAAACAAGGGTTTTAGCGTCCATTTCGCACCTCTTCTTTTTTCCTGGCCCTGGCCTGGGCCGATAGTTCAACCTGGATCGCCAGGTGTTTTTCTATCTGCCTCATGGCCGCTTTTATCTCCTGCAGATCGCTGAAGACCAGCTTCAGAAAAGCCAGAAAGGCCACCACCCCCAGGCCCTTGTCCACGGCGTCCAGGAATTCCATCAGCAAAACACCCCCTGGGCTTCCAGATCAGCAATCCGGCGGCGCAGGTTGTTGATCTGCTGCCGCGCTTCTTCCGCCTGGCGCTGGGCCTCCTGGTACTGGTTGCGCAGATTCTGCACCTGGTTATAGGCGGCCCCGATCTGGCTGTTGATGCGGTCAATGTCCGCCCAGGTATCGTCCCAGGAGCTGCCTTCTTTTTTGGGGTGTTTGCGCTGCTCGAGGCCACCCCCGGCCTGCAGGAAGGTCATGCAGGCGTTGTAGGCGTCCTGGTTGGTCTGGGTGCCGCTTACTGTCCACCATTCGTTGATACCGCATATTGGAAAGCCGTTGCAGTGGTACTGGAAGGTGGGATCCTGGGCGTAACTGCGGCAGTTGCCCTGGGCCAGGCTTTCCAGGTCGCGCATCTTTTTTTCGGCATCGGCCCGCAGGTCTTCGTACTCTTTCAATTTGGAGCGGTATCCGGTGAGCACCTGGCACAAACTGGTGCGCTCCTGCCCTGAAACACCGGGGTGGGTGGGCACCTGGGGCGGGATGCCGGGCACCGTCTCCTCCGCTTTGGGCCGGCTCCTGGCGTAGGTGTACAGCCCAAAGGCGACCAGGCCTCCGGCGCCCACAACAGCGAATACCTCAATCGGCTTCACGCCCCAACCTCCACAGAATCACGCCGAGCAGGCCCGCGCCGGTAACCAATAACAGCGCGGCCTGGCCTGAACGAGCGGCCTGGTAGTTGTAGTAGATGCGGGTGCGCTGGGTGTCCTCCTGCCAGTAGCCCAGGTCACGCTGGGCTGCGGCTTTGGCTTCCTCCGCCCGGCGCAGCTCGGCCCACTGGGCAATGGCCCCGTCCACCAGGTTCCGCGAGGTCTGAACCTGGGCTCGAGCGGCCTCTTCAATAGCCCTGGCTTTGCGATCTTCGCCAAGAAACCCAAAGAGACCCCCCAGCGCACTTCCGAGAAACCCAAGCAACTCCATCTCAATCCCGCAGCATCAAGACCAACACCAGTACCAGCGCGGCGGCCCCCACCACCCAGACCCAGGCTGGCACCGCGGGCTGGGGTTGCACCGCGATGCCGGCAGCCCTGGCTTTCTCGGCCTCGGCCAGGGCCCTGGCCTTTTCGGCTTCGGCCTGTGCTTTCAGCAGGTCGTACCGGGCCTTTTCCTGGTCGGTGTAGATGTAGGGGTCTAACAGGGAACTCACATCTCTCAGGCCGCCAAGGATCTGCTTCCACAGCGGCGGCTCTGCCGGGCCGCTGGTTGCCAGGTTGTTGTCGTTGAAGGTGATCTGGTAGGCGTTGCCGGTGCTGAAGCTCATACGCTACGCCCTCCTTACAGCCCCGCCCGGTTCTCCAGCTCGGCCAGGCGGTTGATCTGGCCCTTATCCAGCACCTGCACCCGGCGGGCCAGGGCCGCGATGTGGACGTAGTGGCCCGCCCGGTCGTTCCAGACCATGGGCACCTGGGTGGTGCGTACCTCGAGCACCAGCCGGGTGCCCGGCACCAGCTCCACCTGCTGCGGCCAGGCCAGCATGGTTTCCAGGTTGTTCTGGTCAACCGAGTGCATGGTGCCGAAGGACTGGTTGAACACCGTCGCTACACTATCGTCAATCCCGCCCGCGTCCCGGGCCACCCGGAAGCGGAACTGGCCGTCGGCATGGGTGTAGTAAATCTCGATGTTGCTGGTGGTGGGCACCCCCGCCGGCTCGGTGAATGTTACCTGGCCGCCGGCGTAGTTCACGCTGGTAATAACGAGTTTTTGCCACACCCCACCCACCTGGGCCCATACCGCCACGTCGGGGTGGTAGGCAGAGGGCAGGGTGGGGGCCCCCTGGGCGCTCTGGATCAGGTAGGGCAGGTTGACGGTGCGGGCCTGGGGTGCGCCCAGGTTCTGCCCGGCCACGGTCTGCTGCCCCTTCAGGTAGACGCGCAAGCGTTTCTCCCCCGCCATAACGCGGAAGTGGGCGGTCTCGGGGGTGCGCATCTGGGCCAGCGGAAACCACTCGTTGGCCCGGTAGGGGAAGCCAGTACTTTCGATGTCCTCCCCGTCAATCCAGGCGAAGGCCCAGTCGCTCATCTGCACCGCTGCGGGTGCCGGGCGAACTGGTGCAGCCGCCTGCTGGGAGTTCGAGGTTTCCAGGCGGGGCAAATCACGAAAGGTGTCCAGGCCACGCCGAAGCAGGTTGCCAAGGTTATCCAGGATAGCCATTGTTCCTCCTGCCTAGATAGTGGAGTTGTCCACGCCCACCGGCAGTTCGATCCGGGTACGGGCGTCGGCCAGGGCAGGCGTCGCGCTGGATTCCACGTAAACTTCCAGAATGTCCCCCTCCCGGAAGGCAAAGCCCTGGGGGGTTACCCCGCCCTTGGCCGGGCTCAGGGTGGCGAGGATGTTCTGGTAGTACTTCGCATCGCGCTGTTGCGCCTCGCTCAGGTCGTAGTACCCGGCGTACTGGATTTTGCCCAGGAACTCCGGCGCATCGAAGCCACGGGTCTTGCGGGCCAGGAAAACGTCGGTGTCGTGGGGGAGCTGGTTGCCACCCGTATCGTAGAGCTTCAGCACCACGGGCAGGGGGTTGGCGATAACCCACGAAGCCCCCTGGGGCACCACGAACTCCGCCACCTTCACCCGCTGCCTGCCGGTGTAGTCGCGGTAATCCGGGCCGCCCTTGATCAGGGTGATGGGGCGGGCGCTGGGCCGAATGGTTTTGATGCGGTTAAAAGCCTCCTGCATGTTTCCTCCTAATCACTAGTCAATGGCCAGCAGGGTCATGACCAAATTTGCAAACGACCCTGCCGCGACTCCCAGACCGATGTAGTCCACCATGGGGTCATCGGTCAGCTTGTTGTTGATGAGCAGGGTTCCGAGTAGAACGCCGCCCAGGTTCAGCAGCAGCCGATTGGTGTAGGCGTTGGGCACTTCCGTGGTGGTGGGCTTTCCGTCGCTGCCCACCTTGTAGTAGCGCACCTTGCCGTCCGGGCCCTTAGCGGCCCAGCCAAACAGGTCACGCCGACTGGTGTAGATGGTTTTGCGGGCCATATAGGCCCCCAACACGCCCAGGGAGGTGGCGACCACAATTGGGTTCTGCACCACCTCCAGGGGGTTGGAGGTGCTGGCTAGCTTTTGCATGTCCCGGCCCGCTTGAATCGCCGCCTGTTCCGCCATTACTCCTCCTTACCGATACCAGCGTGGGCAGCCGCTGGCCTGAAAAGCAAGCGCAAGGGGAAGGTGCAAAGCGGCAGGTCAAAGCGGCCCTAAAGTACACCCCGGCAGGCTGCTTTGACCTGCCGGGGTGTACTTGTTGCGTCTGGCTCTACAAACGCACCCACATCCTGCGCCGGGGGTTTTGGGGGTTGCGCAGCACCAGGCCCCCCTCTTCCCGATCCAGGTTCTTTACACCGTACTCCGGGGGCAGGCCGTCGTCCGGGCGGGCCAGGGTGCGCACCCGCTCGCCCAGCTCGGGGAAGTGCTCGGAAACTGCCCGCACGTCGTTGGGCTCGGTGACCCGGAAGGTGACCAGGTGGGAGGCCTGCTTGCGCACGCCGGGATCTATCCCCCCGGTGAGGCCCTGGAGCATCTGGGTCACGAAGATGGCGTTGTGCCCAGCCTCGCGCCCCCCGGTGAGCACCTCAAACAACCCTTTGGGCACTGCCCCCCTAGGGAAGAAGTGGTAGGCCTCGTCCATCAACAACAAAACATCCCGCTGGCGCATGATCTCCGCTCCCAGGGCATCCAAAAAAGAGCGCGGGTCGTAGCCCGTGACGTGGAAGAAGACCCTGCTGTGACGCCGCAGGGCCCGGCTTGGATCGCCTTCTTCCTTTACCCGGAAGCGGGCCTCGCAAAGGTCGGAGAACTCCGTTTTGCGGTTGACGATGACCAGCTTTCGGAAGCGCCCCATCATGCGAAGCAGGATTTGACGGGCCAGGGTGGACTTCCCCGACCCCGACTTGCCCACGATGAGGATGCGGAAGGTCTGTCTACCGGCCATAGGGTGCGATTTTTTTCAATAACCAGGAAAGGCTGACGATTTTTGTGCTGTTGATTTTTTTGAGTTGCAGTAGATGGTTTTTATCTCCGCTGACGAGGTAATCAGCTTTGCTGGCTACCGCGATAGCCAAGATGATGTCGTCATCCGGGTCAGGCGAAGCTTTAACCCCTTGAGTGGGCCGCACCAGGATTGCTGCTTGTCGAAAAAGCGAGATGAAGTGTCCTATCTCTTGGGGAGATAACACCCCAGGGAATTTTTCCCGTAGCACCCGTTTGAGTTCATTTAGTTGCTCAATGGCAGTGACAATTTCAAAGCGTTCTTTTTCCAGACCGAAAGTGACTACCAAGCGATAGGCTTTGCCTTTTTTCAGCAAGGCAGCGATGAGTACATTAGTGTCAAGAACGATTTTCAAGGCGTTGGAAGATTTCCTTTTCGCTTAGTTTGATCCGTCCACTTGTCGCTTTCATGAATTCGGCCAGTTTCTTTTTGGCTTTTTTACGCTTGATTTCTTCTTCCAGAAGGCGAACTGCTTTTTGACTCCAACCTGGACCATATTCTTTCTTGAAGCGCTCGAGTTCTTTTTCTAGTGCAGCAGGTAAGGCCATATTTCCAGAATAGCTTAGGCTTGGTAGCTTTGCCACAGCTCCCACCCTGCCCAGGCGGCCAGGGCGAAGGCGACCACGGCCTGGGCGGTCTCGCACTTGGGGCAGCCCTGCCCTTCGCGCAGGTTCTTTAGGCGGCCCAGGCCCAGGTAGAGGCTACCGGCCAGCACGGCGATGGGGAAGGCGTTGTTTTTGATGGCATCAAAATTCACACCACTACCTCCTGCACGTAGGACGCTATAGGAGACGCGACGGCTTGAGCCCGTGCAATCCGCTCTTCCCGCGAAACAGGGCGCGTGGGGCCAAACTCCACCAGCACCGCCGGGCCTGGAAAGTCGTCAATGTAGAGCCGGCCAAACCGACTGGCAGACGAAGGGCGAACCCATGCCCCTCTCAGAACTGCGGCAATCCGTTCGGCCAGGCTCCGGGATAGCGGATGCGCGGAATAGTACACCCCAGGGCCCGGAGCGGTGGGGGTGTCGTGGTGCACACTGACAAAAACCCGGGCCCCCTGCGCCTGGGCCATGCGGGTTCTCTCGGCCAGGGGAACAAACACGTCTGTGGTGCGGGTGAAGCCCACTGTGTAGCCCAGGGCCACCAGGTACTCTTTGAGGGTAAGGGCCTGCGCCAGGTTGAGATCGCTTTCGCGGGTTCCCGAATTGGGATCCACCGCCCCAGGGTCGCGCCCACCGTGCCCGGGATCCAAAACCAGATATGCACTTTTTTTAGGCCTGGGCTGGTTCATCAGCACTACCCCCAGCAGGAGGATTAGGAGCACTCCGAGCCCGTATTTCCTGAACCGCACGCATACCTCCGTAGACGCTCATGGCCATTACCCCTGCCCCCAGCAGGATGCGCAGCCAGGGGGGCAGATGCTCCACACCCCCTTGCAGCGGCAGGCGGTTCTTGCCAATACCGTAGGCGGCCAGGGCCTCCCCCACCTTGAGCGCGTCCAGCACCGGGGCGGGTGGGAGCATGGGGAGTACGCCCCCCTGGAAGGCCCGGGTGAAGGCCTCCACCTCTTCCTGGGTTTGCAGCCTCAGCCCCAGGATTAGCATCCAGGTGGCCCCCTGAACCAGATCGGCCCCGGTAAAGGGTTCGATGGGTGGGGGTTCGGGGGGAAGGTCGGAGAAAGAGGCCTCCCCCTTGTCGTCTTCCAGGTTCTGGAAGCCTTCGTCAGTAGATGATGGGGCCGGATCCGGAAATCGCAGAACCGCCGGTTCTGCTTCCGCCGCAGTTCCCACAGGGGGTTGTTGCACCGGTGCCTCCTTTCATACCCAGGACTGCCGCAGCCACTACCAGCACCGCACCCAGAACGGCCACGGCGTACCCCTGAACAGATTTGGGAGTAGGTTTGGGGTTGGCAGGCTCGGCTTTTTCTTTGGAAACCTTTTCCGAAGGGTTTTCGTTTTCAACCGCCGCTGTTTTTGGCATGGATACCTCGGGCTGTGATTCCACTGCCTGGGTCACAACGGGATCGAGTTCGTCAGGCCCCAGGGGAACGGCCTCCACCTGGCGGGGCGCTTCAGGTTGCGAAGCTGGCATCTCCACCGGTTCTGCCAAGAGTGGTTCTGGCAGCCTCAGGGTCATGGTTTACCTCCGGCTCTTCCGGGCTTTGCGTTTGCGGGTTTTACGCCGGTACATGCTACCTCCTGCCTCTGGGCCAAACCGCCAGGGCCAGAACGCCCAGGCCCAGGGCGGCCAGGCCTACGCCGGAGCCGGTGACCGCTACCGAGCGGGCCTGTTCCGGCACGAGCTGCACGGTCTCTTTGATGGTGGCTACAATGCGCCAGGTCAGATACAGAATCGCTATGACCGCCGCTGCGGTGAAAATGGCCGGCAGCGCGGGAAGGAAGGCGGGCTGGATCAGGTCATCCGGGGTATACCAGCTTAAGGCCGGGGTTATGGCCCACGGATCCTGGGCCCCCGAGGTGGAGGCGGTGGGGGTGGCGGTCACCTGGAGTCGGATCACCAGGTCGCTGCCCTTTTTACCCCAGTCCAGGACTTTCACACCCGGGCCGTACCTGGCTTGCAGGGCTCGCTCCAGGTTGGATCGGGTTACCCGCGAAACATCACCGCTTTGGTGGGCTGATACGATTTCATAGGTGCCCGGCCCAAGTGCTTTGTTTGAATCCACAGGCACGCGCCGAAAGGCCATGCTTTCAGGCTTGCCGGATTGCGCTACAGAATCAAGCGCAAAACGACGGTGCAGGTGGGCTTGCCCACCTGCCGGTGCAAAGCGGCCAAAGCTTAAGCCGCTTTTTTTTGGTGTAGCCGACGTACTATTTCCACCAGCGCTGCCAGCTTGCCAATAACCCCTCTACCCACGCCGGGTAGGGATTCCAGGTCGCGGATGTCCCAGCCGTGGATGTTGCGGATGTCGCCCTGAAGGGCCTGGCCGATGGAACGGGCGGCCTGGAGATTCCCGAAAAGGGCGTAGAGCAGCATTTCTAGGGGTTGGCTTTCTAGCGGAACGGGCTCGCGCTTGCGAGAGGCCAGGTCGAGCAGGCGGCGTGAAGGGCGTCCTTTGCGTATGTCTTCCATGCGCTTACCTCAAGTTGAGCACCGGGCAGTCGTCGAGCTGCACGGCGGTGGCGGGGCCCGGGGTGCGGATGCGGTACTCACCACCGCTGCCCACCTCCGGGGTGGCGGCGGTGATGTTGCCCTGGTCGGTGTAGACCAGGATGCGTTCTGCCGAGCCGGTGATGGTCAGGCGAATTTCGTTGACACCCTGCGCTACCTGGGTGATCTGGCCCAGGCAGTTGGCAGGGGCGGGGGTGGTGGCGGTAGGTGCTGGGGTGGTGGCCGGTGCTGGCACCTGGGTTACCAGGGGTTCTTCGGGCTCGAGCCGGGTGAAGAGGAAGGCGAAGTAGCCAAGGATGGCAGCCAGCAGCACCAGGCGCAGCGGGTTGAGTTTCTCGTCCATAGCTCTCCTTCAGGGTAGCAGATGATCAGGCCGCTTTTTTCTCCAGCACCACCGCCACAAGGTAGCGCCTGGCCCCCCACTTACGCGGCATTCGGCCTTTGGCCTCTACAATCTTGGTGGCAGGGCCCAGGTTCAGAGCATTCAGCAGCGCCTGCATCTCGCGCGGATCCTCTTTTCCTCCAGGTCGCCGCAGGTAAACGATGTATCCGATCTCGTTGAGCTTCAAGCCCACCTGCACCTTATCTGCCGGAGAAGTGGGAATGGCAATCCAGGCGGTTTTACCCGGCTGGGCCTGAGCGTTCTCTGTCAGACCTGCCACGGCCAATTTCAACCACTCTGGGTTCAAACGATCCAGCCGCATGATTTACCCCACCCGATAGGCCGCAAAGGGGGATACCAGCTCAAAATAGCCCTCTTTGCCCAACAAATAATGCGCGTAAGCCCCTGCTGATCGGGCGAAGCCGTCCTGCCGGGCCTCACTGGCAATGGAAACTACCCGGAACAGCACCCTCAAAACCCCTTCTCCACCCCCGTAGATGATGACCCGAAGGGCTGACCAGACTATGCGTAACCAGAACGCCATGCTCTTCTGGTCGCCCAGGGCCCGGGCAATGGCTGCCGCCGTATCGCGGGCCCAGGAGCGCCGGCCTTCGCGTCTATTCGGAATGCTGGCCACCCGGAGCAGCTCGCGGAGGTCACGGCTGGTCTGAGTGTCGGGATATAGAGATAACGGGTGTTTTTTTCTTTGGGTGATTAACGGTTTCCCTACTATTGATTGAAGAGTTAATCCCTTCCCTAATTGATGTAGTCTTTTATATCCCGACATTGTGTCCGGGTTTGCATTTGCTGCCCTTTCAGTGCGTCCTTCCTGGCGATCCTCAGCCAAATTTCTCCAAGGAAGTGCCAGGTACGGGGCCAGCACACGGATTTTCCGTCCAAACGAGCGGCGAATCGGCTTGACCCGCACCCGCCAGACAGTCCCACCACGCACGGCATGGTTTTTACCAATGCCCTCACCAGAAACCATCCAGGTCTCCCAGGCGATCCAGTCCTGGGCCACGCCGCGGTAGCTTTCATAGCGGGCGTCGTTCAGCCATCGCTCCAGGGTGCGGTCGGATATTTCAAGCATACGCGCCAGCTCCCACTGGGCCAGGAAAACCGTGGCCTCCCGTTCGGGGACGTGGCGGGCCCCTTCCCGCAAGGCGAAGGCCACCAGCAGGCGCACCAGGGGCCGGAGGGGGCCCAGGGCCTCCCAGTCCCCGGCTTTTCGAATCAAATCCTCTGCTTTGCTAAGCAAGTCCTGCCATTCGAATCTGCGCACCTCCTCCCAGTCCGGTGCAGGGGTGTTTTTCTGGAATGATTCTGCCTCTGTGAGGCCTTTTGACAAGCCTTGAGAAGGGGCGTGGGTATCAGAGGTTGCAGGCGATGCAGGAGGGGCCTTATCGGGCGTTTTAGAGGGCGGATTTTTTGCGTCCTGGACGGCATCTTCTCCGGATTCCCGTTTTTTCAGAGCCTCGTGAGTCCGCAGCAGAATCTGTGCAAGTTGCGGGTTCCGCTGTCGTATTGCTTCAATCTGGGCTTGAATTTCTGGGTTCATGCAACTCTCCCTTCTATGCGGTGTCATGAACACGCTGCACCAGGTAGGGGCCCTGGCCTAGCTCCACCTCAGTCAGGTTGACCAGGCCGGTGAGGGGCCTGGGCCAGTTGGGCTTCCAGATGGTGATGGTGCCGCTATGGCGGGCATACACCCGCAGCAGCGGGCCCCGGGCAGGGCGCAGCTCGTACTCCTGGCCGGGGTTGCGGCGCAACTCGCGGGCCACATCACGCGGCGTTTGCAGCACCATGTTTCACCTCCGCCATAACTTCCGAGTGCACCAACTCCCAAGCCAGCCGGTGTTTTTGCGGCACAGCAGGAAGCCTTTCCTCCACCGCTTGTAGCGCCAGGCGAGCCGCGTGCAGCCGGTGGCGGCTGTCAAGCTCTTCCGGAAGCACCACAAGGGCATTGAGGAATCCGGCCAGCATCATGGCCAGCCGGTAGCTGTGGTCGTTGAGGTCGGTGGGGCCGTACCAGACCAGCCCGTAGGGCGTATAAACGGCAAGAAAAGAGTCCAGTAGGGCGGCCTTCACTGCAACCACCCCCTCACCCACTGGGCCAGGCCGTCCAAAGCAACGATGAGCCAAAAGACCAGAAACATTCCCAAGGCCAGATATGCGGTGTGCCGGCGTTCGGACATCTTCATGTCAAACCCCCCTCCCCCGGTAGCGGGCCAGGCGCTCCTCATGGCCCACCACCTTCACGTGCCGGATACCGGCGGCCTGCTCCAGCAGCTCCAGCTCATTTACCAGGCGCTTCACGTCCTTCCAGGCGAGATAGCGGTTCGCCTCGTAAAACTCCCCAATCTCGTGACTGTCCAGGTAATCCACCACCGCCTCTTCCTGGTATTCGCCCACATCTCGGTAAACCCGTTCAAGGGCGATTGCTAAAGCCATTTCCAGTCGTGCTACACTATCCATAACGTCTCCTTTCAACCCCGGTGCCAGCCGGGGTTATTTCCTGTGGGTGTAGTCGTAGGACGCCCAGGGCTCGGGCGTGTTGAGCCATTCGTCGAGGGCTTTGGCCGGGATGATGATGCGGCGGCCCAGCCGCTTGTGCGGCAGGGTGCCAGCCCGCACCAGCTCGTAGATGGTGCTGGGGTGAACGTTGAGCAGCCTGGCGGCCTCGTCCACGCGGTAGGCGACCTTGGGCAGTTCTTTGGGTTCATTCACGAGGGGCCTCCTGTTTTACCAACCGATTGCTAAGGCGGGACAAAAAAATATCGAGTTCCTCGACAGGAACGCGATACTGCTTCCCAAGTGCTACGGCTTTAAGCTGCCCAGACTTTATGTACCTACGAACCGAATACTCACTAACGCGCAGATGACTAGCCACTTCCTCCACTGTCAGAAATCGGTTTTGCATGCCCCTAACTTAGCACTGCATTGGTAAATAGTCAACGGTATCTAGCAATGAGTAGCATAGAATACCAATATGGTGTCTAGCTATCATTACCAACAAATGGGTAAAAAACCTCGTCCAGAGTGGGCTGATGCTATAAGAAAGCGGCGCGAACAACTTGGGTTGACTCAAGAACAACTAGCTGAGATGTCTGGGGGTTCATTCACTCAAAGAACTGTTTCTGCTATTGAAACTGGCGTAGTCAATCCTTTTAGCCTGCGTTCAGATAGACTTTTGGGCTTGCTTTCCGCTTTGGATTGGACGCTGGAAGATTTGAGCAACATAATGAATGTAGACGTACCTAAAAAACTTGATCACCGCGAACGCGTCACCCCCGTTCGCTTCCTAATCCAACCCGTGCGCGGCCTGGCCAGTGCCGGCCAGCCGGTAGACCCGGAAGGGGTGCCGGTGCTGGCGGATGTGTGGCGGCGTGGCAGCCTGCTGTACCGGGTGGAGGGCGACAGCATGACCCCCACGCTCAACGACGGCGACCGGGTGTATGTAGACCCCAGCGAAACCGAGCTACGCGAGGGGCGCATTTACATCTGCGAGATACCGGGCGACGGGCACACCATCAAACGGGTGCGCCGCCTGGACGACGGCCAGCTCTGGCTGGTGTCGGACAACCCCGCTTACCGGCCCTGGCGGCCTTCCGAGATGCGGATTGTGGGGCGGGTGTACTACCACGATCCGGTGGGGGGGAGGTTGTGATGAATGAACCAAAACAAACCTGTTCGTATTTGAACATTTAGCTATGGAGCACGAACCTCTATTTGAGCCAGATTCGGACATCACAAGACGATTAGAAAAGCTCGATGGTGAAGGTTTAGAGCTTTATGTTGCTGATTTGTTGAGCATGTTTAGGCCATTGGGTTGGAAGGTATATGTAACCAAAAGATCACGTGATATGGGCGGCGACTTGGTTTTAGACAACCCAGATGGCATCAGATATGTTATTCAAGCCAAGCACCGCCAAGACGATGAAAAGGTAATTGGACTTTCAGCGGTGCAGCAAGCTGTAGCAGCAAAAGCCGCTTACGGAGCCCATCACTCCATAGCGATGAGCAATGCAGTTGATTTTTCTGAACCAGCTAAACGTTTGGCGGCGTACAACAAGACTATTCTTTGGACTAAGCATGAGTTGCAAAAGTTATACTTTGCCTCTATTTATCGAGATGAAAAACTTTTGCAAGAAATTGGTTTGGAACTTGGTAAGCCTGCTAGTTTACCTAAACCGCAAAGTACTTTTGAGCTTGTGCCTCATATTCCATCTCCGGAGTCCGTTTTTGCTTCCCAGTTAGGACAGCAGGCTGAGCAAAAAACACTCCCGCTTGAAGTTCGCCCCCGCTTTACTTCCGATGCACCAAAAAGCAAGTCTAGGTTTTTGTTCTGGGCACCTGCTTTCTTGGTTGCACTCTTAGCTGCAATCGCCATTTTTGGGCTTAAGAGGGTTTGGGTAGCATCAGAGCAGCCATCCCCAGAAGATGTGGTCATAGGGTATGACCGTGCCTATCGCCATGCTTTGAACACCAACGATACTTCCCAGTTGTTTGAATATGCTGCCCAAGAGCTTATTTCAGCAAGGGTGCAGCCCTGGATAGATCGACGAGCAAGACGGGGTTGTATCCTCTTCACCGTTGAGAAAGAGCCGATGCGGGTGCTGGGTATAGACGTTCGCGGGGACGTTGCCACTGCCACAGTGCGGAAGTCCTGGAAGCAGACTTTGGTATGTCCTGGTCAACAGGATCAGGTTAAAACCGACGGCCCATTTGAAATGAGGTACGTACTGAAAAAATCAGACGGCTGGAAGATCGTGGAGAGTGGAGGCAACTAAGTAACATGCCCCGACGCGGCAAAGGCGAAGGCTCCATCTTCCAGCGCAAGGACGGGCGCTGGGCGGCCTTCGTGACCATCGGCTACGGCCCGGATGGCAAGCAGCGCAAACGCTGGGTGTACGGGCGCACCCGGCGCGAGGTGGCCGAGGCCCTGGCCCGGCTGTTGCCCAGGGCTGGCTATGGGCTGATTCAACCCACCCGCTTGCGGCTGGGCGAGTGGCTCGAGCGCTGGGCGGATGAGCGCGCCCGATCCAAAGGATTACGCCCTTCTACCGTTCAGAATTACCGCAATTATCAGCAGTTACTCAAGCCGCTAGCTGCCACCCCCTTGACCCGCCTTTCCCCGCTGGCTATCCGCGCTCGCTTTGCAGAACTGGCGGAACTCTCCCCTTCCACCCGTCGCCATTTGTACCAATTCCTGCGAGCGGCTTTGCGGGACGCGGTACGGGTGGGTCTTCTGGAGGCAAACCCCATGGACGCTGTAGACCCTCCCACTGGCGGCACGGTGCGCCCTCCACGGGCGTGGAATCGGGAGCAGGTAAGCGCATTTCTCGCAGCGGCCCAGGGCCACCGACTGTATCCGATGTTTTACGTAATGCTGACCACTGGATTGCGTATCGGGGAAGCCATGGCCCTACGCTGGCAGGATTGGCAAGGTGAGAAATTGTGGATTCGCCACACCCTTACCAAGCAACGTACCCTGGGCCCTACCAAAACTTTGGGATCATCGGCCCCTATCTACCTTGACCTTGCTACCCAAACCATTCTGTCTGAACATCGCACGCGCCAGGCTGAAGAACGGGCTACTGCCAAGCGCTGGCTGGATCATGATCTGATTTTCCCGTCGGAGGTTGGTACTCCCCTCTCTTACCGCAATGTCATGCGCACGTTCCAGGCCCTAACCGAACAAGCAAAGGTGCCACGAATCGGTTTGCATGGGTTGCGACACACGTATACCTCGATGGCTTTACAGGCAGGTCTTAGCCCCAAGCAGGTAGCCGACCGCTTGAGACACAAAGATCCCGCCCTAACCCTTCGGATATACCAACACTTACAAGAAGAAGACCGGCGGCAGGCAGCACTGAACCTTGACACCTTATTACACCTACAAAAACAGAGGCTTACCTAAGAAAACTGGAAGTAGCAAAAAATCGAATCTGTCAAAAATACGACCAGGAAAGCAAAACATACAAAAGGCAAAACAGCTAAACATTTACGGATTGGCCTTCTAAGCGGTAGGTCGGGGGTTCGAATCCTCCCGGGCGCGCCACGTTTTTGCAGCGGTCTTCAGAAAGAGTGCTCAATCGCCAACATGAGAACTGCTTTGCCAGGCTTGCTCTGTTGGACGGTCTAAAAAATAGGGGCTCCATGGTCAAGCAATCCGGATACCGGACGCGGTTTGAGCTGCTAGAGCAGGCCGGGTTGGATGGTTCGTGTCTCTGCAACCGCGGAAATGCCGGGTTAAGGGCGTTGGTTTACAACACCCACCGTTAGTAAACTTGATAAAACAAGAGAACACAAGCTTGACATTAAAAAATTCCGGCTCTATATTCCTGCTTATAAGCCACAAGTCCGCCCGATCACAAAAAATTCCTTTGAAGCTCAGGTTTTTCCGAGAGGTATCTAGTGGAGCCCACACAGAGCAAAACATCCTCGAGCGAGTACGAGCCTTCTCCGGTTCACGGCGTCTCTCGTACTACCTTTATTGTTGGGGTTTCTAGCACCCTAAACGATACTGCAAACCACATGGTGCATCCAATTGTGCCGATATTTTTGACCAATGTGCTGGGTGCTTCGCCGATCGTTGTAGGTATTATCGAGGGAGCTGCCGGAGTCGTATCAAGCCTATTTACACTGCTAGCGGGTGTCTGGTCCGATCGAACGGGCCGTAGAGCCCCCTTTGTGGTTGGGGGATATCTGTTGAGCGCCGTTTCACGCACGCTAATGTTTGTAGCATTTTCCTGGTGGTTCGTACTCGTTCTACGAATACTGGATCGGTTCGGACGGGCTGTGCGATCCGCCGCGAGGGATGCTCTAATTGCAGATAGCGTTCCAAAAAATCTTTTGGGGCGGAATTTCGGCTTTTACAACTCGGCAGACAATCTTGGCTCGTTGGTAGGGCCGCTGATTGCATCAGGTCTGCTGGTACTCTTCAACGAAGAGATACGCCTGGTATTTGCCTTTGCGATTATTCCTTCGCTCCTCACTGTATTCCTGCTACTCAGGATTAAGGACAAACCGGCATCGGCTCCTATCCCAGTAAAGAAAATCTCGTTTGCTCACTACCGCGAACTGCCTAGACCCTTCTACTTTGTACTGCTTGTCAACATCCTCTTCGCGCTTGGGAATTCCAGCGATGCGTTCATCATCTTGCGAGCCCAGCAACTAGGTGTCCCGGTGGCCATGATACCCATCGCTGGAGCGTTGGTTAGCCTAGTTGCCTTCGCCGTAGCGTACCCCGCTGGGATACTTGTTGATCGAATTGGCCCGGCAAAAAACGTGACTATGGCATTGGTCTTTTATATCATCACCTATCTTGGTTTTGCTTATGTCCATTTGATCGGAACGATTGCCATCTGGCCTTTGCTCTTGATTTACGGAGGCGTGGGGGTTATCGCAGGGGCCTTTAAAACTCTTATTATGAGCAGCGTGCCCAAAGACCGCAGAGCAACTGCCATCGGGATTATAGTGACTTTCAGTGGAATAGCCGCACTGGTCGGAAATCTTTTGGCCGGGGCGATGTGGTCTCTCTACGGTTCGACTGCAACATTTCTTCTAGGGGCGGCATTCACGGCTGTCGCCTTAGTTGTTCTGCTGCTGGCCAGGTCAGCAAAAATATTTTGAAGGATATCCGAGCGTTTCCCACAATACCCAGTACAGCGTTGTTTGCTGTACTGGGAGCAAGCTCTAGATAAACTACTCGTCACCCTGGGGCGAGTAATTGTGGGAGACGCGATTAGGACAAGGCTGTCTCCGCACCGGTGGGCTTACCTGCAAAGGCCAGCACCCGCTCGGCCACTTCCTGCCCCATGCGGATCACCTCGGGCAGCCCGACGCCGTGGTAGGCCGCGCCGGCCAGGAATAAGCCTGGAAGCTCCTGGGCTCTGAGGGCCTGGGATACGCGTTCTCGGTGGCCCACCGTGTAGCGGGGCAGGCCTTCCGGCCAGTGAAACACCCAGGTGTGCAGGGGTTCGGGGGCCCGGCCCCACAGGCGGGCCAGGTCGTGCAGAGCGAGCCGGGCCAGCTCTTCTTTACTGGCTTCCAGGCCGGAAAAATAAGCGCGCACCAGGCCGTAGCCCTCGGGGGCGCGGCCCGGCCACTTCTGGTCGATCCAGGTAAAACCCCGCACGCTAAAGCCCTGCTGGGCCGCCATGAGCATCCCGTGGCCCACCCTTGGGGGTAGTTGCTCTTTGGCAAAGGCAAAGGTCACGGTAGAGGAGGCCCCATAGGGAATCTGCCGTAAGGCCGCGGCGGCCTCGGGGTGGAGGGGCTTTAGCAACTCCCCGGCGGTGCGGGCCGGGGTCGCCAGCACCAGGGCATCGGCCTGGAGGCTTCCCTGGGGGGTGTGGATGCGCCACCCACCGGTGCGCTCCAGGGCGGTCACGGGGGTGTTGAGCCTGATCTCTATCCGGCTCAGGCGGGCCTGTATAGCCTCTACCAGCGTACCCAGGCCGCCCTCGAGCGAGGCGAAAAGCTGGCCCTTCTCGCGGCTGCCCCGCGCCCGGCGCTGCCGGATGGCCCCCCGGATCAGGCTGCCGTGCTGCTCCTCGAGGGCCTTAAGCTGGGGGAAGGCCGCCAGGGTGGAAAGCTCGTAGGGATCGCCGCCGTAGATGCCGCCCGAAAGGGGGGCCACCAGCCGCTCCCAGACCTGCCGGCCCAGCCGGCGCTCGATGAAGGCCCCGAAGGGCTCATCCTCCGGCGTTCCTTGGGGCAGGAGTAGGTCGAGGAGGGCTCGAGCCTTCCCAAAGGGGCTTAGCAGGGGGGTTCTCGCCAGGGCCCAGAGGTCGCCGGGGATGACCATCTGCAGGCCTGCGGGGATGGGCCGGGCCTCGCGCCCGTCGTGGATCAGGGCCGAGGGGTGGGCGGGCTTGGTGCCCACAATCCGGTTCTCCAGGCCCAGCTTCTGCATCAGCTCCAGGGCCCAGGGCTTGTAGCGCACCACCGCATCGGGGCCGCCCTCCAGCACAAAACCGTGCTCGGCCACGGTGGTGATCTTCCCGCCCAGGCGGGCGGTGGCCTCGAGCAAGGTGATCTGCAGCTGGGGAGCGGCCTGCTGCAGGTAATAGGCCACCGAAAGGCCTGCCGCCCCGCCCCCCACCACCACCACGCTAGCCATGCCGTCCTGCCGTTTCCGCTTCAGGCCGCTCAAAGGCGGCCCATTCCCGCACCACCAGGTCGCGCAGCACCTCGATGTAGTCGGGGTCGGCGTTCAGGCTGCGGGTGCGCAGGAGGCGCAGCCCCAGCCGGGCCGCGGTGTTCTGGGCCTCGTAGTCGAGGTCGTAGAAGACCTCGAGGTGATCCGAAGGAAAGCCCACCGCCGTCACCACCACCTCCTGGTAGCCCTGGGCGGCGGCTTCCTCGAGCCGCTCGTTCACATCGGGCCCAATCCAGGGCTCCGGGGTGCGGCCCGCCGACTGCCAGGCGGTGTCCCAGTGGGCCAGGCCCAGCTTCTGCGCCACCCGCTCGGCGGTGGTGCGCACCTGGGCCTGGTAGATTCCATCCTGGGCCGATTTTTCGGGTATCGAGTGGGCCGTAAAGAGGAAAAGGGCCCGCCCCGGCTCGCGCAAGCACCAGACCTGCTCGAGCACCCGCTGGGCTAGGGCCTGGATATAACCCGGATGCTCGGGGTAGGCCTCCACCAGCCGGAAGCGGAAAGGATGCCCCAGCTCGGCCAGGGCTTTTTCCACCTTCTCGCGGTACTCGGCGATGCTGCGGGAGGAAAAGTGCGGCGCGGCCACGATGCCCACCGCCTGCTTGACCCCATCCTGGGCCATGGCCTGCACCGCCTCGGCGATGAAGGGGTGCCAGTGCTTGGTGCCCAGGTAGACCCGCGCGGGGCCGCGCACACGGGGGCCTGGGGAGCTCTGGAAAGGCTGGGGGTAGAGGGGCAGGCTGGCGTTCAGGGCCGCCTCGAGGCGCACCGCCTGGGCATAGGTGATCTCGTTCAGGGGGCTGCGCCCAATCAGGTGGTAGCGCTCGGAGAGCTCGGCCAAGAGCTCCGGGCTGGGGGGCCGCCCGCGCCGGATGTCGGTGTAGTAGGGCTCAATTTCTTCCTGCCGGTAGGGGGTGCCGTAGGCCATCAAGAGTACGTTCATGGGCGGTCTCCTTAGGCTAGATCCTCCAGCACCTCGCGGATGTCCTTTTTAATGCAGGTAAACATGGGGGTATCGCGGAGGGTGTAGAGGCTGGCCTCGGTAAAGCGCAGGCGCTGCACCAGATCGACGAACTCCTGGGGGTAGTTGGAGTCGAAGGCCACCACAAACTCCTGGTCGTCGATGCCGTAGGAGTAGGAGGTATTCAGGGTTACGCCGGTAAAAGGGGCCGAGACGTAGATGTGCTCGTCCATCATGCCCTGGCGGGCCTGGGGCGAAAGCTTGTACCAGGGCCGGGTCTTGACAAAGGGGTAGACGAACAGGTACTGGCCCTGCCCCGGCAGGAGGTGCACCCCCTCGCCCTCGGGGTTGAAGCGATCCACGTAGATGGAGCGCTTCTGCATGGAGAGGAAGGAGTAGGGCTGGCTCAGATAGCCGGCCAGCGCGGTGCGGTTGAGCTCGCGCTGCATGGCCTGGAAGTCGGGCACGTTAAAGCTGATGCGCCAGAGCATGAAGTCTACGTCGGCCCGGGTGCCCACCAGGCTGTAGGTGCGCAGGATAAAGCCCTCCCCCCGCTGAGCCCAGCGCTCACACACCTCGGCGAACTCGCGCTTGGCGGCGGCCTTGAACTCGGGGCTCTGCCTTCTGAACTCGGGGTTTAGCTTGAAGAAGGCGTAGTTCATGAACTGCCGTTTGGCCTGGTCGGGGGCCTTGCGGCTGATCAGGCCCGCCGGATCCAGATCGACCATGCGCCGGGTTTCCTTCTCTTTGTACTCACGGGTTTCCTTCTCGTTCATGCAGGTTCCTCGCTGTGTCGGTTGAACTGATGCACCACCTCGACCAGGTGGGCCACATGCTCTGGGGGTGTGGTGCGGATCACCCCGTGGCCCAGATTGAAGATATGGGGGCCGCCCAGACCAGCCCTGAGCACTTTATGGGCTTCCTGGGTAATGACCTCGAGCGGGGCCAGCAAGACCGCCGGGTCGAGGTTGCCCTGCAGGGTGTGGGCCGGGAAGAAGGGGCGCACCTGGGCCAGGCTCAGGCGCCAGTCCACGCTCACCACCTCGCAGGGTAGCTCCGCCAGCAGAGAATAGAGGTGCGAGGCCCCCACCGCCAGGTAGATGCGCGGCACACCCAGGCCGGCCAGGGCCGAGAGGACTTTCTGGTTGTAGGGCAGGCCAAAGGTGCGGTAGGTATCCGGGTCGTGCAGGCCAGCCCAGGAATCGAAAAGCTGGATGGCCTGGGCCCCGGCCTCGATCTGCATCCGCAGGTAGCGGATGGTGAGCTCGGTGAGCTTTTCCAGCAAGCGGTGGGCCAGGGCCGGCTCCTGGCGCAGAAAGGCGCGGAAGTCCTCGTAGTCCTTGGAGCCGCTCCCCTGCACCAGGTAGGTGGCCAGGGTAAGGGGGGCCCCGGCGAAGCCGACGAGGGCCACGGGCTTGCCGGCCAGTTCGCGCCGCACCAGCCGGATGGCCTCGGCCACGTAGGGTGCGATTTCCTGGGTTTCGGGCAGGTGCAGGGCCTCGAGCTGGGCCCGGCTGCGCAGCGGCTCGGCCACCACCGGCCCCGGGTTGAACTCGACCGGCACCCCCATGGCCGGCAAGGGGGTCATGATGTCGCTGAAGAGGATGGCCGCGTCCAGCGGAAAGCGGCGCAGGGGCTGTAGGGTGATCTCGGCGGCCAGCTCGGGGGTTCTTACCATCTCCCAGAAGCTGGCCCGGGCCTTGATGGCGCGGTACTCGGGCAGGTAGCGCCCGGCCTGGCGCATCAGCCAGAGGGGGGCCCTGGGGGTATCTTCCCCCCAGGCGGCCCGCAAAAATAGTACGCTCGCGGTGGTGGTGAGGTTTTTCAAGTTAGCTCCTTAGAAAAAGCAGTATCGGATTTGCACTCGGGCTCCGGGGTGAAGCGGTAACCCACCCCCCAGACCGTATGAAAGTGCACCGGGCGGGCCGGATCGGGCTCGAACAGCCGGCGCAGGCGCATCACGAAGTTGTCGATGGTGCGGCTGCTGGGAAACACCTCCTGGCCCCAGACCCGGTCGAGGATCTCGTCGCGGCTTACCACCTCGCCGGCCCGCTCGATCAAAAGGCGCAGGATGGCCATCTCGCGCTCGCCCAGGGCCTCTTTGCGACCATCCTGGAGGTAGGCCGTCCAGGCCCGAAAATCCACCCGATGGCCGGCAAACTCGTACACCGCCCTTGGGGTCTCGGCCCGGCGGCGCAGAAGGTTCTTGACCCGCAACAAAAACTCGGGCAGGTGGAAGGGTTTGGCCAGGTAATCGTCGCCCCCCACCCTGAGGCCCTCCACCCGCTCCTCGGGGGCCCCTCTGGCCGATAGGAACAGCACCGGGGTGGTCTGGCCCTGGGCGCGCATCTGCCGGCAGACCTGCAGGCCATCGAGGCCCGGCAGCATCACGTCGAGCACCACCAGGTCGGGGTTCCAGGCTGCCCAGCGTGCCAGTGCTGCGCGACCATCCGGGGCAATTTCTACCACGTAGCCCTCGCCCTCGAGGTTATCGGCCAGGGCCCCGGCCAGGGCCGGCTCATCTTCAACCAGCAGCACCTTGGGCTTCACGCAGGCCTCCTTTCACCCACCAGCCCCTGCGCCTCCACCAGGGGGAAGCTGAGCACAAAGCGGCTGCCCTGGGGCAGGGCCTCGGCCCAGACCCGGCCCCCCATCAGCTCGGTGATGCTTTTGACCAGATAAAGCCCCAGACCCAGTCCGCGGGTGCGGCGGGTTTGCTCGTCGCCCACACGGTAGAAGGGTTCGAAAATTTGCTGTAGCTGCCCTTTCGACAAGCCCACCCCCCGGTCTTCCACCTCCAGCACGGCCTGCCCTCCCCTACTGTGAAGGCGCACCCAGATTGGTTTTTCTGGCTGCGGGCTGTATTTTATGGCGTTGTCCAGCAGGTTCGAGAGCACCAGAGCAAAAGCCTCTGGGTCGAGGTCGACTGGAAGGGGGGTGGGTGCGGGCTCGAGGTGCAGCACGGCCCCACGGGCCGCCAGGGTTTGTTGTTGGCGGGCCAGACACCGGCTGACGGCCTGGTTCAGATCGTGGCGTTCCGGCTTTATCTGGCCCATGCCCTGGGCCAGCCTCGAGGTAGCCAGCAGCCGCTCGGTAAGGTCTTCCATGCGGTCAATTTCGTGGGTCATGTGCTCCAGGTAAGCGAGCTGCTTTTCGCGGGGCAGCTCGCGCATGGTGAGGGTCTGGGCCAGCAGGCGCAGGGTGCTGATGGGGGTGCGAAACTCGTGGGAAGCGGCCATCAGAAAATTCTGCTGGCGGCGTTTGAACTCCTGCTCGCTGCGCAGGCTGCGCCCGATGATGTAAAGCCCCAGGAGCATCACCAGCAAGAAAACCGGCCCCTCGTAGGCAAACATGCGCAGGTGGCGCATCTGCTCGGTGCGGTAGGCCTGTAGCCGCTCGGGGTTGACATACACCCGCTCCCCCTCGACCTCGAGGTGCGGGAAGGCCTTTTGCAGCTCGAGCCTCAGCGTTTCGCGCTTCTCAGGCGCGGTGGCCGCCCAGAGCTGCTGCACCAGCGCGGCCTCCTGCAGCCAGGCGGTCTCGGCGTACTCGATGTTTTGCTGGATGGTGTTGCGCTGAAAGACCAGCCACCAGACCACCTGGGCCAGCAGGAAGACCACCACCACCCCGAAGGCCACCCAGACCCAGCCTCGAGACGAACGCATTTGCATCAACCTTCGCAGTAAACCCACCTCCCGATCGCCCCTTCCAGGCCCAGCCAACATATTGCCCAGTTGATCCACTCCTTCAAAGGGTCTTTTATCCCATAGGGGCATCACAAGGTTTTCAGATCCAGCCCTGGGCCAGGGCCTCCTGGGCGTGGTAGCTGATGATCAGGTCGGCCCCGGCCCGCTTGATAGCCATCAGGGTCTCGCGCACCGCCCGGGCCTCGTCCAGCGCTCCAGCCCGGGCCGCCGCCTTGAGCATGGCGTACTCCCCGCTCACGTTGTAGGCCACCAAAGGCAGTTGGGTTTGTGGCCGCAGGCGGGCCAGGATATCGAGGTAGGCCAGCGCGGGCTTCACCATGAGCATATCGGCCCCTTCGGCCTCGTCGAGGGCGGCTTCGCGCAGGGCCTCGCGAGCGTTGCGGATGTCCATCTGGTAGCTCGAGCGGTCGCCAAAGCTGGGGGCGCTCCCCGCCGCCTCGCGGAACGGGCCGTAAAAAGCGCTGGCATACTTGACGGCATACGAAAGGATGCCCACCCCGGTGTGGCCGGCCTGATCCAGGGTGCGGCGCAGGTAGCCCACCCGCCCGTCCATCATGTCGGAAGGGGCCACGAAATCGGCACCGGCCTCGGCATGGGCCAGGGCCATGGCGGCCAGTTGCGGCAACGAGCGGTCGTTGTCGATCTGCACCCCCCGCGGTGTCTCCTTCAGTACCCCGCAGTGGCCGTGGGTGGTGTGGGCACACAGGCAGACGTCGGTGTAGATGACCACCTCCTCGCCAAAGGCCTTGCGGGCTTCCCGGATGGCAGTGGGCACCGGGCCTTGGGGGTCGGCGGCGCTCTGGCCCAAGGGGTCTTTCCAGGCATCGGGCAGCACGCCAAAAAGCAGCAGGCTGCGCAGGCCCAGCTCGAGGGCGCGTTCGGCCTCGAGCAGGAACCGATCCACGCTGTAGCGCTGGATTCCGGGCAGGGCCCCGATGGGCTCGGAGTGCCCCCGGCCCGGTATCACAAAAAAAGGGGCTATGAAGTCTGAGGGGCGCAGGTGGGTCTCGGCCACGCTCTCGCGCAGGGCGGCGCTCTTACGCAGGCGGCGGGGGCGCCGTGCAAGGTCGAGCGGGGCCTCGAGGGGTCGCACTTCGGGGTTGTCTAGATCGAGCATACTTCACCTCGGATGTATCGGACTGTTTCTAGAACAGCCTCCACGCTGGGCCTGGGCACCACTGTGTGCGAGAAACCCCGTTCGGATAGGGCCGCGGCCGTGGTAGGGCCCAAAGCCAGCAGGTGGGCCTGGCGTCCAACCGCTTCTGGCAGGGCTTCTACCGCGGAGGGGCTGGACAGCAAAACCAGTTCTGGAACCGGCAGCTCGGGGGGCCAGGGCACGGGCTGGGTCTGATAAACCACCACGCTCCGCACCACATAGCCCGCTTCTCGCAGGCGCTGGGCCAGCACCGGGCGCGCGCGGTTGCCTTGCGGCAGCCCCACGAAACCAAAGGGCCTCTGGGCCAGGAAGGCTTCGGCCAGGCTCTCGGCGGTCTCCTCGGGGGCTACCAGGTCTACCCTACCACCGGCCTCTTCCAGGGCCTGCTGGGTGGCCCGGCCCACCGCCCCCAAGGCCCGGCCCTGCAGGCCACCCCCTAGCTCGAGCACCGCCCGCACCGCCGACACGCTGGTAAACAGCCACCAGCGGCAGTCGGCCAGCGGCGTCAGGTCGGCCGGCAGGGTCTGGGTTCGCACCAATGGAAGACGCAGCACCTCGAGGCCCATCGCCTCCAGGCGCTCCTGCAAACCTTCCAGGCGGCCTTCCGACTGGGTTAGTGCGATGCGCATACCACCTCCGGATACTCGGCGCGAATCTGGTCAAAAACGGCCTGCGCCACGGCCTCGGGGGTTGGGGCCTGGGCCTGGTAACGTCGGCCGCCATACCAGGCCAGAAGCGCCAGCCCCTGCGGGGTGGCCTGGGCCAGCGCCCCCAGGGCCAGCTGACAGCCCCCGGCCAGCTTCTGCATGAGCCCCCGCTCAGCCCCCACTGTGCGGCGGGCCTGGGGATCGTCCAGGGGTTGGAGCAGGGTTTTGAGACGCTGATCGTCTGAGCGGCACTCCAGGGCCAGCGCGCCCTGGGCTGGAGCCGGCACCATCACAGTCGTGGGCAGCACCTGGGTGTAGAGCCCGCGCAAATCCAGCTCGAGCCGCTTCAAGCCGGCATAGGCCAGCAAAATAGCGTCGTACTCCCCGCGCCGGAGCTTATCCACCCGGGTCGGCACATTCCCGCGCAGCTCCTTTAGGCTCAGGTCGGGCCTGAGCTGCCTGAGCTGGGCCTGCCGCCGCGCGGCGCTGGTGCCTGCCAAGGCCCCTGGGCGCACGGGCAGGCCCTGTGCTGCCTCGTCAAGGGCTTCGGCACGAACGAGCAGAACCTCCCTGGGGTCTTCCCTGGGGGGCACAGCGGCGATAACCAGTCCTTCGGGGCGGGCACTGGGTAGATCCTTGTAGGAATGCACCGCCAGATCGGCCTCGCCGCTCAGCACCGCATCCTGCACGGCTTTGGTAAAGAAGCCCTGGCCCTGCATCTGGGCAAAGGGCAGGCTTTCCCGGTCGCCCTGGGTCTCCACCACCACCAGCTCCACCCGGGCACCCTGCCGCTCGAGCTGCTCCTTCACCCAGCCCGCCTGCCACAGCGCCAGCCGGCTGCCACGCGTGGCAATACGCACCCTATCCACGGATCACCCCCTGGTGCACAGACCCCACCCGGGCTTCGTCCACCGGATGCACGGAACCCACCCCGTCCCGAAGGGGATCGTCCGCCCCAAGACCGGCTTCCTGCAAGAACACCTCGGCGGCCTCGGGGCCATACCGCCGGGCCAGGCCGCGCAGGCCCTTCACCGGGAAATGCGCGAAGCGGTGGGCCAGTCGCTCGATGAGTTCGGGCTCGGCCTGCCCATCCAGGAGCTCAACCAGGGTGCGGCGGTAGGCCTCGCGCATCTGGGTGATGGCCGGTGCGATGGCCCGCTCGGCCCACTCGAGCAGGGCCTGCTCCAGCTCCTGGGCCACAATCAGCTCGGCCCTGGCCAGCTCGGCCCGCAGACGCGCCCGGCGCTCTTCACCCAGGCGTTCCAGCCGCTTCAAGTCGAAGAGCACCACCTCCCTGGCGGCCTCCGGGACTATGTTGGCCGGCATCCCCAGATCCACCGCCACCCTGAGCCGGGGCTGGCCCTGAAAAAAAGAGGCGCCAAACAGCCCCGCCACCGGGGTGGCGGCCACCAGGGCCTCGAGCTGCGGAGGGTTCTTCAGGAAATCGCAGAGCGACATGGCCCGAGCGCCCAGCGCCTCAGCCAGGGCCTGGGCTTTCTCGGGGGTGCGGTTCACCAGCAACAGCTCGATGCCGGGCAGGGCCGCCAGACTGCGGGCCGCCAGGCTGCCCATCTCGCCGGTGCCCACCACCGCCACCCGGGCCGGGCGGGGCAGAAGGGCTTCCAGGGCAGGGCGGGCCAGGCTAAACAGCGAGGTCTGGGCCGGGGCCAGCTCCACCTCCCGGCGAACCCGCTTGGCGATCTTGAGTGCGCTCTGAAAGGCAAAGTGGGTCAGGGGGCCTACGCTTCCGGCCTTTTGCGCCGCCTCAAAGGCCTGGCGTACCTGCCGCATAATCTGATCCTCGCCAGGGTTCACCGAGTCGAGCGAGGCCGCCACCCGGGCCAGGTGCTCCAGTGCAGCCTCGCCCTGGTAGGCGTACCCCCGGGGGAGTCCGGGGGGTATCAGGGCCTGTCGGGCCTGCTCGAGCGCCACCCCCCCCTTCAGGGCCAGCACCACCTCGAGGCGGTTGCAGGTTAGGAGGGGCACCCACTCCTCGGCCAGGGCCGACACCTCAGGGGCACGGTACTGCCACCACTCATTCCACTGGGTCAGGGCCTCAACCCCACCCCTCCGCTGTGAAACCCCAATCAGGGCCAGCCGCTCCATACGAAACTGATTATCAATAGCAAAACGCTTAGAAAAGTGTCACAAAACTGTCACCGGCCTCATCTACCCCGCCAATTGTACCGTGTAAAACCATCTGGAACGCACTCATGGGATGCGCCCTTGACCCACCGGTTCCCTGGGTTGTCCTATAAGGCCCCGGGGTGCTAAGTTCTGGACATGCGCCACTCGATCACGCGGTCGGAGGAGTTATTCAAAGAAGCCCAGCAAGTGATACCCGGCGGGGTAAACTCGCCGGTGCGGGCCTTTAAGGCCGTGGGCGGCACGCCGCGCTTCATTGCAAGGGCCCAGGGGGCCTACCTCTGGGACGCCGATGGCAACCAGCTCCTGGACTATATCGGCTCCTGGGGGCCCATGATTCTGGGGCACAACCACCCGGCGGTGGTAGCGGCCATCCAGCAGGCCCTCAGCGAGGGCCTGAGCTACGGGGCCCCCACCGAGCGAGAGATCCGGCTGGCCCAGCGGGTGCGGGAGGCCTACCCCAGCGCCGACCTGGTGCGCTTTGTGAGCAGCGGCACCGAGGCCACCATGAGCGCCCTGCGGCTGGCCCGCGGCTACACCGGGCGCGACCGGATTGTGAAGTTTCGCGGCAACTACCACGGCCACGCCGACAGCCTGCTGGTGCAGGCCGGCTCGGGCCTGCTCACCGGCGGCACCCCCTCCAGCGCCGGGGTGCCCCAGGCCTTCGCCGAGCTGACCCTGGTGGCCGACTACAACGAGCCCCAGGCCCTGGAAGACCTGTTCCAGCGCTACGGCGAAGAGATCGCCGCAGTGATCTTCGAGCCGGTGGTGGGCAACGCAGGGGTGCTCATCCCCACGCCCACGTTCCTCGAGGCCCTGCACCACCTGACCCGCCGGTACGGGGCCCTGCTAATCGCCGACGAGGTGATGACCGGCTTCCGCCTGGCCAAGGGGGGCGCGGTGGAGCTTTTTGGCCTGAAGCCCGACCTCATCTGCTGGGGCAAGATCCTGGGGGGTGGGCTGCCGGTGGGGGCCTACGGGGGCCGGGCCGAGATCATGCAGCAGGTGGCGCCGCTGGGCCCGGTCTACCAGGCCGGCACCCTGAGCGGCAACCCCCTCTCCATGGCCGCCGGGCTGGCCACCCTGGAGACCCTTTTCCAGGATCCCCCCTACGAGCGGCTCGAGGCCTATGGGGCGGCGCTCGAGCAAGGCCTGCAAACCCTGTTTGCCGAGGCCGGGCTGCCGGTTGCCATCAACCGCGTAGGCTCCATGATCACGGTTTTCTTCCGCGAAGGGCCTGTACAAACCTACACCGAGGCCGTGGCCTCCGACACCGAGCGCTTCAAGGCCTTCTTCCACGGCCTGCTGCAGCGGGGCGTCTACTGGCCCCCCAGCCAGTTCGAGGCCGCCTTCTTCTCGACCGCCCACGGCCCGGAGGAGCTTGACAAAACCCTCGAGGCCGTAGCCCAGGCGCTGAAAGAACCCGCGGCCTTTGCGGGATAAATCCCAGCGGGCTCAGCCCTGCGGTTTGTGCCCTGCAAAAGCCAATCGCACCACACATGGGGTCAGAGCGCACCCAAAAACCAGTCCCAGGGTCTACAAAAAATAGCCCACTGTGTTTTTGTAGTGCTGATTTTGGGCGGGTTGGTTCGGGATAATGGGCGCAGATATGAACCTCGAGGCCATACATCTTCTCTCCAAAGAAGCCTTTGTCGAACGGGTGGGCTGGGTCTTTGAGCACTCGCCCTGGATCGCCGAGCAGGCCTGGGAACGCCGTCCCTGGGCCAGCCTCGAGGCCCTCTACCAAAGCCTGGTGCAGGTGGTGCAGCAGGCCCCAAAGGAGGCCCAGCTCGCCCTCCTGCGGGCCCACCCCGACCTCGGCAGCCGCGCCCGCATGGCCCCAGCCTCGATAGCGGAGCAAAAGGGGGCCGGGCTGGACGCCCTCACCCCCGCCGAGCTCGAGCGCATCCAGGCCCTGAACCGGGCCTACACCGAGAAATTCGGCTTTCCCTTCATCCTGGCGGTGCGGGGCAAGACCAAAGCCGAGATCTTCCAGGCCATTGAGCAAAGGCTCCACAATGCCCCGGAGGTGGAGTTCCAGACGGCCCTGGAGGAAGTGTTCAAAATTGCCCGTTTCCGCCTGGCCGACCTGCTGACCGAGACGGGGTAAACCAAACCAACGCGGCTCAAGTTTGACAGTGCGCCGGTGGCAGCGCCTAGAATCAGACTGGACAGCACCATGAACCCCCTACACCAAGACCGACTGCGAATCGTCAAGTGGCCCTGGGTGCTGGCCCTCCTGGCCCTCTTCGCCGTGGCGGTGGCGCTCACCCTGGCCAACGGCTGGCAGGCCCACGCCCGGGAGTGGCTCAACCTGGTGGTGCGCTGGCTGCACATCATCTACGGCATCGCCTGGATTGGGGCCAGCTTCTATTTCATCTTTCTGGAGAACGCCCTCGAGCGCCAGGGGGTGCGGGCCGAGCTCTCCGGCAACCTCTGGGCCATCCACGGCGGCGGCATCTACTACCTGGAAAAGTACAAAACCGCCCCCAAGGAGCTGCCCCGGTACCTGCACTGGTTCAAGTGGGACGCCTACCTCACCTGGGTGACGGGGTTCCTGCTCCTCATCATCGTCTACTACGCCGACCCCCGGACGATTCTGCTGGCCCCCGGCAGCACCCTGCCGGGCTGGGCGGCCATCGCGATTGCCATCGGAAGCCTGGGGGCGGCCTGGCTGGTTTACGTGGGGCTTTCCAGCACCCAGTTGCTCTACCGCCCGGCTTTGTTTTTGCTGGTGGGCGGGGTGCTGGTCGCGCTGGCGGCCTACCTGCTGGGGCAGGTCTTTAGCGGGCGCGGCGCCTTTATGCACATCGGGGCCATGCTGGGCACCATCATGGCCGCCAATGTGTTTTTCGTGATCATCCCCTCGCAGAAAAAGCTGGTGCGGGCCGCGCAACAGGGGGAAACCCTCGACCCCAACTTTGTGGCCTGGGTGCAGCTTCGCTCCCGCCACAACAACTACCTCACCCTGCCGGTGCTCTTCACCATGATCGCCCACCACTTCCCCATGACCTATAACCACGGGGCCAACTGGCTCATCCTGATTCTGCTCTTTGCGGCCGGGGTGGCGGTGCGGCACTTCATCAACGTGACCGAGAAAGAGCACCACAAAACCCTGGTGGAGGGCGGGGCCATGCCCTACCTGCTGGTGCTGGCGGCGGCTTTGCTCCTGGGGGCCTTCTACCTGACCGCCCCGCGCCCCTCCACAGCAGCCCAGAACCAGCCCCCGGTGACCTTTGCCGAAGTGCACGATATTATCGTGCAGCACTGCCAGATGTGCCACGCGGCCCGCCCCACCCAGCCGGGTTTTGTCTCGGCGCCGGGCGGGGTGGTGCTCGAGACCCCCGAGCAGATCGTGGGATATGCCCAGAAGATCAAGCAGGTTGCGGTGGACACCCAGTACATGCCGCTGCTTGTACCGGGGGTTCCGCCCATGACCCCCGAGCAGCGGGCCCGGCTGGGGGCCTGGGTGGCCCAAGGCGCGCCGGGGCCGTAGGATTAAGGCATGGCACGGCTCTCGACCCATGTGCTGGACACCGCCCACGGCCGCCCTGCGGCGGGGCTCGACCTCGAGCTCTACCGCCTCGGCCCCTCGGGCGAGCGCACCTTCGTGACCGCGGCCCGCACCAACGCCGACGGCCGCACCGATACCCCCTTGCTCTCGGGCGAGACCATCCCGGTGGGCCGGTACGAGCTGGTCTTCCACGTGGCCGCCTACTTCAAGGCCCAGGGCGTCCCCCTGCCCGACCCCCCCTTTCTGGACGAGGTGCCCATCCGCTTTGGCATCGCCGAGGCCCAGGGGCACTACCACGTACCGCTGCTCATCTCGCCCTACGGCTACAGCACCTACCGGGGTAGCTAAATATAAACGCACGCAGCGCAAACTTATTGCAAGTAGTCCTAACAAAAATAGCAACTATATCAAACTAGATACGAGCACTTGACAAAGAAAAAAGTTTTGTTATAAATTTGTTATAAATCAGTTAGGAGACAATGATATGAGTGATAAAGAACCGCAAAACCAATCTCCTCAAGTGGGCGTACAGCAGGTCAAAGATATGACCCCACTTTCTACTGGGGAAAAAATTGTTTTAGTCCTTGTTTGCATGTTTCTTACCCCACTTGTGGGGCTCGTCGCTTATCTGTTCTTCGCGTCTAACGCACCAGTCAAAGCACGACAAAGTGCCATAATTAGCCTGATCTTCTTGGGGCTGTACATAATCTTGATAATAGCGTCCATATTCCTCGTTGCTGTGTTCTCTTCCGGCTCGATGTGATACTAGACTGTAATGGTTTGCGGTCTCTTCCAAGAAAGTTGAAGAAGCTCCACCTAGCAACGCCTAGTAAGGTTTGTGCGACACTGGCTCAACGGAGGTTTCAGCAAGGGAGCGATTCTGTGTTGCAGACCTTCCACATTAGGCTCCTGTATTGCCTCGGCACCCACTCATTTGCGAAAATGTTTTGACATACGGCATGGCATAATCCGGTAAGGTAGACCCGTGGAAACCAACCATCGGGAACCGATATCGAGGGAAGTCAATACTGACTTCCCTCAACTAGCCCAGGAAGCCCTCGAGCGCTGCCACATCCTGGGCCGCCTGTCCGAAGAAACAGGCCGCCTGACCCGCACCTTCCTCTCTCCGCCCATGCGGGAGGTGCACCGGCTGCTTACCGCCTGGATGCAGGAGCTGGGCATGACGGTGCGGGTGGACGCGGTGGGGAACCTGATCGGGCACTACCCCGGCCAGAACCCCGAGGCCCCGGCCCTGCTGATGGGCTCGCACGTGGACACCGTGCGCGATGCGGGCCGGTACGACGGCCTTCTGGGGGTAGTGCTGGCGCTGGCGGTGGTGAAGGCCCTGGGGGGCCGGCGGCTGCCTTTTGCCCTCGAGGTGATCGCTTTTTCGGAAGAAGAAGGGGTGCGGTTTGGGGTGCCTTTTTTGGGGAGCAAGGCCATCGTCGGGCGGTTTGAGCCGGAGCTGCTAAAGCTGCAAGACGCCGAGGGGCAGACGGTCGAGGCGGCCATCCGGGCCTTTGGCCTGGAGCCTGCCCAGATCCCCCAGGCCGCCTATAACCCCGCCCAAGTCAGGGGGTTTGTGGAGTTCCACATCGAGCAGGGGCCGGTGCTGGAGGCCCTGGGGTACCCGCTGGGCCTGGTGGAGGGCATCGTGGGGCAGAGCCGGCTCGAGGTGGCCTTCCGCGGCCAGGCCGGACACGCCGGCACCACGCCCATGCACCTGCGCCGCGACGCCCTGGCCGGGGCCGCCGAGTGGATGACCCTGGTCGAGCGCGAGGCCCGCGAGGAGCCGGGCCTGGTGGCCACGGTGGGCATAATTACCGCCCTGCCCGGCGCGGCCAACGTGATTCCGGGGGAGGTGCGGATGAGCCTGGATGTGCGCCACCTCGAGGACGACACCCGCAGCCGGGCGGTGGCCAACCTGATCACCCGGGCCCAGCAGGTGGCCCAGCGCCGGGGCCTCGAGCTCGGCTACCGCACCCTCTACGAGCAGCCCGCCGTGCCCTGCGACCCCGACCTGAACGCGCTGCTGGCCCAGGCCTTGGAGGCCCAGGGCTACCCGGTGCACCGGATGGTCTCGGGGGCCGGGCACGATGCCATGATTATGGCGGCCCTGTGTCCCGCCACCATGCTGTTCCTGCGCAGCCCCGGCGGCCTCTCGCACCACCCCGATGAGGCGGTCTGGCCGCAGGACGTGGAGGCCGCCCTGCGGGTGGGCCTGGACTTTTTGCACAGGCTGGCGGCCGAGGCTGGGTAGGAGGGAACGATGCTCGACCTGATCGTGCGCGGTGGAAAGCTGGTCACCCCCGAAGGGGTACGGCAGGCCGACCTGGCGGTCGCGGAGGGGCGGATTGTGCAGATCGCCCCGGAGATTACCGAGCCGGCCCGGCAGGAGATCCGCGCAGAGGGCTTGCACGTCTTTCCGGGGCTGATCGACGTACACGTGCACTTCAACGAGCCGGGGCGGGCCCACTGGGAGGGCATCGCCAGCGGCAGCGCGGCCCTGGCCGCCGGGGGCGGCACGGCGTTTTTCGACATGCCGCTCAACTCCCTGCCCTGCACCCTCGACGCCCCTTCCTTCGACCAAAAACTAGCGGCCATGCGGGCTTCTTCCTACACCGACTTTGCCTTGTGGGGCGGTCTGACCCCCGGCAATCTGGAGCACCTGCCCGAGCTGGCCGAACGGGGCGTGATTGGCTTCAAGGCCTTCATGTCGAACTCCGGCCTGCCGGAGTTTCCGCCCTGCGACGACGGCAGCCTGTACGAAGGCATGCGCATCGCCGCCCGGCTGGGCCTGCCGGTGGCCGTTCACGCCGAGTCGGAGGCCCTGACGGCCCACTTTACCCAGCAGAAGCGCCGGCAGGGCCAGACCACCTGGCGCGACTACCTGGCCTCGAGGCCGGTCTTTACCGAGCTCGAGGCCATCCAGCGGGCCCTGTTGCTGGCGCAGGAGACCGGCTGCAAGCTCCACATCGTGCACATCAGCTCGGGGGCGGGGGTGGCGCTGGCCGCCGAGGCCAGGGCCCGAGGGGTGGACGTGAGCCTCGAGACCTGCCCCCACTACCTGGCCTTCACCGAGGAAGACCTGGAACGCCTGGGGGCTGTGGGCAAGTGCGCCCCGCCCCTGCGCTCCCGCGAGCAACAAACTCTGCTGTGGAACCAGGTTTTGCAGGGACAGGTGGACATCGTCGCCTCCGACCACTCCCCCAGCCCCCCCGAGATGAAGCAGGGCCAAGACTTTTTTGCCATGTGGGGCGGGATTGCCGGGGTGCAGTCCACCCTGGCCGTGCTGCTCACCGAAGGCTGGCAGCAGCGCGGGCTGGCCCTGGAGCGGCTGGCCGCCCTGCTCTCGGCCAACCCGGCGCGGCGCTTTGGCCTGGTGGGCAAGGGCCTATTGGCCGAAGGCTACGAGGCCGATTTCGCCCTGGTAGACCTGCAGCAAACCCACACCCTAAAGCCCCAGAACCTGCGCTACCGGCATCCCATCTCACCCTACCTGGGCCGTAGCTTTGTGGGGGTGGTGCGGGAAACCTGGCTGCGGGGCCAGCGGGTGTATGCCTTGGGTAAGATAGAAAAGCCCAGCGAGGTTCGCTTGCTCAAGGGGACAATCCCCTTCGAGACAGCACCCTGACGGGCCTGTTTGCCCAGAGGTCTCTATGAGCCTGACCGGTTTTACCCGTACCCGCGTAACCCCCGACCACGCCCTCCTGACCCCCGATACCTTTGTGCGGGCCCCCCTGCCCGGCTGGAAAAACACCGCCTGCATCGTGCACATCTCCCCCGAGCTGGGGGCCCGCTTCAAGATGTACACGGTGGAGATGGAGGCCGGCGGCACCGGCGAGATGACCCTGCTGGACATCCAGCGCTTTGCCTACGTGCTGGAAGGTGCGGTGGCCCTCGAGGTGGGCGGTACCCGGCATACCCTGGGGGCCCAGCACTACGCCTACCTGCCGGCCAACACCCCGCACCGCTTTGAGGCCGCCGCCCGCGCGCGGATGGTGGTGTTCGACAAGCCCTACCAGGCCCTGGCCGGGGTAGAAGTACCCTCGGTGGTGATCGGGCACGAGCCCGATATCCCCAGCAGCCCGCTCCTGGGCGACGAGGCCCTGCAGGTGCGCCTGCTCTTGCCGGACAACCCCTCTTTTGACATGGCCGTCAACACCATGACCTTCGAGCCTGGCGCCCACCTGTCCTTGGTGGAGACCCACGTGATGGAACACGGCCTGCTCTTCCTCGAGGGCGGCGGGGTGTACCGGCTGGGTGACTGCTGGTACACCGTGCAGGCCGGCGACGTGATCTGGATGGCCTCCTACTGCCCCCAGTGGTTTGGGGCTTTGGGTAAAACGCCCAGCAAGTACCTGATCTACAAAGACGTCAACCGGCACTCGCTCGAGCTGCTCTCCTGATGAAGACACCCTGCACACCGTATCTGGACGGTGGAGGCCGGCTGGCTGGGTGCGGTAAACTTCTTGTGCTAATACCAGATGGGAGTGCTCAAGGATTCAAAAAGACAGCCTCACGGAATTCTTGATTGACGATGGTCCTTTTGAATCCGGTATGGATTCTCCCCAAGACTGGCTGAAGAATATCTAGGAAAAATTGCCGGAGTAGCCCATGATCGTACGACCCCTGGTAGACCAAGAACGAATTATCCGCGAACTCGAGGCCCTGGCGGAGTTTTCCGATACCCCCAAGCCGGCCATTACCCGCATCCTGTTTACCAAACCCGACCTCGAGGCCCGGGCCTACCTCAAGGGGCTGTGCGAGGAAGCGGGCCTGCAACTGCGCGAGGATGCTTTGGGCAACATCTTCGCCCGTTGGGAGGGCTCCGCACCCGATTTACCGGCGGTGGGCACCGGCTCGCACTTCGACGCCATCCCCTATGCCGGGATGTACGACGGCACGGTGGGCGTTTTGGGGGGGCTGGAGGCCATCCGCTCTTTGCAGCGCAGCGGCTTCAAGCCCTACCGCTCCATTGAACTGCTCATCTTCACCGCCG
This sequence comes from Meiothermus taiwanensis DSM 14542, assembly GCA_000482765.1. Lineage (GTDB taxonomy): Bacteria > Deinococcota > Deinococci > Deinococcales > Thermaceae > Meiothermus > Meiothermus taiwanensis. Next base: position 34,606 of record AXWR01000028.1, read on the forward strand.
AGGAGCCCACCCGTTTTGGCATCGGCTGCCTGGGAAGCCGGGCCCTGGCCGGGGTCTTGAGCGCCGAGTCGCTGCGAGGGCTCAAAGACCCGGAGGGGCGCAGCCTCGAGGAGGTGCGCTGGGAGGCTGGCTATATGGGCCGCCTGGAAGACGTGGCCCTCCCCGAGGGCTACTACTCGGCTTTTGTGGAGCTGCACATCGAGCAAGGGCCGGTGCTCGAGCAGGAGCGCGTTCCGCTGGGCATCGTGACGGCCATTGCGGCCCCGGCCTCCCTGCGGGTTCACCTGGAGGGGGTGGGCGGCCACGCCGGCACCGTCCTGATGCCCGACCGGCGCGATGCCCTGTGCGCTGCCGCCGAGATCATCCTGGGGGTAGAGGCCTTTGCTAAAAGCAGCGGCAGCATCAACACCGTAGCCACCACCGGTTTTTGCGAGGTTTATCCCAACGCCGTCAACAGCGTGCCCAGCCGGGTCAGGCTCGAGATCGACATCCGGGATGTCGAGCAATCCCGCCGCGACCAGGTGATCCGCAACGTAATTCAAGGTGTCGAGCAGGTCTGCACCCGGCGTGAAATTAAATACAGCGTGGAGATCATCAACATCGACCCCCCAGCCAAAGCGGGTTCCGAGGTACTCAAAGCGCTTGTTGCTGCCTGCAGCGAGGCCGGGGTCAGGTTTAAGTTGATGGTGAGCCGGGCCTATCACGACTCTTTGTTCATGGCCCGGATTGCCCCAACCGCCATGCTCTTCATTCCCTGTCGGGAAGGCATAAGCCACCGCCCAGACGAGTACGCTGCCCCTGAGGACATAGCCAGAGGCACCTACGTGCTGGCCCTCACCCTGGCCAAGCTCTCGCTGGCCGAGGACAAAGCTGCGTTGAAGGAAGACCCCGTTCTGCTCGATGAATAACCTTGGTTGGATTCAAGAAGAGCTGCACGGCAAGTCCGACCTCACAAACTCCACTGCACTCCGAGTTAGCGATCCAACGGAAGATTGGCTCGAGCGGAGCCTCGAGGTAAAAAACACCCGCCCAGGGGCGGGTGGATGGATCGGTGAAAACCGTCTCAGGCCCTGGCCTTATTCACCAACTCGGCAAAGGCTTCGGGCTGGCGCACCGCAATATCGGCAAGAATCTTGCGGTCAAGCTCAATGCCGGCTTTCTTAAGGCCGTGCATAAACACGCTGTAGCTCAGACCATGCTGGCGAGCAGCCGCGTTGATACGCACAATCCACAAGCGGCGCATATCGCCCTTGCGCTTGCGGCGGTCGTTGAAGGAGCGCATGGCCCCGCTAAACAGGGTTTCGCGGGCCTTGCGCACACTCTTGGAACGCAAACCATAGAAGCCCTTGGCCCGCTTAAGAATGGCCTTATGTTTACGACGACGAACTACACCGGTCTTGGCGCGTGGCATTCTGTATCACCTCTCCTTATACGTCGTAGGGCATCAGGCGGTGGACACGACGCTCTTCGCCCTTCGAAAAGGTAAAGTCGCGCCCTTTCTGACGGCGGCTTTTACCCGATTTGTGCCAGTTGAGGTGGCGCTTTCCCGGCTTTTTGCCTACCACTTTGCCTGTAGCCGTAATCTTGACACGGCCTTTGGCGCCCTTATGGGTCTTCATCTTAGCCATGGTCTACTCCTAGAGTTTGCCGCCCAAGTGCCTCATCTCGAGGGCTTTCGACTCGGCAGCCTTGCAAGTATAGCATCCTTTCAGGCCCCTGCCAACCCTAGTGTAATCGGTCAATACATTTGAGACTCCAGGGGAACCGACACCTCCTGTAGCTTAGCCAGGTACTCCACCGGCGCCAACCCCCCCAGGGCCATGTGCGGCCGGTGCAGGTTGTAGTGCTCCAGATAACCCTCCAGCTCCCCTTGAATAGCCTCTATCCCCAGCGGTAAAGCCCGCGTGTAAAACTCATCCCGAAACGTCCGCTGCAGCCGCTCTACCATCCCGTTCAGCTTCGGACTCCTCGGCGGCAAAACAAAAAGCTCTATCCCCAATACCCGACAACCCTCCTCAAACTCCGCCATGAACTCGCTGCCCCCATCCACCTGGATCGCACGGATGACACAAGGA
>AXWR01000029.1 GCA_000482765.1 Meiothermus taiwanensis DSM 14542
ATTATCCGCGAGGCGATACGAAGTTACCTGGCCAATCCCATACACATCCTTCACCCAACTGCGTAAGTCCTACCGGATTCAAGGGGTTATCTTTTTGCATCTTAGCACACGCCCCTCGCTAGGCTCGGCGAAGAAAGCGTATCCCTTCCAAGGGGCGGTATCGCCCTCCGCTACGCGGATAACTTCGGTCAGGTTAGCTCGCCGCCTTCCGGGGCCGAACTAACCGAATCTTCCCGGCACAAGGAAGAAGCCCCCCATGGGTTAGGGGGGCCACTACCTCAGGGCTTTGGTGGGCGATCCGGGACTCGAACCCGGGACCTCACGCTTATCAGGCGTGTGCTCTAACCAGCTGAGCTAACCGCCCACAGCGAGTTATGAGTATAGCGGTGGCCCCGCCAGAGGTCAAGCCAATGTGTTGACGTTTGGGCTTTTGGTGGCTAAACTTGTGGATGCGCCTGAGGCTGTAACTCAGGTACAACCAATCGAGGCGTAGCGCAGCCTGGTAGCGCACACCTTTGGGGTGGGTGTGGTCGGAGGTTCAAATCCTCTCGCCTCGACCAATAAAAAGCCGTTCAGGAAAAACCTGAGCGGCTTTTTTCGCGTGTGATATGTCATCGCTGCCGCAAGGGTGCCTCGAGCAAGCTGTTTGGAGACCGGGCAAAACTTTTTACAGGCGAATCGCCCATCAAAATAGTTCTATGCTTTAGGGTGGAGGCTCCCCCAGCCCACCCTTCTCAAAGGCACCACAGGAGAGATACAAACAGCTTCTATGGACGGTACGTTCGAACTTTTAGGGCCCATTGAGCTTCTGCAGCTCCTTTCACAGGCCCGGCAGACCGGTGCTTTCAAAGTTCCGGGCGGGGAGGTCTACCTCGAGCACGGCCAGCCAGTGCATGCGCAGTACAGAGGCCAGGTTGGCAAAGATGGGCTGTTTCAGATTCTGGCTCTCAAAGAGGGCAAGTTTCGCTTTTTAGTCGGTGAACGGGCCAAACAGTCCAGCTTACAGGGCACGCTCGACAACTACCTGCTCGAGGCCATCCGCTTTATGGATGCCCGGCTCGACCTAAGCCCCTTCGACCAGGTGCAGCTCACCGACGCCCAACGCACCACCCATCTCACCCTCTCCCCCGACGAGTTTGAGCTGCTGCGGCACATGGGCAAGCCCATTAGCCTCTTCGATCTGGCCGCTGCCAGCGGTCTTTCTGGCGAGGTGGTGCAGCTCAACGTGAGCCGCCTGGCCCGCCTGGGTTTGGTGCGCATTACCCCCCGCACCCCCCACACCGTGCGCCTGGTGGTCGCCCGGCTCGAGGGAACCCCCGAAGCCCGCATCGACACCCAGTTGCTGCGGGCCTGGCGCAGTCATTTTGGCTCCTTCACGCAAATTGAAGTGCGCGCGGAAGACCGCACCCTGCAAATGCCTGTAGCCGCCGCAAGCAACGCGGGCCCGCAGCTACTACTCTCTTCCGATGCGCTCTTTTTCTATAACCTGCGGGTCGGGCAGGAGGTGCTGGTCTGGCCGTCGCTATAAAAGCCCTACAGCCCCAACTAGCTTTTCTTACCCAGGCGCTCCTGAACAGCCCGGGCCAGCTCCTCGGCCCTGGCCTTGGCCTGCTCAGCCGCTTGCCTGGCCTGTTCGCCCAGGTTCTTGAGCTGGTCGGGAATGCCGTCACCATCCTTGTCGAGGCTGGCTTTGAATTCCTCGAACCTGGCCCTGGCCTGCTCAGCGGCCTGTTTGGCCTGGTTCATCACCCCCTCGAGCTGATCCGGCACCCCGTCGCCGTCCTTATCGAGGCTGGCCTTGACCTCGTTGAATTTAGCTTCGGCCTGTTTGAGCGCGTTTTCCGCAGCTTCGCGGGCCTGGTTGACCAGCTCTTTGAAGTCCATAATGGTCTCCTCCAACCCCAATCCTAGCACCCCGGCATGACCTGGGTATGAAAGCTAAGCGTCCGCCCAGCTTTTAGCCCGCTCCACCGCTTTCTTCCAGCCGCTGTACAGCCGCGCCCGTTCCTCCTGGCCCATGGCCGGCTCAAAGCGCTTCTGCACGGCCCAGCGCCGGGCAATTTGCGCTTGGGTAAGCAGTCCCACCCCCACCCCAGCCAGGTAGGCGGCCCCCAGGGCGGTGGTCTCGGTCACCTGGGGCCGCACCACCGGGGTACCCAGGATGTCCGCCTGGAATTGCATCAAAAGATCGTTGACGGTGGCGCCCCCGTCCACCCGCAGCTCGGAGAGCTTCAGCCCGGCATCGGCCTTCATGGCCTCGAGCACATCCCGGCTCTGGTAGGCGATGGCCTCCAAAGCAGCCCGGGCCAGATGGGCTTTGCTGGAGCCACGGGTCAGACCCACAATGGTTCCACGCGCGTAGGCGTCCCAGTAGGGCGCGCCCAGCCCCACAAAGGCCGGCACCAGGTAGACCCCGTCGGTGCGCTCCACCTGGCGGGCCAGGTCTTCCACCTCGCTCGAGCTTTGGATGATGCCGAGTCCGTCCCGCAGCCACTGCACCACCGCCCCGGCCACAAACACCGAGCCCTCCAGGGCGTACTCGGGCGGCTGCCCCTCCAACTGCCAGGCCAGCGTGGTCAAGAGGCCGTTCTGCGAGGCCACCCGCTCCTGCCCGGTGTGCATCAGCAAGAAGCAGCCGGTGCCGTAGGTGTTCTTGGCCATGCCGGGGGAGAAGCAGGCCTGGCCAAACAGAGCCGCCTGCTGGTCGCCCGCCACCCCGGCAATGGGGATGGGGGCCCCAAACAGCTCGGGCAGGGTCTCACCGAATAGCCCCGCCGAGGGGCGCACCTCGGGCAGCAGGGCCTCAGGCAGGCCCAGGATGCCCAGCAGCTCTTCGTCCCAGCGCAGGGTGTGCAGGTTGAAAAGCAGGGTGCGCGAGGCATTGGAGACATCGGTGGCGTGCACCCGGCCCCCGGTCAGGTTGTAGATGAGCCAGCTATCGATGGTGCCAAAGCACAGCTCCCCTTTCCTGGCCCGCTCCCGAAGCCCCGGTACGTTCTGCAAAAGCCACTTGACCTTGGTGCCCGAGAAATAGGCATCCAGCACCAGCCCGCTTTTCTGGCGGAACAGGGCCTCGTAGCCCTCCTTGCGCAGCTCGTCGCAGATGGGAGCGGTACGGCGATCCTGCCAGACGATGGCCCGGTGCACCGGCCGGCCGGTGGCCCGCTCCCACAGCACGGTGGTCTCGCGCTGGTTGGTGATCCCAAGGGCCACAATCTCGCCGGGTTGAATACCCGCCCGCTGGATGGCCTCCTGGGCTACCCGAAGCTGGGTCTGCCAGATTTCCAGGGGGTCGTGCTCGACCCAGCCCGGCTGGGGAAAGTGCTGCATGAACTCCTGCTGGGCCATGGCCTGGGGCCGGCCTTCCAGGTCGAAGACGATCGCCCGGCTGCTGGTGGTTCCCTGGTCGAGGGCAAGGATGTAGGGCATGGATTCCTCCTAAAGCTGGCTACACAGGACAGGCTGCAAGCTCGCGCAGAATTGTACTTTGCTCGAGCACCTTCCGCTTCCAGCCCGTGGACTAAAAAGCCGTCCCAGGCATTCGCGAGCACTACGCCCGGGTTGAGTATACGGTAGTGGCTGCAAGGCGGATCATGGACATTCGAGTACACGCCCTGTGCACTGGAGGATTTTTATGTTTATTCCATAATCACGCCGATTGGAGTATAATGGAGCGCTGGATATAAAGCGCGCCCACATGCGCTTTTTTTGTGTCGCACACAGGAGATATTGAATGTCCCAAGTCTTACCCGTTGAAATCACCGACGAAGTCAAGCAAAGCTTCATCAATTACGCCATGTCGGTCATTGTAGACCGGGCCTTACCCGATGTGCGCGACGGCCTCAAGCCGGTGCAGCGGCGCATCCTCTACGGGGCCTACCAGGACGGCGTACTGCCCAGCCGCAAACACGTCAAATGCGCCAAGATTGTGGGCGAGGTGATGGGTAAGTTCCACCCCCACGGCGACGCCGCCATCTACGACACCTTAGTACGCCTGGCGCAGCCCTGGAACCTGCGTTACCCCCTGATCGACGGGCAGGGTAACTTCGGTTCGGTGGACGGCGACCCCCCGGCGGCCCAGCGCTACACCGAGGCCCGGCTTTCCAATATAGGCCTCGAGCTTTTGCAAGACCTCGACAAGGAAACCGTGCCCTTCGTGCCCAACTACGACGGCACCCAGCTCCAGCCCGAGGTGCTCCCGGCGGCCCTGCCCAACCTGCTGGTCAACGGCTCGGCGGGGATCGCCGTGGGCATGGCCACCAGCCTCCCGCCCCACAACCTCGGCGAGGTGGTGGATGCGCTGGTGCTGATGATCGACAACCCCGGGGTGACCCTCGAGGAGGTCATGAAGGTGCTGCCCGGCCCCGACTTCCCCACCGGCGCCAAGCTCTCGCGCCGGGGTATCAAGGAGGCCTACGCCACCGGACGCGGCAGCCTGAAGGTGCGGGCCCGGGTGCGCCACGAGGAGAAAAACGGGCGGGCCATGCTGGTCTTTACCGAGATTCCTTACCAGGTCAACAAGGCCGACCTGATCGCCCAGATCGCCTCGCTGGTGCGCAACAAGGTGATCGACGAGATCGCAGCCCTGCGCGACGAGTCGGATCGCCAGGGGATGCGCATTGCGGTGGAGCTCAAGCGCGGGGCCAACCCCCAGGTGGTGCTCAACAAGCTCTACAAACACTCCCGCCTGCAGACCAGCTTCACCGTGAACCTGCTGGCGATTGTCAAGGGCGAGCCCAAGGTGCTCACCCTGCTGGAACTCATGCGCCACTACCTCGACCACCGGGGCCTGGTGGTGCGCAAGCGCACCGAGTACGAGCTGCGTAAGGCCAGAGAGCGGGCCCACGTGCTCGAGGGACTCCTGATTGCCCTCGACCACATCGACGAGGTGATCGCCCTGATCCGGGGTTCGCAGGATGCCGCCGAAGCCCGCAGCGGGCTGATGAGCCGCTTTAGCCTGACCGAGGTGCAGGCCCAGGCCATCCTGGACATGCGTTTGCAGCGGCTGGTGGGCCTCGAGCGCGACAAACTCCAGGCCGAGTACCGCGAGCTGATGGAGGAGATTGGCCGGCTCGAGGCCATCCTGGGCGACGAGAAGCGGTTGTGGCAGGTGGTGAGGGACGAGCTGCTGGAAATCAAGCACAAATACGGCGACCAGCGGCGCACCCAGATTACCGAGTTCGAGGAGGGCTTCAGCCTCGAGGATCTGATTGAGGACGAGCCGATGGTCATCACCCTGACCAGCCAGGGCTTCGTCAAGCGCACCCCGCTCGAGGCTTACCGGGCCCAGGGCCGCGGCGGCTCGGGGGGCACAGCTAGCAAAACCAAGGAAGAGGACGAGGCCATCTCGGTGTTTGTGGCCTCGATGCACGACACCCTGCTGATCTTCACCAACCGCGGCCGGGTCTACGGCGAGAAAGTCCACGAGCTGCCCGAGGCCAGCCGGCAGGCTCGAGGCACCCACATCGTGAGCCTGCTGCCCTTGCAAGAGGGCGAGGAGGTTGCGGCCCTGCTCAACGTGCGCGACCTGACCCAGGAAGGCTACTTTGTGTTCGCTACCAGGGACGGCCTGATTAAGAAGACCGAAATTAAGGAATACCAAAACCTCAGCAGCGCCGGCCTGATTGCCATCAATCTGGTAGAAAACGATGCCCTGGTGGGGGTGGCTATCGCCCAGGAAGGCGACCAGGTGATGCTCGCAACCCAGAGCGGCCAGGCCATTCGCTTTGAGCTGTCGGACGTGCGGGCCACCGGACGGGCCAGCCAGGGCGTGACCGGCATCCGCTTCAAAGAGGGCCGCAACGACCGGGTGGTCTCGCTGGTCATTCTGCCCAAGGGCGAAGAAGGCGAGGTACTGGCGGTGGGCACGCACGGCTACGGCAAGCGTACCCCCGTCTCCGAGTATCCCGTGCAGGGCCGGGGCGGCATGGGGGTGATCACCTTCAACACCAACGAAAAGGTGGGCCAGCTAGCGGCCCTGATGCGCGTACAGGGGAACGAAGACCTGCTGGTGCTCTCGCGGCGGGGCAACGCCATCCGCACCAAGGTTTCCAGCATAGCCCAGTACGGGCGGGCCACCAGTGGGGTCAAGGTGATGAACCTGAGCGATCGGGATGAGATCGCCTCGGCCTTTGTGATTGCACCGCAGGATTAGGCGCCCTCGAGCGGCATACAATAACTGGCATGTCCGAGAGCACCGCCAAGCACAGGGAGATTGCCAGGGCCCGGGGCCCGGTGAGCCTTGCCATCGTGACGGTCTCCGATACCCGCACCCCCGAGACCGACACCAATTACCACTACCTCAAGCCCGAAATTGAGGCGCTGGGGCACAGGGTGGTGGGCTACCGCATCATCAAGGACGAGCCCGACCAGGTGGCCCAGGCCCTCGAGGAGATGGTGCAGGCCGGGGCGCAGATTATCTTGTTCAACGGCGGCACCGGCATCGCCCCGCGCGACACCACCTACGACGTGCTGGCCCGCAAGATCGAGAAACCCATGCCAGGCTTCGGCGAGCTGTTCCGGATGCTCTCCTACAGCGAGGTGGGGGCCGCGGCCATGCTCTCGCGGGCCACCGCCGGCACCTACCGCAAAAAGGTGGTGATCTCCACCCCCGGCTCGCCCAATGCGGTGAAGGTGGCCTGGGAGAAGCTGATCAAGCCCGAACTCGAGCACCTGGCCTGGGAAGTGGCCCGGTAGTTCTTCCTTTGTCCTGCACAACACAAGCGCCCATCCTTGAACCCGGCTGCTTGGGGGTATCATGGGGAGCATGACCCTCAAGGGCCAGGGGCCCGGGCCCCTACCACCTCTGCTCGAACAGTACGTCGAACTACGGGACGCTTATCCCGATTACCTGCTGCTGTTCCAGGTGGGCGACTTTTACGAGGCCTTCGGCGAGGACGCCGAGCGGCTCTCCAGGGCCCTGAACCTTACCCTAACCCACAAAACCGCCAAGGACTTCACCACCCCCATGGCCGGCATTCCGGTGCGCTCGGTGGACGTGCACCTGGAAAAACTGCTCAAGCTGGGCTTCCGGGTGGCGGTGGCCGACCAGGTCGAGCTGGCCGAAGAGGCCGACAAGCTGGTGCGCCGCGAGGTCACGCAGTTGCTCACCCCCGGCACCATCCTGCGCGAGAACCTGCTGAAGCCCGAAGCCAACTACCTGGCCGCCATCAGCACCGGCGACGGCTACGGCCTGGCCCTGCTGGACGTCTCCACCGGGGAGTTTCGAGGCAGCGTGCTCTATAGTAAAAGCGCCCTCTACGACGAGCTTTTCCGCTTCCGGCCCGCCGAGGTGCTGCTGGCCCCGGAGCTGTACCACAACCCCACCTTTTTGCAGGAGTTCCAGCGGCGCTTTCCGGTGATGCTCTCGGAGGAGGGCTTTCAGGACGGGGTGGGGAAAGCCGCCCTGCACAAGCAGTTCGACCCCCTGCCCGCCGGCCTCGAGCACCCCGCGCTGCAGCGTTCGGCGGGGGCGGTGCTGGCCTACGCCCTGCGGGTGCAGGAAAACGGGCTGCCCCAGGTGCGCAGCTTCGTGCGCTACGACCCCGGCGCCTTCATGCAGCTCAGCGAGGCCACCCTGCGCACCCTGGAGATCTTCGAGCCCAGCTTTGTGGGCGACCGCAGCGAGGAGCGCACCCTCCTGGGGGTGCTGGGCCTGACCCGCACCGCGCCGGGGCGACGCCTGCTGCGGGCCTGGCTGCGGCATCCGCTGGTGGAGGAAGCCCCCCTGCAAGCCCGGCTGGATGCGGTGGAGGCCCTGGTGAAGGACGGGGTGCTGCGGGCCGAGGTGCGCAAGGTGCTCTACCGGATGCACGACCTCGAGCGCCTGGCCGCCCGCCTGCTGGCCGGACGGGCCAGCCCCCGCGACCTTGCGGCCTTGCAGCGCAGCCTGGCCCTGCTGCCCGAGCTGGCCGGGCTGCTGGCCGGGGTGGGGCCGCTCTTGAGCGTATCCGAGCGCCTGCCCGATCTATCCCAGGTGGCCGAGCAGATCGCCGCGGCGCTGGTAGAAGACCCACCGCTCAAAATTACCGACGGCGGCCTGATCCGCGAGGGCTTCGACCCCGAGTTGGACGAGCTGCGCCAGCGGGCCGAGGAAGGGCGGGCCTGGATCGCCCGGCTGGAAAGCGAGGCACGCGAAAAGACCGGCATCCCCAACCTGAAGGTGGGCTACAACGCGGTGTTTGGGTATTACCTCGAGGTCACCCGGCCCCACTACGCCCTGGTGCCCAAGGACTGGCGGGCCTTGCAAACCCTCAAAGACCGCATGCGCTTCAGCACACCCGAACTTAAGGAGCAGGAGCGCAGAATTCTGCAGGCTGAGACCGAGGCCGTCAAGCGCGAGTACGCGGTCTTCCTCGAGCTGCGCGAACGGGTGGCCCAGGCCGCCGACGAGGTGCGCCAGGCCGCGCAGGTGCTGGCCGAGCTGGACGTGTACGCCGCACTGGCCGAGGCCGCGGTGGAGTACGGCTACAGCCGCCCCCGCTTCTCCCGGGATGGAACCTTGCAGATTGTGGCCGGGCGTCACCCGGTGGTGGAGCGCAACAACCCCTTCATCCCCAACGACCTCACGATGAGCCCGGCGGCCCGGCTGCTGATCCTGACCGGCCCCAACATGGCCGGCAAATCCACCTACCTGCGGCAGACCGCCCTGATCGCCCTGCTGGCCCAGGTGGGCTCCTTCGTGCCGGCCGAGTCGGCCACCCTGCCCCTCTTCGACCGCATCTACACCCGGATTGGAGCCTCCGACGATATCGCCGGCGGGCGCAGCACCTTTATGGTGGAGATGGACGAGCTGGCCGGCATCCTGCAGGGGGCCACGCCCAGGAGCCTGGTGCTGCTGGACGAGATCGGGCGCGGCACCAGCACCTACGATGGGCTGGCCCTGGCCTGGGCGGCCTGCGAGTACCTGCACGACCAGGTGCGGGCCTACACCCTGTTTGCCACCCACTACTTCGAGCTCACCGCCCTGCCCCTGCGCATGGCCGCAGCCCGCAACGCCCACGTAGCCGCCAAAGAGGAAGCAGGGGGCCTGGTGTTTTATCACCAGGTGTTGCCCGGCCCGGCCAGCCAGAGCTACGGCCTCGAGGTAGCCCGGCTGGCGGGGCTCCCCCAGGCCGTCTTGCAGCGGGCCAGAAGCGTGCTGGACAGCCTGGAAGCCAGCCAGAAGGGGCTGTCCAAAGAGATTCTGGAAGAGCTTTTGCAGCTCGACCTGGCCCGCACCAGCCCCCTGGAGGCCCTGCTGTTCCTGCGCCGGCTGCAAGACCAGCTCCGGGGCCTGGCCCCTCAGGAGGCCGAAGCGGAACGCCTTTCGCAGGTATGATTCGCAAACTGCCGCCCGAACTCATCCGCGAGATTGCCGCTGGTGAGGTGATCTCGGGCCCCGCCGACGTGGTGCGGGAGCTGCTCGAGAACGCCCTGGACGCGGGCGCCACCCGGCTTTATATCGAGCTGTGGGGCGGGGGGCTGGACAAAATCCTGGTGCGCGACAACGGCCTGGGCATCCCCAAGGAGGAGCTGGAACTGGCCCTCGAGCACCACACCACCAGCAAGCTCACCGACCTGCAAAACATCCGCACCCTGGGCTTTCGGGGGGAGGGGCTGTGGGCCATCCGCCAGGCCGCCCAGGTGCGGCTCACCTCGAGGCCCCCCCAGCAGCTTGGCGGGGCCACCCTGACGGCTTTTCAGGACAAAACCGAACTGCACGAACACCCCGCCCCCGCCGGAACCCAGGTCGAGGTGACGGCGCTCTTCTGTCACCTGCCCGCCCGCCGCAACGCCCTCGAGGCCCCCGCCGCCGAGGCGCGCAAGGTGGTGCACCTGGTCTCGCGCTACCTGCTGCACCGCCCGGAAATAGCCCTGCGGCTGGTGGTGGACGGCGAGGAGAAGATCGCCCACGCCGGGGGTGGCTTTGCCGAGGTGGTCAAGCTGCTGTGGGGCTCGGTGGTGGCCAACCGGCTGCTGCCGCTCGAGGCCGCCGAGGGGCCTTTTACCCTGCGGGGCCTGCTCTCCAGGCCGGAACTCTCCCGCCCCCGGCGCGACCGGCTGCTGCTGGCGCTCAACCAGCGCCCGGTGGAGTGGCCCGAGCCTTTGTTGCAAGCGGTGCTGGCCGCCTACAAGGAGCTCCTCCCAACGGGCCAGTTTCCGGTGGGGGTGCTGAACCTGGAGCTTCCCACCGAACACCTGCTTGTCAACACCTCGCCCGACAAGTCCAGGGTTCGGCTGATCCGGCCCGAGGCCATCCTGGGCTTTGTCTCCCAGGCCGTGCAGGGGCTGCTCTCGGCCCACCCCCTGGCCCGCGCCCTGCCCGAACCCACCCCCCTCACCGGCCCGGCCCCGGTGCAGCGGGCCCGCTTTCCCCGCCTGCGCTACCTGGGCAGCTTCCGCGAGCTGTACCTGCTGGCCGAGGCCGGGGACGAGCTGTATGTGGTGGACCAGCACGCCGCCCACGAGCGCATCCTCTACGAGGAGCTGTCGCGCCGCTACCTCGAGGAACCTCCGCTCGAGCTGCCCCACCCCGAGCTGCTTTCCTTGAGCCTGGGCGAAGAGATAAACCTGGCCGAACGGCTGGAGGCGCTCGAGCAGGCCGGGTTGCAGATCGAACCCTTTGGCCCCGGCAGGTACCGCGTCCGCACCATCCCGGCCTTCCTGGCCGGCTACCCCTCGCTGGTGGGCGAGGTGGTGAAGGGCAGCCTGGGGGCCTCGAGCTTCGCCGTTGCCTGGCGCACGGTGCTGGCCCGGCTGGCCTGCCTGCCCGCCATCAAGGCCGGACACCCACTCGCCAGCGCCTCGGCCCAGGCCTTGCTGGACGCGCTGGCCGGGTGCGAGCTGCCCTGGGTCTGCCCGCATGGGCGGCCCACGGTGCTGGTGCTGGGCGAGGGCGAGCTGGCCCGGCGCTTTGGCCGGCGGGGCGTGCGCGCAGTGGTGGAACCCAGCCCGCACCGCACCGAGTAGCCCTGTAATATACCCCTCTTGAGTATCCTAGGGCCGAGGGGTATAGTTGGGGGGAATCTATAAATCAGTCCCAGACTCCTTTCATCCGCTGGGTAATCTAAGGAGGCCATCATGAAAGATAAAAACCTGGAACAGCTCGAGATGGATCGGCGCACCTTCCTGAAAACAACAGCCGCCGCAGGCGCAGTAGGCTTGATGGGCAGCAGCTTTGCCCAGCAGCAACCCACCGCCGACCAGGTCGTCCGGGGTAAGAACCCCAAGCTGGTGGTACTCTCCCCGCGCCCGGTGGTTTTGGAGTCGACGCTGGAACTCCTGGGAAGCGAACGTATTACCAGCAAGGCCAACCTTTTCGTCCGTAACAACATCGACCTACCCGGTCTAAATACCACCGAGCCCAATGTGCAGCCGGGCTGGGAGGTAGAGTTCAGCGGTCTGATCGACAAGCCCTTCAAAGTCACGGTGGAGGAGCTCTCCAGGCTGCCCCAGACCGAGGTTACCACCGTGCTCCAGTGCTCAGGCAACGGCCGCAGCTTCTTCAACCCACGCCCCTCAGGCAACCCCTGGACGTATGGCGGCGTGGGGCAGGTCACCTGGCGGGGGGTGCTACTCAAGACCCTGCTCGAGGCCAAAGGGGTCAATCTAGACCCCAAGGCCCGCTTCATCACCATGAACGCCTCCACCCAGGGCGGGGCCGCCCCTTACGAGAAGAGCTTCCCCATCAGCGTCATGGAGTACAGCAGCGCCATGCTGGCCCTGGGCATGAACGGCGAGCCCCTCCCGGCTGTCCACGGGGGGCCGGTGCGGTTGGTTGCCGCAGGTACCTTTGGCACTGCCAACGTAAAGTGGATCGCCAAGGTAGAGTTCACCGCCAGCGAAAGCAGCGGCAACGAGCAGGTGCCGCGCTACCGGGTGCCGGTGCTACCGGGCGTCAACATCCCCATCCTGCCCACCCAGCCCGGCAGCCGCTACAACTACACCCTGGAGAACTCCCGCTCCAACTGGATGGCCAACATCAACTCCTTCATCCTCTCCCCCCTGCCGGGTGCCAGCGTTAGAGGCCGGCGGGTGGATATCCGCGGCGTAGCCTGGAACGACGGTCTGGCCCCCATCGAGACCATCGAGGTCTCGCTGAACGGGGGTACCACCTGGCGCAAGGCCCTCATCGAGCGGGACAATGGCAAGTATGGCTGGTACCACTGGGTCTCGCCCCAGCTCCTGGCCCCGGGGGAGTACGAAGCCATGGTTCGGGCCACCGACGCCGTGGGCCGTACCCAACCCCTTAACGGCAACGTCTGGTGGAACGAGCGCGGCTACGAGTGGAACGGCATCATGCGGGTCAAGTTTACGGTTACCTGAAGCCGCAGGGTAGCAGGTTCGACCGGCAACATCGCCGGTATAACCTTTTCGCACACCCAGGCTACCCTAAACCCCAGGGAGGTATCTCTTGATAAAACAACGTTTGTTTGTGTGGGCAGGACTCTTACTGACCGCTGGAATACTGATGGGTCTGGGGCAGAATGCCCTGCCCGAAGGCCCTGGGCGTGAGCTGGTTCTGCAAAAATGCCAGACCTGCCATGACATAGGCTTTGTATCCCGGGAGCGCCAGCCCCGGGATCGCTGGGACGCGATAATCACCGAGATGCAAAGCTACGGCCTGCGCCTCACCAACGAGGAGCGGGCGGCCATCCTGAATTACCTGGCCACCTATCTGGCTCCAGGGGCTGCCGCCCCGGCCCCGGCCAGTCCTGCAGCCTCAGCGCCTGCCAATGGCGCAGCCCTTTACAGCAACTGCGTAGGCTGCCATCAGGCCAACGGGGCGGGTGTACCCGGGGTGTTTCCTCCGCTGGCCGGTCACATACCGGACATTCTGGCGGCCAAAGGGGGGCGGGAGTGGCTTGTCCAGGTCTTACTCTACGGGTTACAGGGCAGCATCAGCGTCAAGGGGGCCAACTATAACGGCATGATGCCCGCTTACCCCCAGCTCAGCAATGCCGAGATCGCCGCTCTTCTCAACCACATCGCAACCCAGTGGGGCAATGCCTTCCCCAGCGGCCAATCCCCCTTTACGCCGGAGGAGATCCAGGCCCAGCGCAACAAGAACCTGACGGCCCAGCAGGTGCTGGCGGCAAGACAACAGCTCGGCCTGCGATGAACCGGATCCTCTCCCTCCATGCTGGGCTAGAGCCTGCGCTGCCCAAGCCGGCCCTGGCGCAGGCTCGTCTGGTGGAGGGCCAGGGCGTGCTGGGCGACCGGCATTTTGGCAAGCACCCCGACCGGGCGGTGCTCATCGCCGGGCAGACCAGCTACGCCAAAGCACGCCAGGCCGGCATCGAGCTGCCCTGGGGGGCCTTGGGGGAGAACCTGCTGGTGGACTTCGACCCCCATGCACTGGGCCCGCACAGTCGGTTGAAGATCGGAACGGCGGTGCTCGAGCTCACCACCATCTGCACGGTCTGCGAGGCCCTCTCGGCCTTCGATCTGCGCCTGCCCAAGCTGCTCTACAAGGCCCGTGGAATGTATGCGCGGGTATTACATGGTGGGGTGGTGCGCATAGGTGACCCGGTGGAGGTGCTCACCCCCAACCCCTTGCCCCGCATGGGGTAGGCTGGGGTCATGCGCATTCTCACCGCTGAAGAAACCGCCCAAGCCCTCCCCTACCCGGCCCTGGCCCAGGCCATCGCCGGGGTGCTCGAGGCCCGTGCCCAGGGGCTGGTTCAGGCCCCCGAGCGCCTGGTGGTACCGCTGGCGGGCGGGGCCACCCTGCTGCTGATGCCCGCCACCGACCCCCAGATCACCGTGACCAAACTGGTGACGGTACACCCCCAAGAGCGCCCCAGCGTGCGGGCCGAGGTCTGGGTGATGCGCACCGATACCGGCGAGCGGCTGGCCCTGCTGGACGGCGCGGTGGTCACGGCCCGGCGCACGGCGGCGGTCTCGCTGCTGGCCGCCCAGACCCTGGCCCCCCATCCCACCGGCACCCTGCTCATCATCGGGGCGGGCGTGCAGGCCAGAAGCCACCTGGAGGCCTTTCAGGAGGGCCTGGGCACCGACAAGGTATACGTGCACTCGCGCCACTTCGAACACGCCGAAGCCCTGGCCTCCTACGCCCGTGGGCGCGGCCTGCGGGCCCAGGCCGTGCGCAGCCTCGAGCCCGTCCTCGAGGAGGTGCGCCTGATCGTAACCGCCACCACCAGCCCCACCCCGGTGCTGCGGCGAGCGCCTGCGGGGGCTTTTATCGCCGCCGTGGGGGCCTACCGTCCCGAGATGGCCGAGGTGGCCCCGGAGCTGGTGCGGCAGGCCCGGCTGTACGTGGATACCCTCGAGGGGGCCCGTGCGGAGGCCGGCGACCTTTTGCAGGCCGGGGCGGACTGGAACCTTGTGCAGCCGCTCGAGGCGGCCCTGCAGCAACCCAGGCCGGCCTCGAGTACGGTGCTCTTCAAGAGCGTGGGGCATGCGCTGTGGGATCTGGCCGCAGCCCGCCTGGCGGTGCAATCGCTGGGCATCCGGTAAGCTGGTAGGCATGTACCTCACGGTTTTTTGCACCGTTCCCGACCTCGAGACCGCCCGGCGCATTGCCCGCACATTGGTACACGAGGAACTCGCGGCCTGTGTCAACCTCCTGCCAGGCCTCACCTCGGTCTACCGCTGGCAGGGCCAGGTCGAGGAGAGCAGCGAACTGCTGCTCATCATCAAAACCCGCCAGGAGCGCTACCCCGCCCTGGAAGCCCGCATCAAAGCGCTGCACCCCTACCAGGTGCCCGAGATCATCGCCCTGGCCATCGAGCAGGGGTCAATGAGCTACCTGGATTGGATCAGCGAGAGCACCGGGACAGGCGGGGTCGGGGGCTAACCCCTACCCCGGCCGCGTGCGGCTGTAGCTACACCCGAAGTGTGGCCAGCGCCAAAAGCCCCTGCACCGGATGCTTACGGTCAATCTCCTGAAGAAGCCGCAGCATATACACCACCGCCGCCGCGTCCCAGGCCTGGGGCCGGCAAGAAGCCGGGTAGGGCACCGGCGGCTCCCCTTCCCGCTTGGGGTAGCCCCCCACCAGCTCCGGCAGGCGCCCGTCGGGCTGGCTCATGGCTAAGCGGAAGAGGGCCTCCATGGCCCGCAGGGCCTCCTCGTAAAAGCCGTAGCGCACCAGCCCCCCAATCAACAGGGCGTTGTCGTGCGGCCAGACCGAGCCGTTGTGGTACGAGAGCGGGTTGTAGCGCACCTCCCCCGCGCCCAGGGTGCGCACCCCCCAGCCGCTAAAAAGCGCCTCGGAGAAGAGGGTCTCGACCAGTTGGGGGGCTACCTCCTCCGGCACGATGCCGCTCCACAGCAGGTGGCCGGGGTTAGAGGTGAGGATGGCCATGGGTCGTTTTTCCCCATCCAGGCCCGCCGCGTAGGTACGCAGTTCGGGCAGCCAGAAGGCCTGGTGGAAGCGCGTCCTGAGGGCCTGGGCTTTGGCCTCCCATGCTTCGGCTTGAGCGGCCTCGCCCAGCGCCCGGTAAAACTCCGCCGCGCACCGATAGGCCATATAGGCATAGCCCTGCACCTCACATACGGCAATGGCCCCCTGGGCCAGCGAGCCGTCCTGGTGGCTCTGGGAGTCGAAGGAGTCTTTCCAGGACTGCACCAGGTGGCCCTTCTGGGTGTTGGGGGCGTACTCCAGAAAGCCGTCCTGGTCGGGGTCGGCGTAGTCGGTCATCCAGGCCAGGGCCGCCTCCCAGTGGGGCTGCAAGCGGCGCACAAAGGCCATATCGCCGCTGTCTTTCCAGTACCGGTGCAGCAGGATGACAAACAGCGGGGTAGCGTCCACGGTGCCGTAGTAGCGGGCAAAGGGCACCTGGCCGGTGCGCGAAAGCTCACCCAGGCGCATCTCGTGGATGATCTTGCCGGGGGTCTCGTCCAAAAACGGGTTCACCTCCCGGCCCTGGTACTTGGCCAGGTAGGTCAGCACCCCCTGGGTTACCTCGCTGGCCCAGGGCTGCATCATGTAGGCCGTTAGCAGGGAGTCGCGGCCAAAAGGGCAGACATACCAGGGGATCCCCGCCGCCGGAAACAGCCCCTCGGGCAGGGAGAAAAGCAGCGCCCGCAGGTCGGCGATGGCCTGCTCCAGAACCTGCTGGCTGCGCCCGCTTTCCATCTGCAGGGGGAAGCGCTGCCGCCACTCCTGGTAGCTGGGCAGGGGTGGGGTGTGGGGCTCGAAGGGGCTCTCGAAGCGGCCCTTCAGGTGCAAAAGCACTTTCTGCTTGGGTTCTAGGTCGAAGCGCCAGGTGTACACCGCGCCGCCCTCGAGCGGTGTCTCTTGAACCGGAGGGGGGTCGAAGGTGAGGCGGGTAGCCAGCCGCAGGCCGTCGGGGGCGGTGTACTCGAGGCCCTGGATCTTGCGGTTAACCTTGTGCCAGCCCCTGGCCTCGAACAGGTCGGCAAAATCGGCCTGGGCCTGCAGGGCAATCTCCACGGCCTGGGCTTCCAGTGCGGTGTTCTCCAGCTCCAGCCGCTCCCAGAACCCACCCCGCTCCATCTGGAGCTCCCGCCGCACCCCCACCACCTGATCGGGGCCTTTAATCCAGCTCCAGTGCTGCACCAGGCGGTCGGGGCGGGGGCTGTGCGAGAGCAGCAGGCTGAAGCCCGGCAGCATCCAGGTGTACCTCGAGAGGTAGCGGGTATCGTGCCGGTAAAAGCCCTGCTCCCCCGCTTCCACCAGGCCCTGGTCTGATAAAACTGCGTAAGTATCGTCTTCTTTGAGCGGAAGCATTAAAAACCCTCTATCTTAAGGCTCCAGTAGGGTATGGACTGGCGGTAGGTACCGGCCTCATCCCTTGAGCGCACTGGTGGAAACCCCTTCCACAAAGTAGCGCTGAAACACCACGAACAAGATGATAATGGGGATCATGGAAAGGAAGGCGCTGGCCAGCATCAGGCCCCAGTCGCCCGCCACTCCGTAGGCGCTGCGGAAGAAGGAAAGGCCCAGGGGCAGGGTGTAGCTGGCCTGCTGGCCCGAGAGCACCACCGCCGCTTTGAAAAACTCGTTCCACATACCCTGGAAGGTCAGGATGGTGAGCGCCCCCAGCGCGGGTGTGGCCATGGGCAGGATGATGCGGAAGAAGGTGGTGACGGGGGTGGCCCCGTCGATCAGGGCCGCCTCCTCGATCTCGCGGGGGATGGATTCGAAAAACTGCTTCATGATAAACACCGCCCCCGCCCCCACCGCGCTCCAGACGATCATGCCCCACAGGCTCCCCAGCAAGCCCAGGTCGCGCAGCACCAGGTAGTTGGAGATAAAGGTGGCCTGGCCGGGCACGGTCATGGTAAAGACGATGAAGGCGAACAGGTAGTTCTTGCCCGGCAGGTACATGCGGGCCAGGGCGTAGCCCCCCAGCGAGGCAAAGAGCAGGGTGGTGAGCACCACCGCCAGGCTCACAAAAAAGCTGTTGGCCGTCCAGCGCAGAAAGAAGCTGGCCCCGGTGTTGGGGTCGCGGGCCTCGTTGAAGACCCGCACATAGTTGCGGAAAACGTAGCCGAAGAAGCCCGGTGTGATGCTATCCCAGCTCGCCACCCGTCCGCGGCGCTCGAGGCGGTTGGGGTCGAGGGTGGCCGCGTAGTACCGCTGGCCCCTGGGGGCCTCTATATCCAAAGGCAGGCGGGGCACCGTGGGTAAACTCGCCGTAGCATCGCCCCTGGGATAGCGGATGGTGAAGGCATAGGTCACGATCTGGCCCGGCTGACCCCCCACCACCGCCGGACGGCGGCTCACCTCCTGCACCTCGGAAACCTGGGCGTACGGGGCCGCCTGCACCTCGTCGAAGATGGCCCCCAGGCCGGCCCCGGCCCGCCGGGTGGGCACCGTGACGGTGGGGGGTTCGGGCTCCTGCCCTTCCTCCACAAAATAGCTGATCTGGAAGGGAACCTCGGCGCCCGGTGCAAACCCGCCCGTCCAGGGGTTGCCCGCGCCCAGCTGCCCCAGCCGCCAGGCCGCCGCCCAGTTTTTGGGCTGGGTCTGGGGAAAGGAGTAACGGAAGGGCCACTCGAGCGGGTTGTCCTTAAGGCTACCCAGAAAGGCCACGTAGAAGGGC
This sequence comes from Meiothermus taiwanensis DSM 14542, assembly GCA_000482765.1. Classification (GTDB taxonomy): domain Bacteria; phylum Deinococcota; class Deinococci; order Deinococcales; family Thermaceae; genus Meiothermus; species Meiothermus taiwanensis. The sequence continues at coordinate 18,016 of AXWR01000029.1, forward strand.
CCGATAAAAAAGACCGCCAGCGCCAGCATGGTGCCATACACCCAGCCCGCTCGAGCCCAGCGCTGGCGGGCCAGGTGGCGCTCGTCCGGTTTGCGCATGGGTCGGACTGCTTGTGTCGCCATCCCACACCCCCTAGTGGGCCTTCTCCGAGATGCCCAAAGCCCGTTGCAAGAGCACGATGGCGAAGGTCAGCCCCGCCAGAATCAAAGCCGCCGCCGAGGCCAGCCCCACCTTGCCCTCCCCGCTAAACACGTTGTTGTAGACGTAATAGGCCAGCACGATGATCGAGTCCAGCGGGGCCGCATCGCCCATCAGGGCCACCTGGTCGAACATCTGCAAGGTGCCGATGAGCGACAGGGTGATCACCAAAAAAGTCACCGGGCGCAGCATGGGCACGGTCACGCTAAAGAACTGCTGCAATGGGGTTGCGCCGTCAATGGAGGCCGCCTCGTAGAGGCTCTTGGGGATGTCCTGTAAGCCCGCCAGGAAGATCAGCATCAGGGTGGGGATGGTGGTGAAGGTGTTGAGGATAACGATGCTCCAAAGCGGGATGGGAACCCCCAGAAAGCGGTCGGGGTTGGTGAGCCAGGTGAACTCGGGGGGGCGGGCCTCGAGGGGCCGCACCACCCCCAGCCCCACCAGCCCCCAGGTGAGGGCCAGCGCCACCACCAGCGAGATGGTAGCCAGGGCCGGGTCGAGCCAGGGCACTGGCAGCCCCCGCCAGCGCTCCAGGCCCACCTGCACCGCCTGGGCCAGCACAAAAAGCACCCCAAAGGTCAGTAGCACCGGGCTCAGCGAGCCGATATACCCAATAAAGGTGTTCAGAAAACCGGTTTTCTGGAAAAACCAGATGGCAATGACCGTTACCGCGGCCGAGGAGAGCACGCTGGGAATGTAGTAAACCGTGCGGAAAAAGGTAATCCCGCGCAGCCGCTGGTTGAGCACCGCCGCCAGGGCCAAAGCCAGAAAGGTTTGCAGCGTAGTAACCACCAGCATGAAGCTGATGGAGTGGGTAAGGGCGGCCAGAAAGCGCGGCTCGCGGAAAAGCTCCACGAAGTTCGCAAAGCCCACAAACCGGCTCGACTGCCCAATCAGGGTGGCGTCGGTAAAGCTAAAGCCCACCGTGCGGACAAAGGCGAAGACGAAGAAAATGCCCAGGTGAATCAAAAACGGGGCCAGAAACAAGAGCGCATACAGCGCTTCTATTCGCTGTGAGCGAAGCATGCACACCCCCTAAGGGTTGGAGCAGGGCCCGGCCCTGCTCCACAGACCTCCAACCTTTAGCGGACGATGCGGTTCAGCTCGGCCTGGGCGTCGGCAATGGCCTGATCCACCGTCTTCTTGCCGGTAATCACCGCCTGCAAGGCCTCGTTGATGGGGCGCATCCAGTTACCCCCGTCCAGCGCCCCAAACTTGAAGGGCAGCACCGCCCCGCCCACACTGGTCGAGCCCTGGAAGACCACCCGGTTCAGTTCGTTTTCCTTGCCGGGGCGCTGGAAAATGGGGCTGTTGGCCAGCGCGCTGCGGCTGGGCAGGGCCAGGCCGCGGGAGAGAATCCAGTTCTGGGCCTCGGGGCTGGTCAGGGCCCGCAGCACCTTGGCGGCTGCCTCCTTGTTTCTGGAGGCCGCGTTCATGCTCCAGGAGACCGTGAAGATGAAGTTGCCCCGCTGCTTGGTGACCGGATCGAGGGGGATCAGGGTAGTGCCGTAGCGCATGTTGGGGGCCTTGTCGCGCAGGAAGCCGCCAATCCAGGCCCCCTCGATGGCCACCGCGGCCTTCTCGGCCCCAAAGCAGCCCCCCGTCCAGCCCTCGCCCAGATCCTGGGCGTACTTACCCGCCCCATCCTTGACCAGGCTGGTGTACCACTCGAAGGCCCGGCGGAAGTTGGCGTCCAGCACGGTGCGGCCCTGGGCGTTGAAGGGCCGCCAGCCGGTGGCGTGGGCGAAAGCCCCGAAGCGGGCGTGGTCGGCCACCACGCAGAGCCCGGCCACGTCCTTAATGGCAGCCTGTACGCGTTTGAGCTTGTCTTTGAAGGTGTCCCAGGTGTCGGTCTGGTTGGGATAGGGCACCTTGGCCTCGTCGAAGAGGTCTTTGTTGAACTGCACAGCCAGGGTGTTGAAGTCCTTGGGCAGGCCGTAGACGTTGCCGCGCAGGGTAAAGGCGTTCAGCAGGTTGCGGTTGAAGACGGCCAGCTCCTGCGGGGTGAAGTATTTGTTCAGGGGCTCCACCCGGCCCGAAGCAAACAAAGGCTCCGACCAGAAGATGTCCACATAAAAGAGGTCGGCGGCGGTGCCTGCCGAGAGGGCGTTGAGCAGGGCCGCGCGGTAATCGCCCTCGATGCCCTGGTACTCGGCCCGGATGCCTTCTTTTTCCAGGGCCGGGTTTACGATCTCCCGCACCAGGCTGCTCATGATGGCGGTATCGTTGCCGCCGAAACCTTGTAGCTTCACTACCGTTTGCGCCGAGGCCAGGCCCAGCACAGCCAGGGCCAGGGTTACCAGTATTTTCTTCATAGGTTCCTCCTATAGAAATGAAGCCTTTAACCGATTTGTCCGCTTTTGTTGGGATATCTTCCTACCCTCCCACCTCCTTCAAACAGGTGGTGCCCCGTACCACCAGGCGCACCGGCACCCGTACTCCATGGGGGGCGGCCCCTGCCAGGGCCTCTTTGAGTAGACGGGCCGTGGTACGGGCAATCTCTGCGATCTCCTGCCGCACGGTGGTGAGCTGTTCGCCCACCTCGGGCAGGTCGTCGTAGCCCACCAGCGAGACGTCCTGGGGCACCCGCTGGCCCAGATCCTCCAAGGCCGCCAGGGCCCCCACCGCCATCTCATCGGAAGCCGCGAAAAGGGCGCTGAAGCGCAGGCCCCCTTCCCAGGCCTTGCGCACCACCCGGTAGGCCGTAAGGGTGGAAAAGTCGCCGTCCAGCACCAGCTCGGGCCGGTAGGGTACCTGGTAGGCCTCGAGCGCCCGTCGGTAGCCGCGCAGCCGCTCCCGTCCGGCCTGGTGTTGGGGCTGGCCGGTCAGGTGGGCAATCTCGCGGTGGCCGAGCTCGAGCAGGTGCCGGGTGGCCGCATAGGCCCCACCCTCGTCGTCCGGTGCCACCCAGAAAGCCCCCGGATACACCCCCACCAGCACGTGGGGCGTCCGGGCCTGGGCCAGGGCCTCGAGCCGGGGGTCGTGGTCGTGCGCCCCCAGCAGGATGTAGCCTTTGGCCGGCTTGAGGGGCAGGCCGGCGGGGTCGGTGGGGGTCTCCTCCAGGCGCAGCCCGGCCTGCCACAGCGCCTCGGAAAGGCGTTCGAACAACAGCACAAAGTACGGGATGTAGCGCCGCACCCCAGGGGCCAGCAGAATGCCCACGGTGTCGCCCTTGCCGGTGAGCTCGCGGGCGGCCTGCATGGGCACGTAGCCCAGGCGCTGCACCACCTCGAGCACCCGGGCTTTGGTCTCGGGGTGCACCCCGGGCCGCTGGTTGAGCACCCGGCTGACCGTGCCAGTGGATACCCCGGCCAGACGGGCCACATCTTGAATGGTGGGGGTCTGTTGGTTGTTCATAGCCGGTTTTGTAAACGCTTACAGAGTTTCGTTTATAATAAAACCTCTCAAAAATCTATGTCAATAGGCAAAATATTTTTTACTGAATAGCATTTTGTAAACGCTTACAAAAGCTGGGCCAGCCTGCCTACTGATAAGATGATGGGCGACATGAAAGGACTCATTCTTGCCGCTGGACGAGGCACCCGGCTTCGTCCCCTCACCCATACGCGCCCCAAGCCGGTCATCCGGCTGGCTGGCAAGCCCATCATTCGCTATGCTGTGGACAACCTGCTCGAGGCCGGTATCACCGAAATAGGCGTGGTGGTCTCTCCCGACACCATCGAAGATATCAAGCAGGCCCTCAAAGGTTGCCCAGGGGTTCAGATCAGCTTCATTGTGCAGGAGGAAGCCCTGGGCATTGCCCATGCGGTCGGCACGGCCAGAGACTGGCTGGGGCAGAGTCCTTTTGTGCTGTACCTGGGCGACAACCTCTTTCAAAAAGGCGTCAAACCATTTGTGGAAGCCTATACACCTGGGCTGGGGGCGGTGATAGCCCTGGTGCGCGTACCCGATCCCCGGCAGTTTGGGGTGGCCGTGCTGGAGGAAGGGCGGATCCGGCAGCTCCTCGAAAAACCCCAAGATCCCCCTTCCGATCTGGCGGTGGCCGGGGTGTACGTGTTTGGCCCGGTCATCATGGACATCATTGCCGACCTGAAACCCAGCGCCCGGGGCGAGTATGAGATTACCGACGCCATCCAGGCCCTGGTGGATCAGGGCCACACCGTGCTGGGGCAGGAAATTGCCGGCTGGTGGAAGGATACCGGACGCCCCGCCGACCTGCTGGATGCCAACCGACTCCTGCTGGTGGAGCAAAAAAGCCCCACCCCGGTCATCGAAGGGCAGGTCTACGAAAGCCAGGTAACAGGGCGCGTGGTTATTGAAAAGGGCGCAGTGGTCAAAAACAGCACCATTCTGGGCCCGGTGCACATCGCCCCCAACGCAATAATCGAGGGCGCTTATATCGGCCCCTTTACCTCGGTGGGGCCCAACGCTGTGGTACGGCAGGCCGAGGTGGAGTATTCCATCCTTGAAGACGGTGCAGTGGTCGAGGACGTACCGCTGCGCTTACACGAGTGCATCCTGGGTGTAAAGGCCCGGGTAACCAGGCGCCACGGCCTGCCCAAAGCCCACAAGCTGGTTCTGGGTGACCTGAGCAGCCTCGAGCTGGCCTAGCCTCACCAGCCACCCGCTCACGCTGGGATAATGACTGCCCACCTTCGCTCGGTGCTGGAGCTTAGTGTTCAGAAGCCGGCGAAGTGGGCCAGAAACCACAGGTTCCTCGGCAAAATCGGCGGCCCCCGTATGGGGGCTTTTGCTGTTGCAGGCTACCGGCTTTCGCGGTATCGCCGCAGGTTCTCCATGTCTTCCTGCACCAGGTCGTCCCGCCAGGCCAGCGACTCCAGGTGGTGGCGCAGTTCGTGCAGCAGGGTTTCCCAGATCTCGCCCTCCCAGTCGAAGCTGGGATCTTCGGCAGCCAGTGCCGCAAAAGAGCCGTAAAACAGGGCGATGTGCCGCCCGATGCCCTCAAATCCCCCCAGCACCGAAGGATAGCCAGGGTCGTAGTACTCCCCCAGCCGCAGCAGTTCGGGCTCGTCGGGGTCGGGTTTGAGCTGTTCAAGCACATGAAGGCCGTGCAAGCCTCGCTTGTACTCGGCTGGAATTTCGTCCCACAAGCGCTCGGCTGTTTCAACAAAGGCTTCGTAGGTCATCGGGCCCAGTCTGGCACAGATACCTTAAACCAACCGTGAGGGTGGGCAGGCTTGACAGTTTTTTAGTTTTACCTAAAAATAAAAGCCTGATTATAGAGCCTCGCCTAAATATGGTCTTATGAGCAGAAACACCCACCGCACCCCCCTCTCCGAAGCCCAGGAAGACTATCTAAAGCAGGTCTTGCTGCTGGGCAGTGGAGAGGGTATGGGCCGGCTGGAGGACACCCTGCCGGTATCCACCCAGTCGCTGGCCGACCGGATGCAGGTCAAGCCCGCCTCCGTCACCGGGATGCTCAAGAAGCTGGCCGAGCTCGGCCTGGTGGAGTACGAGGCCTACCGGGGCGTGCGGCTTACCGAGGCCGGCTACAAGGTGGCCCTCGAGGTGCTCCGCCACCACCGGCTCATCGAGGCCTATCTGCACCAGGCCCTGGGCTATGGCTGGGAGGAGGTGCACGCCGAAGCAGAAAAGCTCGAGCACCACATCTCGGAAGCCTTCGAACAGCGCATCGCCGAGTGGCTGGGCCACCCTTCCCACGACCCCCACGGCGACGTCATCCCCAGCGCGGCCCTCGAGCTCCCCCCCACCACCCCCAACCGCCGCCTGGCGGCCTTGCAAAGCGGCCAGTGCGGCACGGTGGCGCGGGTGGCCACCCAGGATCAGGACGCCCTTAACCTCTTGGCCCAGCTAGGCCTCAAGCCCGGGGCTACGCTGCACCTGCTCGAGCAGGGGGCCGAGGGCAGCCGCATACAGGTGGGGGGCCAGCGCTACCTGCTACCCACCAGCCTGGCCCAGGTGCTGTGGATACAGATCGAGGAGGATCAGGATGCAAATCCGTAACCACCTAAGACTTCTTGTACTGCTGGCCCTGCTGGCGCCGGGCCTGGCAACCCAGGCCGCCGCCCAGCCGGACAAAATCGCCCAGCTTCAGCCGGTGCGGCAAACCCCGGTGCGGGTGGTGACCACAGTCAACTTCATCACCGACCTGGTGCAGCAGGTAGGGGGCGACCGCGTCCGGGTGGAGGGCCTGATGGGGGCCGGGGTAGACCCCCACCTCTACAAGGCCTCGGCGGGCGATGTGCGCCGGCTCCAGCAGGCCGACCTGGTCTTCTACGCCGGGCTGCACCTCGAGGGCAAGATGGTGGAACTGCTGGAACGCCTACCCAAGGCCATCGCAGTGACCGACACCATCCCCCGCGAGCGCCTGATTCGGCCTGCTGGCGGCTTCCAGGGGCAGTACACCTACGATCCCCACGTCTGGTTCGATGTAACCCTCTGGCAGCTCACCATCAACCAGGTACGGGATGCGCTCAGCAGAGTAGACCCCGCCGGGGCCAGCCGCTACCGGGCCAATGCCGAAGCCTACCGCAAGCGCCTCGAGCAACTGGATGCCTTCATCCGCCAGCAAATTGCCCAGGTTCCGCCGCAGCAACGGGTGCTGATCACCGCCCACGACGCTTTTAACTACCTGGGCAGGCGGTATGGCCTCGAGGTGCGGGGCTTGCAGGGCATCTCCACCGTATCCGAGGCCGGCACCCGCGACGTGCAGGCCCTGGCCGACTTCATCGTCGAGCGCAGGATTCGCGCCATCTTCGTGGAGTCCAGCGTGCCCCGGCGCGCCATCGAGGCGGTGGTGGCAGCGGTGCGGGCTCGAGGCTGGCGCGTAACCATCGGGGGTGAGCTTTTTTCCGACGCCGCCGGCAGCCCCGGCACCCCCGAGGGCACCTATGTGGGCATGATGGAGCACAACATCCGCACCATCGTGAACGGGCTGCTGGGGAGGGAGCCGTGATCGCCCAGCCCAAAACCGTTCAGCACCCGGAATCCGGGGCCTCGAGCCCCCTCAGCGTGCGCGACCTGACCGTGGTCTACCGGGAGAAGCCGGCCTTGTGGGATGTGGATCTGGAAGTGCCCGCCGGGCAGCTCTGCGCCATTGTGGGCCCCAATGGGGCGGGCAAATCCACCCTGATTAAGGCCGTCCTGGGGCTGGTACCGGTGGCCTCGGGGCAGGTGCGTTTTTTCGGCCAGAGCCTGGAACAGGCCCGCAAACGCATCGGCTATGTGCCCCAGCGGGGTTCGGTGGACTGGGACTTCCCCACCAGCGCGCTGGACGTGGTGATGATGGGGCTCTACGGCCGGCTGGGCTGGTTCAGGCGGCCTGGGAGGCTCGAGCGCGAGGCGGCCCTGCGCTGCTTGGAGCAGGTCTCGATGAGCGAGTTCGCCGAGCGGCAAATTTCCCAGCTTTCGGGCGGGCAGCAGCAGCGGGTGTTTCTGGCCCGCGCCCTGGCCCAGAACGCCGATCTCTACTTTATGGACGAGCCCTTCGCCGGGGTGGATGCCGTGACCGAGGAGGCCATCCTGCACGTCCTGCACCAGCTCAAAGGGCAGGGCAAAACCGTGGTGGTGGTGCACCACGACCTGCAAACCGTGCGCGACTACTTCGACCACCTGACCCTGCTCAACGTGCAGGTCATTGCCAGCGGGCCCATGGACGAGACCTTCACCCCCGAGAACCTGAAGCGAACCTACGGGGAGCGGATGCGGTGGGAAGCCTAAACGGGAGTGGGTATGTCCGACCTCCTGCTCATCTTTACCGACTACACCCTGCGCAACGTGGCGCTGGGTTCGGCCATGCTGGGGGTGGTGGGCGGGGTGCTGGGGGTTTTTGCCGTCCTGCGCCGCCAGAGCCTGCTGGGGGATGTGCTGGCCCACGCCGCGCTACCGGGCATCTGCCTGGCCTTCATCCTCACCGGCGCCAAGGCCCCGCTCATTCTGCTGGTGGGCGGGGGCCTGGCCGGCTGGCTGGCCGCCTGGCTGGTGCTGGCCGTCTTGCGCCATAGCCGCCTGCCCGAGGACTCGGCCCTGGGGGTGATGCTCAGCAGCTTTTTTGGGTTTGGCGTGGCCCTGCTCACCTTTATCCAGCACAGCAACAACGCCAGCCAGGCCGGGCTGGATCAGTACATCTTCGGGCAGGCCGCGACCATTGTGGCCTCCGACGTGCTGAACTTTACGGTGCTGGGCGGGCTGGCCCTCCTCACCGTGGGCCTCTTCTACAAGGAGTTCAAGCTGCTGGCCTTCGACCCCGCCTACGCCCACAGCCTGGGCCTGCCGGTGCGGGGGCTGAACACCCTCCTCACCTCGCTGACGGTGCTGGCGGTCATGGTGGGGCTGCAAACCGTGGGGGTGGTCTTGATGGCGGCCATGCTGATTGCCCCGGCTGCTGCCGCAAGACAGTGGACCGACCGGCTGGGGGCCATGATCGGGCTCTCGGCGCTGTTTGGGGCGTTGGCCGGGGTGAGCGGGGCTTTGATCTCGGCCACCCGCGAAAACCTGCCCACCGGCCCGCTGGTGGTGCTCTCGATGAGCGCCATCCTGCTGGTCTCGCTCTTTTTTGCCCCACTCAGGGGGCTGGTGTGGGACTGGGCCCGCACCCGGCAGCACCGCCGCCGGGTGTACCTCGAGCGCCTCCTGCTGGACGCCCACGTGCTGCACGCCCACGGCACCCTGACCCCGCAGTCCCTGGCAGAGCGCCGCCGCGAGCCGGTGGCGGTGGCCTTACAGAACCTCGAGGCCCTGCGGTCTTTGGGCTGGGTACAGGAACACCCGCAGGGCTTTATCCTCACACCGACCGGCGAACAGAAAGCCCACGAACTCGAGCAGGCCATGCGGGTTTTGCTGCATAGGGTGGAGGGTTCGTCATGAACGCCGACCTGGTCATCATCCTTACCGCCATCCTGGTTTCCACGGCCTCGGCCCTGGTGGGCAGCTTCCTGGTGCTGCGGCGCATGGCCCTGCTGTCCGACGCCATCTCCCACGCGGTGCTACCGGGCATCGTGCTGGCCTACTGGCTTTCCGGTGGCGAGCGGGCCACATTGCCAGCTTTGCTGGGGGCCGCCGCCGCAGGCCTGGTGACTGTCGTCCTGGTGGAGTGGCTGACCCGCACCGGCAGGGTCAAAAACGATGCAGCCATCGGCATTGTGTTCCCTGCGCTGTTCAGCCTGGGGGTCTTGGCGGTCTCGCTTTTCTTCCGCAACGTGCACCTGGACATGGACGCCGTGCTCTACGGCGAGATCGCCTATGCGCCCTTCAACACCCTGAGCCTGTGGGGCCGGGAAGTTCCCGAGTCGTGGCTGGTGATGGGCTCGCTGACCCTGCTCAACCTGCTGTTCGTGCTGCTTTTTTACAAGGAACTCAAGCTCGCCACCTTCGATCCCGGCCTGGCTGCCGCGCTGGGCTTCGCCCCCGGTGCGCTGTACTACGGCCTGATGACCCTGGTCTCCTTCACCTCGGTGGGGGCTTTCCAGTCGGTGGGGGCCATTTTGATTGTGGCCTTTCTGATCATCCCCCCCGCTACAGCTTATCTGCTCACACAGCGCCTGCCGGTCATGCTGGCCCTGGCGGTGGGGGTCGGGGTGGTTTCCAGCCTGGCGGGGTATGCGCTGGCCATCTGGCTGGACGCTTCCATCGCCGGCATGATGGCCACGGTAGCCGGCCTCTGCTTTGCCCTGGCCTTCCTCTTCTCGCCTGTGGAGGGCTACCTCACCACCCGCCTGCGCCGGGAACGGCAGCGCCTCGAGGTCGCCGCCCGTCTGCTGGTCGCGCACCTGGCCCATCACAGCCAGCCGGTGCCCGAACAGGAGGTGCTCGAGGAGTTTGGGTGGAACCCCAGGTTTCTCGGGCAGGTCAGGGAAAAAGCCCTGCAAGCGGGTTGGCTCGAGGTGGTGCGGGAAGGGCTGCGCCCGACAGCGCGCGGCCTCGCCATGAGCAGCGCTCAGCTCGAGCCCAACCCATAGGTCAGCGGCTCACATCCACGCTGGTGCGGTTGCCAGCCGCGTCCACGGCAATCAGGGTCACGCGCCGCACCGGCAGCTCCACGTAAAAACTGACCTCTTTGCCTTTGGGTAGCGACAGCGGGCTAAAGGTGCGGTTGTACTGCAAGGTAACCCGATCCACCCCGGTGTCGTCCAGCACCCGCCCGGAGATCTGCAGGGTGGACTCGGTGCGGGCCGGGATCTCCTCCTCGGTGCCATCGGGCAGGGTGCGCTTGCGGGCTGGTTGCACCACGGTAACAACGCGCTCAGCCCGCTCGATAACAATCTGCGGCGGGCGGGCGTCCAGCACCAGCGGCAGGCGCACGGTGCGGGTCTGGCCGCTCATATCGGTGGCCTCCACCTTGATTTCCACCTGCCCCGACTGGGGGGCCTGCACCCGGAAGCTGAAGCGCACCAGCTTCTGCCCCCGGCTGGCCTCGGAAAGCAGCTCCTTCCCACCAGCCTTCACGCTCTGCACCCCCACATCGTCGAGGGCGTACCCCTGCACCTGCAGCGAGCGCTGGGAAAGCACCCCACTTTTGGGCTGGGTAATACCAATGAGCGGTGGCTGGGTATCCCCCGGCCGCTGGCATCCCGCAAGTAGCAACAAAAAAAGAAGGGGCGCGTACCGCACCCCTTCATCCTAACAGTTGCTCAGGGTCTGAAAATTAGGCCAGCCCGTGCGTTGAAGTCCACGCCTCCAATCACACTCGAGAGCGCCCCGGTACCAATCCCGAAGCCTACCTGCAGCTCACCATAGACGCTGAAGGGCTGGGCTGGGAAGGCGTACTCGATGCCCACCAAACCGTGGGGGAAGACGTAAATACCGGTGTTGCTCTGAATCGTCCAGAACCCCACCGAGGCCCCGGCGCCGGCGTACCAGCTCAGGTCAAAGCCCGGTGCAGCCGGGATGGCCTGCTCGAGCACGATGTAATCGGCCCCAGCCCCCAAGCCTGCAAAGGCCAGGCCGGCCCCCAGGCGGAAGCTGCTGACCTGGTACTGCACACCGATCCAGGTCGGGAAGCCCGAGTAAAGGCCAAAACCATCCGACTGGGCCTTGCCGAGAGAGCCAAACAGCAACGCAAACAACACAACCAGGGGCGCTACACGTTTCATCTTTTGCTCACCTCCAAGGGTAGTTTAGCACCTTTGCGTTATTTTTGCGTTATTCTAGGTGGTATAGAGCGCATTAATTCGCACGTAGCCCTCGGTGAGGTCGCATCCCCAGGCCGTTCCCTGCCCCTCCCCCAGCCCCAGGTCGGCCTCGACCAGCACTTCTTCGGCTTGCATGGCCTGGCTGGCCCGGGCCCGGTCGAACTCGAGCACCTTCCCGGCATAAAGAGGAATGCCCTGCAGGGTAATGCGCACTTTGTCGGGCTCGAGCGCCACCCCCGCCTTGCCCAGCGCCATCATGACGCGGCCCCAGTTGGGGTCGTTGCCGTAGACCGCGCTTTTCCACAAAGGACTCGCCGCCACCGACAGGGCGGCTTTCCGGGCCTCTGAGTCGCTAACAGCCCCCGTTACCTTCACAGTTAGCAGCTTGGTAGCCCCTTCGCCATCGCGGGCCAGCTTGCGGGCCAGCTCCACACAAACCCGCTCCACCGCCTGCCAGAACTCAGCCAAATCCACCGGCCCCGCCGCGCCGTTGGTCATCAGAACGGCCATGTCGTTGGTGGAAGTGTCGGTGTCCACGGTCACCTGGTTGAAGCTTTTATCCACCACGCCCTGCCAGCCCCGGCGCAGCTCTTCCTGGGGCACCGCCGCGTCCGAAACGATATAGGCCAGCATGGTGGCCATGTTGGGGGCAATCATGCCGCTCCCCTTGCAAACCCCCACCACCCGCGCCCCGCTCGAGAGGGTGGCCTCGGCCATCTTGGGCACCAGGTCGGTGGTCATGATGGCCTCCATAAAGGGGTCTATTTCCAGCCCCAGCCGAATCTGGGGCAGGGCCGCCTCGATCTTTTCCACCGGCAAGGGCTGCCCAATCACACCGGTAGAGGCGGTCAGAACCATCCCGGGTGCAAGCTGTAGCTGTGCCGCTGCCAGCTCGGCCATGCGCGCATCGGCCCAGATGCCCTGCTCACCCGTGGCGCAGTTGGCGTTGCCGGCATTGACCACAATGGCTTGCAAGCCCTGACCGCTATGCAGCAGTTGGCGGCCTCGAGCCACACAAGGCGCAGCGGCTTTGTTCAGGGTTCCCACAAAAGCCCAGCTACAGGGCGTGCCTGAAACCAGAAGGGCCAGGTCGGGCTTGCCGGAAGGCTTGATACCAGCCCGGGTTGCACCGGCGCGAAAACCAATCGGAAGTCGCATAGTAGCAGCATATCAGCCACAAGCGGAAAAATAACGGTTCAATTCACCTCGAGCCGGTCTGGTCAAAATAGCGCCTCTAAGCCCCTCAGGGCGGGTATACTCCGGTTTGATGCTTAGCTGGCTCGACTTAGTGGCCCTTCTAGTCCTTTCGGCTGCCCTCGGCGTAGGCATTCGCCAGGGGGTTGCTTTTACGCTGGCGGTAGTACCCGCTTTGCTGCTCTACATACTGCTCACGGCCTGGGTTGGGTCTCTGCTGCCAATCGCGGCCCTGCCGGTGCTGGCCCTGGCCCTGAGCTTAGGTACGGCCTACGTGCGCCATTTCATTCCGGTTAATCCCCTCAGTCCGCTTCTCGAGGGCGTCGTCGGCGGTTTTGGGGGGTTGGTCTGGGGCCTGTTCTTGGCCTCTGTGATCTGGGTGAGCTTCCCCAGCGAATTTGTGGCCTCCACCGGCGCTTTACGCTACCCCTCCGAACAAATTTCCAGCGGGGTCAAGGACGGCATCGTTAGTAGCGCTTTTGCCCGCCCTTTGTTCGATTGGGCAGCGGGCAACCCCCTATTCAAAACCGCCTTAATCCCGCACGTGCATCACCCCTAAACCCGATTATTTCCGCCCGAAATCCGCTGGGTTTTCTCCCCAGCTATCGGTCTGCCATTTGAGAATCGGGTTGGGGTAGGTATTAGAACGTAGCCAGGCCTCGGCCTGGGCTATGCGCTCGAACAGCTCGGCGTTTTGCCGGGTGCGCACCAGGTTGGTGCGGGCTTTTTTGGCCTTGACCCAGGCAATCGCGTTAATCGAGTCGGAGTAGATGGGCCAGGTGTAGCCCTTTTCTTTGCAAAGCCTCAGGGCCTCGACAATCGCCAAAAACTCGCCCACGTTGTTGGTGCCCTGAGCAAAGGGGCCCCGGTGAAAAATCTCCTTGCCCGAAGCGGTCTCTACACAGCGGTACTCCAGCAGCCCCGGATTGCCGCTGCAGGCTGCGTCCACGCAGTAGCTGGGGGTAATCGGTGGGGGAACTTCCAGGAGGCGGTTCTGCGTGGCTTTTGGGCCCAGGTAGTCCTGGTATCTTCCAGAAAAGGCCTCTCTGGCTTCGCTCAGGGTATCGAAGGCCTTGTACTCGGCTCCCGCAAAACCCTTGACCTGGGCCTCGGCTTCGGGCCAGGAGGAGAATATACCGGTCTTTCGGCCCTTCCAGACCACGTAATGCTTGCTTTGATTCTTCGCCGCTCGAGCCATAACCCCGGAACCCCACTCAAACCGTGCGCTTGAGCCGGTCGAAGTACTGCTTACGGAACTTGGCCACCTTGGGGCCCACCACCAACGCGCAGTAGGGCTGGTAGGGGTTGCGTTTGAAGTATTCCTGGTGGTAATCCTCGGCAGGGTAAAACCGCTCAAACGGCACCAGCTCGGTCACAATGGGGTTGTCCCACACCCTGGCCTGGGTCAGGGCCTGCATGACCTCCCGGGCCACGGCCTGTTGCTCCGGGGAGTGATAGAAAATCACCGAGCGGTATTGCGGCCCTACATCGTTGCCCTGGCGGTTGAGCGTGGTGGGGTCGTGGATGGTGAAGAAGACCTCGAGCACCTCCCGGTACGAGATGACGCTGGGGTCGAAGGCGATCTGCACCACCTCAGCGTGGCCGGTCTGCTTGCTGCACACCTGCTCGTAGGTGGGGTTGGGCACATGCCCCCCCGAATACCCCGAAACCACATCCACCACACCTTTTAGCTCGTCGAAAACGGCTTCAAGGCACCAAAAACACCCACCGCCCAGGGTAGCGAGTTCTAAGGCTTGCATGGTGGCATTCTTACGCCGAGACCGTGCAGGCTAATGTGAGACAGGCAACGGTCATAAAGCCAGCACCTTAGCCAGCTCGTATTTCTTGTGGTTGATATCCTTGCGCTTCTCGATGGCTTCTTTGAAAGGGGTGAGGCGAATTTCACCGTTCACTTCACCAATTGCAACCCCGCTGGCCCCGCTTAGCAAGGCTTCTACACAGGCAGCCCCCAGGCGGCTCGCCAGCACCCGGTCTTTGGCGGTAGGGCTGCCGCCGCGCTGGATATGGCCCAGCACCGTAACCCGCGCGTCGAAGCCCGAGTACTGCCGCACATCTTTAGCTAACTGCTCGGCGCCCCCCTCGTAACCGCCCTCGGCCACCACCACAATGGAGGAGCGCTTGCCCTTCTCCGCCGACTTATTGATTACCTCAGCGCAGGCCTGGGCGTTGGTGGGTATTTCGGGAATCACGATTACCTCAGCCCCCCCGGCAATGCCCACCTCGAGCGCAATAAAACCCGCATGGCGGCCCATCACCTCGATAAAGAAGACCCTCGAGTGGCTGGCCGCGGTATCGCGGATGCGGTCGATAGCCTCCAGCGCGGTGTTCACCGCTGTATCGAAGCCAATGGTGTAATCGGTGCCGTAGAGGTCGTTGTCAATGGTGCCGGGCGCGCCCACCACCGGGATGTGGTGCTCGGCCAGCAGTTTGGCCGCGCCGGCGTAGGTGCCGTTGCCCCCAATGGCAATCACCCCATCTATGCCGGCTTTTTTGAGCTTATCGGCGGCCTTGGCCCGGCCCTCGGGGGTCATGAACTCCTTGCTGCGGGCAGTGAGCAGAATGGTGCCCCCCCGCTGCAAGGTATTGGCCACATCCCGCGGCCCCATCGGTATAAAGTCGCCCTCAATCATGCCCTGGTAACCACCCCGGATGCCGATAACCTCCAGGCCGTGGGCCACACCTGAACGCACCACAGCCCGGATGGCCGCATTCATGCCGGGTGCGTCGCCTCCACTGGTAAAAACCGCGATTCGCTTCATCCCATCGTTCCTCAAAAGAAGAGCCTCGGAGCCCTCAGCCAAAACTGCCTGTTAGTTTACCCAGAAAGTCTATTTGTAGCACCCACCTGGCAACTATGGTGTATCCGGCTTATGGGCGAGTTCGTAGGCCCGGTTGCGGGGAACCCCGGCCTCGGTCAGGGCCTTGACCAGCGCCTTGCCTTTCAGGCCCTGGGCTTTGAGGTGCTCGAGCACTGCTTCTGCTTCTTGCTCGAGACCTGCTGTAGGCTCCGCTTTGGGGCCCAGCACCAGCACAAACTCACCTCGGGGTTCTTTGAAGTATTCCAGCGCGTCGGCCAGCCGGCCCCGCCAAATTTCCTCGTGCAGCTTGGAAAGCTCCCGCGCCACCGCCACCGGGTGCTCGGGGCCGTAGATTTGTAGCAGGTCTTGCAGGGTCTCGCGCAGGCGGTGGGGGGCCTCGTAGAGCACCACGGTACGGCCGGTCACCTGCGCCAGGCGGGCCCGCCGTTCCGAGCGCTTCTGGGGCAGGAAGCCCTCGAAGGCGAAGCGGGCGGTCGGCAGGCCCGAGGCCACCAAAGCCGGAATCAGGGCGGTGGGGCCGGGCAGCACCTCGAGCTGCCAGCCTTCCCTTAGAGCCAGCGCCACCAGCTCGGCGCCGGGGTCGGAGATGCCGGGGGTGCCAGCATCGGTCACGTAGGCCACCCGTTCGTACCCCTGCAAAAGCCGCCGGGCCTGGCCCACGGTGTGCTGGTCAAGGCGCACCATCGGCTTGGAGATGCCAAAGTGTTTGAGCAGAATACCGGTGCGCCGGGTGTCCTCGCAGGCCACCACCTCGGCCTCCTTGAGCACCCGCAAGGCCCGCAGGGTGATGTCCTCGAGGTTGCCGATGGGGGTGGGCACCAGACTCAAGCGCATGAGCTTCCGTATCCTACAACCCATCACCCCTCACCCAGAAACCCTGCACTGCCTGCCGGGAGCTCCTCGCAATGTAGTACCATACGTCCAAATGTTCGCCAAAACCCTCCGCCTGCCCTTCCGGCTTCTGGGCATTCCTGTCTCGCTCGACCTGAGCTTCCTGGTTGTACTGCCCCTCCTGGCCTTTCTGATTGGCAGCCAGCTTCCAGTCTACCTGCGGCTGCTGCAGATCAGCGCCCCACCGGACTGGCTCCAAGGCCCCATGCCCTATGTGCTGGGCCTGCTGGCCGCCCTGGGCCTGTTTCTGAGCGTGCTCGTTCACGAGTTGGGGCACGCCCTCACGGCGCGGGCCTATGGCGTGCAGACCCGCGAGATTACCCTGTGGCTCCTGGGTGGGGTGGCCCAGCTCGAGCAGATCCCCCGCGCCCGCGGGGCCGAGGCCGTCATCGCCATTGCCGGCCCCATTGTGAGCCTGCTGCTTTCGGGCCTGTTTGCCTTTTTACGCAACATCGCACCCCCTGCTGCCGAAGGGCAGTTTTTGCTGGGCTACCTGAGTTTCATCAACCTGAGCCTGGCCCTGTTCAACCTGCTACCGGCCCTACCCCTCGACGGTGGACGCATCCTGCGCAGCCTGCTGGCCCTGTACAAACCCTACCTCGAGGCCACCCGCACCGCTGTTGCGGTCAGCAAGGTGATGGCCTTTGCCCTGGGCTTGCTGGGCCTGCTCATCGGCAACCTCTTCATGCTCCTGATCGCCTTTTTCGTCTTTATGGCGGCCAGCGCCGAGGCCGAACAAGCTGTGCTTAGCCGCACCCTCGAGGGCCTCTGGGTGCGCGACCTGATGACCCGCGAGGTAAGCACCGTGCCCCCCAGTCTGACCGTGGCCGAGCTCCTAGAAAAAATGATGCTCGAGCGGCATGTGGGCTACCCGGTGGTGGAGGAAGGGCGGCTTTTGGGCCTGATCAGCCTGGAAGACCTGCACGGGGCCTCGCCCCAGACCCGGGTGCTCGAGCGGATGCGCCCCCCCTTGCAGGTAAACCAAGACACCGAGGCCCTCGTCGCCCTGCAGCGCATGGCCGAGCAGGGTTTCTCGAGGCTCCTGGTTACCGACGAACAGGGCCGCCTGATCGGCATTCTAAGCAAAACCGACCTGCTGCGAGCCCTCCAGCTTCGCGCCGCTCAGATGAGCTTATCCAGTCGCCCCAGCCCTAGGGCTTGACAGGTTTGGGGGTAGTCTGTACACTTCTCGTTGCGCTGCCGCGAGGTAGCCAAGCACCTTGACAAAGAAAGATCAGCAGAAACACGAATCATACCTCGTTTTCTCGGATATATACAAACGAGAAAACGTCCAAATCTCGCCATAAAGCGAGCATTTTTGGAGAGTTTGATCCTGGCTCAGGGTGAACGCTGGCGGTATGCCTAAGACATGCAAGTCGGACGGGCTGTTTTATGCAGCCAGTGGCGGACGGGTGAGTAACACGTAGGTGACCTACCCCAAAGTCTGGGACAACTAGGAGAAATCTTAGCTAATCCTGGATGTGGACACTCACCTTGGTGGGTGTCTAAAGCCTTCGGGCGCTTTGGGATGGGCCTGCGGCGCATCAGGTAGTTGGTGGGGTAATGGCCTACCAAGCCGACGACGCGTAGCTGGTCTGAGAGGACGATCAGCCACAGGGGTACTGAGACACGGACCCCACTCCTACGGGAGGCAGCAGTTAGGAATCTTCCGCAATGGGCGAAAGCCTGACGGAGCGATACCGCTTGAAGGACGAAGCCCTTCGGGGTGTAAACTTCTGAACTCGGGACGATAATGACGGTACCGAGGTAATAGCACCGGCTAACTCCGTGCCAGCAGCCGCGGTAATACGGAGGGTGCGAGCGTTACCCGGATTTACTGGGTGTAAAGGGCGTGTAGGCGGTCTCTCAAGTCCGATGCTAAAGACCGGGGCTCAACCCCGGGGGTGCGTTGGATACTGTGAGGCTAGACGGTCGGAGAGGGTAGCGGAATTTCCGGAGTAGCGGTGAAATGCGCAGATACCGGAAGGAACGCCGATAGCGAAAGCAGCTACCTGGACGATTTGTGACGCTGAGGCGCGAAAGCGTGGGGAGCAAACCGGATTAGATACCCGGGTAGTCCACGCCCTAAACGATGAGTGCTGGGTGTCCGACATCTGTTGGGTGCCGTAGCTAACGCGTTAAGCACTCCACCTGGGAAGTACGGCCGCAAGACTGAAACTCAAAGGAATTGACGGGGGCCCGCACAAGCGGTGGAGCATGTGGTTTAATTCGAAGCAACGCGCAGAACCTTACCAGGTCTTGACATCCTGGGAACCCTGGTGAAAGCCGGGGGTGCCCGCAAGGGAGCCCAGAGACAGGTGCTGCATGGTCGTCGTCAGCTCGTGTCGTGAGATGTTGGGTTAAGTCCCGCAACGAGCGCAACCCCTGTTGCTAGTTGCCAGCAGTT
>KI519497.1:0-19378 GCA_000482765.1 Meiothermus taiwanensis DSM 14542
TGATTGAGGGCATCGAACAGGGTCAGGCATAGCTCGTAGGGCACCGGGCCCGCCGGGGTGTCCTTGTAGTTGACCCGGCCCCCATGATCCAGGGCCTGCTGGACGAGGGCCGCGATTTCTTCGGGCTCCAGAATGCCGTGGGCCGGCACCACCCCCAGCCCATCGTGCGAGGCCAGGAAGTTGAAGAAGGTGGTGCGCTCGGAGGGCGGCTTCAGGCTGGCGGCCCAGGCAGCCAGCCTGCTGGCGTCCCCAGTGCGGAAGGTGTGCAGCACCAAAGGGGGCAGGGGGAACTGGTAGACCATCTGGGCCTCGTCGTGGCCGTTGCCGAAATACGCGATGTTGCCCTGGTGCGGCACGTTGGTCTCGGTAACCAGCACCACCTGGGGCGCTTTTATATCCAGCACCAGCCGCATCAGCTTGACGATGCGATGGGCCCCTTCCAGGTGTATGCAGCTGGTTCCGATCACCTTCCAGATGAAGCCCACCGCATCGAGCCGGATGAACTGCGCCCCCTTGTGCACGTAGTGCAGCAGGGCATCTATGACCTCCAGGAGCACCTCGGGGTGGGCGAAATTGAGGTCGATCTGGTCGGTGGAGAAGGTCGTCCAGACCAGCTTCTCGCCGCTTGTGGTGGGGAAGGGGGTAAGCAGGGGCAAAGCGCGGGGCCGGAAGACCGCAGAGAGGTCGGTGCCGGGCTCCACGGTGATGAAGTAGTTTTGGTACTTTGGATCGCCCCGCAAGAAAGCCTGGAACCAGGGGCTCGAGGCCGAGACGTGGTTACATACCAGATCGGCCATCAGGCGAAAATCCGCCGCGATGGCCTGGACATCCTCCCAGGTACCCCACGCGGGCTTGACCTGCTTGAAGTCCACCACGCTGAAGCCATCGTCGGAGGTGTAGGGATAAAAGGGCAGGATGTGCACCCCGGAGAAAGCCCCCCGGAGGTGCTGGCGCAGAAAGCGGTGCAGGGTTTGCAGGGGGGGTTCGCCGGCCTGGGTGATCTGGTCGGGGTAGGTGATCAGGATGGCGTCCTGCTCGCTCCAGGGAGGGGTGGGGTGCGGTCGGGCCAGGTCTGGGTAGCCCTCGAGCAGGGCCATGAGCTGCCCCAGCACTTCCTGGCCCCGGCCAGGGTAGAGGAACTCAAGGTGGTCTTTCAGCTTCAGGTGTATATCGGCGTGTGCAGTCATGGTGGGATGTGATCGCTCCTCGGGGGTTGGCTCGATTATGGCAGAACGAACCCTTGCTATGTTCCTCAAGAATGCCAAAATTGTAACCTAAAACCCATGAGGCACCTGCTCTGGCTGGTAGTGCTGCTGGCCGCCTGCCTGCCCGCCCCGCCGCAGCGCAACCTGCGACCGGCAGGCAGCCCCGATGTGGTGGTGATGGGTTTTTCGGGTCGCTGCGCTTCGCTGCCGGTGGTGGGGGATGGCTGCAATCCGCCCTTCGACAACTACGGCTACCTCGACGACGAGGTGTTTCCTCGCAGCACCATCCCCCGCCAGACCGCCCAGACGGTGGTGGGGGTTTTTCGTGAACTGGGCTACAGCGTGGAATACTTCGACGTTTCGGCCTTCCTGTACGCCCACACCAGCGGCATCTCCCGGCAGCAGGAGCCGGGCTACCTCGAGGCCGAAGGGTATCTAAAACGGGTCTACGAGTACTGGATCCGGGGCTTCGAGAACCCCACGCGGGTGGTGCTGCTGGCCCACTCCCACGGCACGGTCTGGGCCAGCCTGCTGGCCTGGAACCACCCCGAGGTGCGCTTCGACTATGCCATCTACCTGGATGCTATCTGTAGCTTCTGGGATACCGATAATATGCGTAACAACCGCATCATCCAGGATTACTACGACGCCCGCGGGCTGCGACGCCCCTTCCCGCTCAACGCAGATGAAGGCGGCGGCCCCTGCAGGGTGCTGACGGTGCCGGGCCTGCCGACCCAACAGGATCTCAACGATGTGGTACCGCCCAACGTGGGGGTGGGCCTCGAGGTGGTGAGCCGCCGCCCGCTCAACCTGGCCCCGGTCAACTTCATCCACGACGACGACCCCGACCACCGGCTCGACGGCTCCAAAACCCGCCTGTTCCGCTTCCAGTCCCGCGAAGACCACAGCGGCGTTACCGCCCAGGGCAGCGATGCCATGCGGTGGGTGGTGGCCCAGATTCGGGCTCGAGATTGACCCTTATCCCGCAAACTTGCGCAGCATCGCGGCAATTTGCGCGGGTTTTTGAGTGTCGCCTTTTGCGATGTCAAGGGCGCAAAGGGTCAGGAACTCCTGTAGGATGAGGGTGGAAGCCGACTCCATGGCCTTTCTGGTAGCGGTCATCTGGGTGAGCACTTCCTCGCAGGGGCGCCCTTCCTCGACCATTTTTTGTAAGCCCCGTACCTGTCCTTCTATGCGACGCAAGCGCTTGAGAATGCCGTCTAGAGTCTCCCCATTGAGGTCGCTGGTGTTCATGGCAATGTTAGTCTACACCCCTACTTTGGGCTGTGCGCAGCCCATTCAGCGCGTTCCTGGCTTCATACGCATTTTGGTAGGTCGTTCACTTTGACAAGCCGAGGAATGCATGTCTACCCCCTTCGATCGGGTTGGTTCGCTGCCTTCCGGAACCGAGCTGACCGGATCGGGTATCAGTCCGGCTCCCCTTCGCTCTCGTGGGCAGGAGCCTCGAGCGCTACCTCGCGCGGAGCCTCGGGGTAAAACTTGCGCAGCCTTCCACCGAATAGGTGGATGAGCTTCTGAAAACGCGGGTCTTCCAGCAGGCCGGCCTCGCTGCGGGCCTGGCCGTCGGTCTCCTCGAGGGCTTCGTCGGGCGGGTTGGGGTCAAAGAGGGCCGCTTCGGGGTGCCAGGGTTCCGGTTCGGGCGGGCCCCCATCCAGGGGGTGTGATGGGGAGAGAGCGGGTTCCTCCCAGGGCGCATCGGTGGGGGCGGGGGCTGGAGCGGCTGTATCTGGGGTGCGGGGGATTTCCGTTGGGGGTGGGGTTGATGGACGATCCCCTTCGGGACGGTCTGGCACCCGTAAGCTGTTGGCCCGGTTCCCTGCCGGCTCATCCGCTAGTTTTTTTTTCCCACCCAGGCGCAGCTCGACCTGCTGGATGCCCAGCACCTCCCGGACTGCTTTCTGAATCTCCTCGAGGTTCTTCTGCGCCCCCTGGAAGTGGAAGCTGGCCCGCTCGGGGAACAAAAGCACCAGTTTGTCCTCCTCAAAGCGCGGCTCGGCCTCGCGCACGAAGCCGCGGATGGTCATCTTGAGCGCATTCATGACCCGCCGCCACTCCGAAGCCAGGTCGGCCACGCCGGGGGAAGGGGATGGGGGGCTGGCCGGCGCGGCGGGGGCCTCCTTGCGGGCCTCGAGCTTTTTGGGTCTGGGGTCGAAGTCGGGGATGCTGGGCGGTGCCGGCGTTACCGTTGCGCTTGGGGAGGTGGGGGCCGGGTGGAGAGCCTGGTAAGCATCGAGGAGGGCCAGCTCCAGCGACATGACATCCGAGCGCTTGAGGAGGCGCTCCTGGGCCTCGTCCAGCGCGGTCATGGCGGCTACTAAGCGTTCGTCGGGCTGGTTCAGGTGGGGGCCTGTGCCCAGCCCCATGCGCCCGTACAGCCCGGCCCGCAGGGCTTCCAGGAGCCCCTGGGCCAGGGTGCGGGCGGCGAAGCCCTGGGTGTACAGGCGATGGGCCTGTTCCAGGGCCAGCCGGAGCTGCCCTTTGTCCAGGGCCTCGGCCAGGGCAAACAAAGCTTCTTGCGGGGGCAGCCCCAGGGCCTCCTCGGTTTGCTTGAGGGTGAGGGGGCCCTCGAGGGTCAGCAGCCTGTCCAGGAGGCTCTCGGCATCGCGCATGGCCCCATCGGCCAGCCGGGCCACGAGCTGCAGGGCCTGGGGTTCGGCCTCGCGGCCCAGCCAGGCCAGGATGCGCCGGAGCTTCTCCACAATCTCGGCCTCGGAAAGCCGTCGGAAGCGGAAGTGCTGGGTGCGCGAGAGGATGGTGGGGGGCATGCGCTCGGGCTCGGTGGTGGCGAAGATGAAGATCACGTGGGGTGGGGGCTCTTCCAGCGTCTTCAAGAGCGCGTTGAAGGCGCTCTTGGACATCATGTGGGCCTCGTCCAGGATCACCACCTTGTGCTGGCCCAGGATGGGGCTTAGCAGGATGCGCTCGCGCAGCTCGCGCACGTCCTCTACCGAGTTGTTGGAGGCTGCGTCAATCTCCAGCACGTCGGGGTGCCGCCCCTCCCGCACCAGCCGGCAGCCCTCGCAGGTGCCGCAGGGCCTGGGGTCGCTCGAGCAGTTGACCGCCTGGGCAATCAGCCGGGCGCTGCTGGTCTTGCCCACCCCCCGGGGCCCCGAAAACAGGTAGGCCTGGGCCAGCCGCCCCGAACGCAAGGCGTTGAGCAGCACTTCCTTGACATGCTCCTGTCCCACCATCTCATCGAAGGTGGTGGGGCGGGCCTGGCGGTAGAGCGCACTCACGGGTTCTAGCTTAAGGCCCGGGGCCAAAAGCGCAAAGCTATAGATTCGGTTTTACAGCAGGGGCGCTGGTCATGGTTTTGGCAAAAACCCTCCGAAAAACCCCGATCGGTCTTCAAATCTCCGGCAAGTCCAGGTCGGGGATGCGATTAAAGGCGATGCGGGTCACGGCGCTCTGCTCGGTGCGGTGCATACCGGCGAAGTAGAGGGCCTGGGGGCCGTACTTGCTGTTGGCCTTGTCCATGGCCTGGGCCAGCCGCACCAGTTTTTGCTCGGACTCAAACAGCGGCTCGCTAAGCTGGTCGCCGGAAATCAGGTTTCCCAGAACCACTCCTACCTTGAAAGGGGTGCCCTCGGGCTTCTGCTGCCAGAGCCCAAGGGCCACCCGCAACAGGGTCAGGGTGTCCTGGCTGGGCTGGATGCGGATATGGGCGTCCCATTTGCGCTTCTCACCCCCCTCCAGAAAGCGCACAAACAGGGCCAGCGAACCCGCCCAGTAGCCCTCGTGGCGCAGCCGGGCGGCGGCCCGGTGCACCAGCCGGGTGAGCACCGCGCGGGCCCCGGCCTCGCTACGGAATACCGGGGGCAGCACGTGCGAGTGGCCCAGGCTGCGCCGCCTTGTGGGGGCTTCGGGCAGGTCGGCGCCCCGCAGGCGGTGCCACCAGGCCAAACCGTGCACCCGGCTGCCCCAGACCTGGGCCAGTTGCAGCGCAGAAAGCCGGTAGAGCCCCTCCACGGTGGTTACCCCGTGCTTGAACAGGCGCCGCTCCATACCGGGGCCGATACCCGGCAGGTCGCGCAGTTGCAACGAGTAGAGCCGGTGGGGCAGGTCGGAAGGTTGTAGCAGGGTCAGGCCGTCGGGTTTGTGCATCTCGGCGGCCACCTTGGCTAAAAAGCGGTTGGGCCCCAGCCCCACCGAGCAGCGAAGCTCTTCCCCCACGCGCCGGTAGATGGCCGCTTTGACCTGCTGGCCCAGTTTAAGGGCGTTTTCCGGTTCCTTTTCCCGGCCCATCAGCTTGCAGACCAGCTCGTCGATCGAGAGCACCGCCTCGACGGGCAGCACGCTGTCCACGGCCTGCAGAATCTGATGATGAACGCGGATGTACTCTTTGGGGCGGGCCTCGATTAGCTCGAGCCCAGGGCACAACAGCCGGGCCTCCCGCACCAGCGTGCCGGTCTTGATGCCGTAGCGCTTGGCCTCGTAGCTGGCGGCAATGCAGCAGGTGGTCTCGGCCAGCATGGGCACCACCGCCACCGGCTTGCCGCGCAGCTCGGGCCGGAGTTGTTGCTCCACCGAGGCGAAGAAGGCGTTCATGTCCAGAAACAGGTAGTGGATGCCCATGCGAACCTCCAGGATGCGTCGGATGGTACACACCGAATGGGTTTCGGTGATTATGTATAATACATAATACAAGCCTCGTGTTTTTGCAAGATCAAATGCTCGGTGCCTGTGCGTGCCACAGAAAACCCGCTGGCGATGAACCATCCCAAAGCAGGCACCGGCGGCGCCCTCCTGGGTGCAAAAAAGCAAGAGCCCCCAGGTGGGGGCTCTTTTTACTCAAGGATGGGTGTTAGAAGTTCAGCTTCAAGCCGGCCCGTGCCCCCAGACCAAAGTTGCCGCCGCTCTCGAAGCGGGGGTTGCCTTCCACGAAGAGGCCGAGGGAGCCAGACAGGTTGATATCGAGCCCCACGGCGGCACTGCCGTAGATGGGGTCGGCCAGGGCGGGCAGGAAGCGGGCGCCCACGCCCAGGTAGGGGCTAACAAGTTCACTGCCGAAGTGACGCATCAGGTAGGCCTCGATTCCTAGGGCCTGGGTGCTGAGGTTGTAGTCCAGGCCGGCCCGCAAACCGAATCCCAGCAACGCCTCGCGCACCCCTACCATCCCGGTAAGGTTGATATTGCTGCTGTCAAAGATGCCCCCGCTGGGCTGAGGAACGATGCCCAGGGCCGCACCTACACCGAGGTAAAAATTGCGGGCCGGGGGTGCAGCGAGCGTGGGAGCTTCGGGGGGCCGCACCTCAGGCTGGGGTTGTGGTGCGGGTTGCTGGGTTTGCTGGCGCAGCTCGTTGACCTGGTTTTGCAGCGTGGTGACCTGGTTGCTCAGGCCGCGCACCTGCTCTTCCAGGGCAGCCACGCGGGCGGTGTCGGGGCGGTTGCGAATCTGCTCCTCCAGCGCGGCGATGCGGCGCTCGAGGGCTGCTACTTCCTGCGGAGCAGTGGGGGCGGCAGGGGCCTGGGCCAGCCGCTGGACTTGCTCCTCCAAGGCTGCGATGCGGGCCTGGAGTTCGGCCGGGGTGGGGCCTGCCGGTTGGGCCGGGGCCTGGGCCAGGCGCTGGACTTGTTGCTCGAGGGTCACCAGGCGCTGCTCGAGGGCCGCGGCTTGCTGGCTGGTCTCGATGGCCCGCTTAACCTCAGCCTCGAGCGCGGCCAGTTGGGCGGCCTGATCCTGGGTGGTGCGCTCGAGGGCCTCGAAGCGCTGCTGTAGCTGCTGAAGCTCGGGGGCTACCTCCTGGGCTCCCCGCTCTACCGCCAGACGGCACTCGGGCTGGGCGTTCTCGAGGCGGTTGGTCTGGTAGAGGCGGAAGAAAATCAGGGCGGCCTGGTAGCGGGTCAGGTTCTGGTCGCCACGGAAGGTGCCGTCGGGGAAACCCTCGATGAGGCCACACTGCACGGCAAACTCCACGGCCTGGCGGGCCCAGTGCCCGGCTGGAACATCCCGGAACTGGGTCTGGGCGTGGGCAAATGTGCCGAAAAATACGGCCAGTATGAACCCCAATAAGGTTACACGGCTTTTTCGCATATAAACCTCCTTTTGGGCTGTTGAAGCCTGATTAACTCGGCTTCGATTCCTACGCTACGCAGCCAGGGTGAGGGACTCTTATGGCTAGGCTTTAAACGAAATTGCGAACCTTATCACCCATTTCATGTTTACGATTTTCCGCCGGGCCTAAAGGCCAGCCTGCATTAACCGCTCATAAACGCAAGGCCGGGGGGGTTGAGCGTATACTTACCTTGTTATGCGCACAATTGCTGTGTTGCCCTGGCTGGTTGCGCTGGTGCTGGCCCAGAATGGGCCCACCTACACGGTGCAACGCGGCGACACCCTGTACTCCATTGCCAAACGCCACGAGACCACCGTGGAAATCCTGATGCGGCTCAACGGCCTGAGCGAGGCCACCCTGAGCGTAGGGCAGGTGCTGCAGCTGCCGGCCCGTACCATACAACACACTGTTCAGCGGGGGGATACGCTTTTTTCCATCGCCCGGCGCTACGGCTCCACGGTGCAGGCTATTCAGCGGGAAAACGGCCTCGAGGGCACCAATCTTTCACCCGGCCAGGTGCTCCGGATTCCCCAGGCAGGAGCGGTGGCCCCTAGCAACCCCCCTGCCTCGACACCCAACCCGCCCCCAGCCAACCCCAGCCCCACCCCGCCCGCGGGCGCTTCGGCCAGTCTGACGAACCCGACCCCGCTGCCCAACCCCACCCCGCCTGCGCCCGACCCCGCCCCACAGCCCCAGCCCGCCGACACCGACTACGACCCCACCCACCCCCTGATCCTGGTGGTGCTCAAATACCTGGGGCTGCCTTATGTGTTTGGGGCCAGCTCCGACCGTGCGGTGGACTGTTCGGCGTTTGTACAGCAGGTCTTTGCCGAAGTGGGCATCAGACTGCCCCGTACCAGCCGCGAACAGTGGGAAGCCTTCAGCACCGTGCAGGGTGCGATGCGCCAGGGCGACCTGGTGTTCTTCAGCTTTGGAGGCCGCCAAATTGACCACGTGGGCATCTACCTGGGCCGGGGCGTGTTCGCCCACGCCAACAGCTACGGCAGCCGGGTGGTAATCGAAAGCCTGGACAGCCCTTTCTATAAGCGGGTTTATCGCGGGGCCAAGCGGGTGGAGGCCCTGCAAGCTGTACATCCCTAGTAACGCCATCAATAAAGTCGGCTTGGGTTCAGGCCCAAGCGGTAGGGGTTTGTTCGCTTGTCAAAGATTCGAGACAGGCTCTGTCACGCTCGGGGCCCACACTGGCGGGCGTGGAAAACAAACGAGGCATTCATAAAAAGGTATCCGGTTGGTTGAAGAAAGGAATCCTGCTGCTGGTGCTGATGAGCTTGGCCCTACAGACAGGCACCCCTGGGAATAGGCCGGGCCATTGGGTTGTAGACGGTGGCCCCAAATGTTGTGGGGGCGGGTAGTCCAGGTAACCCTCACCTCGCGACGGCGCTTCCCATGAGGAAAAATCTGGTAAAGATTAGCACGATTCGATCAAGTTTTATGAGCGAACTAGAAGCTTTTCTGACAATCTGGACGAGACCTGGACGCCAGCACCTAGACTTGCAGGTAGGTAAAGCCATATGGGTCAGCCACGCCGAGAAAGTGTGGATTACAAAAAGGCGCTGCGCTTAGTGGAGGCCCGCGACCTGCTGGCGGTCAGGCCCTACACGGCCGGTGAGCTGGCCCAGGTACTGGGGGTTCATAAGCGCACGGCCCTGCGCTACCTGCTCGAGGACTTGCAGGCAGTGGAGGTGGGCAAGGTGGGGCGTTCTCCCCAGTATCAGCTGTTGCAAAGCTACGAGCTGAGCCCGGTGGAGGCGCTGGTGACCCACAGCGCCCTGCGGATGCTCTACCACCACACCCCCGGCTACGAGCCAACCTATCTTTCGGCCCTCAAAAAGCTGGCCCGGCGGCTGCCCTCCCCGGCCCAGGAGCTGGCGCTCAAGAGCACCGAAGACCTCGAGCGCCGCACCCTGCAGCACCGTGATGAAGGGCAGGCCATGGCCGTGGTGGCCGAGGCCTGGTTCAAGCGCCAGCGCATCGAGTTCGACTACCTCAAGCCCGGTGGCTCGGGTAGGCCGCGCAAAAATGTGCTCGAGGTCTACTTCCTCGAGGTGGCCCGCACCAACCTGGGGATGTATGTGATCGGGCTCGAGCGCGGCTACCACCAGGCTTTGCGCACCTACAAGCTGAGCCGGATGCGCCGGGTGCGGGCGGTGGGAGAGCCGGGGGCCTACACCATCCCACCGGACTTCGACCCCCGCCACTACCTCTCCAATGCCTGGGGGGTGGTGGGCAGCAGCGGCGGCGTGCCGGTGGAAGTCCGGCTTCGCTTCCGCCCCGAGGCCGCCTACCGCATCCTGGAAGGCGGCTACCCCAACCTGCGTATTGCCTCGAGGCTTCCCGACGGGGGCCTCGAGGTTTGCATTACCGTGGGCACCAACAACGACAACTTCCCCCTGGAGCTTCTGTCCTGGGTGCAGAGCTGGGGGCCTCGGGTGGAGGTGTTGGAACCGGCTAGCCTGCGGCAGCGGTGGCTTTTGGAGGCGCGGCAGGTGCTGGAAGAGTATGCCAGGGGGTTCGAAGGGATGAAGGGGAAGGTGGGTTCATGAGGCTTTCGGAGTCAGCCAGGAGGCTGTGGGCCAAAAGCGACCGGGGCCGGGAGCAGGGCGCCTGGCATCCGCTCATTGCACACTTGCTGGACGTGGCGGCCTGCGCCGAGGCGATCCTCGAGCGCGAGCCCCCCAAGACCCTCGAGCTTTACGCCCACGATCTAAGCCTGGAGCCCCAGCAAGCCAAAGCCTGGGTTTGCGCCCTGGCGGGCTTGCACGATATCGGCAAGGCCAGCCCAGCCTTCCAGCAGAAGTGGCTCGAGGGCAAGGAACGGCTCTGGGCCACGGGGCTCACCTGGTCAAGCGACCCAACGCCGCCGCCCGACGACCTTTCCCACAGCATCATCAGCGAGGCGGTGCTGCCCGAACTACTCGAGGCCAGGGGGTGGAAATACCGGGCCGCCCAGAATGTCGCAGCGGCGGTGGGGGAGCACCACGGCTTCCGGGCAACAAGGGGCGATCTGGACAAAGCAACAACCCGTGAGAAAGGCAACGCGAACTGGGACGAGGTGCGCCGCGAGCTATTCGAAGCGGTGCTCGAGGTGCTGGGGGTGGGGGAGGCTCCCAAAGTTAAGCTCTATGGGGGTGCGGCTTTCGAGCGCCTGGCGGGCCTTACCAGCTTTGCCGACTGGATTGGCTCGAGCCTCGACTTTCACCCCCTCGGCGACGATCTGGCCGGGTATTACCGGGAGGCCAAGGTGCGGGCCACGCAAAAGCTTGATGGCATCGGCTGGTTTCAGCGCAAAACCCTGATGCCCGAGCCGCAAAGCCTGGAAGAGGTCTTTGCCTATCTGGGTAGCCCCGAAGCGCCGTTCAGGGCCCGCCCACTGCAAGCTGCCATCGAGCGCCTCCTGGAGGGCGTGGATCGCCCCGCCCTGTTGCTGGTGGAGGCCCCCATGGGCGAAGGCAAGACCGAGGCGGCCTTCTACGCCCACCTGCGCCTGCAAGCCGCCAACGGCCACCGGGGGATGTACGTGGCCCTGCCCACCCAGGCCACCGGCAACCTGATGTTCGAGCGGGCCAAGGCCTTTCTGGATCGCTGGGGGCAGTCCTGCAGGCTCGACCTGCAACTCTTGCACGGGGCCAGCGAGCTGGTGGAGGCCTACCAGGAGATACGCGTGCGCCCCAACAGCCCTGAAGAGC
This sequence comes from Meiothermus taiwanensis DSM 14542, assembly GCA_000482765.1. GTDB lineage: Bacteria > Deinococcota > Deinococci > Deinococcales > Thermaceae > Meiothermus > Meiothermus taiwanensis. The sequence continues at coordinate 10,990 of KI519497.1, forward strand.
GTGAAGAAGGAGTCGAGGCCCAGATCTGGTTCTCTCACCGCAAGCGCGGCCTGCTCTCGGAGTACGCTGTGGGTACGGTAGATCAGGCGCTTTTGGGCATCCTGCCCACCAAGCACCAGTTCGTGCGGCTGTGGGGCCTGGGCAACCGGGTGGTGGTGCTGGACGAGGTGCACGCCTACGACACCTACACCAGCGGCCTTATCGAGTCGCTGGTGCGCTGGCTTAGGGCGCTGGATTCATCGGTCGTGCTGATGAGCGCGACCCTGCCCAGGGCCAAGCGGGAAAATCTGCTCAGGGCGTTTGGGGCCGAGAAGATAACCGAGGACAAGCCATACCCCCGCATTACCCGTGTCGTAAAGGACAACCCCATGCCCGTGGTGGAGACCTTTGAGGCGCGCAAACAGCCCACCCTGCGGCTACGGGCCTTGCCGCTCGGCCTCGAGGCCATCGCCGAGCAGGCGCTCGAGCAGGCCCGCCGGGGCGGCTGTGTGGCCTGTATTGTCAACACCGTGCAGCGGGCACAGGAGCTGTACCGGGCTTTGGCGGGCAATTCGGATGGGGTGGAGGTATACCTGTTTCATGCCCGCTATCCGCTCGAGGAGCGCTTAAATCGCGAGCAGCTTGTTCTAGATAAGTTTGGTAAGCAAGGGCAGCGCCCTAAAAGAGCCATCCTGGTTGCCACCCAGGTGGTTGAACAATCGCTCGACCTCGACTTTGATGTGATGTTCACCGACCTGGCCCCGGTGGATCTGGTTTTGCAGCGCGCAGGGCGGCTGCACCGCCACGCCCGCAGCGCGGAGGAGCGGCATTCCCACACCGAACCGGTGTTGTGGGTGGCGGGTTTGGAGTGCGAAGGGGTGCCCGACTTCGGTACGGCCGAACGCATCTACGAGCGCTACGTTCTGCTGCGGAGCTGGCTGGCCCTGCGCAACCGCACCCAGATCGAGCTTCCGGGCGATATCGACCGCCTGGTGCAGGAGGTTTACAGCGACCCTATGCCCCAGGGGCTTCCGGAAGCGTGGAGGAGGGCCCTTGAGGAAGCCCAGGCCCGCATGGAAAAAAGGGACGCCCGAGATCAGGACGAGGCCTTCTACGCGCCTTTTGGCGACCCCGATGAAACCGGCTGGCTCGAGCCCCGGGACTTCACCAGGCTGCCCGACGACGAGCCCAACCCCGACGACGACCCCAGCCTGCTCAAAACCCGCAAAGGCCCCCCCAGCGCCACGGTGGTGCTGCTGCACAAGGTGGGCGGGCAGCTCTGCCTCGATGCGGGCGGGAAGGAGGGGGTGAGCCTGGCCAGCCAGCTCGAGCTGGCCCAGGCCAGGCGCATCTTTGCCCGCTCGGTCAAGCTCAGCCGGTATGAGCTGGTGCAAAACAACCTTAAGGCCCTGGAGGCCCATCGGAAAGCCCACGGCCTGCCCGCCAAGCCCTGGAGTGAAACCCCCCTATTGGCCCATGCCCATCCGGTGGTGCTCGAGGGAGGGTGCGCGGTGCTGGGGGAACTTGTGCTCGAGCTTCACCCCGAGCTTGGGGTGGTTTACAGGAAGCAACAGGAGGTAAGCTTTGCCCACGTTTAATCTAATAACCCAGCCCTGGATTCCCGTACGAACGGGAAACGAGCTTTTGCTTGTGAGCCTCGAGCAGGCCCTGCTCGAGGCCCGCGAGTTCGAGCGCATCGAAGACCCCAGCCCGCTGGTGACGGCGGCCTTGCACCGCTTGCTGCTGGCGGTGCTGCACCGGGCGCTGGAGGGCCCCGCCGATGCCTACGAGGCGGCCGAGTGGTTCGAAGAGGGGTTCGATCGCGGAAAGATTCAGACCTATCTGAGTAAGTACCGGGATCGCTTCGACCTGTTCCACCCCGAGCGGCCCTTCTACCAGGTGCCCGACTTCAGTCTCGAGCGCTCCTGCCGCTCCTGGACGGTGCTGGCCCCCGAACTCAACTCCGACAACAACAAGGTGCTCTTCGACCACACCGTCACCTCGAGGCCCCGCCCCCTCCTGCCCGCCGAGGCCGCCCGGCTGTTGGTGGCCAACCAGACCTTTGCCCTTTCTGCAGGCAAGAGCGTGCTGTGCCACACCGCCACGGCGCCGGTCGCGACGGCGGCTCTGGCGCTGGTGCTGGGCGACAACCTCCACCAGACGCTGTGCCTGAACCTAGTGGCCTATCCCAAAAGGGAGCACGAGCACGATTTCGCCACCTGGGAGCAGGAGCCCCTGAAGGTTGCCGACCTGGCGGACTGCGAGCGGGCCAGGGCCAGCGCCAAGGGCATCGTGCACCGCTACACCTGGCTCGCGCGCGCGGTGCGCCTGCACCCTGAGGAGGAAGATGGTCAGACTATCGTACGCTGGATCGCCTACGCCTCGGGGGTTCGCTACGAGGAGAGCCAGGTTCGGCGCGACCCGATGGTGGCGTTTCGCCCTGACCCCAAAGACCCCACCAGAGAGCGCCCCCTCGGCTTTAGCGAGGGCCGGGCCTTGTGGCGCGACTTTGCCGCTTTGCTGCCCAAGCCCGGCTCGGCCCAGGGGCTGGCCGTGGCCGACCATGCCCGCAACGTTTACCGCGCCCTGGGCCGCCATTTCAGGCAGCGGGGCCTCCCCGTGATGGTGGCGGGTCAGGCCAGTGATCAGGCCAAGGTCGAACTCTGGCGGGGGGAGATATACCGCCTGCCCGAGGCCATTTTGGGCGAGACCGACCTGCGCGCTTTTGTCGAGCAATGCCTGAACGAAGCCGAAGTGATGGGAGAGGTTTTGAATGGGGCTGCTCGAGCCCTGGCCGCCGGGTTGCTGTCCATGGGGGATCGCAAGCCCCATAAAGACGACGTGAGCAAGCTGGCCCGGAGCTTTCCTCACCAGGTGGCTTACTGGTCGGCGCTCGAGGGCCATTTCGCCGATTGGATAAGCCAGCTCGGCCCCGATTTCGAAAAGCAGCAGGCTCGGCTCGAGCGGGCCTGGCGCGAGATTCTCCAGCGCGAGGCCCTGCAGGCCTGGCGGCTTGCTGCTTTGGCCGCGGGGGACGATGCCCGGGCTTTGCGGGCCGTTCACAAGGGCGAGGGCATTTTGCTGGCCCATATCTACAAACAAAAGGAGGTAGTGGGTGCAAAAGGAAGTCAGTAGAGAACAGGCTTTTGTACGGTACCTGCGCCAGCGCAGCACGCCAGCCGACCTGGCACGGATGCGCCGCGGCCTGGATGCGCCGGGAGCGGAGGTGGTTCCGCTGGTTGAGGGGTTCCTGGGGCGCATCCAGGACGAGCACGAAGATCGCTGGGAGCGGATTTGTTATTACCTGGTGGCCGGTTTGTGGGCCAGCACGGTCTCTTCATCGGAGCTGGAGCAGTTTCGCAAAGATGAAGAGGAGCCTGAGGTGGGCCAGAACAATGAAGGAGGCGTGAATAAAGGCTACCGCCGCACGCTGGGTCACGCCATTGCACAGCTTTACCTTGCGCGCGACCAGTCCAAAAGCATCGAGCAGCGCTTTATCGCCCTGCTGGATGCCGATGAAGAGCAGTTGCCCTACCGCCTGCGCCAGATGGTGCAGCTTATTGAGAGCCAGGACGACATCCGCATCTACTGGTCGGAACTCCTGCGCGACCTGCTGGCCTGGAACCGTGAGCGCAAGCCAGTGCAACAGAAATGGGCCAGGGCTTTCTACCGTACCGTTGCTAAGGAAGAGACCATCTCCATGGAGGGTGAAGATGCGCAGTAAACAGTGGTTGTGGGTAGCGATTGCGGCTATGGTGCTGGGGTTCGCTTATTTTTGGTTCTCCCCCTACCTTGCCCTTCGCGGGTTGCAGCGGGCCATAGCAACCAACAACGCTTCGGCCGTTTCAAGATATGTGGACTTTCCCAGGGTGCGGGAAAGCCTGAAATCCGATCTCAACCGCGCGTTTATGCGAGAAGTTGAGAAAGACACCACGGGCTTCGGGGCGCTGGCCCTGGCTTTTGTGGGGCCGATGGTCGACCGGGTTATAGATGCTTACGTCACGCCTGAAGGGCTTGCCAGCGTTGGTACGGGAGAGGAGCCGGGGCAGGCCGATACACAAAATGTGACCCACTGGCGCATCAAGCGCCGCGGTCTCTCCGAAGCGTTTATTCACGCTAAAGATAACCCCAACGAAGGCCTGGTCATGGAACGCCAGGGCCTGGGGTGGAAGGTTGTTCGGCTACAGATCGATCTCAATCTATCGCAATAGGAGAAAAACATGAAACACCTGCTCGAGATTCACATCCTGCAAAACTTCGCCCCCTCCAACCTCAACCGCGACGACACTGGCTCTCCCAAGGATGCCATTTTTGGTGGCTACCGCCGCGGGCGCATCAGCAGCCAGTGCCTCAAGCGGGCTGCACGGGAGTATGTGCGCGACCACCCCAATGGCCTGCCCCAGGAGGCGCTGGCTTTACGCACCAAGCGGCTGGTTCAGGCATTGGTAGATCAGCTCGAGGCCAGGGGCAGGGGCAAGGAGGAAGCCCGGCAGAAGGTGGAGCAAGCCCTGGGCGGTATGGGCCTGAGGGTTGATGCAGAGGGCAAAACCCAGTACCTGCTGTTTTTGGGCAGGCAAGAGGTAGCCAGGATCGCTGACCTCATCGACCAGCACTGGGATGGCCTGGTGGCCCCCCAGGCCGAGGAAGAGGGGGGTAAAAAGAAAACCAAAGATGCCAAGAAAGCTGCCAGGGAAGCCGTCCCCGACGAAATCAAAAAAGCCCTGGGCAGTGTGTTAGATGGCGGCAAGGCCCTGGACGTGGCCCTGTTCGGGCGCATGCTGGCCGACCTCCCCGAGAAGAACCAGGACGCCGCCTGCCAGGTGGCCCATGCCCTTTCCACCCACGCCGTGGAGCGCGAGTTCGACTTCTACACCGCTGTGGACGACCTCAAGCCCGATGACAATGCGGGGGCCGACATGATCGGTACGGTGGAGTTCAACTCGGCCTGCTTTTACCGCTATGTTGCGCTCGACCTCGAGAAGCTCCGTGCGAACCTCCAGAACGATACCGAGCTGATGCTCCGGGGCCTCGAGGCCTTCCTGCGGGCGATAGTCAAAGCCAAGCCCAGCGGCAAGCAGAACTCCTTTGCGGCCCACAACGACCCCGAGTATGTGCTGTTCACGGTGCGTCAGGAAGCCGACCCGCGCAACCTGGCCAACGCCTTCGAGAAGCCGGTGCGCCCAAGCCGGGAAAAAAGCCTCACCGAGGCCTCGGTGGAGCGGCTCGAGGCCAGGTGGCAAAAGCTCTCCGCCGCCTACGGGCAGGATGGAGCGGCCTGGGTGCTCAACCTCACCGATGCCCAGAGCCAGATCGGCACGCCCGTGGGAAGCCTGGACGAACTGGTGCAAAGCACAATGAAAGCTGTCAGGGCCAACCTTGGGCTGGAGGTCTGAGATGCCCACCCTGCTGTTGCGCCTGGCGGGCCCCATGCAGTCCTGGGGCACCAAAAGCCGCTTTGACGAGCGAGACACCGACCTCACCCCCTCCAAAAGCGGGGTGATCGGCTTGCTGTGTGCGGCTATGGGCATAGACCGCGAAGAGCGGGCGCCTGTGCTCGAGCTGGCGCGTTTGCGGATGGGGGTGCGCGTCGACCAGCCGGGGGTGCTGCGCTACGACTACCAGACCGCCCAGAACGTGATCGCCGCCGATGAGTCCAAGGTGCACCCCACCACCACATCCCGGCGCTACTACCTGGCCGATGCGGTTTTCCTGGTGGGGCTCGAGGGGGAAGACCAACGCCTCCTGGAGCGCGCGCACCGGGCGCTGAAGAACCCCTCCTGGCCGCTATTTCTGGGTAGAAAGGGCTACCTGCCCAGCCCAGGGGTGTATCTCGAGGACGGCCTGCGCGAGGAGCCTTTGCAGGAAGCCCTCAAGTACCGCTACCTCGGGCGCGATTGGCCGAAGGACGAAGAGGGGAAGGATTGCGAGTCGGTCAGGTGCCTGGTCATGCTGGAAAACCGGGGCTCGAGCGAAGGTTCGCTGCGCATGGATCAGCCGCTGGGCTCCTTTGCGGAACGCCGCTTTGGGGCCCGTTTTGTGGTTCCTCATTGGGTGGAGGTGAAACGTGTACCTGAGCCGACTCCAGCTTGATCCCCGCTCTAAGCAGGCCCGCACCGACCTGGCCAGCCCCTATGAGCTGCACGCCACCCTGTGCCATGCCTTTGCCGGGCCCAATCAGACCCCAGCGCGCTTTTTGTGGCGGGCTGAGGTAGGAAAAATCCCCATTGTGCTGGTGCAGAGTGCCGGGATGCCGGACTGGGAAAAATTGGTCCAGCGTTTCCCCGGCTACTTTGCCCAGCCCCCAGCCTCCAAACCCATCCCCCTCGAGCACCTCCAGCCTGCCCAGGTGCTGCGCTTTCGCCTACGTGCTAACCCTACTGTGACCAAAAAAGATCCCAACAATCCTGATAGCAAAAAGCGCAAGCGCCACGGTTTGAAAACCCTCGAAGAGCAGCTCGAGTGGCTGCATCGCCAGGGAGCCAAAGGGGGCTTCTCGGTGCTGGGCGCGATGGTGGTTCAGAGCGAGCGGGTGCGCATGTACAAACACGACGGCTCCGGCCCGATTGTGCTTCAGTCGGTGCTGTACGAGGGGCATCTGAAGATCACCGACCTCGAGGCTTTCAAACACACCCTGGCTGCTGGCCTGGGCCACGCCAAAGCCCTGGGTTTTGGCCTGCTTTCCATCGCAAAGGTGTAGCCATGAAGTACGAGACCCGCAACCTCCAGGAACTCCCCAAATTCCGCGATGGGCTCTCGTACCTTTACCTGGAACACGGCCGCCTCGAGCAGCAAGACCAGGCGGTGGCCTACTACAGCCAGGAAGGGGTGGTAGCCATCCCGGCGGCGGCGCTGGGGGTGCTGATGCTGGGCCCTGGCACCTCCATCACCCACGCCGCTATACGCCAGCTAGCCAACAACGGCTGTTCAGTGTTCTGGGTGGGTGAGGAGATGGTGCGCTTCTATGCCAGCGGGATGGGGGAGACCCGCTCCAGCGCCAACCTGATGCGCCAGGTGCGGGCCTGGGCCGACCCCGAGGCCCACCTCGAGGTGGTCAAGCGCCTCTACCGGCTGCGCTTTCCCGAGCCGCTGTCGCCCGAGCTTTCCCTTGAGCAAATCCGGGGCCTGGAAGGGGTGCGGGTGCGCGAGACCTACGCCCGCTGGAGCCGCGAGACCGGCGTGGAGTGGAAGGGCCGCAACTACCAGCGGGGCAACTGGGCCGCCGCCGACCCCATCAACCGCGCCATCTCCGCCGGGGCAGCCTGCCTGTATGGCCTGGCCCACGCCGCCATCCTCTCGGCGGGCTACAGCCCGGCCCTGGGCTTCATCCACACCGGTAAGCAGCTTTCCTTCGTTTACGACGTGGCCGATATCTACAAGGCCGAAACCCTCATACCCACCGCCTTCCGAGTGGTCGCCGAGTCGGACGTGGGCGTCGAACGCCGCGTGCGCCACACCCTGCGCGAACAGCTTAAGGAGGTCAAGCTCCTGGAGCGCATCGTCTCCGACCTGCATAGCCTCTTCGATGCCCTCGAGACCCCCGACCCCTACGCTGCCGACCCCGCAGCACCGGGCGATCTATGGGATCCCGACGGCCCGGTTCCAGGTGGGATAGCCTATGGTAGTGATCGTCCTGGAGAAGGTACCCAAGACCCTGAGGGGTGAGCTCTCGCGCTGGATGCTCGAGGTGAGCACCGGTGTGTTTGTGGGCAGCGTTTCGGCGCTGGTGCGCGACCTGCTCTGGGAAAAGTGCGTCGCCAAAAAAACTGCTGGACGCTGCTGCCTGCTCTACCGCACCAACAACGAACAGGGCTTTGCCATCCGAACCCATGGCGACACCACCCGCACCCTCGTAGACTTTGACGGCCTGACCCTGGTGGCCGTGAAGAATGCCGAGTGGGAGCGTATGCACCAAAAGCGAAGTAGAAAAGCCAAACCAGGGGTGAATCTTGACAATCAGACTCGGGATTCTGACACTTCCGGGGGATCGAGCGGCTAGTTTTGCTGTTAGAATCAAGTGTATTCCCCGCACCCGCGGGGATGAACCGGGGCATGATCCTTGACCCCTCAGCCGCGAGCGTATTCCCCGCACCCGCGGGGATGAACCGAGGTCAAGCGCACCGCTAAGGCGCTCTACGACGTATTCCCCGCACCCGCGGGGATGAACCGCCCTCGAGCTACTCTCCCGCCACCTGGGGCTGTATTCCCCGCACCCGCGGGGATGAACCGATGCGCTGTGCGGCCTGGGGCAGCAGGATGCCGTGTATTCCCCGCACCCGCGGGGATGAACCGCCCTCAGAGTTTGCCTACCAGACCCTCTATTCGTATTCCCCGCACCCGCGGGGATGAACCGCTGGCTGACCAGCGGGGGGAGGCCCTGGGCCGTATTCCCCGCACCCGCGGGGATGAACCG